>CAVYIZ010000072.1:0-85484 GCA_963768555.1 uncultured Alphaproteobacteria bacterium
CCGCGCTGCTGGTCGCGATGGGCGTTGGGATGTGGCTCGTCGAAAAGCCGATGCGGTCGGCGACGGGCGGCTCGGCCGTCGCCTCCCTGCGCGACGGCGTCTATTGGGCGGTTGTGACGATGACGACGGTCGGCTACGGCGATAAGACGCCGAAAACGGCCAGGGGGCGCGGGATCGCAATTTTGTGGATGTTGGTCAGCGTCGCGCTGGTTTCGATCCTGTCGACCACCCTTGTCTCGAAAATGACCGCCGAGCGGGTGGTTGGAGTCTACCGGCTCGCCGACGGCGACCTCGACGGCAAGCGGCTTGCCGCGGTCGTCCATTCCTCCGGGGCCGAATATCTCGACGAGCGGCGCCTGCGATACGCGCCGTTCGACGATCTGCCTGGCGCACTGACGGCTCTCGCGGCGGGCCGGGCGGACGCGGTCGTCAACAGCGTGGGCGCGCTCCAGTATCTGGTCGGCACGCGATTCAGCCAGTCGATCGAGGCGCCCGACGGCGTCCTCGCCCCGTCCTATATGGCCTTCGCCCTGCCGCGCGGGAGCGCCTTGAAGCAGCCGGACGACCGCGCCCTGATCGAAATCACGGCGAGCCAGGAGTGGCGAAGGGTCGAGCAGAGGTATTTCGGGAAGTAACGCGCCCTACTCGCGCACGTGCCGGAGCGCTGCGGCGGCGGCGAACGGCGAGGCGGCGACGGCGAAGAGCGACATCGCGCAGAGCATGAGAAAGGGCGTCAGGAAGGGCGCAGCGCCGCCGCTCGCGGCGGAGGCCGCAGCGACGCCGAAGATCAGCACGGGGATGGTCAGCGGCAGGACCAGCACCGCCATCAGCAGGCCGCCGCGCCTCAGGGACACGGTCAGCGCCGCTCCGATCGCCCCGATCATGGTCAAGGCCGGCGTGCCCGCGGCGAGCGTCGCCGCGACGAGGGCGAGCGGCTTCGGCGCCATCGCTAGCATCAGGCCGAACAGCGGAGAGACGACGATCAGCGGCAGCGCGCTCGTCGTCCAGTGCGCCGCGCATTTGACCAGAACCACGAATTCGAGCGGCAACGAGCCGTTGATCAGCACGTCGAGCGAGCCGTCGTCATGATCGGCCTGGAACAGGCGGTCGAGCCCGAGCAGAGTCGCGAGCAGCGCCGCGATCCACAGGATCGCGGGCCCGAGGCGAGCGAGCAGATTGAGGTCGGGGCCCAGCGCGAAGGGCATGATCGAAACGAGGATCAGGAAGAACACCGCGCCGACCGACGCCCCTCCGCCGATCCGCCGCGCGATCCGCCATTCGCGGACGAACAGGGCGAGGGCGGAGGTCATGCGCGGGCCATCGCCCTCATCCGGCGCTTCGCGCCACCTTCTCCCGCAAGCGGGAGAAGGGAACGCGCCCCCTCTCCCGCTTGCGGGAGAGGGCTGGGGTGAGGGGCCGCCGTCACGCCGCGACCCCTTGGACCGCTCCGAGCCTCAGCTCCCGCGCGCCCGTGAGCCCGAGCGGGGCATGGGTGGCGGCGACGACGATGCCGCCGTCGCTCAGATAGGCCTGCATGATCGCGGCGAAGGCCGCCTGCGCCGCGGCGTCGAGCGCGGTCGTCGGCTCGTCGAGCAGCCAGAGCGGCCGGCGGGCGACGAGCAGGCGGGCGAGCGCGACGCGGCGCTTCTGTCCGGCGGACAGCGCGCGGGCCGGAAAGTCGATCACATGCGAGAGGCCGACGCGCGCCAGCGCGCTGCGGCTCGCCTCGCGCGAACAATCGCCGCCGAGCGCGCCTGCCCAGAAGGCCAGGTTCTCGCCCGCGGTCAGCGCGCCTTTCAAGGCGTCCGCGTGGCCGAGGTAATGGGCCTGCTCGCCGACGGTCCGCTCAGGGTCGCCGCCTTCGAGCGCGAAGCCCCCGGTCTGCAGGGGAAGAAAGCCGCAGAGCGCGCGCAACAGGCTCGACTTGCCGGCGCCGTTCGGGCCCGTCACGACGAGCGCCGAGCCCTCGTCCGCCTCGAACGAGAGCCCTTCGAAAAGCCGTCGCCCGCCGCGCTCGATCGCCAACTCCCACGCGCGAAGGCGCATTGAATTCCCTTGATAAAGCGCGCCTGCCGCGGCCCGGTTAGACCATAGTTTGTGTAGCCGGACTTACAGAATTTATCTATAAGCCGCCGATCCCCCTCCCGCCTTTCGGAGCGTCCGCATGGCCAGCCTCGACAGTTTCAAATGCCGCAAGACGCTGACGGTCGGGGCGAAAACCTACGAGATCTACTCGCTCAAGAGCGCCGAGAAGAACGGGCTCGCCGGCGTCTCCCAGCTGCCGTTCTCGCTCAAGATCGTGCTCGAGAATCTCTTGCGCAACGAGGACGGACGCAGCGTCACGAAGGAGGACATCGAGGCGGTCGCGGCCTGGACGCACAACCGCGGCAAGGCCGAGCACGAGATCGCCTTCCGCCCGGCGCGCGTCCTCATGCAGGATTTCACCGGCGTGCCCGCCGTCGTCGACCTCGCCGCGATGCGCGACGCGATGGCCGCGCTCGGCGGCGATCCGAACAGGATCAACCCGCTCGTTCCGGTCGACCTCGTCATCGACCATTCGGTCGTCGTCGACCACTTCGGGACCGCGAAATCGCTGGCGCAAAACGTGGCGCGTGAATACGAGCAGAACCAGGAGCGCTACCGCTTCCTGAAGTGGGGCCAGCAGGCCTTCTCCAACTTCTCGGTCGTGCCGCCGGGCACCGGCATCTGCCATCAGGTCAATCTCGAATATCTCGCCCAGACGGTGTGGAAGTCGAAGGAGAAGCGCGACGGCAAGACGGTCGAGGTCGCCTATCCCGACACGCTCGTCGGCACCGACAGCCACACCACCATGGTCAACGGCCTCGCCGTGCTCGGCTGGGGCGTCGGCGGGATCGAGGCGGAGGCGGCGATGCTCGGCCAGCCGCTGTCGATGTTGTTGCCCGAGGTGATCGGCTTCCGCCTTCACGGGGACTTGCGGGAGGGCGTCACCGCGACCGACCTCGTGCTGACCGTCACCCAGATGCTGCGCAAGAAGGGCGTCGTCGGCAAGTTCGTCGAATTCTACGGGCCGGGCCTCAACGCCATGACGGTCGCCGACCGCGCGACCCTCGCCAACATGGCCCCCGAATACGGCGCGACCTGCGGCCTCTTCCCCATCGACGCGCAGACGCTCACCTATCTCAACACCTCCGGCCGCAAACCCTCGCGCACCGCGCTCGTCGAGGCCTACGCCAAGGCGCAGGCGACCTATCGTACGCGCCTCACGCCTGACCCGATCTTCACCGACACGCTGGAACTCAACCTCGGCGAGGTCACGCCTTCGCTCGCCGGTCCCAAACGCCCGCAGGACCGGGTTGTTCTAACCGAGGCCAAGTCGGGCTTCGCTCGCGCGATGGAGACCGAGTTCAAGCAGGCCGACGCGCTCGCGACGCGGCACAAGGTCGAGGGGACGAACTACGATCTCGGCAACGGCGACGTCGTCATCGCCGCCATCACCTCCTGCACCAACACCTCGAACCCGAGCGTGATGATCGCCGCCGGCCTCCTCGCCCGCAACGGGGTCGCCAGGGGCCTCACGGTCAAGCCCTGGGTGAAGACCTCGCTCGCGCCGGGCAGCCAGGTCGTGCGGGACTACCTCAAGGAGGCCGACCTGCAGAGGCCGCTCGACAAGCTCGGCTTCAACATCGTAGGCTTCGGCTGCACGACCTGCATCGGCAATTCCGGCCCGCTCGCGCCCGAGATTTCGGCGACGATCGCCAAGCACGATCTCGTCGCGACTTCGGTGCTGTCCGGCAATCGCAACTTCGAAGGCAGGGTCAATCCGGACGTGCGGGCGAATTATCTCGCCTCGCCCCCGCTCGTCGTCGCTTATGCGCTTGCGGGCTCGATGCAGGTCGACCTGACTCGCGAGCCGATCGGCAAGGACAAGCAGGGCAGGGACGTCTATCTCGCCGACATCTGGCCGAAGACGGACGAGGTGCAGAACATTGTCGAATCGACGATCACCGCGAAGATGTTCAAGACGAAATACGCGAGCGTGTTCGACGGGGACGTCAATTGGCGCAAGGTCAAGGTTCCCGCCGGCCTCACCTACGCCTGGGACACAAACTCGACCTATGTCCAGAACCCGCCCTATTTCGAAGGGCTCAGCGAGACGCCGACGCCGGTCGCCGACGTCGAGAACGCGCGCATCCTCGCACTCTTCCTCGAACTCGATCACCACCGACCATATTTCGCCGGCCGGCTCGATCAAGGCGGCGAGCCCGGCGGGCAAGTACCTGACCGACCATCAGGTCGCGCCGGCCGACTTCAACCAGTACGGCACCCGGCGCGGCAACCACGAAGTGATGATGCGAGGAACCTTCGCCAATATCCGCATCAAGAACCAGATGGTGAAGGACGCGGACGGAAACGCGGTCGAGGGCGGCTACACCATCCTGCAGCCCTCGGGCGAGCGCATGGCGATCTATGACGCGGCGATGCGCTATCAGGCCGAGAAGGTCCCGCTCGTCGTGTTCGCGGGGCGCGAATACGGCGCCGGCTCGTCGCGCGACTGGGCGGCCAAGGGCACGAAACTCCTCAGCGTGCGCGCGGTCATCGCACAGAGCTTCGAGCGCATCCACCGCTCGAACCTCGTCGGCATGGGCGTGCTGCCGCTCGTATTCGAGGAGGGGACGAGCTGGCAGACGCTCGGCTTGAAGGGCGACGAGACGGTGACGATCCGCGGCCTCGGCGACAGCTTGAAGCCGCGCCAGATGCTGCACGCCGAGATCAGGCGAGCCGACGGCGAGGCGTTCGGGGTTCCGCTGACCTGCCGCATCGACACGCTCGACGAGCTCGAATATTTCCGCAACGGCGGGATTTTGTCCTACGTGCTGAGGCAGCTGGCGGCGTAGGAGAATTTCTGGGCTTCAGAATATTTCGGCCAAATCCCCGACGACCGCTCGTTCACCCCGCGCCGAGCCGATGCGACCCGTCGTCGATGGCCCAAGGTTCAGGCCGCGTGACCTTGGGCCTGCGGATTCTTGACCGTCTGCAGGACCTCGAACCCCTCGAACTCCGGATGGCCGGCATAGAGCGGCTTGTTGGAGCCGGCGTTGCGATGCGCGGCGCGGAAATGCTCGGATTGGGTCCAGGCCGTGAAGGCGTCCTTGCTCGCCCACACCGTATGGGACGAATAAAGCACGTGGTCGTCGCGCTCCGGTCCGCGCAGGAGATGGAACTCGATGAAGCCGGGAACGCGCTCGAGATGGCTGTCGCGCGAGAGCCAGACGCTCTCGAACGCGCTCTCAGCGCCCTTGAGGACTTTGAAGCAATTCATGGCGATATACATGGAAAGCGTCCTTCGCAGTCCGCTCGGCGGATGGCGACGCATGCTGAACGCAAAGCGCCGTTGGACCGTTCCTGCGGTTTCATCCTCCGTTTCTCGGTTGCCGTCAATGCCGGCGCTCATGACGAACCGGGACGTCGCGAACGGACTGTGACCCCTGTTCGCATCGACGGCTTCTCACCCGCTGATGGAACGATGTCGCGGCGTTCGCTCCGGCGCGGGCCGAAACCCGGGCGTCGACCTTCGCTCGCAGGAACGTTGACGTCGGGCCTGCGTTCAGCGGCCGGGAAGCGCTCTCTCAAATGGAGGCGCATGATGCTCAAACCCGTAGCTCTTTCGGCCGCAGCGCTTGCCCTCTCTCTCGCCCTTCCCCTTTCGGCGATGGCTCAGAACAACGCGATGTCTCCGAACAACGCGACGTCCGGGAGCAACGCCGGGAACGCCGAGTCGAGCCTGAGTTCCCAGGACAGGTCGTTCATGGATCAGGCCGCCCAGTCCAACGCTTCCGAAATCCAGGCCGCACTTCTGGCGGAAAGCAAGGCGCAAAACCCCGATGCGAAGGCGTTCGGCAGACTCATGATTTTCGACCACACGGAGCTCGGTGCCGACATGGCCGCGCTGGCCGAACGCTTGGGCGTGACAATGCCGACCGGGCCGGGCCAGCAGGCGCAGGCAGCAGATGGATCAACTCGAGAAGCTGCAGGGCGCGTTGTTCGACCGCACCTACATGCACGGGCAAGTCGAGGACCACGAGAAAGCCGTCGCCATGTTTCAGAAGGAAGCCAAGTCGTCAAACAACGAGGTCGGCAATCTCGCGAAGATAGCCCTCCCGATACTTCAGCAGCACCTCGCCCTGGCGCGGCTGATCGACAGCTCCCTGAGCGGACAAGCGCAGGCGTTGCAGCGCTCGGCCCCAGGCACCGCCGGCGCGAACGCCCGCCCATAGGTAGAGGTCCGCTTCAGTCAAAGAGAATGGGTTGTCCGACCCGGTGAAGTCTGGATCCCCGCTTACGCGGGGATGACAAAGCAAGCTGGATGAAGCGGGGCCCGAGCCTAAAACCGCACCCGCCCCGTCATCGCGTTGACGAGCCAGAAGAAGCCCAGCGCGACGGGCGCGAGCACGCTGAGCGCGAAGACCTCGATCAGGCTCCGCTCGGCGGCGAGGTCGAGGATCAGGCTCGGTGCGGCCGGACGCTTCTTCGCCTGGCCGGCGTGATTATGCCTGTCGCTCACCCAATCGTCGGGATGAGCCTCGATCACGGCGTCCCGGGCGCGTCGCTTTGGCCCCGCGCCGGCCGCCTCGCGGGAGACCGGCGCCTTGGCCGGCACGGAGAACGGGACCGTCTTCCTGCTCACGCGGCTTTCCTCTTCCTTGCGTTCAAAACCTCGCGGGCGAGGGCCTCGATTTCCCGCGCCGCCTCGCTGGTCGGCGCAGCCTCGATCACCGACAGGCCCTTGGCGGCGCTTTCGGCGTAGACGACGCGCTGGTTGAGCGCGGCGGCGAGGACGGGGACGTCCTCGAATTGCGCCAGCGCCTCGGCCGCGTCGCGGCCGATCGCGGTGCTGGCGATCCTGCGGTTGATGACGAAGGCGGCGGCCAGACTTTCCTTCAGGACTTGCGCCTCGCGGATCAGTTGCACCGTCTCCGCCGCCGCCCAGACGTCATAGGGCGAGGGCTGGACGGGAACGAGCACGTAGTCGCTCGCGAGGATCGCCGAGCGGCCGAGATCGTTGACCCGCGGCGCGCCGTCGATGATGACGATGTCGTAGTCCTTGGCGAGCCGCGGCAGGTCGCGATGCAGGGTCGGCTTCGCCATGCCGACGATCGAGAAGGGCGGCTCGCTCTCGCGCGTGCTCGACCAGGCCATCGCGCTGCCCTGGGGATCGGCGTCGATCAGCAGCACCCGGTCGCCGGCATGGGCGAAGCTCGCCGCCATGTTGATCGCGACGGTCGTCTTGCCGACTCCCCCCTTTTGATTCAGAACGCCGACGATCATCGGATTGCGTTCCTTTGCGGAAAGAGAACGTCGAATCGATTTGCTGCAATGCGGCAGCGTTTCGCACAACGCACCGTTGCATGCAAGCGCCGGAGGCCGCTCGGCGCTTGCGGCGAGATGACGCGTCGGGTTTTTGGCGCAATTTTACGCGAGCGTCGCCTTGAGGGTCTCCAGGGTCGCCGCCAGTCGGTCGCGGCGATCCTTGTCCTCGACCAGAACGACGCTCGACTCGAGATCGGACAGAGTGCTCTCGAGCTTCCAGCGCGCTGCGCCCTCCGAGACGATATCCTCGGCGAGCTCCTCGGCTTTGTCGTAGTCGCCCGCATCGAAGGCGGCGCCCAGGAGCGTCGGCCGCAGCCATTCGTCCGCCAGACCCCGCTTTCTTGCCCTCTCGCAGGCGGCGACGACGAGCGTCGAAACCGATCGCGCCCGCTCGTCGTCGCCCTTTCGCTTTCGCACCTTGTAGAGGCGAGGAAGGTTGCTCGAGCAATAATACTCGTTCAGGTCGAGCTCCATGCCCCGCTCATAGGCGTCGATGCTCTTGCTGAGGTACATCAGCCGGTCCGCGGGGCTTGACGCCCTCGCGAAAAGCCGCTTGTAGCGGCCGCCGAGCAGCCCTAGGCGCTCCGGCGTCGGACCGGAAAGCTCAATCAGGGCCTCGAGCTTTGCGATCGCCTGCACCGGCTGGCCTGCATTCGCCAGAGCAAAGGCATGCGTCTCTCGGACCTCTTCGAGATCGGCGACATCCGCCGGAAGCTTGGCGGTGAAGTCGGTGATCCAGTTCCAGTCCTCGGCCAAGTCGGCGGAATCCTTGAGCAGCCGAAGCGCCGCGAGCGCGGTCGTCGCGGTGACGGGAGGCTTGCATGAGTCCTCCGCGAGCGCCTTGGCGCGGCTCATGCGGTCCGCAACCGGCAGGGCGCGCACGGCGCGGATTTCGCCCTGGAAGGCGGCGGATTCGGCCATCGCCCCCTTCATCGTCGATGCGACGCCCGGCTCGACATGGGACGGGTATCCCTTGATCGAATCGAACACGGGCGATCCGCCCCGCCGAAGGGCGGGCCGGCCGCCCGTTAGCTCCACAATTTTCGCGTGTCGAGCCAGACGGCGCGCCCGCCCCGGTTGCGGACCTCTTCCATCATGTGGCGCGTGCCGCCGGGCCCGTCCGCGCCCTGACCGTCCCAAAGACAGATGAAGGCCAGCCGGCTGGGGCCAAACCGAGAGGCTGCCTCCAACATCCAACGGTTGTTCCGCTCGTAGGGGTCGTCGTCCGGGGGTACCGGTCCGAGCTCGATCGGCTGGACATGAAGATTCGCACGCGCTTTCGCAGCGAGAAAGCGGGCGTGCCAGCTGTCGCCGGCGAAGTCGACGGATTCCTCGAAAAACGTCGCCTCACCGAATGGAATGTAGAGCTCGAGCCGCGCCCCGCGCGCGAGCGCGGCCTCGGCGAACAGGAGATCGCCGCCGCATGCGCCGCCGCAGACAGCGAAATCGTCGGGTCCGATGTCGAGATCGGACAGCGCCGCGCCGATGGCGACCGCCGCGATCGGCTCCTTGTCCGGCGGAAAGCGCGGCTTTTCGCGGGCGGGCGCGTCGATCATGTGGCCGCTGAACAGCACGACCTTGCGGGGCGGTCTCTCGTCGTTCGTTTCCGCCATGCTGGAGGAGTCTCCTTCGCGACGTGCTTAGCTTGTTGTAGAACCGCTCGCGAGATCGAATGCCGCCCGCAGGTGCTCGGGCTTCACCTGCTTTGCGGCCGCCGTCCGGCCCAGCGCCGCAAGCTCCGTCATGTTGCTAGGATCGTCCATCTTGCGGATCTGCTCAATCTTGTCCGGCTGAAGATCGACTCCTAGCTCCGCCTTCAGCCACCCCTGTTCCAGCACGACGTTGTAGCGAACGTACGTCGCAAGTTGCGGCCCCTTCTCGCTGTCGAGCTTCATGTCTCCGACCGCGCGATCGATGATCGAGGGCGTGAGGCAGTTGGTCAGCCACTGGAGCGTCGCGCGGTTCATCCGCTCGCAATCGTCCATGAGCGATTGCAGCGCCGTAATGCCCTGCTTCGCCACAGGCGCGCTGACGAGCTCTTGCGCCGTGTATGTCTGCTGGTAGCGCCCGGTCCCGACCGAGACCACGAGCAGGCGGTCCTTGCCGGTCGGCCAGCAGAAGCCGTGGCCCCGAAGCGCGGCCAGCATCAGGAGCTGGAGCGCCGGATCGTTGAAGGGCGTAACGCCGCCGTCGACGAATGCGCCCTCGACGACGGCGCCGTTGCGCGCGTGGATCGCGATCTGTTCCGGCACGAAATAGGTCGGCGCGGCCGTGCTCGCCCGCACGACCTGGGTCAGGGGAAGCGCGCCATCCTGGGCCGCGTATTTTCCTCGCCCGCCGTTGTTCAGCGGCCAGGGACTCCCGGTGTCGAGCCGCTTCGTCATGATCATGAGGCCGGTGCGGATCTTGTCGCTGTCGAGCGTCGTGTCGGCGCCGAGTTGGGCGTCCAAGGCCTTTTGCAGCGGGGCGGAGGGGAATTTGGGCGCAAGGATGCCTTGCAGCTGCAGTTGCGCCAAAAAGCCGGTCTGGAAAACGGTCGCGCCGATGCCGGCATAGAGCTGCTTCAACGCCTGGACTGTCATGCCGCAGGCGAGCCCCGCTGCGATGATCGATCCCGTCGACGTGCCGCCGATGAGATCGAAGTAGTCGCAAAGGAGAAGGTTCGGGTCCTTGAACCGCTGCCGGATCATCGTCTCGATGACCGCCAGATATTCGAGGCTCAGAATTCCCCGGATGCCCCCGCCGTCGAGTGAGAGAATCCGCTTCGGGCCGTGGTTCGGGTCGAGATGCTGTTGCTTGGCAAGCGGCATTGTCGCTTTCCCCCGCGATCAAAATCGGCCGCGCGGACCTCGTCGACGCGGACGTCAAGCAATCCAGTCTCCATCGGAACGCAGCAGAGCGTCAAGCCCGCTCCCCTGTCGCGCTCGCGCTGATGAAAGCATCTCGCGTTACGCGTAAATCGCGTCCAACTCCGGCAGCAGAACGACGCTTTCCTGCTCGTTGGGGTCAGTCCGGGCGACGACGGCCGTCGCGGGCTCCGTCCGGCTCCGGTTGTAGGGCAGGTGGGGCGTGTCGGCCGGGATGTAGACGAAGTCGCCGGCCCGGGTGACCATGTGGCTCTCGAGCCGCTCGCCATACCACATGCCGACTTCGCCGCTCAGCACATGGATCGCCGTCTCGTGCAACTCGTGCTTGTGCGCCTTCGCCCGCGCGCCGGGCGGGATCGTCAGGAGCTGCATATGGATGGCGCTGGCGCCGACCGTCTCGGCGGAGACCGCCGGCGCATAGGAAAAGCCCTGCTTGCCGATGAACGGCTCGCCGGCCCGAAGGCGGGCGCAGGTCGGCTGTACGATGGTTGCGCTTTCGCTTGACATGGCGGGCTCCATCATTGCGTTTTCGTCACGAGCTTACGGGGCAGGCGGACCCCCGCAATCGGGCGCGGCCGAGGCGCGCGCCGAGCGCGTTTTTGAGCGGCTCCGAGATCGCCCGGATCTTCCCTGTTCGCTCTCCAACCGTACAATAAATGCCCTGATCGGCCGAATTCTTTTCCCTGTTGCTGCGCGAAGGGAAAATTTGTGCAACACACTTGAAAGCCTTTTTTAGGACGAGTTACCTCGAGAGCGGCCGAAAGACGCGGTTTTCGTTGTCTCCCTGTCGCAGGAGAAAACGTCCCCCTGGGCCGCTCGGTAAGAACCTTCCGCGGACCATTGCCGCGCCGCAAAAGCGGGGCGATGCTGCGCTACGGCTTCAGTAGGAGGCTCCATGCGCGCTCCAGTCATTCGCATTTCCCTCGGGTTCTTCGACGCCGACAAGGCGGGCCTGATCGAGACGAAGCTCGCCGAAAGCCGCAAGCGTCTGGAGCCGGGGATCCGCACGCTGCGCGGCAACCTCGGCTATTTCGCCGGCGTCGACCGATCGAACAACGCAATGCGTAACGTCAGCCTCTGGGAGACGGTCGAAGACGCCAACCAGATGGCCTCGTTCCAGCCGATGCTCGACCTCGCTGGAGCGTTCATCGCGCTCGGCGTGCGCTTCCAGCGGCCGATCCTCAATTTCGAGACGCTGTGGAGCATCGATCACGACTGAGCGGCGCAGGTCGAACGCCGTGCGCGGTCAGAACTCGGCGAAAGACGCTGAACTGAAATCGCTGCGTCGCGCCTGCCGGCGTGACGTGATCATGCCGCCGTGTCTCGACGAGCGCAAAGGCGGGGCCGAGCGCGGCGGCGAGGCTCTCGCCATCGTGACGCATGACGGGCAAGCCGCTGCATTTTCCGGGCCGTCGGGGGCGAAGGTCGCAAGGATGGCGTGGCCGCCCGGCCGCAGCGCTTTGCCCAGGCGCTCGACATAGGCGGCCCGGTCCGCCGGGTCGACGAGGAAGTGGAACGCCGCCCGGTCGTGCCAGAGGTCGTAGGGGCGCTCCAGCGTCCATTCCGTAGCGTCCGCGACGAGCCAATGAACCTTCCACCCCGCCTCGCCGAGCCGCGCCTTGGCCGCTGCGATCGCCGCCGCCGAGACGTCGAGGACGGTCACGTCCTCGTAGCCGTTATCGACCAGCCGATCGACGAGGCGAGACGTCCCGCCGCCGACGTCGATGATCGCCGAGCGGCGGTCGGCGCCGGCGCGCGCGAGCGCCTCGAGCGATGGGGCCGGATCGGCCTGATACCAGCTGACCTCGGTCTCCGCCTTCGTTGCCTAGACGCGCTCCCAATGGCTCTTGCGGTCCTCCGCGGTCATCGAGCAGGCGTCTCGGGATCGTCGGCGAGCACGATCGGACGCCCGTGCGGCGTCGCCTCCGCGGCGCGCCTCCAGGCGGCCTTTCGCGCCTCCAGCGCTTCCGCGCTCGCGACATCCTTTTCGATGACGAGGCTTTCGAGCGCGGCGAGCCAACGCCCATAATCGCCGGCTTCGCCATCGCCCAAATGCGCCGCGGCGATCTCGCGCGACAGCGTCGCCGTCCATTCGCTCCAGCTGAAGATCCTCGCCTCGTGCAGTAAGAGGACCATCGCGAAAACCTGCGCCTCCCAGGGCTCGCGAAAAGAATCCAAACTGAAATCGGCAAGACCGATCACGGATGCGAGACGACGAGCGTCGCGTTCGGGCAAAATTGGATTTTCTTCGATTGTCATGACGCTTCGTACACATTTTTGGCCGCGCGTCGGCTCAAGTCGGCATCGGGATTTGAGTCCAGGCAACGCCACACTGTAGTTGCACGGTTCGGTCCCTGTACGCCAGCGGCGCAGCCGTCGCAGCAGGCGAAAATTCCACCGCGCTCAGAGATACCGGCGCGCCTTGGTCGCCGACAAAGGCTCTTGCCCCGCATGGCATGACCGATGACGGGAATTGTGCACGGTGCGTTCGATGTCGGCCTGAGAACGCGTTCGGATGGATCTCACCATGCTTTACAAAGGCGGCAACAATGTTTTAGTGTCCCCTGTTATTTTTTGGCGATAAACTTACGATAGTGAAATGGAAACAGCAAGCATTGGTTCTGCGGCCATTAAACTAACGGACAAAATACTCGGCTACAACTCCGATGATTTGGCCGACGTCCTGAAGGCTATTGCTTCAGAAATCGGTGTGGCTCACATCTCGTACTTGCGCTTTTCCACTAAGAGGAGCGAGGATGTGAGTGTGTTGACTGGGGTTAACACCTATTCTGACGAGTGGGGCAAGCGGTACTTTCTGAAAAAATATTCCGATATCGATCCAGTGATCAGAGTCGGCGTCCTGGCGACAGCAACAATTGATTGGGACACGTTCGACAGAGACGATCCGGCGGTCCGGAATTTCTTTGAAGACGCTATTCAACACAGTGTTGGCTGCAGTGGACTGTCAATACCTTTGCGACGACAGAATACTGTTTCTGTGATTTCGTTTAGCAGCAACCTTCCCAAGCGAGAATGGGAGGCGTTCAAAGTGGCGAACATGACAAATTTGCAACAATTGTCCGCTCTCATTGACTCTGCTGCGAGCACCGACAGAAAATTGAAGAGGCCCCCCGTCCAGCTATCCGCCCGAGAGGAACAATGCCTTACGTGGGTGGCGAGAGGAAAGACCCATCAAGAGGTCGCCGAAGTACTGGATCTAACCCTAGGCGCCGTCAAGACTCACCTGGATACCGCGCGTCGCAAGTTGCAGTGTATAAACTTGACGCACGCTGTCGGCGTCGCGGTGGCCATGGGCATGATCCCAATCGAGGAATTGGAAGACAGGGATAGTAAATGAACTGTCATCCGGCTCCCGCTTCAGCGGGCGACGCCGGGGGCGGAATATCAACGGTCGTTCGTACAAGTTGGCTTCCGAAACATCTCCTGGGAAAACGTCCGTCCTTTTGGCCGCCAGAGACCTATGCCAACGCCGTCTTAGCTGCGGCCTCCGCTCGCGAATAAAGGCGCACCTTGAGCCCAACAGGCGACATCGTGAAGCCGAAGCGTTCCGTAACCTCCGACGAAGCCCCAACGCGCTCGACCGCGAAGTTCTTATATAGCATCGACAAAAGGGTCTTCATCTCGAGGAAAGCCAGCGACCGGCCGGGGCACATCCGTGGACCCGAGCCGAACGGCATGTAGGCCGAGACATTGTGCGGACCGCCCGAATGGTCCAGCCATCGCTCCGGTCGGAAGGCGAGCGGATCGACAAAATTCTCACCATTGACCGCCGCGGGCCGCGTCAGGACGAAAACCAACGTTCCCTTCGGAACAAGAATGTCGCCAAGCGCCATATCCTCGTTGGCTTCCAGCGCAATGGACGGCGAGACGGGGCGCAGACGCATTGTCTCATTGGCGACGGCGTTGGCTCGCATTAGCCTGTTGACGGCGTCGACATCTGCGGCGACGTCCATCGAGCCGATCACGGTATCGGCCTCGTTTCGGAGCTCCGACGCCCATCGCGGGCTGTCGCAAAGCTCATGAATCGCCCAGGCTAAGCTGAACGTTGCCGTGTCTTCGCCGCCGACCAGCATTGTCATGAGATTGGACCAGATGACATCGTCGGAGAACGGCTTGCCGTGCTCGTCGACTGCCGTGATCATGGCCTCGATGAAGTTGGACGGCCTTTGCGCGCGCTCGGGCTCCGCCTTCAGTCGGGTTCGCGTTTCCACCAGTAACCCGTCGAGCCAGGCGCGGAGCTTGACGAAGGCGCGATTGAACCGCCGGTCGGATGGCGTTTGAAAATAACGCCAGGTCGGAAACAACGCGAAGGTCCGGCGGTTGAGTACGGGGAAGATCACCTCGAGCTCGCGCTGGATGAAGTCGTCCGCCTGCCCGACCGTGTTGGCGTCGTGCCCGAAAGCAATCAGCATGGTGACGTCGACCGTGAAGCGCTTGAGGTCGTCGACGATGTCGAGAGTTTCGCCGCCGGCTGCCGACTTTTGCCAGCGGGTCTTCAGCCGCGCGGCGACGGTTCGGAGGCTCGGGTAAAGCTGACGCAAGTGGCGCTGGGCGAGGGCCGCCGTGGCAAGCTTGCGTTGCGGACGCCATGCGTCGCCCTCGGCGTTGAATACACCCCTGACCCCGACTTCCGCCAAAATGCGGTCTATATTGGCGTTGCGGCGAAGCCCTTCGGGTCTCGAACGCAGAGCCTCCTCGATCAACACCGGGTCAGCCGTGGCGATGACGCGTTTCGCGCCCATCCGGAACTGGTAGGTCGAGCCGAATCGGGCCGACCATTCCTCCATGATGAGATGACCTGTTGTAGCGTCGAGCTGGTGCAGATTGCCGATCAACGGCAACGGCCTCGGGCCGGGCAAGTCATCTACCGTACGCGTCGCGGCGATCGGAGCCGAAGACGGCTTCAGGCCCGTGACGTCGACGAACACGGCGCCGTCGCGCTCGGCGACAGGACAGGACGCCAGGCATTCCGGACCGCCTTCGCGTTGTCCGGAGTCGACCGAAAAGCGCCAGCGATGGTTCCGACAGACGAGGGCGCCGTCGTCGAGTTCTCCCTCGCCGAGCAGAGCGCCCTGATGCGGGCAGCGGCCCTGGAACGCGCGCCATTCGCCGCCGGTTCGCAGTAGGACGATGTCCACCTCGTTCGCCGAGAGGGCGAATGGTCCTGCGGATTTGAGCTCGCTGAGATCGGCGACGCGGGTGAATGTTTCAGCCTTCATCAACCCGCTATAGCTTCGGCTCGGCACGTTGTGAACTTATGCATCGTTTTTCCGATTGAGAAGAGGACAAACCGCTGGTCTGTCGCGATGGCGGAAAGGTCTTTCGCCGGTCGACGCGAACAGCCATTCCTAGCAGCCTGTCGGACCTAACCTTCGGACCATTGATTTCATTAGCTTTTTTCAAATTTGTGGATAAACACAATACCAAATGATATCAACATCTTACGCGGCACGAAAAGATTAAGTCCGACAAACTGCTAGCCGTTCACGCCTTCGCCTCTTCGAGATGGCTTTCCCATGCGTCGACCGACACATCGTGGTTCCGATCGCCGTCGGCGCCCCAGAGCTCCGCGCCGGAAAATCGCACGGAATAGAGCCATTGCGGACGCTCGCCGAGGCCGCGCGCATTGGCGTCGGGAAAGACGAAGACGTCATGAATTTTCTCGACGCGCTCGCGCCTGCCCCGCGCGTAGCGCGGCAGGCGGGTGTGTCCCGGCGGATGGAGGTTCAGCGCCCGTATCTCCTGGCCAATGGAGAAACGGGCCGGAGATGTTTGGGGGCGATCGTATGGCGTGCCTTCGGCCAAAGCCTTGGCGACCGCTCCCGCCGCGAGCGGCGGCCTTGTCTGTTTCGACGGCGCGAGCGCCCGCCCTTCGGCGAGCTCCTCGGCCCTTGCGAGGCCGCCCGCGACAAGGAGTTTCTCAAGGCCCTTGAGCCAGACCTCGTAGTAGCTCGACGAAAGGTAATCGACCGGATGGAGCAACTCGCGCGCGTGGCGGCTCATGTCTATGTTCCACTCGCCGAGCGCGCCCATGGCGAGCGTCAGCGCGAGGGCCCGCTTTTCCCATTCGGCATGGAAGACGGGCTCGTCCGGCTCCGCGAGCGCCGGGCCGAAGCCCATCATTCCGCCGAGGTCCTGCGCGCCGTTCATGGCGCGGACTCCGGGGCAAGCGACCGGGGATCGAGCGCAAATCCGGTCCCGATCATCGAGTTGCGCGTCACCAGCGACGCCAGCTGCTCCTCGCTCCACCCCTCCGTCCCGTCCGGACGCATGGGCACGACGAGGTAGCGGATCTCGGCGGTCGAGTCCCAGACCCGGATCTTCATCGAGGGCAGCAGCGAGACGCCGAATTCGGAGAGGGCCCCGCGAGGGTCGATGACAGCGCGGGACCGGTAGGGCGCCGACTTGTACCAGACCGGCGGCAGCCCGAGCACCGGCCACGGATAGCAGGAGCAGAGCGTGCAGACGACCATGTTGTGAACTTCGGGCGTGTTCTCGACGGCGACCATGTGCTCGCCCTGCCGCCCGGCATAGCCGAGCGACCTGATCGCGGCGGTCGCGTCTTCAAGCAGCCATTTGCGATAGGCGGGGTCGACCCAGCTTCTCGCGACGACCCGGGCGCCGTTGCGCGGGCCGATCTTGCTTTCGTAGGTCTCGACGATCGCGTCGAGCCCGGCCGGATCGACATAGCCCTTTTCGATCAGCAGCGATTCCAGCGCCCGCACCCGTATCGCCATGTCCGAGAGCCCGCCGTCCTCGTGATCATGCGCGTGCGTTTGCGCCGCTCCGCCGATCGGGGAAGAGTGAGGAGCCATCGCGGTCTCCGCCGGTCGTGCGTCCGGCCATGCGACGGACGGACGCGCGCGACGCTATACCAACGCGCAAAGCGCGACAACGGGAGCGCCTCGATTCGCCGGGGTCAGGGAACGAACCGCACCGCATGCGCCGGCGGCAACCTGTGCGTGATCTCGCGCCAGCGGTCGCCCTGGTCTTCGCTGACGTAGAGCCCGCCAGTGGTGGTGACGAAGGCGAGCCGGTCGCCGCTCGAGTCGATGTCCAGCGCGTGGCGATAGACGACGTCGTAGGCGTGCTCCTGCGGCAGCCCTTCGCAGAGAACCTCGAACGTCGCGCCGGCGTCGCGCGTGCGGGTGACCACGAGCTTTCCGTCGACGGGAATGCGGCGCTCGTCCTTGATCGCCGGCACGAACCAGGCCGTGTCCGGGTCGCGCGGATGGACGGCGACGGCGAAGCCGAAGGAGGACGGCTGAACGCCTGTGATCTCACGCCAGCGCGCCGAGGCGTCGTCGCTGCGGAAGATGCCGTTGTGATGCTGGACCCACAGGCGGTCGGGCGCGCTCGGGCTCTGCGCCAGCCGGTGCGGGTCCTGCACGTTCGGGTCGCGGCCGAGCTCGGGCGGCAGGAAGGCCGCGAACATGCCGTCCGCCCGGCATTCCCAGGCGTTTCCGCCGTCGCGCGTTTCCCACACGCCGCCGCAGGATACGCCGATCCGCACGATTGCGCTGTCGCGCGGATCGACGCAGATCGAATGGATCGCCGGCCAGTCCGTGCCGCCGCCCATCCATTGTTGGCGCTTCGGGTTGTCCCATAGCGAACGGATGAGCTGCCACGTCGAACCATGGTCGCGCGAGCGGAACAGGCCGCCGGGGATGGTACCGCACCACAGAACGCCGTCCTCTTCGGGCCCGCCGGTCTCGAGCGAAAAGATGTCGATGAGGCTGTAGGGGATGTCCTTGCCCCAGCCGTCGCGGTCGACGAGGCCTTCGGGCTTCGGCGGGTAGGCCGGGGCGGCGATCTCCTTCCAGACGCCGTTTTCCCGGCGATGCAGCTTGACGCCGAAATGCCCGTGGTTGAGCGCGGCGTAGTCGTAGCCGCTGCGCGGGTCATGCAACGCGAGCGTGACGTTGTCGCCGAGAAAGTCTACGCCGGCGACGCGCCAGTCGCCGTCGTCGCATTCGACCCAAAACAGTCCCTTGCGGGTCGACACGGCCAGCCTGTCGCTCATGCGCTACCCTCCCTTACCCCCCTGACAATGCCTGGAGGACGTAGATGGCGCTGGCGGCGGAAATGGGGTCGCTCAAATGCACCCGGTCGCGCAACGGCTTGCCGTCGACGACGATCGCCATGTGGCGGCGCAGCGCCTGCTGGTCGTCGAGCACGTAGCCGCGCAGCCGTTCGTTCAAGCGGAAGACCGCCTCGAGCGCCTCGCGGACGGTCGCGCCTTCCGTCTCGGCTGCGGGGCACTCGACGTGACGCTGCAGATTGGCGGTGAAGACGACGCGCGCCATGCGCGATTGTGCCGCTTGGGGCGAACGCCAGTCAAGCCGATCAGACGGCCACAATTCCCGAACAAAACTCGGGCCGCGCGTGACGCTGACCGATTTTGCGGCCTGCGGCGGCTTCGAGGGTCACGATCGGGTCTTGTCGGTCACCTCCTCGTCTTCGCCTTCGCGCAAGGCGAGTCTCGTGGGAATCGCATGCAACCGGCGCGAGTCTTGTCGGTCTCAACCGCGCGCGGGTCATCATCGCCGCGGCATCGGAGGCGGCCGGTCATGACCTCCGGGCTGGGAAACGGACGGTTTTGGTTCATCCGGCCGGTCCGTGCGCCAGCGCCCGGACCCGTCGCCGGGCGTCGAGGATCGTCGCCAGCGCTTGCGCTCCGCCGCCGACGCGAATGATCAACTGGCGGGCATGGCTGACGACGCGTCCAGGCAGGCCGATCAGGTGGAACCGCAGCGCCTTCATGCGCTTTTCCGCCCAGCTTTCGCCGAGCGCCAAGCGCTTCAACGCCGCGTTCAGATTGAACGCCAGGATCGCCAGCGCCCACCAGGCGGCGTTGGCGCCGAACAGCCCTGACGGCATCTGTCCGCCGGCCAGATCGGATTTCATCGCCGAATGCGCCTCCTCGCTCTTGCCGCAACGCTCCCGCAACCACCAGATCACCCCGTCGCCCGGACCCTGCCGGTTGGTCACCACGCCGAACAGCTTGTGGAGGCCCTTGCGGCCGAACGCCTGGGTGGGAAACGGCAGCTCCTTCTCGTCCCCCAGCTCCAATTGGCGCAGCGGCTCGCGGATCGCCAGGAAACGATAATCGGCGCGCTTGCGACTGTGTCCGGCCCAATCGGGGACGTAGACGACATCGGCCCATTGCTGATCGGTCGCGTAGGACTTGCCGTCGACAATCCGGATCAGCGGCCGCCACTCGCTCTCCGGCGTCGCCAGCGCGGCGGCGCGGAAAGCCTCGCTCACATCGGCCCCGATCGCAAAGTCGATCACGCCGAAACGCGAGTCCTTTCCCTCGCCGCAATAGAGCAGCAATTCTTCCTGGTAGCCCGCCGTGTCGGAGCGCAACGCAACCTTCTTCACGCTCTCCGGCAGATGGCGAAGGCTCTCTTTCAGCACCCGCAGTTGCTCGTGTCCGGCCGGCACGTTGCCGTCGCGGAACTCCGAATACAGCATCGCGCCCTGTTCCGCCCACCAGCAGTTCAGCGGTTGATAGGCCTTGAACTTCTCGTAGCAGTACAGCGCATCGCGCTTGTGGGTCTCGATCAGCGTCGCGTCCATGTCCAGCGTCGCCGACCTCGCCGGCTGGTGTTGGTGCAGGAACGCCAGCAGCGCCTGGTTCACCCGCCACAGGCCCTCGAGCTCTTCCGTCACCGCCGGAATGAACGCCGCTCCCGCCGCCGCCTTAGGCGAGCTCGGATCATGAAACCGCTCCAGCCAACCTGACAGCGCCGACGGCGAGGGCGTCGCCCGCTCGCGTTCGCGCCGAAAGCGGCTCTTCAACGACCGCCGTTCCGCGCGCGACAGCAAATCCTTCTCGATCGCGCGCAGGATCGCGGAAAATCCACTGTCGCGCTCCAACCGCTCGATGTCCTCGACGCAATCGCCGCCCGCGAGGTTCAGCAAGATCACCGCCAGGACCATCTGAATGTCGAGCCAGCCGCGGCCGCCCGCCGCCCGCACATGCCGCCGGATCGCCGCGCCGAGCCCGCTGGCCTTTATCAGGTCGAGATACAGCGCAAGACCGGCAAAAGAGGTGACCCCATGGCTCGACGAATCCGCCTCATACTGGAAATCGAGCAGCCCCTGTGCCACCATCGCGCACCCCGTTGGTGATGGTTTTCGAATCGCAATCCAAGACTATCCTCCTGATGAATCAGGACCAACGGGGAACCAAAGTTTTTCTTGAGGCGGAATCAGGAGGCGGGCGGCGCGAGGGGCTTCAGCGCAGCATTTTCAGACAGTCGCAGGCCACCCTCGCGCTCGAGCGCGCGCTGCTGCGCCGGATTGTCCCCGCTTTGACGAGAACGACGACCTTGGCCTTCACCAGTGCGCGCAAATCGGCGGCCGCAGCGAATTCCGGCGCGGCGGCATCGTCGATCGCCTCGGCCTCGGCCGGCAAATGCGCCGCGCAGGCGCTCGCCGCGCTCGTCAAAGCCGCGCCGATCAAAGCGAATGCGCAACTCATTTTCGACCCCCCTGCGGCAGAAAAAATCGGCGCGAAACCTCCGCGCCGACCGATCGGACGCCGTTCGCGAGCGTTCGCCCCTACTTGACCAGCCGCGGCGCGCCGGCGCGCTGGACCTCGTTCTCCTGCACGACCCCGAGCCGCCGCGCCACCTCGGTATAGGCCTCGATCATGCCGCCGAGGTCCCTGCGAAAGCGGTCCTTGTCCATCTTGTCGTTGGTTTTGGAGTCCCACAGCCGGCACGAATCGGGGCTGATCTCGTCGGCGAGAACAATCCGCATGTTCTCGCCCTCCCACAGCCTCCCGCATTCGATCTTGAAGTCGATCAGGCGGATGCCGACGCCGAGGAAGAGCCCGGACAGGAAGTCGTTGACGCGGATCGCCAGCGCCATGATGTCGTCGATCTCCTGCGGCGCGGCCCAGCCGAAGGCGGTGATGTGCTCTTCCGACACCATCGGGTCGTTCAGCTGGTCGTTCTTGTAGTAGAACTCGATGATCGAGCGCGGCAGCTGCGCGCCCTCCTCGAGGCCGAGGCGGGTGGCCAGCGAGCCCGCTGCGACATTGCGCACGACGATCTCGAGCGGAATGATCTCGACCTCGCGGATCAGCTGCTCCCTCATGTTCATGCGACGGATGAAATGGGTCGGCACGCCGATGTCGTTCAGGCGCTGGAAGATATACTCAGAAATCCTGTTGTTGAGGACGCCCTTGCCCTCGATCACCTCGTGCTTCTTCGCGTTGAACGCCGTCGCGTCATCCTTGAAGTACTGCACGAGCGTGCCCGGCTCGGGGCCCTCGTAAAGGACCTTGGCTTTGCCTTCATAGATCCGTCGACGGCGGTTCATGCGGTGAGACCGTGGCTTGAGGAAATCCATGCACGTGGCCTTTTCTGGTGGAATCCCGCCATTGCCCGCGTGCGGGTAGGAAGGATATGGGGATACGGACCGCATAAGCCAAGCATTGGTCTTGTCCGGACCGGGGGCCAGCCCCTCGCGCCAACTTAGCCGATCGTGGCCCCCGGCACAAACGATCCCCGCGAACTAAGGTCGCCGGTCGGGCGGCAAGACAAAGTGTCTAGGGTCGTGAGAGTCGACGCGGCCTCGGAATCAAAGCAAAATAGCCGTCAGGAAGGGCAGAAAAGAGAGGCGAATTGGTCTTCGCCCTTCCGCTTGAAGGCCGAAAAAACCGGCGCTCGGGCGGAGGATAGGCAAATCAGCGGGGAGGGCGCGGGCCGAGGAGAGACGCTGCTGGCCGGTGCGCAAGCATGGCCGACATCGGTTGGATCACCGGCCATTCCTATATGACGTCGATGTCGCGGGAAAAACCGGGGCCGTCCCGATTGAGGGCTGTCGTGCCCGCGACATAGGGACGCATCCGAGCTCCGGCGCGCCGCAAAACATCGAAGAAACAGGGGGGACACGCGAAAGGCCTGGCGGCGTGCGACGAACGGTCACCTGGAGGTCCACAGCAAAAGCCCCGTATTAGTTAAGTCTAAGGCTGCGTCAGCCGCCGCTATGGAGGAAACGATGGAAAGCAAAATAGGCAATCCGGTGCCCCTTGGGCTGATCGCATTCGCATCGACCACATGGCTGCTGAGCTTGGTCAACGCAGGCTGGTTCGATGTAAAGAGTGTGGATGTCATCCTGGCCATGGCGCTGGTCTTTGGGGGAACGGCTCAGGCGATCGCCGGGATTATTGCGTTCGCGCGGGGAAACACGTTCCCCGGCGTCGCGTTCGTGGCCTACGCCGCGTTTTGGATATCGTTCGCGATTTACCTCAAGTTTTTCGGCGGCGGGGCGCCGCCGCAGTTCGTCGGCTGGTGGCTCTTCGGCTGGGGAGTCTTCAGCTTTTACATGTGGATCGCGACGTTCCGTCACAATACGGTGCTGCAGCTGGTTTTTCTGACCTTGTGGGTCACGTTCATGCTGCTCGCGATCGGAGACTGGTTCGGGATCCCCCTCGCGCATACGGCGGGCGGCTACCTGGGGCTCGTGTGCGCGGCCCTCGCGGCCTATCTCTCCGCGGCGGAAATCATCAACGGCGACTACGGCCGGACAATTCTTCCGGTCTGGCCGTACAAGCCGCCACCGGCCGAATGCCGGACCCCGGGAAGTTTTCACGGAGCCAGAGCCGCGAACGGGAGGAAGATGAAATGGCAAGCAAGTTTTCTCCAGCCGACGAGGCATCCGAGGCCTCGAAGGTGGCCCAAATCGGCTAGACAATAGACGAAGGTTGTAGGCGCGCCAGGGTCGACGCCGCCCCGAAATTAGGAGCAATATGACGCACAGGAACGGTCTGACGGCGCGAACGCGCTCGCCCGCCATCGCTCGCGGTGGGCGGTGCAGCGCGGTCGGCAAATCTGCGAGAGGGCGCGGGCCGAGACGCAACTGTCCATTGCGACGCTGCCGGCCGGTACCCGCAAAAAGGCCAAGCTCTGCCGTATGAGAACATGTGAGGAAGCTGGGTGCGAGCCGCGGGCTCAGGGAAACCGCAACAAAGTCCGAGGAGGACCGCAACAAAGGGCATAAACAAACGAGGCGGACGTGCATCAACCGCCGCTATAGAGAAAACGATGGAAAGCAAACTTGGCAATCCAGCGCCCCTTGGCCTAATCGGGTTCGCTTCGACCACCTGGCTGCTTGAGCATGGTCAATGCGGGCTGGTTCGATGAAAAAAGTATGTCTGTCGTCCTGGCAATGGTGCGCGTCTATGGCGGAACCGCGCAGGCTATGGCGGGAATTCTTTCTTATGTCCGAAGGAATACCTTTGCAACCGTGGCTTTCCTGAGTTTCGGCTCGTTCTGGATATCGCTCGTAGCGTACATTAAAGTTTTCGGCGGCGAGGCGCCTGCGGCGTTCGTCGGCTGGTATCTTTTCGTCTGGGGCGTCTTCACTTTCTACATGTGGATCGCGACGTTCCATCACAACATGGCGCTGCAGTTGGTGTTCCTGACGCTGTGGATCACCTTCCTGCTGCTCGCCATCGGAGACTGGTTTGGTCTCGGCATAAGCCATAAGGCCGGGGGCTATCTGGGGCTTGGTGTGCGCGCTCCTTGCGGCTTATCTCTCCGCCGCGGAAGTGATAAACGGCGATTACGGTCGGACGGTCCTTCCGATCGGGCCGTACAAAGCGTGACTGGTCGGATCGAAGGACGGACGCCGCAAGATTTCCATGGCGTCAGGCTTTGAGTGACCCAAGCCGAGAACGGGAGGAAGATGAAATGGCAAGCAAGTTTTCTCAAGCCGACGAGGTATCCGAGGCGACGATAGCCGTCCACTGGCAGGAAGAGGGCTATTACCGGCCATCGGCCGAATTCATCGCGCAAGCGAACCTGACCGACCCGGACGTCCACAAACGCTTCAGCCTCGAAAATTTTCCCGAGTGCTTTAAGGAGTATGCCGATCTCCTGACCTGGTACAAATACTGGGAAAAGACGCTGGATACGAGCAACGCGCCGTTCTGGCGATGGTTCGTCGGCGGCAAGATCAATGCCTCCTACAATTGCGTCGACCGCCATCTTGCGAAGCACAAGAACAAGACCGCGATACATTTCGTCCCCGAACTCGAAAACGAGCCGATACAGCACGTCACCTATCAGGAGCTGTATGTGCGGGTGAACGAGGTCGCCGCGCTGCTGCGCAACTTTTGCGGCCTGACAGCCGGCGACCGGGTCACCCTCCACATGCCGATGGTGGCGGAGCTTCCCATCACCATGCTGGCCTGCGCCCGCATCGGGGTCATCCACTCGCAGGTGTTCAGCGGCTTCAGCGGCAAGGCCTGCGCCGAACGCATCGTCAATTCGGGCAGCAAGGTGCTGATCACCATGGACGGCTACTATCGTAACGGCAACATGCAGGATCAGAAGGAAAAGGCCGACATCGCCTGCGAGGATGCGGCGGCGGAGGGCCACAAGGTCGACAAGGTTCTGATCTGGCAGCGCCACGCCGGCAAATATTCGAGTGCGCGGCCGCTGGTGGAGGGCCGCGACTTCATCGTCAACGAGCTCATCAAGAACTATCGCCACACCCACATCGAGCCGGTCGCGATGCCGGCCGAGGCGCCGCTCTTTCTCATGTACACGAGCGGCACCACAGGCCGCCCGAAGGGGTGCCAGCACTCGACCGGCGGCTATCTTTCCTATGTCGCCGGCACGTCGAAGTATATCCAGGATATCCACCCAGAAGATGTGTATTGGTGCATGGCCGACATCGGTTGGATCACCGGCCATTCCTATATCGTCTACGGGCCCTTGGCGCTCGCCGCCTCGAGCGTGATCTATGAAGGCCTGCCGACCTATCCCGACGCCGGGCGCCCCTGGCGCATCGCCGAAGAGCTCGGCGTCAATATCTTCCATACCTCGCCGACCGCGATCCGGGCGCTGAGGCGCGCCGGGCCCGACGAGCCGAAGAAGTACAATTATCGTTTCAAGCACATGACCACGGTCGGCGAGCCGATCGAGCCGGAGGTCTGGCGCTGGTATTATGAATCCGTCGGCAAGGGCGAGGCGGTGATCGTCGACACCTGGTGGCAGACCGAGAACGGCGGTTTCCTTTGCAGCACGATTCCGGCCCTTAACCCGATGAAACCCGGCAGCGCCGGTCCCGCGGTTCCCGGCATCCACCCGGTCATCTACGACGAAGACGGGAATGAAATTCCGCGCGGCTCGGGCCGGGCGGGCAACATCTGCATCCGCAATCCGTGGCCCGGAATCCTCCAGACAATCTGGGGCGATCCGGAACGCTTCGTCAGCCAATATTACGCCCGCTACAACCATAAGAAGGGCAGCACAGACTGGCGGGACTGGCCCTATTTCTGCTCGGACGGCGCGGTGCAACCCGCGGACGGCTATTATCGCATCCTCGGCCGGATCGATGACGTCATCAACGTCGCCGGCCATCGCCTCGGCACCAAGGAGATCGAGTCCGCCGCTCTCACCGTACCCGAGGTCGCCGAGGCGGCGGTGGTGCCGGTCGCGGACGAGATCAAGGGCCGCCTCCCCGATCTCTATGTCTGCCTGAAGCCGGGCATCGCGGCGAGCCGGGAGCTCGAGGAGCGCATCTCCGAGGCCGTGGCCACCGAGATCAGCCCGATCGCCCGGCCACGCAGGGTCTGGATCGTGCCCGACATGCCGAAGACGCGCTCGGGCAAGATCATGCGCCGTGTCCTGGCCTCGATCTCGAGTGGACAAGACGCCGGCGACGTCTCGACCCTGGCCAACCCGGAAGTGGTGGAGGAACTTCGTCGGATGGCGAAACTGTAAAACGGTCGAGCTCGGCGTCTGCCGGGCGCGCACTCGGCGGCGATCGCGGCACAACGGCCCCGCTACTACCTGACCCGTCAGAATGGCGCGTCGAGCGGCGGGGGCCGATGGTTCGCGATCACCGCGCCATCGAGAACAGCCTGCATTGGGTCATGGACTTGCTCCGCCACAACGAGTGCCAAATTTGAATCGAGCTCGCCCCGGAAAACTTCGTCATCTTGAGACACATGGCCGCCAACGTCGCCCGAAAAGCTCCAGGACGCGACTCTCTCCGCCTGCGCCTGAAAACCGCCGCTGGGGACGACAACTCGCCAAACTCATCGTTGCATGAAATCCTTCACCCGTCCCTGGGTCCGCCCCGCGCTCCGGCCAGGCGGCTAGACAAAGTGCCTAGGACCGGAACGTCGACGCGGATTGGAGTTCAAAGCAAA
The DNA here is from genome assembly GCA_963768555.1 of uncultured Alphaproteobacteria bacterium. Classification (GTDB taxonomy): domain Bacteria; phylum Pseudomonadota; class Alphaproteobacteria; order Rhizobiales; family Beijerinckiaceae; genus Roseiarcus. The sequence continues at coordinate 26,419 of CAVYIZ010000072.1, forward strand.
ATATCCGCCGGGAAGGGCAGAGAAGAGGGACGAATCGGTTCGCGCTGCCGACGGGGAGGCTGGACAAACCCGCCGCGCGGGCGACGAATGGGCGGGCACGCGATAGACCGAATACGGACGTTTCTCGGAAAGGGCGCGCCTCAAGAGCGCGCCTCGCTCTTTTTCGGCGCGGTTCAAAAAAATGGCGCCGATAAGTATTTGGCGCTGCGGGAGGAAACCAATGGATGAAACCACCCTAAAGAGGATCGAACGCGATCCGAACTACGTAAAACTGGTCGCCGAGCGGAGGTCTTTAGGCCTGACGCTGTCGATCGCGATGATCGTGATTTATTTCGGCTTCATCCTGCTTGTGGCCTTCGCGCCCGGCTTTCTCGCCACCCCGCTGATCGGCGTGACGACGATCGGCATCCCCATTGGCATTCTCGTCATTCTTTCGGCCTTCGCGCTTACCGGTTTCTACGTCAACCGCGCAAACGACGCCTACGACACGTTGACGCAGCAGATTATCCGGGAGACGCAGAAATGAATCGCAAGCTGATCCTCGCGCCGATTCTCGGCCTCGGCCTTGCGCCCTCGCTCGCCCTTGCCCAGGGCGCCAATACGGCCGCCGCGACTCAGCGCTCATACGATCCGATCGCCGTCGCAATGTTCGCTTTCTTCGTTCTGCTGACGCTCGGCATCACCTATTGGGCTGCCCAGCGCACCAAGACCGCCGCTCAATTCTATGCGGCGGGCGGTGGGATCACCGGCTTGCAGAACGGCCTGGCGATCACCGGCGACTACATGTCGGCGGCTTCGTTCCTCGGCATTTCGGGCCTCGTCTACGCCTGGGGCTACGACGGCCTCATTTATTCGGTGGGCTGGCTGGTCGGTTGGCCGATCGTGACGTTCCTGATCGCTGAGCCGCTGCGCAACCTCGGCCGCTACACCTTCGCCGACGTGGTCTCGTTCCGCTTCGAGCAGACGCCGATCCGCATCCTCGCCGCCTGCGGCACCCTGGTGACGGTGGCGTTCTATCTCGTCGCGCAGATGGTCGGCGCCGGCGCGCTGATCAAGATTCTGTTCGGCCTCGAATACTGGCACGCGGTCGTCATCGTCGGCGCGCTGATGATCCTCTACGTCACGTTCGGCGGCATGATCGCGACTACCTGGGTGCAGATCATCAAGGCCGGCCTCTTGCTGGGCGGCGCAACGCTGATGGCGCTGCTGGTTCTTGCAGCCTTCGGCTTCAATCCGGGCGCCCTGTTTGCCAAGGCGACCGAGGTCCATCCGCTCAAGGGGGCGATCATGGGTCCGATCTTCGACCCCGACGCGCCGGTATCGACCCCGCTCTCCGCGATTTCGACCGGCCTCGCGCTAATGTCGGCACCTGCGGTCTGCCGCACATCCTGATGCGCTTCTTCACCGTCGCCAACGCCAAGGAGGCGCGCAAGTCGGTGTTCTACGCCACCGGCTTCATCGGCTATTTCTACATCCTGACCTTCATCATCGGCTTCGGCGCAATTGTGTTCGTGTCGACCAATCCCGATTTCATCGACCAGGACAAAGTGCAGGCGGGCGCGAGCGTCATCACAGCGACCAAGGGCTTCCCGAACATGGCGGCGCCGTTGCTGGCCAGGGCGGTGGGCGGCGATGTGCTGTTCGGCTTCATCTCGGCGGTGGCCTTCGAACGATTTTCGCCGGTCGTTTCGGGGCTGACGCTGGCGGGCGCCTCGGCGATTAGCCACGACCTGTACGCCTCGGTCTTCCGCCACGGACAGGCAAACGAGCAGGACGAAGTCCGTGCGTCGAGGATCGCCACGGTCTGCCTCGGGATTTTTGCCATCCTGGTCGGCATCGGGGCGGAGAGGATCAACGTCGCCTTTGCTGTCGGCCTCGCCTTCGCCATCGCTGCGTCGTGCAACTTCCCGGTGCTTTTGATGAGCATGTTCTGGAAGGACATGACGACGCGGGGCGCGGTGGTCGGCGGCTTCCTTGGACTGGTGACGGCGTTTCTCGGCGTCGTCCTTTCGCCGGCAGTCTGGGAAGGCATATTCGGCAATCCCAAGGGCTCGGCGCTGGTGACGATGGACAATCCCACGCTTGTGTCGATGACCCTTGCCTTCGCCGGCATTTATCTGGTGTCGAAATTTGACGCCAGCAGGCGCGCCGCGACCGATCGCGTGGGCTTCGAGGCGCAGTTCGTGCGCTCGCAGACAGGCATCGGCGCTGTGGGCGCAACCGCTCACTGATCGGGCGAAAGGGTCGGCCAGGGAAAACCTTGGGCGTCCGGCTTCTGCCGGGCGCCCTTCTGCTGCTTCCCGCTCGCTCCTCACTTCGCCGGGCGTCGCCCCGCAATCGCGAGGAGCGTCACGCCGATGACGGCGGACAACACGGAAGCGGCAAAGACCGCGATCTTCGCGGCTTCGAAATCGTTCTCGACCGGAAAGGCCTGGCCGGCGATGAACAGAGACATCGTGAAGCCGATTCCCGCGAGCGCGCCGGCGCCCGCCAGTTGCAGCCACGAATATTCCGCCGGCTTGAGGGCAATCCGCAGCCGGACCGCCAGGAAGGTGCTGACCATGATGCCGAGCGGCTTGCCGATCGTGAGCCCGATGACGATCGCCGCCATCAGACGCTCGCGACCGCCGACCACGCCCGCCGTCAAAGCGACCCCAGCGTTGGCCAGCGCAAAGATCGGAAGCACGAGGTAACTCGACCGCGCTCCGGCGTTCCTCAACAATCGATCCGCCGGCAATTCGATCCGATTGTGAATGGCGTCCAGCGCGCGGAGCGCCGGCAGAGACGGCCCATGCTGCAACACCTCGCCGCCACGCTCAGCCTCCGAGGTCACGATCACGTTGGCCTGGGTCGTCAGGGCCTTCAGGTTGGCCGGCGGCCGGGTCGGAATGAGCAGCCCCAGGATAACGCCCACCAGAGTGGGGTGCAGGCCGCTCGCAAGAACAGTCGCCCAAAGCGTCGCGCCGACGACCACATATGGCGTGAGAATGTACACGCGCGAGCGGCGCAGCGTGGCCAGAGCGCCGACCAGCGGGACAGCCGCCGAAAGATAAACGAGTCGCAGTTCGCCTGAATAGAAGGCGGCGACCGCAGCGATCGCGACGAGATCGTCGACGATGGCCGCGGCGGTAGAAATCCGCAACTCGACCGGGACCCGCGCGCCCAACATAGCGATCAGCGCGACCGCGAAGGCGGTGTCGGTCGACATCGCCACCCCCCAACCGTGCGACCACGGTCCCGACGGTACGATAATCAGATAGAGTAAGGCCGGCGCGACCATGCCGCCGAGGGCGCCGGCGACCGGCAGCGCGGCGGAACGCCAACCGGCGAGATGGCCGACAGTGAGCTCCCGTTTGATCCCCAGTCCCACAACGAGAAAGAACACGGTCAGGAGCCCGTCGTTGATCCAGTGCAGCAACGACAGCGAGAAGCCGTGGTCGTCGAAGGTGATCCCCAATTCCTGGCGCCAGAACGCGGTGAACGCTGGTCCGAACCCGCTGTTCGTCAGGACGATGGCGAGCAGCGTCGCGAGCAGGAGCAGGAGGCCGGCGGAGGGTCCCCAGCTTGCGAAGTCGAGCGCGGCCGAGCGGACGCGGTGGCCGAACGTGCCGAGCATCGCGTCGGCGAACGCGCTGTCGTCCCACGGCCCGTCGTAGCGGCGGCCGTTGATGAAGAAGGTCGGCGTGATGAGCGCGCCGCTCGCGCGCGCGCTCCCCTCGTCGGCGTCCACGCGCGCCTTCGCGCGCGCTTCGTCTTCCGGGTCGTCCTGTCCCACCCCGAGGTCAGCGGCGACCGCGGCAAGATCGTCCGCCGTCAGGACCTCGGATCGCGTCATCAGCCTGATATGCGCGCTCCAGAAGCTCTTGGCGTCGCGGGCCCGCTCGACGAACTCGGCCGCCGGACGGGCGAGCGGGTTGCCGGCGAGGGGCTTGTGGCGGAAGACGTAGCGCAGGCGATCGCCGAACTGATCGCGGACCTCGGCGATCCGCTCGTTCGCCGCACGGCAATAAGGGCAGGCGTAGCTGCCGTATTCGACAAGGGTGATCGGCGCGTCGTTGCGGCCCAGAATGTGATCAGACACTTCGTTGATGGGCCGATCGAGCCAGTGGCCTCGCGCGAGGTCCATATCAGAACGCTCCCACCCGCATCGGCCGCGTGCGGAATCCGGGTTTAAGGAAATGCCTGCGGAGAAGGCTGTCGACGCCGTCCTGCCGCTCGGGACGGGTCGAAGGCGGCAGCCTGCGTCCGGGTTCGGCGGAAACCGGCCATAAGGCCGCCTTCGCCTCGCCTCCTGGCCTCCCCGGTCACCGACACGAACAGGAAACATGAGCAGGAAAATGGCGACGGCGGAGGCTGGACGGTCGCGTCGTCGACGTCGCCGGTCGTCCGGCGCAGGATTTGGCGGTCCTCGCGTCCGCTCGGAGCGTCGGCGAGAAGGCCCGGCGCCTTCAGATCGAGCCCATGATGTTACGGCGGCGACGCCATCGGAGAAAGCCTCCAGGCGGGCCTGCGATTCGTCTGTCACGGCCGGGGCCGGAAATGAGAAGATCCGTTCCTTTGGGAACGGCTCTTCCATTGTCGCGCCCACGCGGGTTCGCCCGGGCCTTGGGGTGTTTGCCTATAGCGAACGCTACGCGCGAAATTCCTTCGCAGGGACAATAACCCAGGCCTTATCGATCACTCGGGGCTGATGACAATGAGACACTGGATCACCTCCTTTCGGCTGGTTGCAGACGCGGACATGTTAAGGTGATTTGCGGAATTTGAAAGCTGGATTTTTCGCTGCGAAGTTAAGCGCTTGTTAATAACCGGCGGGCGCGGCGACGAGGACGGCGGCCGCGCCGCCCTTGGATCGGCCGCATTGGCGTCGCATTATTTTCAGCGCGGTTCATCCGAAACGGCCCGCGAACCGTACATGTCGACGGGCGGGCTTCCAGGCGCGCGTTTGGGCCCACGTCCCTTCAGGAGATTGCGCCAATGTCTGCATTCGAACTGACACGACGGACCGCTCTCGTTGCATTCGTCGCTCTCGCAGGCTCTCCTGCGGTCGTAGAGCGCAGAGCGCTGGCGAAGCTCGGCCCGTTCGGCGGCATCCGGGTCGACGTCGCTCCGCTGTTGGGAAACTCCGGCGAACCGACGGCGGGCTGGGTCGCGCAAACGCTTCCCCCGGCGATCGCCCAGGCTCTCGCCTCCGTCGGACGGAGCGGGGCAAGCGTCGCCGTGACGATCGACTACGTCATTCTGGGGCCGAACAGCGGCGGGACCGGGCCAGCCGGCTCGTCGCCCGACCAGATGATCGGCACGGTGACGATCGGCGGCGTGACGAGCCCGCTGCGGGCGACTTCGTGGTACTATCCCGCGGGTTCGGACGCCGCGATGATCAAGCAGTCGAACTACAACCGCATCTACAATTTGTCCCAGGCGTTCGCCTATTGGGTCGCCAGAGAAGTCCTGATTCCGGCGGCCGCTTCGCGGACGCCTCCGATCCGAGCGAGGCGAAGAGCGCCTTGTCGTCGGCTTCGCCCATCGCCCGGATGACCGGCTCGGCGTCCGAGGACCGTGCGCTAAAGAGCGTCATCATGCTCGATGCTTCGGCGCCGCGCCGCGCTGGCCTCCCTCGCGGGGCTTGTTTTCATCGTGGAGTTCTTCTTGCCGGGCGCATTCGCCCGGCGGCTTGTCCGGCCCGCTGGTTTTATCTGTTCCCCTTCCTCGATCCGGTCGACACGATCGGCGTTGATCAGCCCGTCGATCGTTCTCAAAAACTTCATCGCTTACCTCTCCAGTTCCGGCTCGGCGGCTGTGACGGCCACGCCGGCCATGGCGAGAACCGACAGCGCCAGTTCGGCGTCGCGCCTGTTCCGCAGCGTCAGGCCCGTGATCGGCTCCTCGAACTCGATGCGGATAGGCTCGTCGACCACGCTCGGCGACGTCTCATCCTTCGCCTGTCGCTTAAGCTTCTTCAGCCATCCTTTCTGCGGCGGATACGGAACGCCAAGCTTGGCGAAGCTCTCGCGCGAGAAGCCGCCGGCAGGCGTCCGCGCCGCCCCGATCTCCGCCTCCGTGATGCAGCGCTTCGTCGTCGTCGGGCGCGCGCGCGACCAGTCCATCTTGCTGCTCATCACCCGCGCCCTTGCGAAGCTCGTCGGCCAGGAGCCGCCGAAGCGCAGCGGCGATCGCGCAAGTGCTCCTGCTGTTAAAGCTCATGGCCGGCCGACTTACGCATCCGAAAGAAATTTGCGTTTCATCTTGACGCGAAAATCGATCGGCGATTGCCTATGCAAAGGTGCCACCCGATTTCACATCCGAGGAATACCTCTCGGTAGGGATATGCGGGTCACAACATATTCCACACGTCGGAGACGCTTTGCCTGATCGCCATTGTCGGCGACAAAAGCGGGATCGCAAGTGGAGCTCTTGCTTGACGCATTCGCCTTGCGTCCTAACAGCAAACGTGAATACTCACTCCCGGAACGGTCCAATGATCCGGGTTCTGAGCGAAATGAAAAGTCTTGCAGTTGTAATTGCGGTGTCGGAGTACGCGTTAAAGCCGCTGCCCGCTTGCGCGCAGGACGGCAAGGCAATCGCGACAGTCTTAAGAAGCTGCAAGCGATTTTCTGACGTTATCGAAATTGACGGGAGTCAAAAGCGCCAATAAAGTCAAAAATGAACTTGTGGAGTTTATCAATAGACATAAGAATAGCGGCACTTCTATTGATCAATTTTTCTTTTTTTTTACCGGCCACGCTCACGCATCCCCTCATTTACGCGAACCCGAAGGTTTCGTTGAAGACCCTGTTTTCATTTATGAATTCCTCGTATTTGACGAGGAGCGGCCGCAATCTCTTCTCGGGCATGGTGGGGATGAGGTCGTAGAGCAGGCAGCCCTGGCGGAACAGCGAATGGACGCGGCGTTTGACCGTGCTGGTTCTGAGCGATCGGTCCATGCCGAGGCTTTCGCCGGCCGCGCCGAGCAGCGTGAGCAGGAGGATCGCCAAAGCGTTGAGCAGCAGCAGACGGTCGCGCCGTTGTGGATCGCCGATGCGCAGGACGCTCAGGCCCATGCCGAAACGCAAATCCTTGGTGTCGCGGAAGCCCGGCTCGATCGTCCATCGTTTGGCGTAGAGCTTGACGATCTGGGCGGCGCTCGCGGCCGCATCGCTGGCGGCCAGATGCCAAGCCTCCTTCATGCCCCTGGCGTGGACGCAGACCGCCGCGCCGACCTTGTGGCGGGCGGCGGTGAGTTCGGCGCCGCGCAGAAGGCGGGCGCGCCCTTTCTTGCCGACCCAGTCGGCGGCCAGGCGCGTCTCGCCGTCCGCCGCGGTCACATGGACGTTGCCGCGAAAGCGGATGACGTAGCCGAAACCGAGGCTGTCGAGGAATTCGAACAGTTTGACGTCGCCGAAGCCGCGATCGGCCAGGATCGTCACCGCCACGCCCTCGGGCAGGATCGCCTTCAAATGCGTCAGGCAGAGGTCCTCGAAGTCGTTGCGCTGGTCCTTCAGTTCGTCCTTGTCGACCGTCAGCCACAGGAGCGGCGTCGCCCGGCCGTGACGCGTGATCAGGCTCAAAGCCAGCGTCGCCTGATTGTCGGCGTCGAAATCGGTCCAGTCCATCGCCACGACGATCGCTTGCGCTGGCCCACGACCTCGCGAACCCACGGCGCGAACAGGTCCCAGACGACGACCCCGGCGTTGCTCAGCAGACGATCGACCTGTTTGATCGCGTGTCTGTCCGAAAGACCGCGCGCTTGCGCCAGCGCATGCCCGATGAGCGAAACGGCCAACGACGCCCCCGTCAGAACCCCCAGCGTCCCATTGGCCAGCGAAAGAATGCGCTTGGCGTGCAAGCTCCCCGAAAACGTGCGCTCTACAAACTCATGAACCAATCCCACCCGCTCGATCGACCTGCGCATGAGCCCCCGCCCGGCTGATTCGTGAACCGGCCACGGGCTGACTCGCCAATCCAGGCAATTTCGAGTCGATCAAGAATGAGGGGATTCGTGAGCCGGCCACGGTGACTTCAAAAACAATGAAGCCTATTTCCTTCTAAGCGACTACGACGAGCACAATTTAAAACAGACGAGTTTAGAAAATTCTGAGTTGGATAACTTGGTTCGTCCATTAGCTCCTAACCTATTTGCGAAAATTATAGATGCTTGTCATTCTGGTGTTTCTTACATAAAAGATACGAATAATTTCAGAGAGTATCTTAAGAGTACGGGAGGGCAATTTAATACGGTGTACTTTATGTTTTCATCGAAAGTTGATCAATACTCATACGCAACTAGCGAATTGAGCTATTTTACGAGAAGCATAATTGAAGCTATTTATGCGCATACCGGGCCGTATATTCGCTATAAAGAGATCATAGACTTTGTTTCAGATCGGTTTGAGCCGAATACAGACCAGACGCCTCTTTTTATAGCTCAAGCAGATTACACGGATGTGTTTTGCGATATTACTGTTGAATTGAAGACTGCCATCGAGGGCTTTGTTAAAGTACCAAGTACGTTAAAACTACTAGGCAATAAAGAGCGTCATCCAACATCGCTCGTCGAGATAATAGCGGAAGACGCAAAAAGATACTGCTCTCAGTCAGAAGCGAATGAAGCGTTAACTAGGCTTAAAGAGACTTTCTCTGGTATAGAAACTCCATCGCCGCTGGAAGAACTTTATACTTTCGAATTGCGGCAGAGCGATCATTCGGATGTACCAGATTCTACAAATTCACAGAAAATTGGGCGATGGCTGGCAATTCAACCGAGTGCAAAGGCGTTGTTTGCGCGACCGACGCGCGACGAGTATGCAGTGCCAGTGGCGAAGCCGCAAAACATATCAAATTTTGGCGCGACTTGCGCTTGGAGCTGTCGCGAAGCCGCAAAGTGGATTCCTGAGACTTAATTTTGGCTACTACTCCATACGCTGCGACTATCGAGTCAAATGAAAAAACGATGGAAAAACGTAGCGTAATTGTCGGCTTTTCTCACAGTGTTGACATGCCGTATTGCTCGGCCAGATTGTCAGCTAACCCAAAGTTCCCAAATCTTGACTACATTGAATGCATAATTATACCTATTTTAACTCAAACAGACGTTCGTGTATTTTGGGCAATTAGTCTGGTTGAGCTTACAGGTTGGGATCAACGAGTGGCAGCGAACACAGTAGAATATAATACCGACGCCTTCCCGATTAAGGACCATGATAAACTTAGAGAGGTCGCCACTTAAGTCATGAATGAATTTTTTATGACTATTCTGGAACAAATTAAAAAGAAGTGGCCCACAGCGGAGCTTGAAGAGAGACTCGATGGCACGGCTGAGTAAATTAAATTGCTACGGCGAAGTAAATGGACCCACTGCCCGCCGGCCGCACCGAGAATAATGCGGCGGCGGGCCTCTCACATAACAAACAGCGGATCGCAGCGCCGGCCGGTAGTACGGCCCGATCGGCGTCATGGCCATCGTCGCCCAGTCAGCCGTCAGCAAGGCGGCGGTCGAAGTGATCCATCCGTTCGCCGTCGCCGCCGTCATCAACGCCTGGAAAGCATTGATCGCCGCCGTTGACCATGTGACGTTTCCCTGATCGTCGTTGGTGAGCGGCGCGGGAAATTGACTGTTCCCGGTGAGGCTCCAAAACGCGCCCATCGAAAGTCCGAGTTGCGCCGCAGCTTGCGTTTGCGTCGGGTCGCCGTTCGACATTGGGTTGATCTTTCCCTCGACTTAGGCGACGCCCAAAAACTATCGCATCAGGTCGAATTTCTCGGCGCGATAGCGTAGTTCCATTCGGGATGAAAGGGATCACGGGTTATGTTGAGGGTCGCCATTTCCTCGTCGGAGACTTTGATGCCTTTTGGATAGGCGTGGGCATCGAGTTCGCAGCGGATCGTCAGGCCGGTCTTGGTTGTGGTGTTCGCGATCAGTTCGATCGCGACGATAACGCTTGTGAGCGGCGTTCCACGCCAGTTCTGGGTGATGTGGCAGAACATCCGGTGCTCGATCTTGTTCCACTTGGAAGTGCCGGGCGGATAATGGCAGACGTGTAAGGTCAGGCCTGTTTCGTCGGCGAGTTGTTGAAGGGCCACCTTCCAGAGCCGAAGCCGCGAACCATTCGAACCCCCTCCATCGGCCGCAATCATCAATCGGGTCATCGCGGTATAACGTCCGCGGCCCATCCGATCCAACCAGAGGCGAACGCCGTTGACGGCGAACTGTCCGGTGTCATGGTTGATCCCCAAACTGACATAGCCCTCGTTGGCGCCGATGTCGTAGACTCCAAAGGGGATGACCTTGCCCAGTTCCGCATCCTCGAAGTCGTGAGTGTTGACCTCGATCGGCTTGCCCTGGGGCCCATAGTCGCTGCCGCCATTCTTGAATTCGCCGATCAACTCTTTCTTCTTCGTGTCGACGGAAATCACGGGTTGATCGGCGGCCTGGAACGCTTTCACCTTGGCGTTGATGTATTCGAACTGGGCGTCGCGATCGGCATGGCTGCTCCCTTCCTTGGTCTTGCGGTTGAAATGGCGACAATATTTCAGCTCCGCCAGAAGTTTGGGATTGTGACCCATCCCGCGAAGCACCGTCGCCAACTTCTCATGGCTCTTGGAGACCCATCGCAGCGGTCGCATCGGATCACCCATCGTCGCGGGCTCGAGCAATCCTTGAAGGTCTTCCAAAAGAGTCGGGTCCTTGGTCGTCAACCGAGGACTGCCCCCGCCCGCGCGGCGTATCTTCCCGGTCAACGAAGCGGGATCGCGCAGGTCTTTCAGACCGCGTCCGATCGTACTTCGCGCGACCTTCGTCGCGCGCGCGGTCGCCGCGATCCCGCCGTAACCCGCCGCCTTCGCCTCCGCCGCGGCGGCCAAACGTCGACCTCGCTCATCCAGCGAGGAACGAACGGCTTCATACCGGATACGAACGGGTGATTTGTCTATCATTTACCAAACATAACCGATGTCCTCGCGAACATGAATCCATCAACGCGACAGTCCAGTTAAACATCGAATCCGGATTCACGTATTTCTGGGCGTCGCCTTAAACCGCCCTTTGGGCGTCTCTGGGCTACCATGGCCCGTGAGCGCGAGCGCGCGTCGGAGCTTGTGTAGGCGCCCGCCTGCTGGATCGCGGCGGAGGTCAAAGACGGCGTGGCCGCTTACGCCGCGCCCGCCACCGCTTCGCACACGTCCCCGACCAGCGAGTCGACGAGAGCCTTGTCGTCCGCTTCGCCCATCACCCGGATGACCGGCTCGGTGCCGGACGGACGGATGACGAGGCGGCCGCGGCCTTCGAGCCGGGCGGTGGCTTCCGCGATCGCCTTGGTGACAAGCGGACTCTCCAGCGGCTTCCCGCCGTTGAGGCGGACGCTGCGCAACACCTGCGGCAGCGGGTCGAAACGATGGCACACCTCGCTGACGGGCCTGCCGAGCTTCTGCACCACCGCCAGCACCTGCAGCGCCGACACGAGGCCGTCGCCGGTCGTCGAATAGTCGAAAAAGATCACGTGGCCCGACTGCTCGCCGCCGACGTTGTAGCCTTTCTCGCGCATCCGCTCGATCACATAGCGGTCGCCGACCGCGGTTCGTTCGAGCGTCAGGCCCAGGGAGGCCAGATGCCGCTCGAGGCCGAGGTTGGACATGACGGTCGCGACGATCCCGGGCTTCGAGAGCCGGCCGTCGTCCCGCCAGCTCTCGGCGATGACGGCCATCACCTGGTCGCCGTCGACCAGGTGGCCCTTCTCGTCGACGATGATCATCCGGTCGGCGTCGCCGTCGAGCGCGATGCCGACGTCGGCCCGCATCTCCCGCACCTTGCGCGACAGCGCCTCTGGCGCAGTCGAGCCGACTTCGAGATTGATGTTGAGCCCGTTCGGCTCGACGCCGATCTTGATCACCTCTGCGCCGAGCTCCCACAGCGCCTCGGGCGCGACCTTGTAGGCGGCGCCGTTGGCGCAGTCGACGACAACCCGCAGACCCTCGAAGGACACGTCGCGATTCAACGTCCGCTTGGCGTATTCGATATAGCGGGCCTGGACGTCGTCGATGCGCTTGGCGCGACCCAGCTCCGGAGAGCGGGCGAGCATCGGCGCGACGTCGCCGTCCATCAGCGCCTCGATCCGCGCCTCGACCTCGTCCGACAGTTTGAATCCGTCTGGGCCGAACAGCTTGATGCCGTTGTCCTCATAAGGGTTGTGCGAGGCCGAGATCATCACCCCGAGGTCGCAGCGCATCGAGCGCGTCAGCATGGCGACCGCCGGCGTCGGCTCGGGCCCGAGCAGCAGGACGTCGACGCCGACCGAGGTGAAGCCCGCGACCAGAGCGTATTCGATCATGTAGCTCGAGAGGCGCGTGTCCTTGCCGATCACGACCCGGTGGCGATGCTCGCCGCGCTGAAAGGCGAGCCCCGCGGCCTGGCCGACCTTCATCGCTATTTCCGCAGTGATCTTGGTGTTGGCCCGGCCGCGGATGCCGTCGGTGCCGAAATATTTTCGCCCCATCTGGCAAAGCCCTCCTCTGCGGAACCCCCGCGATTCCGCCAAGACCACATTCAATAACGCATAATCGGCCGAAATGCTTTCACAAATGTTTGCATCGTGTTCATGGGGGTCGGCCTGCCGCCTTCATAACTCCAAGGGCTGGCCCGACAGTTCCGCCCCAAACGGCGAGCGCGAAGCGGACGAGGACCACCTCCGTCATGAAGCGTCCGCACCGCCATCTTGATGGCAGGTGGCTTGCACGATATCCTTCGAGGCGATCCCGAGACTACGATGGCCCGACCTCAACTCTCATTTCGCAGCGCCAAAGCGCGCGAGCTTGCTCATCGGCTCGCTCGACGCGAAAAGCGATCAACCTAAAAACCGCAGTTGGTCGGCTTGAGGTAGCGGCGTTCTGCGATTTTGCGCGCTCTGGTTGCGTCAGCTTGGCGCGAGACGCGGCGGCGGGCGCAACAATCGACCTTTGAGGAACGCCTTGAAGGCGCGCGAGAGGATCGCCCGCCATTTTTGCAGGCGCGTCAACTGCTCCGCATTTTCAGCCAAGCCTCGTAGGAACTCGGCTACAGCCGCGAGCGCCTTGGCGGCTGGCTTGGCCCTGGCGTGCGAGCTCGTCACGCGGATCGTCGTTTGGCGCGCGTGCCGCGTGCGCGTCGCGATGGCGGAAAGAAACAGGGGCCGGCTGGTGATCGCCTCGCGGTGCAGACCCGGTTCGGCGAGACGCACAAAAATGTTCCACCAGTCGTAAAACAGCGCGAGCAGCCGCGCCGCAAGGCGGCAGCGCGCGAGATCATGCGTCGTGAAGCCGCCCCAGCCCCATTGGTTCTTCATTTCATCGAAAATATTTTCTCCATCGCCGCGATCGCGATAGAGCTGGCCGAACGCTTCAGTTTCTTCCTCGAGCGAGGTGACCAGAACCGAATATTCGTAGACTTCTGTCGCCTCGCCGATCTCGGTGAAGGAAAGCTGCGGCGTCCCGTCTTCGTCGCTTTGCGCAAGCCCCAAAGCGCCTTTGAGACGCCGACGCAGCACGATCACCCGCCGCTCCCGGCTCCAGCCCGTCAAGCGAACGGCGCTCTCCTTGGCCTCGAAGCCTTGGCCGGCGCAAACCCATTCGCGCGCGCCGGCGAGCTTCTCGATCATACGCTTGACGTTGGCGGTCAGGCGCAGCTTGAACAGATACGGCAAGCCGCGCGCCTCGGCCTCGCGCATGATCCCCTCGTTGCCGAAGCCCGAGTTTCCGCGCAACAGCGCCGGCCACAAGTCGCGCGGCAAGCGATCGAGCAGCGCCCATAAGCTCGGCGCGCTATGTTTGGATGCATGCTCGTCGCCGGGACAGACGTCGACATCGAGAACGAGACGCGTCGAAGCCATCGAGTAGGTGTGGTAGCAATGGCTCGGACGCCCGGGCTTCTTGGGGTTGTAGCCCAAGACCGCCCCTTCCTGATGGCCATAGAGCGGCTTGATCGTCGTATCGACGTCCAGGATCCAGGGCTCGGCGAGCAGCGGCTCGACGCAAAATGCAAGATGCTGGCGCAGCCATGTCGCGCCTTCCTTCTCGTCGATCGCCTTGAAAGCGCGCCTTACCGCATCCTCGCTGACGATCTTTTCCATGCCGAGCAGCTCGGGCAAGACGGCGTCGCAGCGCAGCGCCGCGATATGGGCGTAACGCTTGTGGCCAGCGAGCATGGAGAACATCGCCGTGCCGAGAATGTCGCGCTTCTTCGGGGCGTTGGGACTGCCGTAGCGCAGCGGACAGTCGACGACGAAGGCGTCGAACAACCCGGTCGCTTTGAGGAAATGGATGAAGAACGGGAGCTGGCCGAGCGGCGTCATCGCCGCCTCATGGTCCCATTCGACACGGACCGGCCCAAAGAAGCTGTCGATGTCGACGCCTCCGGGCGGCTCGCTCCCGACAACCAAGGATTGTTCACCGGGTGGGTGAGCCGATGAGCGGGAAGAATCGCGCGTCATACCCTTGAGAATGCGCGATTTGAATCCACTCGCAAAATCTCAACTGCGGTATTTAGGATCAATTGCCGACATCGTCGAGCGCGCCCTCGAAATCCTACGAGATCCCCTAGGCCAGTCATGAGCCAGCGGCGTCCTTCTATGCGCGCCTGTCGGCGAATTACAGCGCCGATATCGATCTCGATGCGATTATCAGGCAGTCGCGGACCGCACACGCGGGGCCCGAGCTTTGATATTCCTCGACACCAATGTCGTATCCGAGACTTTGAAAAAGTCGCCGAACCCTGCCGTCTTCAAAGAGTTGCCGAACCCTGCCGTCTTCGCTTGGCTCGTCCGGTTCGACGCCGAACTCGCGCCCGGGTGAACGGCGGCCGTCTCGCGACCCGAAACCTCTCCGACTTCCGCACGGCAGGGCTCGATCTCGTCTCGCCGTAGGACTTCCAGTAAAGTGCGATGGACGTTTCCGCAGGAGAACGCCAAAGTGATCCGCTCCGTCGCCACGAAACCCTTTCCCGACCAGAAGCCCGGCACCTCGGGGCTGCGCAAGAAGGTCCCGGTCTTTCAAACCCCTGGGTATCTGGAGAACTTCATCCAGTCGATTTTCGATTCTCTCGAAGGCTACCGCGGCAAGACGCTGGTGGTCGGCGGCGACGGGCGTTTCTACAATCGCGAGGCGATCCAGATCGTCGCCAAGATCGCCGCCGCCAACGGCTTCGGCCGCATCGTGATCGGCAAGGGCGGCATCCTGTCGACCCCCGCCGTCTCCGCCCTCATCCGCCATCTCGGCGCCTTCGGCGGGATCATCCTGTCGGCGAGCCATAACCCGGGCGGCCCGGAAGGCGACTTCGGCGTCAAATACAACATCGGCGCCGGCGGGCCGGCCCCGGAGAAGATCACCGACGAAATCTTTGCCCGCAGCGAGGCGATAAGCTCCTACAAAATTTCGGACGCGCCCGACATCGACATCGATCGGCTCGGCGAAATCAAACTCGAAGACGCGACGGTCGAGATCGTCGATCCGGTCACGCAATATGCTCAGCTGATGACGACGCTGTTCGATTTCGACGCCATCCGCGCGCTGTTCGCCTCCGGGTTCCGGATCCGCTTCGACGGCATGCACGCGGTCACCGGCCCCTACGCGCATGCCATTTTCGAGGGCATGCTGGGGGCGGCGAAGGGCTCGGTCGTCAACGGAACGCCGCTGCCCGACTTCGGCGGCCACCATCCCGATCCGAACCTGACCTACGCCAAGGACCTCTACGAACTGATGATGTCGCGCGAGGCGCCCGATTTCGGCGCGGCCTCCGACGGCGACGGCGACCGCAATCTCATCCTGGGGCGGGGCATCTACGTGACGCCCTCGGATTTGCTGGCGATCCTCGCCGCCAACGCCACGCTCGCGCCGGGCTACGCCAAGGGTCTGGCCGGAGTCGCGCGGTCTATGCCGACCAGCGCGGCGGCCGACCGGGTCGCGGCTCATCTCGGCGTAAAGGCCTACGAAACCCCGACGGGGTGGAAGTTCTTCGGCAATCTGCTCGACGCGGGCCTCGCCACGCTCTGCGGCGAAGAGAGTTTTGGCACGGGCTCGAACCACATTCGCGAGAAGGACGGCGTGTGGGCGGTGCTGTTCTGGCTCAACATTCTGGCCAAGCGCCGCATGTCGGTCATCGACCTCGTCCGCGCGCACTGGGCGGCTTACGGGCGCAACTACTACACCCGCCACGACTACGACGAGATCGAGCTTGCGGGGGCGCAAGGCCTGATGGCGGCCCTCCGCGACGCGACCAAGACTCTGCCCGGAAAGACCTTCGGCGCGCTCGAGGTCGAAGCGGCGGACGACTTCGAATACCACGACCCGGTCGACGGGTCGCACGCGGACCATCAGGGCATAAGAGTGATGTTCGAAGGCGGCTCGCGCATCGTCTACCGATTGTCGGGCACCGGCACCGTAGGGGCGACCTTGCGCGTCTATGTGGAGCGCTACGAGCCGCCGAACGGCAATCTCGGCCAGGACACCCAGGCCGCGCTCGCCGACCTCATCGCGCTGTCGCGCTCGCTTGCAGAAATCGAGGCGCGCACCGGGCGGAAGGCGCCGGACGTGATCACCTGAGGCATTAAAGGGTAGCTGCGCTTCGTGGATCTTCGCGATCTCGGCGGTGAAAAGAAAAAACCACCAAGACACAATGAGGCGCGTGCAGATCCAAAAATTGCATCGCCGGCGCAAGAGGCGGCGCCGAGCTAACCATCTTCCAAACAATTGATTAAATCGGCGGCTGAGGCGCGACGACAGGAGACTTTGCTTGAGCTAAGATTGGCTCGGACCGCGTTGTCGGTTCGAAAGGGGGACGTCATGCAAAAAGCTCTTGCTGCTGCGGCCATAGGACTGTCCGGGCTCGCGGCTGTTCCGGCCCAGGCGATGCAGATCGCGCCGCTCTCGTCTTCGGTCCCGTATGTGACGTTCGTCGCAGGGGGCTGCGGCATCGGCTTTCATCGCGGACCTTACGGGGGCTGTCGTCCGAACGGCTATGGCGGCGCCTATGTGGTGGGCGCGCCGGGCTACGGCTACGGCTGGCATCGCGGCTATGGCTACGGCTGGCATATGGCTGGCATGGCGGCTATCACCGTGGCTGGCATGGCGGCGGCTACCATTATCATTATCACTACTGATATCGTCGTGCGGGGCCTTGCCGTTTCGTCGAGCCCCACGCAGATGGGATACCGTTGGAACGCGACTTCGTGGACCTTCGTGGACCTTCGTGACCTTCGTGGTGAAGAGACCTGCCAGAAAGAGCACGAAGGTTCACGATATGGGGCCGGCGCGCTCGAGCCGATCGATTACCTGCTGGCCTAAGCGCGGCGAGCGCCTCCTGGGCCGCGCGCGCCCCGCTGTCATGCGCCCCATGCGCGGTGGAGAAATCCTGACCGTTGGTGGCTTCCCCGGCGAAAAACAACCGGTCTTCGAAGGGCTGCGCCAGTCGCTGCCGAGCCGCCGCCTGGCCGGGGAGCGCATAGCTGTAAGCGCCGCCGATGCGGGTCGTGCGGCTCCATGAGGAGGCCACCAGCGGCCGCAGGCAGCGTCGAACCTTGGTCCCGAACAGGGCGGCGAGTTCGCCGACGGCGAAATCGAAGCCGGCCGCCGGTCCGTTCTCCTCGATCATCTGCGCCCCTTCGCTCCCGAAGAAGCACTCGATCACGTTCCAGCCGAACGGCCGGATGTAATAGGCGGCGGTCATCGCGTCCCGCGGATTTCCGAGCTCGTGGGTCTCCGGCGCGAACGGATTATCCCCGACCACCTCCAGAAACAGTTTTTCGTTGTGGCCGAGCGGCAAGAAGCCTGCCGCCTCCCGCCAGGGGTCGAGCGCGCTCGGCAGCCGGATGCCGCCCCCGGCGAGGACGGCGGTCGACACCGTAACAATCGCGGCGCGCGCGCGAACCGCGCCGTTCCGCGTCGTGACCGCGACGCCCTGGGGCTCGAGCTCGATACCCTCGACCGGGGTCGAGAGCCGCGGCGTAACCTCGGACGGAAGGCTTGCGACGATCAGGTCGCCGTAGCCGTCGGGCGCGCGGAGGTTGACGTCCGTCGCGGCCAAATCATAGGCGAGGTAATCGCTGACCGAGATGCGCTCCAGCGGCGCGCCGCTGATGAATGCGCCGATCGCCTGGACGTAGCCGTTCCACTCGCCGCCTTCCGGCAACGCATCGGCGGCGCGGTCGCTCGGCGGCGGCGCGTCCGTGAGCCGCTCCATCCAGGCGGAGAACGCGGCTCTGGCGGCTTTCTGCTCATCCGGCGAGAAGCGGAGGTTTCGGTACTGGACGCCCCACTTCGGCGGCCGCCGGTCGACAATGAGGCCAGCCTCCTCGGCGATGCGCCTCCACGAATTGCGATCGCCCGAGTGCAGCCAGCCGCAGCCGAGGTCGAGCCGATATCCTCCGATCTCGACCGTCCACGCCCGTCCGCCGAGGCGGGAGCTCGCCTCCAGCAAAAGCGTCGAACATCCGCTCGCCGCCAGCGCCCGCGCCGCGCCGATCCCCGCGGCGCCGCCGCCAACGATCACGACATCGAAGTCTGCGTTCATCGAGATATCGCCTGGCGAGCAGTCTTCCTCCAGGCTTGAAGAGGCGTTAACGGGCGGACGGTTCCGGCTGAGGCCGGCTCCGCCATCCACACATCTCAAACGGCGGGCGCTCCCCTTCCCCCCGCGCGCGGCTACAGTATGCACACATCTCATAGCCGGAGTGAACCGATCGGCACGGCCGGCGCGGCGGGCACGTTGGGGTGCGGCAAATTGAATCATCTGCGAAATCCCGCTCGCGCCCCGGCTCGGACGTGTGATTCTGTCGGCGACACGTCGAATCACTTCGGGGTGTCGCCATGTCGCTTGAAAATCTGTCGTTGGGCCAGTTCGGGGACAGCCGTCTCGACAAAGGGGGGCTGTACTGCTCGATCGCATGGTCGTGCGCCAATCCGTCTGCCTGCGCGAACTCAGCCAAGGCAACCGCGCCCAAGAGGTGGCTTTCGGCCGCTTCCTGGCCAACGAGAAGGTGACGGCCGAGCGCCTGATCGGCGGCTGGAGCGAGCAGACCGCCGCGGCGGCGGCCGGCCGGCACGTGCTGGCCATCCAGGATACGAGCGAGATCCACTTCAAAACCAAGCCCGGCCGGCGGCGCGGCCTCGGCGAGATCGGCAAAGGCTCGGGCCGCGGCGTGCTGGTGCATGCGATGGTGGCGGTGGATGCCGACAGCGGCAGCCTTGTGGGCCTGGTGGGCGGCTCGGTCTACACCCGCAAGGGCCGGGTCAAGACCCCGCATGCCAAGCGCAAGCTCAAGGACAAGGAATCGCGCCGCTGGGTCGATACCGGCAATCAGGCCAAGGCGGTGCTGGGGCAGGCGGCGACCATCACCATGGTGGGCGACCGGGAGGGCGACATCTACGCCACCTGGGCGAGCCTGCCTGGCGAAAACGTCCATGTGCTGGCCCGCGTGATGCACGACCGCGCAGTGGCCGGCGGCGGCACGCTGGCGAGCGTGCTGGCCAAGCTCGAGTTCGTTTCGACGCGCGCCATCGAGCTGCTCGCCACGCCCAAGCGGGAGGCGCGCCAGGCGGTGCTGAGCCTGCGTTTCACATCGGTCGAGGTGCTGCGGCCCGACAGCCCGGATGCGCGCGGCTTGCCCAAGACGGTGTCGTTGCGGCTCGTCGAAGCGATCGAGCGCAACCCACCCGCTGGCGTCGAGCCGGTGCACTGGCGCCTGCTCACCACCCACGCGGTGGCTGACGTGGCGGCGGCCTGGCAAATCGTCGACTGGTACCGGATGCGCTGGACGATCGAGCAATTGTTCCGCCTGATGAAAACGCAAGGCCTGCAGCTCGAGGACAGCCAGCTTGCCAGCGCCGAGGGCCTGATCAAGCTCGCCGCCATCGCCACCAAGGCGGCGGCGGTGACCCTGCAGCTGGTGCAGGCGCGCGACGGCAAGAGCGGCGAGCCGGCCGAAATCGCCTTCAGCGAGCCGGAGATCGCCGTGCTCGACGGTCTCAACGGCCAGATCGAAGGCAAGACGGCGCTGCAGAAGAACCCGCACAAGCCACACAGCTTGGCCTGGGCCGCCTGGATCATCGGCCGTCTCGGCGGCTGGAACGGTTATCCGTCGTCCAAGCCGCCGGGGCCGATCACGCTGCGCCGAGGGCTCGAATATTTTCATGCCATCGCCAAAGGTTGGCTCCTGCGAGATGTGTGCATCCCGTAGCGCTTTGCTGGGGAAGGTGGCGCGGAGCGCCGGATGGGGTGTGGCCCGCTTCTTCAAACCAAGTCGGATTGCACGACCGTCAGCGCGAACCGATGTCGGAGCGTACCTGCTTTCCACACCCCATCCGCCCCTTCGGGGGCACCTTCCCCGCTTCGCGGAGAAGGGGGGACGCGCCGATCGCTCGGAACTCTATGACTTGTACGCATGCCGTAGCAGCAAAGCTGGGGAAGGGAGCGCCGTGTGGATCGCGCAGCTTCGCGGGTCACGCACCCCGGCGACCGCCAGAACTCGAAGCTGCGGTCAGAACGCGAGCCAATCCTGGTCGGCGACCTCATTCTGCTCGAAGTTCTTCAGGGCGCCCGGGACGAGGCCCATGCAGCGCGGATTGAATGCGGATTGCGTCGGTTTGCGGTCGTGTCTCTCCTCGACGCCGATCTCGCGCCTCTCGCCGCCCGGAATTGTCGCAAGTTGAGGGAGCTGGGCGTCACGGTCCGGAAGACCGCGGACATCGTCATCGGCACGTTTTGCATCGAACGTCGCTGCGCGTTGCTGCACGACGACCGCGATTTTGCGCCCATGGAGAAGCACCTCGGCCTCGTGGCTGCGTGAAGCGGCCGCCGGGCCTCGCGGCTCATCTTCAGCCGCCTCCGGCTTCAAGAATAAGCAATTCCACGCGTCGTCGTTCTTGCGGCCGAAAATTCGCCGGGTTTGGAAAACGTTATGGCTTTCACGAGATTGGACCCTAAATTGCGCCCGGCGGAAACATCGTTGTTGTGGTGTCCTGAAGTGTTCGGGATGAAGGAAATGATCCACAAGGGCAGCTGCCACTGCGGCTCAATTCACATTGAGCTGCACACTGATAGGCCTCCGGGCGAGCAGGTACTCGGCGCTTGTCAGTGCTCATTTTGTCGCAAGCACAACGCCAGGGCTTTCCCAGATCCAAAGGCGCGCGTGACGCCAATTGTCAAAGACCCGGATCAATTGCAGCGATATGCGTTCGGGCTGCACGCTTCCGAGCAGATCATATGCCGGCGCTGCGGAGTTTACGTCGCGATGCTGCTTACAGACGGCAATCGGAGTTGGAGCGTCATAAATATCGATGCTCTCGATGATCGCCCTTTGTTCACTTCGCCGGCTGAGCCCCGCGACTACAGCGCCGAAGACCGCGAGGCCCGTATTGAACGAAGAAAGGCGAGGTGGTGCCCAACCACGACAATCGGATGGACGCCGTCCGTTCCTGCATGACAGCCCGGTTCAGCGCTCGCTGGGCCCCTTCGCAGCCTCCAGACCAGAACGACGAAGCCGGCTCGGATTGGCTCCGCCGCTGCGCCACGATCCCCTGCTTCACGGCGACAGCATACTCAACCCCTATGTTCGTTCCCTTCGGCTCCGGCCGCCGCGTTCCAGTGGTCCAAATCTAACGGTTGCTACCCGTGTGGGGACGTCGCAAATGGGCGGAAACTTCTGCACCTGATTTCTGCACCGCATAACCTACGGATTTCAATTGAGGGCAATTCGAAATCGGCGATCGCCTCCTTGGTCTTGGTTCCGATCGCCCCGTCCGGCGCGCCGACGTCGTAGCCGCGTTTGGCGAGAAGCGTCTGCAGTTCGCGCCGCCCTTCGCGCGACAGGCCCGGGTCGTCGGTCGGCCGCAATCCTCCCCTGCAAAGCGACTGCGAAGCGGGGAGGGGGACCACGCGAAGCGTGGTGGAGGGGGCCTGCGAGGGTCGCATCGTCAACAACTGCTTATGTCAGCCTGCGCATTGGTCATCGCCGCCGCCATTCGCATGATCCCATCGACCGTCCGATCGACGTCCGCCAACACGTCCGCTGCGGCGATGCGCATGACCGTTATACCACGCGCCTCGAGCCACGCGTCCCGGCGCGCGTCGTGCTGCGGCCGCCCGTCGAGCTCATGGCTCCGCCCGTCGATTTCGACCGCAAACCGCGCCTTCGCACAGTAGAAGTCGAGCACATAAAGCCCGATCGGATGCTGGCGGCGAAACGTCGGCAAATCCGGCGAACGGGCGCGCAAACCGGGTCCACAGCATCGCTTCGGGAGCGGATAGATTGCGCCGCAGTCGGCGGGCGTTGGTAATCGTTTCCGGCGGCGCTCTCAATCGATCGTTCCCCTCTCTTGCCCCCTCCACCATGCTTCGCATGGTCCCCCTCCCCCGCTCCGCAGGGGAGGAAAGCGCCCCTACCGCCTCAGAGCCTCCAGCACCTTCTGCGACGCCCGTCCGTTGACCGGCATGCCGTTCTTCTGCTCGAAGTCGGCGATCGCCTGCTTGGTCTTGCTCCCGATCGCCACGTCCGGCGCGCCGACGTCGTAGCCCTTCTTGGCGAGAAGCGTCTGCAGCTCGCGCCGGCCTTCGCGCGACAGGCCCGGGTCGTCGGTCGGCCAGGGCGTCCGGATGCCGGGGCCGCCGGCGAGGCGGTCGGCGAGCACGCAGGCCGCGAGCGAATAGGATTCGGCGGCGTTATAGGAATAGACGACGTCGAAATTGCGCGTGACCAGAAAGGCCGGCCCATTCGGTCCGGCGGGCAGGAGCAGCCCCGCTTCCCCCTCGCCGAGCGGGCGCCCGTCGATGCCGGTGATCCCGCGCGCCGCCCAGAAGGACATCGGCTGCCTCGCCTTCCTGCCCGAAGGGCCGGAATAGTTCGGCGGCAGCTTCACCTCGAACCCCCACGGCGCGCCCGGGCGCCAGCCCGACTTGGCGAAATAATGGGCGGTCGAGGCGAGCGCGTCGTCGGCCGAGTTGACGATGTCGCGCCGCCCGTCGGAGCCGGGCGCCGCGAGCCTGAGGTAGCTCGAGGGCATGAACTGGGTCTGGCCGAACGCTCCCGCCCAGGAGCCCGGCGAGCTTCTCGGCCGGAATGTCGCCGCGGTCGATGATTTTCAAGGTCGCCATTAGCTCGGAGCGGAAATAGTTTTGCCGCTCGCCGAGGCAGGCGAGCGTCGAGAGCGACTGCACGAGCGGCCGGTTGCCCATCTCCGCGCCGAAATTCGATTCGACCCCCCAGATCGCGGCGACCATGTAGCGGCTGACCCCATAGGTTTGCTCGGCGTGGGCGAGGGCGCCGCCGTTCCTGGCCATCGCCGCCTTGCCGTCGCTGACCCGCTCCTCGTCGACGAGGCCCGCGACATAGTCCCAGATCGGCGTCTTGAACTCCGGCTGCTGCTTCTGGAACTCGAGCACCTTCATGTCGGGCTGAGCCCGCTAAAGGCGCGGTCGATCGTGGCGGCCGATATGCCCGCATGAGCGGCGTCGGCGCGCAGCGACGCAACGCAGGAGGAAAAATCTGCCCGCGCCGGGAGGGGCGCGGCGAGCAAGGCCGCGGCGGCGGTGAGAAGAGGCAGGGCGAGGCGGTTCATGGCTCCAATCATCGGCGATTTTGTGGGCGCGGACAACTTTGGCGGGCCTCCGGGCGGGCGGCAAGTTCCCTGCCCTCGCGATTTGTCAACCTGTTAAGCCTCTGTTTCCGCGAACAAATTCCCTGCTCGCCGGCCCAGCTTTTCCCAACGTCAAGCTGGTGCAGGAGCCGTTCGCCAGGCAGCTGTTTCGTTTTCCGGCGCTTGTTTTCGCCGTGGTTCGCGGCGGAGGCCGCCGAATAGGCGGCGGCCCATGACCG
Organism: uncultured Alphaproteobacteria bacterium; assembly: GCA_963768555.1. GTDB lineage: Bacteria > Pseudomonadota > Alphaproteobacteria > Rhizobiales > Beijerinckiaceae > Roseiarcus. The sequence continues at coordinate 50,247 of CAVYIZ010000072.1, forward strand.
CTTCCGGGAAAGAGAAAAACGAACGATCTCTTGTCAAGGCTTGGAGTTTGTTCTATTTATGTTCTCAACCCAAAGGAGGGCATCAATTGTCCGCTTCCATCGAAGCCGTATGGCCTGCCGCCGCTCGCAACCGATCGATCGAGGCGGGCGCGTTGCCCGCATGGCGAATCCCGGGGCAGGAAAAGCCGATCGCCGCAGGTCTTGAATTGTCGCCCGCATCGCGGCTCGGGCGGCGACGGAGGGAAACCCGGGGTCCCTGGGGGGAGGGGGGGCGTGAAAGTTCTGCGTAACCTATTGAAAATACTCGATTTTGGAAAAGGAAATGAAAGGAAATGAAAGGATTTTTCGCCTTCCACGGGTGTTTCGTGAGAGCTCCGGCGAGCCACGGCAGCGGTTTTGAAAATCGCGTCGCCCCGCCATCGAAGCGCGGCTTTAAGAACGTCGAGCTGAAGATATATTTCACCTGCTCGAATTGACGTCTAAGGAATGTCGATCCATCCGCCGAAGCTACTAGAATGGCGCGCCGCGACGTGGGAGAATTGGAAGGATGCCCTGGTCGATCACCGTCGGCCGCTTCGGCGGGACGGCGGTCAAGATCCATATCACCTTTCTGCTGTTCCTCGTCTGGATCGCCGCCAGCGCCTGGGCGCACGGCGGCCCGAGCGCGGCGCTGGACAGCACGCTGTTCATCGTCCTCATCTTCCTCTGCGTGGTGCTGCACGAGTTCGGCCACATCCTCGCCGCCCGCCGCTATGGCATCCAGTCGCCCGAGGTGACGCTCTTGCCGATCGGCGGCGTCGCCAGCATGCCGCGCCTGCCGCCCGACCCGCGCCAGGAGCTAGTCGTCGCGTTCGCCGGGCCTGCCGTCAATCTCGTCATCGGACTCGCGCTCGCTATTGCCGTAGGCTCGCTCAAGCCCGACGTGCTGACAGAGATCGACGATCCCCGCCTGTCGCTGCTGGGCCGGCTCGCCGCGGCCAACATCTTTCTCGCCGTGTTCAACCTCATCCCCGCCTTTCCGATGGACGGCGGTCGGGTCTTGCATGCGCTGCTCGCGATGCGGCTCGGAGGATCGCGCGCGACCGCAGTCGCCGCCCAGATCGGCCAGGCCTTCGCCATCGGCCTCGGCTTTCTCGGCCTGTTCGTCAATCCGCTCCTCATCTTCATCGCGATCTTCATCTACATGGCCGCGGCCGGCGAAGCGCAGATGAGCGCGGCGCAGCAGGCGCTGAAAGGGCTGTCCGTCGCCGACGCCATGGAGACGCGCTTCACCCCGATCTCGATCGACGCCAATCTCGGCCAGGCCGTCGACGCGCTGCTCGCCACGGCGCAGCACGAATTCCCGGTGGTCGACGCGTTCAGGAAGCCGGCCGGCCTCCTGACCCGCGAGGACATCCTCGACGCGGTGCGCAGGCACGGCGGCGAAGAGCCGGCGAGCGCCTTCATGCGCGCCGGCGTCGACAGCGTTCGCCCGACCGCCCCGGTCGAGAGCGTGTTCGAGCGGCTGCAGGACCCGAAGGCGGAGGCGCTCTACGTCACCGACGCCGACGGCGCGATCGTCGGCCTTCTGACCCGCCAGGCGCTCGCCGAAGTCGTGCTGATCCGCTCGGCGCGGCCCGACTGGCGCCTCGAGCGCCGGGCGTGAGACGCCGCGAAACGGCGCTTCAACGAGAAAACGAGCGTGGAAGAGCCGCTCTTCGTCGCCGTGAGCTGCGCGCCCCTCTCGTGGAGGATCCCGCTGTTGACAGAGCCCCTTTCGCGGCGAATATGGCCGCCGAAACCGGAGACCCGATTGAAGAAACGCGCCAGATTGCTGTCACTTGCGGCAATCGGCGTCGCGCTCGTCGCCGCGGCGCCGGCCGCCGCCGACCTGCGGATGTGCAACAACACCGCCAATCGCGTCAGCGTCGCGCTGGCCTACACCGACGGCCAGAGCTGGGTCAGCGAGGGCTGGTGGAATCTGAAGTCGCTCGACTGCACGACGCTTCTGCGCGGCGCGCTGGCGGCGCAGTATTATTACGTCTATGCGATGGACGAGCGCGGGGGCGAGTGGAAGGGCAAGGCCTTCATGTGCACCTCCGACCGCGAGTTCAAGATCGAAGGCCGCCAGGACTGCTTCCGGCGCGGCTACGACCGGACCGGCTTCTTCGAGGTCGACACCGGCAAGGACGCCAAGAGCTGGACGGTGCAGCTCACTGACCAGGCGAATTCCGCCACGCCCCGATGAGCGATGATCGGCGCGTTCCGTTATGGGTACCCGTGCGAAAACACGTCCATCTCCGCGAACCCCGCGAGATCGAGACGCGCGCGTTCGGGCAGATAGGCGAAAGCGGCGCGGGCGAGGCCGTCCCGACCTTCGCGCGCAAGCATCGCGTCGAGCTTCTCGCGCAGGGCGTGGAGATGGAGAACGTCCGAGGCGGCGTAGGCGAGCTGGGCGTCGGTCAGTGTCGGCGCACCCCAGTCGGAGGATTGCTGCTGCTTGCTGATCTCGACGCCGATGAGCTCGCGCGTAAGGTCCTTCAGCCCATGCCGGTCGGTGTAGGTGCGGGCGAGTTTTGAGGCGATCTTGGTGCAATAGACGGGCGCGGCCATCACGCCGAAGGCATCGGCCAGCACGGCGATGTCGAAACGGCCGAAATGGAACAGCTTGACGACATTCGGGTCGGCCAGCAGCCTCTCGAGGTTGGGAGCGCTCTTCTGGCCGGCCTCGATCTGCACGACCTCGGCGTCTCCGTCGCCGCGCGAAAGCTGAACCACGCACAGGCGGTCGCGTCCGACGGACAGACCCAAAGTTTCGGTGTCGATCGCGACGGCTTCGCGGTAAGTCCAGTCGGCGGGCAGGTCGGCGCGGTGAAGGCGGACGGTCAATCGGATACTCTCTCGAGCGGTTACAAAAGGATCAAATGCTTCCAGGCGCAACAAGAGCGGCCGGCGTCGCGGAGCGTCGATCATGACGGGCTGCGACGCGATCGGCTTTCATATCGTCACCGGTTTTCTCGGCGCCGGCAAGACCACGCTGATCAACCGCCTCCTGCGCGCGCCGGCGCTCGCCGACGCGCTGGTGATCGTCAACGAATGGGGCGAGATCGGGCTCGACCATCTGCTGTACGAGACGCTGACCGGCGACGCCATCCTCATCAACAGCGGCTGCGTCTGCTGTGCCCTGCGCGGCGATCTCGTCGAGACGCTGCGCGACGTCGTGGCGCGCCGCGAACTCCGCCCTGCCGGCCTTCGGCCGGATCGTCCTCGAAACGACGGGCCTCGCCGAGCCTGCCCCCATCCTGCATGCGCTCGTCGCCGACCCCGACTTGTCGTCGCGGCTCGCGCTCTCCGACGTGACGACGCTCGTCGACGCCGTGAACGGGCTCGCGACCTTGCGCGCGCGGCCCGAAAGCGCGCGCCAGATCGCGCTCGCCGACCGGCTGGTCGTCGCCAAGAGCGATCTTCTGCCCGAGGGCGAGCGCCGGGCGCGCCTCGCCGAGCTCGACGCGGCGTTGCGGGACCTCAACCCCTCGGCGCCGATCGTCGACGGCGCGGCGGCCGAGTTCGGACCGGCGGAGTTTTTGGCCGCCCCATTTTCCTCGCCTGCGCGAAGCGCGGGGGAGGGGGACCACGCAATAGGGCGTCGAAGACGCTCGTCCTTCGACGGGCTATGGCGTGGTGGAGGGGGCAAGCGTTCTCCGCACGGCGTGCAAAGTTTTGCTTTCCGCAGCGCCGAACCCATCGACCCGGGCGCCTTTGCAAAATTCCTGTCGCTGGTCGGCTCGATGCTGGGGCCGCGGCTCTTGCGCCTCAAGGGCCTGTTCGCTCTCGCCGACCGGCCGGAAAGGCCGATCCTGGTCGACGGCGTTCAGCACGTCTTTCACGCCCCGCGGGCGCTGCCGGGATGGCCGGACGCGGACCGCTCGACCCGGGCCGTCATCATCGTCGAAGGCGTCGCGGCGCGCGACGTCGACAATCTCTGGGCGGCGCTCACGCGCGTCCCGCGGATCGACACCCCCGATCTGGCGGCGCTGACCGACAATCCGCTGGCGCCGCGCGACGGCGGGCTGCTGGGGTAGCAGTCCAGAAACGAACGCCTCGCGCCCGGCCGGATCGGCCGTCAGGAATTTCCGACGCGCCTGCCGCGCCGCCGCTCCAGCAAAGCGGTCATTTCAAAGGGCGCCCTCTGACGCGCAACGCTTTCTCAGACTCAACCGCAATCAGGGCTGAGACCCCGCCAGGCCCAGCTCATGCTCGGCGCGAAAGACGTTGCTGTAGAGGCCGTTGATCCATTGCCGCCCGCTCGAGGTCACGTTCAGGTAGCGTACGGCGTCCTGAATGTGAGGAGACACCCTGTTCCAGTAGAATTGCGGATATTTGTCGACCAGGTCAGCCGGCGAATCGTAACCGAGCTGTTTGTTCATGCCGATTTCCTCGAATTCGTAGTAGAGCGCGTTGGCCTTTCTCAGGTAATGCGGATCGCCCATCTGGCCGACCAGGTCCGCGGCCCGCAGCAACGCCGCCCATTCGTCAATGTCGGGGTCTTCCGGCAGCGACGAGAATGGAAAGCGCGTGTGCTCGATCGCGCTTGCGATCCGCGGGCCGTCGAGCTCCTCGATCGACGCGAGCCGATCCAGCACGAACAGCCTCGACCGTTCGACATGATAGGGCGCGAGCGCGGCGTCGGACGAGCCGCGCGGCAATGCGACCTTGCGGCCTGCGGCGTCGACCACCACGCTATCGTTCCCGTCCCCTTTGACGATCCCTCGGACGTAGCCGATGTCGTGCGTCAGGCATGCGAAGATAAAGTGCGAATAGTCGGCCGGAGTCGACTCGGTCAAAAGCGCGCGCCCTTTGAAGATGTCGTGGCCCGCCAGGGTGACGAGCATGGTATGCTCGACGTTGTGGTAGAGGGCGTCGCTGTTGCCGATGCACTCGAGCGCAAGCCGGGCCGCGAACGGAATGATCTCCGCCAGGCGCGCATGCGAGGCCCCGAACCGATCCCTCATGTCGGCGGCCAGGAACGAGCCGAGGGCTTCCGCCGCCAGCTCGGGCAACGTGATCATGGATCGTGCCGACGGTCGGGGGCGGGCGAATCGGTCATCTTCCTCTCGGTCGCCGGACAGCCGCAGATCTGGACGTTTCTGCCGATGACGGCCTTGTCCTCGGCGGAGCGGACGCGGCGCCTTGTGTCGTCCCCAACGCGACTCTCGGCCGGCTGGATCCGGAGGCCGAGCCGGCGGCGACGCGCCCCTTGAGCCGGCTGTGTCCCTCTGGCGCCTGCGGCTGACGCCGCCGACCGCCGGCGGCCCTCACTCGGTCTGTGCGCAAGGCCATGGCCGCCTCCCACGGATGAACCCGCACGCGCGCTCCCGCACGCCGCGATCCTATCGCGCCAGCTTACCCGATTCAATGCGCTGGCAAAGGGTATTACGGCTGCCGCAGCGTATTACGGTGACGGTTGCAGTGCGCCCCGAAGGCGCGTGTTGCTAGTGGAGGGAGGTTCCATCCGGATAGATGTCGATGAGTTCGGTAGCTGACGAGCGGTTCGGCTGGGTGACTGGCCGGGCCGAAGCCTCGTGACCAAGGCCGCCTTGGGCGGTCGAGCGATCCGGCGGGCCGTAACGCGAGTGATAGCCTGAGCAGGCCTCGAAAGAACCAATGCGGACGCCGACCCACCTGCAAGTTTGGGGAAGGCCGCACGAACAGGCAAGCCATCGACGCATGCCCCTGTTCGGTCCGCCGGGGTAATGGGCACGGCACGTTGGAAGGGCAGCGCGGGTAATCGGGGGAGGCCCGTCCGGTTGGAGGTCGCATCTCCACCATCGCTTTCAGGCGGTGGGCCTAGCGGGAGTCGGACAGGGTCGTACGACCTGTGAGGCCGGGTAATTCCGGCGGAGGAAAGGGCCCTGACTTCTGGTGCGCTTTCGAAGCTGGCGAGGAAGGGGGGATTGGCGATGAGCCTTGCAACGCCCGACAAGATCAGGAACCTGCAGAGAAAGCTCTATTGCAAAGCGAAGGCTTAAGCCCGCTTTCCGCTTCTATCTGCTCGGAAGGGCTTCGGCTGGACGCAGTGGAGTAGGGGCTGGCTCTACCAAACTCTGGGGCTGTTCAACGGCTACCGAGTGGTTCGACCAGCGCCGAAAGCCGCTTCGGCAGGATAGGCCCCATAAACCTTGAGGCGAAGCAAACAGGAGAGCGCAGTGCGGGAAATCCGCATGCTGCGTTCGACGAGGCGGGGGCTGGAAACGTGGCATGGCCGAGATGGTGTGACACTCGCAGACGAAAGAGCGAGCCAACAGGGAACACAAACTTCGGCCTAAACCGGCGCGCCAGTCCCCGACCCTACTGATGAGCGGGGAAGGGAAACGGAGCGATTGCCAAAGGCTCAAGCCACCGCGCCCTTCCTCGACTTTACTATTTTCTTGTTTCCGCTATGTTTCCCGGCTCATCGTAACCTGCTGGAGCGGTCCATGGCGCGGATCGGCCGGTTTGTCGTTCCAGACCTTCCCCATCACGTCACCCAGCGCGGCAACTGGCGCGAGCGGGTGTTCTTCTCCGACGCGGATTACGAGCTCTACCGCGACCTCCTTCGCGAGGCGTGCGCGCGGGAGGGGGTGACCGTGTGGAGCTATTGCCTGATGCCCAACCACGTGCATCTCATCCTGACGCCTGCGACGCCCGAAGGGCTCGGCCGGGCGCTGGGCAAGGCCCACCGGCGTTATTCCGCCTTCGTCAACGCGCGCAACCGCGTGACCGGCCATCTCTTCCAGGCGCGCTTTTCCTCGGCCGTCATGGACGAGGCGCATCTGATGGCGGCGGCGCGCTATGTGGCGATGAATCCGGTCAGGGCGCGGCTCGTCGAGCGCGCCGAGGATTGGCCGTGGTCGAGCGTGCGGGCGCATCTGGCCGGGCGCGACGACGGGCTCATCGAGGTCGCGCCGGTGCTTTCGCGCTGCGGCGGGCGCTTCGCCGACCTGATCGCCGAGGAGGCGGACGCGGCGCTCGTCGCGGCGTTGCGCGCCGCCGAGACGATCGGCCGGCCGCTCGGGCCGCCGGCGTTTCTCGACCGGCTCGCGGCGCTCGCCGGCCGCGATCCGCGGCCGGGGAAGCGCGGCCGCAAGCCGCGGCTCGCCGCGCAGGCCGCGGGCTGACGGGCTAGGCTCTGAGGGCTTAACCGTAAAACCGTAAAACTGTCACCGTAAAACCGATAGAAACGGCAAGTTTTCTTACGAATTAACCGAATTCCCTCCAGTGTGTGAGCGAGATCACAGACCTCGACAGGGTCTGTCGCGTATCTACCGGACGTTGGGCGGACGCCCGTACCGGGATTGTCCCCCAGGTGATGGCCCAATCGTTGGGCCAGGATAATGGAGAGGGTACGATGGGGATTTTTCATTCAGGAGACAAACTTGTTCCAGGGCACTTTCTGCAGTCGAACAACATGCTTCACAAGTTCATTATGCAAACGGACGGAAATGCCGTCCTCTACAACCGCAATGGGAAGCCTCTCTGGTCGACGAATACCGGAGGGGGATTGGTCGATCCGGACGAGTTCACCATGCAGACCGATGGCAATCTTGTTCTGTACAGCAAGGACGGCAAGGCACACTGGGCAAGCGACACGTCGGGCAACCCCGGCGCGTTTTTCAACATCCAGGATGACGGCAATCTGGTCGTCTACCGCAAGGGTTCGCAAACCGAGACAGCGGACAATGCATTGTGGGCGGCTGGCAGCAATGATCCGCAGAATCTCGGTTCGCCGTCAGGCGGGCCGGCGAGCGACCAAGTTCAGGAGATTCTGGCCGCCCACAACAATTACAGAGCCGCGGTCGGGGTCCCCGCCCTGCAGTGGTCAGACAGTTTGGCCGCGAGTGCCCAGCAATATGCGAATCACTTAGCCTCGACCGGGCAGTTCCAACATAGTGGCACTCCCGGCGTCGGAGAAAACTTGGCTGAAGGCGGCCCTCCAAACGCCTTTACCGTTACCCAATTAGTGGATATGTGGGGCAACGAAAAACAGTATTTCACCGGGGGTGTTTTCCCAAATGTCTCTAGTACCGGCAATTGGGAGAATGTTGGACACTACACGCAGGTGGTCTGGAGAAATACGACGCAAGTTGGCTGCGGTGTGGCGACCGGTAACGGCAAGATTGTCATGGTGGGTCGTTATAGCCCGGAAGGAAACGTGGAGGGCCAGAGCGTTTATTAAGCAGCCTGGTCCATCGCACAGCCGGAGGATCATCCAGCGAGCCCGGTACGTCTAAAACCGCGTCGAGGTTGGGTGCTGACGTCGACGCCCGGACAAAAACTGCCATGTCAGTGTGTACCCCGCAGCGGTGCGGGGTACGCACCACACGACAGAGCTGTGTCCGGTCGGTTTTGGCTCCCGCTCGCAACTTCGCGGAAGACCCGACTTTGACAGCACCTGGATAGAGTGGGTCGATTTTCGCTGACGGAACAAGGACGTAGGCGGACGCCGCGGAAGGGTGTGAATCGGCGTCGAATATTGACCCCCACCACGTTTCTCCGAACCAATTGATTCTAGGACGGTTTTTGTCGAGATGCCGGGGTCAATATTTGAACGCCGATCGGATTGGTCTCAAAAGAAGAATTATGTCGCCGTTTCATGCAGTTAGCTCAATGGACGCGTGGGTCAAAATTGGACGCCGAAACACAAAGATGGGCCTTCTGACCCAATAAGCCGGTCACGCCGGGGTTCGCAGATGGCTGTCCCTGCCGGCTTTGACGGGCGCGGCAAATGGAAAACGCAGTCCCGCCGCCGCTCCCTCGGTCCGCGTCGTTCCGTGGCGCTTTATCTGGCGGCTGATCATGTTTGATTCGGTTTGGATGGCGAGTTTGAATACTGGGGTTTTTATTTCTGTCACGCCGTGGAGTTCCGACCACTCCGCCGCCCACGAGAGGCACTCGCGGAGCCAACCAACCTCGGTCGCATAGCCGAAGCTGGCGGCGGTCGCCAGCCAGCGTTCGGATTCGTGTTGCGCGGCACAGCAATTCAGGCTGCACGGCAGAATGGGCATGATCGACAGACCGATGGGGGCGAGCAGGGGGTGCGTCTGGACGCTTTCAGCCAGTTCTGTAAGTGTTTGGTTCGCTGGCACGAGGCTCCATACGACTTCGGCGACTGTTGCGGCGACGGCGCGCTTCGAGGCGTGGACCCCGCAACACGCCGGCGCTTCGATCGACCCAAAAAAACTGCCCCAATCCGATGAGTGAAAAGCGGCCTCCGCGGTTTCTACCGCGCTCTTGTTTCCTGTCATAAAAACAGCCAGCCGGTCATCACGGGCTGGGATGTTGACGCCGCCCGGCAGCGCCCGTGGCGAAAGGACCAATGCCGACAATCCGCGCGACGCCGACAGACGAACGAGACGGGACGCGCTCGTTTCACGCACGAGCCTTGCCTGATGCCCAACCACGTGCATCTCATCCTGACGCCTGCGACGCCCGAGGGGCTCGGCCGGGCGCTGGGCAAGGCCCACCGGCGTTATTCCGCCTTCGTCAACGCGCGCAACCGGTGAGCCATCTCTTCCAGGCGCGCTTTTCCTCTGTCGTGATGGACGAGGAGCACCTGATGGCGGCGGCGCGCTATGTGGCGATGAATCCGGTCAGGGCGCGGCTTGTCGAGCGCGCCGAGGATTGGCCGTGGTCGAGCGCGCGGGCGCATCTGGCCGGCCGCGACGACGGGCTGGTGGGGGTCGCGCCGCTGCTTTCGCGCTGCGGCGGGCGCTTCGCCGACCTGATCGCCGAGGAGGCGGACGCGGCCCTCGTCGCGGCGTTGCGCGCCGGCGAGACGATCGGCCGGCCGCTCGGGCCGCCGGCGTTTCTCGACCGGCTCGCGGCGCTCGCCGGCCGCGATCCGCGGCCGCGGAAGCGCGGCCGCAAGCCGCGGCTTGAGGCGGAGCGCGCGGACTGAAACGCCGCAATAGGGTAATTATGTACGCTCTTATATCGAATTCTGTTGATATGGACCCAATCCGGCGGCGCCCATGATCCAGGCGTCCGGGACCGAGTTTGTTGAGAGGGCCTCGATCGTTCGCCGCCAGCTCAGATAGCTCGGGAGGTTCTTGGTGGCGACGCCATGGAAGCGCCGCATCCACTCCTTCAGCCGGCCGTGGTAGGCGTTCACGTTATTGATGTGGAGATTCGGCGCCTCCGGCTTGGGCGTGCCGGGTGCGGGCAAGACATGGAACTTGACCCGGGCGCGCCGAGCGAATGCGGTGATCGCCGCACCTCCATCGCAGCACAGTTCCGCTGGCCGGGTAATGACCTGCCCGAGCGCGGCTGTGATGCTGGCGGCGTCGAGCCGCGGCAGGACGGCATCGATGGTCGCGCCGGTGCGGTCGCGGGCGACGATGACTGGGATCTGCTCCGCCGACAGACCCCGCTTGGCGGCCTTGCCGCCCCGCTTGCGCGATGCTCTCGGCAGATCGCGGCGTTTGCCCTTGAAGGATTTCGAGGATGAAGGTCTCGTCCGCCTCGACGATCCCGGACAGGCGCCGCGGCTTGTCGAGATTGAGCGCGGACAGGAACCGATGTCTCCACCGGAATGCGGTGGTGTAGGCCACCTTGCAACGTTCCGCAGCTTTCGCGATCGTCTCGCCGGCGATCAGCGCCTGCGCCTGGTCAGGCCAGCGATCCTGGTGATGCAAGCCGGCCAACGGCGTCCCGGTCAGCGGGTTGAATGTCTTCCGGCAACTCGTGCAGCGGTACCGAGGCTTGCCGCCAGCCTTGCCCCAGGGACGAACGTCATCCCGACCGCAGTGCGGACAGCCAAAGCGCGCAATCCGATCCCGCCCGACCTTCGACAACAGGTCTTCCTCAGTCGCGGCATCGTCCGTCTCCGCGACCGGGAGCGAGGGCGCAACAGCAGCCTCAGAAGGCCGCACGGCGGCATCGACAGGGTGAGCCGAAAGGTCGATCGGATCGTCCGCTTCGGCCAGCGCCAACTCCCGGAACGCCTCGGCGCGTTGCGCCGGGTCCAAAAGCCCAATCCCGCCAAGCCAAGTCGCAAACGCCGCGGTATCCATCCTCATGCAGTCCTCGAAGCCCGACCCAACTCTCTCATCCAGTCTGGTCCGTTCAAAGCCGAGCAGGCAGGACGGGAGCGAGTTTTGCGGGCGTCGCGGCGACGCGGGGTCCGAAGCGTAGACAGCGGTCGGACGGGGTGTGGCATTGACTCCCGAAATCGGCATGTTGCGGAGGCAGAGCTGGCGCCCGCACCAGCGAAAGCCGCACATCCGGTCTCGTCATGCGAGAGACTGGGTGCTCCGCCGGGGGCTTAGACCACGTCACGGCCGAAAGGCCCATTCCGGAACCTATGAGACCCATCAGTGTCCACCGGTGGTTTCCGGTGGGGGCGGCGAACGAGGGACAACCACAGTTCGTCGCATCGCTGATGGAGAGTCGGACCGCTCCATACTGTCGATGAAGTCGCCGAAGGAAACGAGGCGATGGAGAGAAGGGAGCGGCAGGAAGGGATCACGACGGGGCAGGCGAAGGGCCAGACACAGCGCTGGCAACCCTTGCAGCCGAACCTCGCGCGTGTGAACGAGGCGACCAGATCGACCCGCCTCAGGTCCTTTCTGAAGAGCCCACTGCGGTAACGCCGCACGGTGGGATCCGTGGGGGCGAAAGCCAGCAATGGCTGAGCTACCCGACAAAGCCGCACGCCGGGATCTGCGCGGGGGGCGGTGAGTAATCACCGTCCCTACCGCGACCCGTAATCCCAACCCCGCCAACCTCATGTCTTCGGTCATCCGCAAACGCAACGGCGTCATCGAGGTCTCCCGTGGTTCGAGCAAGCCAGCGCGACGGCACCGGCCCCTCGGAAGATAACCTCAACTCAGATGTCGCGCGGCCACCGCCTCCCCTACGGCGAAGCCGTTCAGTCCAACGGCCGTTTCTGAAATTTGAGCGCGGTGTGAGCCAGATCACATCGCGCAATCGCCGGCGCCGCTAAGCTGCGCATCACCGCAGTAAAGGGGGTCGGATTTCGTCGACGACACTTGGGTGCGATGCTGCGCGGGCAGACGCACGATGCCGGCGCGGCTCACCGAAACACAACGACGTTAAGGATAAATGGGAATGCCCAGATTATTTCATCAAAACATGCGTGTGTTCGGGGGCGGCGCCCAGCCGCGGAACGTAATTTACAATGCCGCGTTTACGGCAATCTCCAATGCCACCGGAGCCGGCTACCTCGCCGCCGGGTTTACCGAAATCACTAGCCTGGGCGGCGGAGTGGTCGGAACTCCACGGCGTGACAGAAATAAAAACCCCAGTATACAAAGTCGCCATCCAAACCGAATCAAACATGATGAGCCGCCAGATAAAGCGCCACGGAACGACGCGGACCGAGGGGGCGGCGGCGGGACTGCGTTTTCCTTTTGCCGCGCCAGTCAAAGCCGGCAGGGACAGCCTTCTGCGAACCCAGTTCGATCAAGAACGCACGAGACCGTAATGGATACGTTACAGACCCGCCTTCGCATCCTGCGGCGCAGCCGCTTGTTCGCCGACGTGCCAGCTGACGCGTTGGAGACCTTGGCCTTGACCATGAATGAGCGGCACGCAGCACCCAATGAGGCGATCTTTCTTCAGACGGATGAAGGGTCCGGGCTGTTTGGGATCCTGTTGGGGGAGGTGCGGATTGTGATCGGCGGCATCGACGGCCGCGAACAAGTGTTGCGTGTCCTTGGCCCGGGCGAAATGTTTGGCGAGATCTCTGCGCTCGATGGCCGCGGGCGCAGCGCCAGCGCTATAGCTGTCACGAGGTGTCGGTTGTTGCTCCTGGAACGGTGCAGATTGTTGGCGTTGATTGCGTCTCAGCCGGCCGTGGCGATCGGACTGATCGGACACTTCTGTGAAAGGATGCGCTGCACCACCGCGCAGGTCGAGGGATTGTTATTCCACACGCTTTCGGAACGGCTGGCGTCCGCGTTGCTGGGCCTGCGCAAAGACAATACGTCCGTGTCAATTAACGTGACGCAGACGGAGCTCGGTCATCTGACTGGGGTGACACGGGAGTGGGTGAACAAGAGACTGCGTGCCTGGCAAACGGCTGGTCTTGTGGAACTGCAGCCTGGGCGCGTCTGTATTATGGACGTTGAGGGGCTGAAAAAATTGCTGCCCCCTCCGTACCAATGAAATTAAGAAGAAGACCTGCGGAGCGTAATCCCTTGAGCCTAAGGGCCCGTAAGGAAACGAAACAATTGAAATCGGACGGCGACTTGGGGGATTCCCAAGTTTGGGATCGTATCCTATGCGGCGGGCATGCTCGATGTTGCTCTGATTTCGCGAACGTTTTGAAGCCTTGTCGCCGCATCTCGACGAACGCGGGCGGCGGCTGTTCGCAGCCACGGAAGCCGCGGCTGCCGGTTACGGCGGCATTGCGGCAGTGTTGCGGATCACCGGCATCGCCGCGAGCACCATCGGCCGCGGCCCGAAGGATCTCGCGGCGCAGACGCCGCTGGAGCCGGGCCGCGTCCGCCGCTCCGGCGGCGGCCGCAAAGCGCTGGTGGTGACGAACCGGAAGCTTCTCGACGACTTGAACGGGCTGGTCGAGCCCGAGGCGCGGGGCGATCCGATGTCGCCGTTGCGCTGGACCTGCAAGAGCCTGCGCCGGTTGGCGGCCGAGCACCGACGAAATGTCAAAAGAGGAAACGTTTCAGCCGCGGGCCGCTCATGGCCAACCGGCCAGACCATGGAAAAACAGGGCTTACGCGCGCACGAACATGGCCCTCCGCGACACCGCGTACTTTCGGGCCAGCGTCGCCGAGCGGCCTGAAGCCTTCGCCGACCTCGTCGATGGCGTTGCTGATGACGTCCATGAGTAGCCGCTGCAACTTTAGGGACAGACAGCCCGCTCTTGGCGGCTACCTCCGCGTCAGCAATTCGCCTACGACCGTGTGGCTGACGCGATGCCCCCGGACGTGGCCAAAGTGCACAGCTTCGCGGTCACTGGGCCTACTTGGCTTGTGAACTTGATCACAGCGCGGTCCTGACGATTTTCATATGCTCCAAGTCGAGGACTTGTTACCAGAGCAATTGTAATCAGGTTAGCCGTTCTCTCGGGGAGCAGCGCCGCAGGTAGTTGCAGTATTTGCGTGGAGCGAGTTCTTAAAGTTGTAGGCGCGGCGCGTTAATTGCCTAAAACCAGCGCGAGCCCGACAGATGCTCCTTTCGTGGTTAACTGAAAAAACTGTTTATCAAAACAACACATAACGCCAAAACGACTCGCGATAAATAAATGGTAAGCAACCACACAGCGTCAGAAAGGAATCGGACATGACACCCGTCGATAGTCAAACACTGCGAGAGGTCGCCCCGTCTTTTAGCGGCGAATGGGCGGTCCGTCAGGCGAAGATCATCGCGGAGGTCGGCGAAGTGCTGGCTCCGACGCTTGACAGTTATCAAATTAACACCCCGCTGCGGATCGCATACTTCTTGGGGCAGACCTGCGAGGAATCCGCGGGTTTTCGCACAACCGAAGAATTCGCTAGCGGCGAGGAATACGAGGGGCGGAAGGACCTCGGCAACACAGAAGCGGGCGATGGTCCGAGGTTCAAGGGACGCGGTCTGTTGCAACTGACCGGACGCGCGAATTATCGCGATTACGGCAAGGCGCTCGGCGTTGAACTAGAGGACAATCCGAAACGTGCCGCCGAACCAGCGCTTTCCTTGCGCATCGCCTGCGAGTATTGGAAGCGCCGCAACATCAACGCCGCCTGCGACCGAGACGATCTTCAGCAGGTCACCCGGGATGTGAATGGCGGCTTGAACGGGCTGAATGACCGGCGCGCCTACACCATGAAAGCCAAGGCGGCGGTCGCCAGGCTGCAAGGGATTCAGCTTTCCGGCGCGCCAACGGGCGGGGAGACCAGGCCGGTTGTGGCCCGCGGGTCCACGGGCGCCGCCGTGGCGCAACTGCAGACTCTGCTGCGTGACTTGAAATTCGCCGTCACGGTCGACGGCGATTTCGGGCCTGGGACGCAGGTGGCTGTGACGCGTTTCCAGTCCGAGCATGGCCTGACGGCGGACGGAATCCTGGGACCGCAGACCTGGGCGGCGATGGACGCGGCTCAGAGGGCTGGATGAACCGGATGGCGGTCTATCGTCTGACGGGTTTGGCCGCTGTTGTTGCGCCGCCTCAACGAAACAGGCCATGGTGCAGCATTGAATGGATCGCGGCCTGGTTTGCCAGGGCCGCGATGGCCCTGCTGGTTATTGCCTCGTCCGGCGCCGCGGTCCGCGCGCAAGCGGAGGAGATGGATGTGAACAAGGTTCCCATCGAGATCGTCCGCTTCGAGCGAGGCGCATCCAGCAAGGTCATCTCCGGGGCGGTGATCCGCGGCGAGAGATCGCTCTACTCCATCGACGCCCGGGCCGGCCAGCGACTGACGCTCAGCATCTCCGCGCTGGAGGACAACGCTGTATTCCAGATCTACCCTCCGGGCGCGCAACCGAAGCACGGCGAGTATGGCGTGGAGATTTCGGGTGCCAAAGCGCTTCGCGGCGCAGCGGAAGGGGAGGACGCCCAGAGATGGAGCGGCAAACTGGAGCAATCTGGCACATATCTCGTCGTGGTTGGCTCGAGCCGGGGAAATGCGACGTATACGCTGAGGGTGACGATTCGCTGAGCGTGATTTCGTCCGGCTGTGATTCCTTGGGATTTGCGAAGATTCGAGAGGACGCCGATGTCCATCAGGATCCTCCCGGGTTCCGGTCTCAACTACTACCTTGTGTGTGTCGACGGCGCTGGCGCCGAACGCTCTGACGATCCGGACGCCTTCAACGGCCGGATGAGTCCGCGCGTATCGGACGTGCTCGCGCGAGAGCCGTACACCGACGTGTTCCTGATGAGCCACGGATGGATGGGCGACGGCTTGGCCGCGCAGCTTGCCTATTGGCGGCAGAACGGCCGCTTTCCTGACGAGCCAAAAAAGAGGAAGCCCCGTCCAAAGGGAGGAGGGCGGGGCTTCTTGGCGCATGCACACGGCGAAACTGGAAACCCAAATAAAGAACGTCCCCGGCCCGACTTTTTAACCGATTTTGATAGCAATACCGCGTGGCCGGTCCAGTCTCGCTAGCGTGGCCGAGGTGCCCGAGCCGGCCGCCATTTCTTGGTCGCCGTATGCAGGCTTGGCCAGTGAACGCCGACGAGCAGCGGCTTGAAACACGGGCGCACCTCGCTTGCGCGTGCGAGGTCGTCCTTGCATGTTGCCATCGCTCCGATCCACCGGTCGTACTGCCGAATTGCGGCGGGCGTTTGCTCACGTCAGGCAAGTCGGCAAGCAACGCCAAGTCCTCGGGCAGGAGCGTCCAGCGCTCGTCGCGCTCGTCCCCCAACCCCAGCCGCCGCATCGCCCACCTCCTCCAACCCGAAACCGGAGACTACGATCAGCAGGCCGAACGCATCACCCCTCAATGGCCATTTTGCACAGCTTCGCGGTCACTGGGCCTAGCAGTTTGTCGGACTTGATCATTTCGTTCCGCGTAAGATGTTGATATCATTCGTTATTGTGTTTCTCCCAAATTTGAAAAACGCTAATGAAATCAATGGTCCGAAGGTTAAGTCCGACAGGCTGCTAGTGGGGGCGGCGGTCTGGTGGCTGTGGTGGCGGCTGCCGAAGCAACAGGTGGCCCGACTGGCGTTAAAGATTTGCGACCTAAAGGCACGTGCGGATGTCGAAAACAACTTCCGATATTACGGTGACAGCTTATTCAACCCCTTTTTGCCCAGGGGCAGAACGGCCATCGCCCGCCGTGCCTGATCCGTGCTCGGCGTCAAGGCCGAGCCCGCTCACGCGGGTCGCCTTCGGCGAGCCTTGACCCCTCCGCGCGGCTCACGCCCTTGTCAGCCATGGACTTCGACGCGCGGGTCCGGCGCACGGCGCCGGATCGCGGCGTCGAAGTCCATGGCAGACAACGCCGCGTCGGGGCGGCGTCGTCACCCGAACGGCCGGAGCGAAGTGGAGCAGGCGCGTGAGCGCCTTGACGACGACGGCCCGACGTGGCTCGACGGAACTGCTAGGAGCCTGTCCGAGTAATAGCGGATTTTTGTGGCGGCCTGGGCGCGAATTGGATTCTGCTTGCTTATGAGCAAGACTTTCCGCCCGTGGACGATCGATCAACCGTTGTTGCTGCCGGCGAGCGTGCAAGACTTCGTGGGGAAGGACCACCTGGCGCGCTTTGTGCTGGCGCTTGTGGTCGGGCATCTTGATCTTTGTGAGATCGAGGGAACCTATGGGAGCGCGCGCGGGCAGCCTCCGTTTGATCCGACGATGATGACGGCGCTGTTGCTTTACGCTTATTGCAACGGGGTCTACTCGTCGCGCCGGATCGCCAAGGCGGCGCGCGAACGGGTCGACTTCATGAGCATCGTCGGCCTCGACCCGCCGGACTTCCGCACCATCTCGGATTTCCGCAAGCGACATCTGAAGGCGCTCGCCGGCCTGTTCGCCCAAGTTCTGAAGCTGTGCGAACGGGCCGGGCTGGCGAAGCTCGGGCATGTCGCGCTCGACGGCACGAAGATCAAGGCGAACGCCTCCAAGCACAAGGCGATGAGCTACGAGCGCATGGCCAAGCGCGCGGCGGAACTCGACGCCGAGGTCGCCCAGTGGATGAGCGCCGCCGAAGCGGCGGACGCGCGGGAAGACGAGGCGTTCGGCCGCGACAAGAGCGGCGATGAGATGCCGGACTGGGTCGCCGACAAGAAGAAGCGCGCCGAGAAGATCCGGGCGGCGCAGGCTGAATTGGAGGCCGAGGCGAAAGCGGCCGCCGCGGCGGAGGCCAGAGCGCGGGCCGAGGCCGAGGAGAAGCGAAAAGCCAAGGGGCGCAAGAAACCGGGAAAGCCAGCCGCCCCGCCGTCCGACGAGCCCGATCCCAAAGCGCAAAAGAACTTCACCGACCCCGAAAGCCGCATCATGAAAACCAAGGACGGGTTCATCCAGGGCTACAACGCGCAAGCGGCGGTCGACGCGACGGCGCAGGTGATCGTCGCCCATGCCCTCGACGCCAGGCAGAGCGACCAGCATCAACTGGCGCCGGTCGCCGATGCGATCGCAGCCAACCTGGGCCGCAAGCCGGCGCAGCTGTCGGCGGACGCCGGCTATTGCTCCGACGCCAACCTCGCGGCGTTGGAGGAACGCGAAATCGACGGGTACATCGCGCCGGGGCGGGCCAAGCACGCCAGCGCAGGAGAAGGGGGCAGCGCACGCATCGCCGCCATGCGAGAGAAAATCAAGGCTGGCGGCCACGCCAGCCCCTATCGGTTGAGGAAGCAGCTGCCCGAACCGGTGTTCGGCCAGATCAAGCAAGCGCGCGGCTTTCGTCAGTTCCTGCTGCGCGGCGTCGAAAAGGTGGCTTCCGAATGGGGATTCGTCTGCGTCGCCCACAATATTCTGAAGCTCGCCCAAGGGTGGACTTTGCCCGAAGTCCGCCTCGCAGCCGGATGAACCCGGCAAGCCGACCAACGCAGCATATCGAGCGCCGCAAACTCCGCTTCCATGTTTCAAATGCCCATCGCATCAGGACTAAGCAGACAGGCTCCTAGACGCTCGGTCTGGCGCAGCCCCGTCTCTCGGCACCGTCTGCTGCCCGCTGCGGTGCTCTATATCTCCTTGAGATTGCGAAGAAAATAGGCGTCGCGTCTCCCGACTGAAGAAACAATTTCTTGACAAGGTTGCGCTTGTTCTATATTTGTTCCTATGCCTGCGTCCTGAAGGAGAAGGCCGAGTGTCCGGTTCCGTCGAAGCCGTTCCGCCTGCCGCCGCTTGCAACCGATCGGTGGGGGCGCGGCGCGCGGCGCGCATGGGCGACGCCGGGCGGGAAGAGCCGATCATCGGTCTTCGAGCCGCGGCGTTTCGGTCGCCGGCGCCGCGGCGTGGGAGGGCCCGACGGCAAAACGGGCTCGCCGGGAAATGGCGCCGCAACGGCTTGAAAAGGTTGAATCCGCGCCGGGGAATGGTATGGCCCCGGCAGCCCGGACCCCCAATATCTGGTATGGGGGCACGCGGCCTACGACCGTCGTCCCGAAGAATTCCCGTCGCCTCTCGCCGGATGGCCGAGGCGACGAGCGATACGCGGCGCATGTCTCGGCGCCGCCGCCGCAAGTCGCCTGGAAAGGGCTCCGGCCTGAAAACCGAAGACGCTGCAAAGTTGCTTTTTTTCTTGGATTGCTCGTAACCCATTGAAAAGCCCCAAATCGGACGAAGGAATCAAGAAAATCCAAGCCCGGTTTCTTGGACCGGCTTGGACCGGCCTTGGTTCGGCTTGGAGGAATTTGGCCGTGGACGAAGCTCTTCGCCGGGGATGGAGTGAGATCCGCCTTGTGAGTTACAAAGTTGCAGAAAATGGCGCCTAAAGCCTTGGAGTTGTTGTCGCCTTAGCAACACTACAGGCGGGCGGAGGAAGCCGAGTCTCAGCGCAACGCTAAGGGGGGTCGCAACCCTTTGAAGAAGCAGGGGTCCGCCGCTAAAGCGGCGCTAAACGGCGATTAAGGCTCGAACCCGTCAATGCGAGCGAAGCGAAGCACTAGCAGCCTGTCGGACTTAACCTTCGGACCATTGATTCCATTAGCGTTTTTCAAATTTGGGAGAAACACAATACCGAATGATATCAACTTCTTACGCGGCACGAAAAGATCAAGTCCGACAAACTGCTAGACTTCACCCTGCCCGCCCACACGGAAGCGCGCACGCCGCGCCCGGCTCATTTCGCCGAAGCCTCCTTCGGCAACGGAACCGGCGAGTCGCTCAGCGTATGCAGATAGTCGATGATGTCCGCGTCCTTCTGCGGATCCTTCTCGCCGGCGAAGGCCATCTTGGTGCCGGACGCCATCGCCTTCGGGCCCGCAATCCAGTGCTCCAGCTTCTCATAGGTCCAGTCGCCGCCGATCTGCTTGATCGAATCGGAATAGGCGAAACCCGGGAACGAGGCGACCGGGCGGCCGACCACGCCCCACAGCGGCGGGCCGACCTTGACGGCCCCACCCTTCTCGAAAGTGTGGCAGGTCGCGCACACCTTGGCGTCCTGCTCGCCCTTCTTGACGTCCGCCTTGGCGAACAGCTCCGGCAGCGGCGTTTCCTTCGGCGCCGCGGCTACGGGGGCGGCGGCCGTTTCTCCGGTCGAGCTCGGGAGAGCGAAGCCGGGCACGGCCGGCCGCTGCGGCGCGAACACGAGATTGCTGAACGCCACGAGCAGCATGGCGAACAGGATCGACCCCAGCACAACGAACGCGGTCCGGTTGAATTCGGCAGAATGCATTGGGCGGCGGCTTCCATCGGCAAAGAAAGAGGATGGGCGGCGACGCCCGGCTCGGGCGTTGATTAGCCGCTTTGCGCGGGGCTTGGCAACACGTATAAGCCCGCTTTCCGCCCGGCTTCTTCCCCGACATGGCCAGCCCGATCGTTCTCATCCCCACGCGTATGGCTTCGACCCGCCTGCCGGGCAAGCCGCTTGCGGAGATTTGCGGCGAGCCGATGATCGTCCACGTCTGGCGGCGCGCGACGGAGGCGGGCGTCGGACCGGTGGTCGTGGCGACGGACGACCGGCGCGTCGTCGCGGCGGTCGAGACCGCGGGGGGCAGGGCGGTCATGACCCGCTCCGATCATCAATCAGGCTCCGACCGCGTGTTCGAGGCGCTCGGCGCGATCGACCCGGCGGCGGCGTTCGACGTGGTCGTCAACGTTCAGGGCGATCTCCCGACGATCGAGCGCGCGGCCGTGCGCGCCTCCCTGGCCCCGCTCGCGGACGCTGCGGTCGACATCGCGACGCTCGCAACGCCGATCACCCGCGCCAAGGAGAAGGACGACCCCAATGTGGTCAAGGCGGTGGGCGCCGAGATCGCCCCCGGCCGCCTGAGGGCGCTCTACTTCACCCGCGCCCGCGCGCCGTGGGGAGAGGGCGCGCTTCTGCATCACATCGGCCTTTACGCGTATCGACGCGAGGCGCTTCGGCAATTCGTCAATCTGCCGCCCTCGCCGCTCAAGCGCCGCGAGCGCCTCGAGCAGCTGAGGGCGCTCGAGGCGGGCATGCGGATCGACGTCGCGATCGTCGACGTCGCGCCGCTCGGCGTCGATACGCCGGAAGACCTGGAGCGCGCCCGCGCCATGCTCGCGCAGGGCAAGAAGCAATGAGCGAGACGCGTTCGATCGTCTACCAGGGCGAGCCCGGGGCCAATTCGCATATCGCCTGCGTCGATAATTTTCCCGACCTGGCGCCGATTCCCTGCCCGACCTTCGAGGACGCCTTCGCGGCCCTTCAGGACGGCTCCTCCGATCTCGGCATGATCCCGATCGAGAATTCGATTGCCGGTCGCGTGGCCGACATCCACACGCTCTTGCCCGCCTCGGGCCTGCATATCGTCGGCGAGACTTTCCTGCCGATCCATTTCCAGCTGCTCGCCGCGCCGGGCGCCCGAATCGAAGACCTGCGGACAGTCCACAGCCACGTCCATGCGCTCGGCCAGTGCCGCAACGTCATCCGCCGCCACAAGCTCAAGCCGGTGGTCGCGAGCGACACCGCCGGGGCGGCGCGGGGGGTGGCGGAATGGGGCGACAAGACCCGCGCCGCGCTCGCAACCCGGCTCGCCGGGCAGATCTACGGCCTGCAGACGCTAGTCTCCGACGTCGAGGACGAGAAGCACAACACGACCCGTTTCGTCATCCTGTCGAAGGACCCGAGCTGGACGAAACCGGGCGGAGCGCCCGTGGTGACGACCTTCGTCTTTCGCGTGCGCAACGTTCCGGCCGCCCTCTACAAGGCGCTCGGCGGCTTCGCCACCAACGGGGTCAACATGACGAAGCTCGAGAGCTACATGGAAGGCGGCGAGTTCTCCGCCACCCAGTTCCTCGCCGACGTCGACGGCCATCCGGACGATCCCCCGCTCATGCGCGCGCTCGAGGAGCTCGACTTCTTCTCCCGCGAGCTGCGCATCCTCGGCGTCTATCCGGCCCATCCGTACCGGGCCGAGACGCAGAACGGAGGATGAGCCTTGAGCCACGCTCATCAGGGCCATGAAGCCGAAGGCGAAAGTGGATTGCATCTCTCGTGTGAGACACGCGGTCGCTTGCGCTGCCGACACAGCTTCGCGTAGCGCCCTATTGCACCAAAGCCCAAACTGGTTCAGTCAATGGAGCGCTTAATTTGACGGGACAAAGCCGCCGAGGGAAGGATGCAATGACGGGCGCACAAGGGAGCAAAGCGGTCGAGCCTGCACACCCTGAACATTTCGATGTTCTGATCGTCGGTGCCCGGGCTTTCGGGCGTCGGCGGCGCTTATCACCTTGCCAAGCAATGCCCCGGCATGAGCTTTCTCGTGCTCGAAGCGCAGGACAGCTTCGGCGGCACCTGGCTCACGCACAAATATCCGGGCGTCCGGTCCGACAGCGATCTCTACACCTACGGCTATCGCTTCAAGCCTTGGACCGGTCCGCCCATCACGACCGGCGCGGAAATTCTGGCCTACATGGGCGAAGTGATCGCCGAAAACAATCTTGGCCGGCATATCCGCTACCGCCATAAAATCACATCCGCGCACTGGTCGAGCCATAAAAAGCTTTGGACGCTCGCCGCGACGCGGACCGATGACGGCGAGACCGTCACGTTCACAGGGAATTTCCTCTGGATGTGTCAGGGCTATTACCGGCACGCGAAGGGCTACACGCCGGACTGGCTGGGCATGCGCGATTTCAAGGGAGAGATCGTCCACCCGCAGTCGTGGCCTGCGGATATGACCCTCGCTGGCCGGAACGTCGTCGTGATCGGTTCAGGTGCGACGGCCGCGACCCTCATTCCCGCGATCGCGAATGAAAGCGCCCACGTTACCTTGTTGCAGAGGTCGCCGACCTATTACTTCACGGGTCGCGACGAGGCCGAGTTTGCCGACACGTTGCGGCGGCTGGAAATCTGCGACGAGTGGTTCCACGAAATCATGCGCAGGAAGATGCTCTTTGAACGCAGAGCCTTCGCGCATCGCGCAGCCAGCGAGCCCGAGGCGGCGAAGCAGGATCTGCTCGCTCTCGTGCGCGCCTACCTCGGCCCCGACTATCCCATCGACAAGCATTTCACGCCGAGCTATCGCCCTTGGCGGCAACGCATCGCTTTAATTCCCGGCGGCGATCTCTTCAAGACCATCAGCTCCGGGAGGGTCTCCGTCGTCACGGATGAGATCGAGCGTTTCACCGAGACAGGCGTTCTCTTGAAATCCGGGGACCAAATCGCCGCCGACGTCATCGTCACGGCCACGGGCTTCAATCTCAGCGTGCTCGGCGACATCGACTTCGTCATCGACGGCGCCAAGTTGAATTTCGCCGACACCGTGACTTACCACGGGGTCATGTTCACCGGCGTGCCGAACATGGCCTGGGTTTTCGGCTATTTGCGCGAGAGCTGGACGATGCGCTCCGACCTCGTCAGCGACTTTGTATGCCGGCTCCTCAACCACATGAAGGACAAGGGCGTCTCGCAGGCAACTCCCGCTCTTCGTGCAGAGGACAAGGACATGGCGCTCTTGCCGTGGATTGATCCGGAGAATTTCAATCCCGGCTATCTCGTGCGCGGCATGCACCTCTTGCCGAAACGGGGCGCAAAACTCGAGTGGAGCCACACCCAGGACTACTGGACGGACAAGGACCTCTTTCCCGCAGGGCAATCGGGTGAAGAAGTTCGTGACAAATCGATCGAGTGCTGAATCTGTCAAATCCGCTGATTCGCCAATCGGAGGATTGCGGTGGAAAGTCCGACGGAACAAATGGAAGCGCTTTACGAAACGGTCGTCTTCCTTAGTTACTTCAAAGAATTGCCGGACGTCCGGCAGAGGGGCAAGGTGAAATATCCGCTCGATGAGATTTTGCTGTTGTGCCTGCTTGCCATCGTCGCCGGGTCGGAGACGATTACGGACATAGCCAGGTTCGGCCGACTGAAGCTGGCGTTTCTCAGACGCTTCCGGCCTTTCGAGGACGGGACGCCGGCGCACGACCACTTGGGCGACATCCTGGCCACGCTCGACCCGGAGCCATTCGAGCGTTGCTTTGTCGCCTGGGTCGCGGCGCAAACCGGAGTTTCGGCCGAAGTGATCGCCATCGACGGCAAGACCCCGCGCAGGTCCGGTTCGAAAACCTCCAAGAAGAAGAAAGACCCCAAGGGTCCGATCCACATCGTGTCGGCTTTCGCCGCGCGCCAACGTCTCGTTCTCGGTCAGGTCAAGGTCGGGGAAAAATCCAACGAGATCATCGCCATTCCCAAGCTGTTGGGCATGTTGGCGATCGAGGGGGCGGTGGTCACCATCGACGCGATGGGTTGCCAACGCGAAATCGCTCAGACGATCATCGACAAGAAAGCCGATTACATCCTCGCCCTGAAGGGCAATCAAGGCACGCTCAAAGACGATGTCAAGCTCTTCGTCGATGAACAAAAGGCGGTAGATTTCAAGGATGCCAAGGTCAGCCGCGACAAGACCGTCGATGGCGATCACGGCCGGATCGAAACCCGGGAGATCACTGTCGTTCATGATGTCGAGTGGCTACAGGAACGACATGATTGGCCTGGGCTGAAGGGCGTCGTCGTGGTCGAGAGCACGCGCGAAGTCGCCGGCAAGATCGATCGTGAGATGCGCCTCTACATCACCTCGTCGGTCTTGCTGGCCAACCAGATCGGACCGATGATCCGAGGCCATTGGATGATCGAAAACGGCCTGCATTGGGTGTTGGACATGATCTTCCGCGACGATGAGTGCCGCGTGCGGACCGACAACGCCCCCGCCAATTTCGCCACCATCAAGCACATGGGCTACAACCTCATGCGAAGGGCTGCGACCAAAAACTCCATGCGTCTGAGGCGAAAGGTAGCCGCCTGGGACGACCAATTCCTCGCCAGCCTCGTCACCGCGTGATTTCCTTCACCCGATTCCCCTGGACAGCCGGAGACAGCCGGGGACAGCCGGGTGCGAACCAAAGTGGTGCAATTAGGCGGCGAGATTTTGTGAGTTTTGGGGGCTGTTCCGGTTTGCTACGGGGACGGCGGTTCGGCCGAGGTTTTTCCAATCGGCGTCCCAGTCGCCGTTTATTCGGGTTATCCGTAAAGCGAGCATGTATTCCGCGTGCTCGACGCGCCACCAAGCGCCGGGCCGCTTGAGACGTTGTTGGGCGACGTAGCGATGCGCGCTTTCGATTTCGCCCGATCCGATCGGCAGTCCCTCGGCCAGCGCCTGTCGATAGTTCAACTGGTTCTTGCGGCTGCTCAAATAACGATGGCATCGGCGCACCGGCGCTTGTTCGTCGTCGACTTCAGGCGCTTCGCAATGACCGACGAGCGACCGCAATGTCATCTCCAGACGCCCGTCTCTGAGCGCGTCCTTCTGCGCCTCGATCCAGGTTTCCCGAGCGGCGGCGTCGGGCGCGATCGCTTCCGCGGCGGCGCTCAAATACTCGCAAACATGATAGAAATCGATCAGGTAGCGGCCTTGATCGCCAAATTGCTCCTCGACTTGGCCCACAATCCATGGCGCGCCATCGCCGAGCGCGTGGACCCGCGAGTTCGCCCCGAAGCCGGCGCGAACCGCGCAGGCCAGCAGTTGCCGCCCGGCCGCCTCCGCGCCGCCCTCGATCGAGCCGGCGTAGACCGGCGTCCGGCTCCCCTGGGCGTGCGCCAGCGAAAGCTTCGCCTCTCGCCACGACAGGTTCTTGCCCTTGCGTTTGTCTTTCTCATCCCGACCCGGCTCGACGATCGGAACCATGCCGCCGTCAGTTTCCACGACGATCGGCTTACTGAGGCCTGGATCTTCCGGAAATTCCAAATCCGCTCCACCGGCTTCGAACATCGACTGGGCATGGGCGAACGTGATCCGCTGGATCGTGCTCTCCCCAATCTCGAAGCCGTAATGCTCCCGCAGCTTGCTTCGAACTTGCGCGAAGGGTTGATCGGCGGCGAAGTCGACGATGACGCGTTGCAAGGGGCGCGAACAGCCCGAGGGGCTGACTTTCGCGCTGCGCAGAAACGGGCGCACACGCTCGTTCTTGAACCGATATTGCGGCTCCTGGACCTCTATCTCGCCGAATTTCGTATGCCAGCGGACTTTTTTCACCTTGGCGATGCATCTGAGGTTGCTGACGAATTTCCCTCTCCGTCACCTCCGCCTGCCTCTCCGCCCAGCCCAGCAGCGCTTCGCGTCCCAAACGCCGCGTCTCCTCGACCAACCGCTCTTCCGCAGCGTCCGCCTCCTTCAAATCGCCTTCGCTATTCTCTACCGTCAGGGCTATCGACGCGACACGGTTTCGAACATCAGGATGGCTGCGCAAAAAGGCAAACAGCGCTTCATCGCTCAAATCCGCGCCCGTCATCAGCTTCGTCCTCCCAAATCACCTCCGACAAAGCTTACTCCGCATCGAGTTGAATCGCACCCGGTTGGATGCGCCAGCTCTTGGCCGAATGTCCTCGCCGACCTCAACTCGCTGACCGAAACTGAGGTTGTACAAGACCGCAAACGGTACTTGCTGCGCTCGGCGTGGCGGCCCGCCTGCAGTGCGCCGAATCCGGATCCAACCGTCAATCCCCAAAATCTAAGCCAAGGGATTCTTCCGACGCCAACTGGCATTTTGATCAACGCCTTGGCAATTCGAGGTGTAGAAGTTCCGCTTGGCTCGATCGTGCCCCTTCAAATTCCGACGCTCCCTCTCCAACCGGCCCGGGTTTGACCGCTTAATTCCCTCCGCCGTTGGCAATACTTGGGCTGGCTGTTCCATCTGGCGCTGTAGAGCGCTCAGTCGCGAGAGCACGCCCACCTGCCCCATGGACAGAAGTTGCCCGTGAGCGATAACCAATGACGAGGCCTTGCGCAACTTGATAAAAGTCGCATCGTCGAGAGCGTTGAGCGCCACCTCGTCGATTTGGTTAAGGCCGCTGACCGTCACTTGTTGATTGCCAACCGTCACCGTTAATGGCCAGGGCTTGATGACGCCGGCTTCGGCAAGCGCCGCGACCGCGAGATCGATCTTTGTCTGATCCTCCTCGATGCGGCGGAGGACGTCTGTGAGTGTGTTGATGATGGCTGATGGCGAGCCGTCTTCCTCGAAAAACTTCTCGGCATTTTCCTCGCCCTCATCGACAATCAGGCCGCTGTCTTCGTCGACGCACAGAATCGTCTCTTCGCTTCCCTCTCGACGCACAAGCGAGAAAGGGTAGGTGCGAAACACAGCGGGCACATAGCCGCCGAGCCATTGGCTTCCCGGCCCGACGAAGACATTCCTGCCCTTGGCGAGCCCCATGAGCGCCGCCGGCACACGATGCCCCGACTTCTCGACGAAGCCGATCGGCATTGCCAGCACCGCCTGCGCGAACTCCGACCCACCAAGGGGGGCCAGCACATCGGCAGCCGCGAAGTCGTAGCCTTGCGGACGCCGCCAACCTTTGGCGGCGTGTCGTTCGCGATCCACCGGAACGATTTTTACCATCGCAATAACTCCCTCAAGCTCAAGCGCGTCGTTCGCGTCGAGCGAAGCGCAACGCGGGGGGACCGGGAAGCCCGACCCGGATCAATTTCTGCAGCGGATTTCGTTGACGCTTCACCCCCCTTCCAATCGCGCGAACTATGCCCTCCGAACCCGGTAGAAAGCGACGGCGCCCACGGCGGATAGCGTCCACGCTGTAGTCTGTTCAGCAAGTCGCCCCGTATTCTTGCGATCAATGGCTTCTGGGAAACTTATATTAGACCAAAATACAAGACACCCGCTACTAGTCAATGAAGCCCTTGCGCAACGTCTGCGTAAGCGGCGAGACGATATAGCTCAGAACCGTCCGCTCTCCGGAGGCTGCGATCACCTCAGCCGGCATGCCGGCTCTCACGCGCGAACGCAGCTCCTTAGGGATTTGCGTATTGTCGAGGACAACAATTCCGCGATAATAGGGTTGTTTCGATGTCTCATCCACAAGGCGGTCTCGCGAAACCGATTCAAGATGTCCCACGATCAAAGGAATCATGCGCGAATGGAAGGCAGGAAATCTGACTTCCGCTTCCTGGCCTTCATGAACCCCGTCGATGTCACTTGGAGAGAACTGCACTTCTATAATGAGGCGTTCATTCTTGGGCACAATATCCAGCAATGGTTCTCCCTGCCGGATTACCTGGCCGATCGTGAACACCTTAAGATTCTGCACGGTTCCGGCGACGGGAGCAACCACCTCAATTCGATGAAGAACGTCTTTGGCTACGACTAGCTTCTGGCGGACGTCGGCCAGTTTCTCACGAACCTCGACCAAGGATTTAGCCACGTCTTCTTGGAATTTCTCTCGCAATTGTTGGATTTGTATATTATACTCCCCGATCGCTCCGTTAGATTTCGCTATATTTGCTATAGCCTCCCCAATGGCCCCTTCCAAACGCTCACGCTCGCGTTCCATTGCGTATAGACGGGTCGCCGGAATGAGTTTCTTTTCGTTTAACTCCCTCAGCCCAATCAGTTCCTTATTGATAAAATCAATCTGACCTTCCGCCGAGGCCTTTTCCATTTGAGTGCCTCGGATTTCATCGCCGAGCTGGTCGATCTTCGACTTCAGCATTTCGACTTGATCTTGCAAGGACGAACGGCGCTTATCGAATTCGGCGACCTGATCAGCCGCTATATGGCTGTCGAAAGCCCCGTCGGAATTCGGCGCGACGAGGAGCTCCTCGGGCCAAGTAATTTCGTCCTTCTGATCGCGTTCGGCAATAAGGCGGGCTTCGATGGCCAAGAGGGAATAGAGCTGACTTTCAATTGTCTGGTAATTCGCCTTTGCTTGGACGTTCTCCAAACGAAACAGAATCGCTCCTTGACCGACCGCGTCCCCCTCTTTGACCAAGATCTCGCGGACAATGCCTCCCTCCAAGTGTTGCACCGTCTTGCGATTGGTCTCAATCGCAACCACTCCCGGCGCCGCTACCGCGCGATCGATCTTCGCCACGGCGGCCCATCCGCCGACGATCCCAAAGGTCGCAAAAATCAGCACGTAGCCCGCAACGGCCACGCGGCGCCAACTCGCGTCGGACTTCCTGTCTTCCCGATTGTTGCGCGGGAGGGGGGACGGCTGGAAGGCTTTTCATAATGTGCTCACTCGATTGTCGCCACTGACGGGCGGCGGGGCTCGGCGAAGGCGCGGACCCGGTTTTCACCACCTTTGGCCCGGTCAGGCGCCTAAGAACCTCGTCCCTGCTGCCAAACGCTTGCACCATGCCGTCGCCCATAATCATAATTTTGTCGACGAGAGACAAGATGTTTACTTTGTGAGTGATCAAGACGATGGTTGTTCCCGCGGCTTTCAATCTCTGTATCGCCATCAACAGAGCTTCTTCGCCCGTCCGAATCAAGATTTGCGTTCGGCTCATCAAGGACGAGCAAACTGGGCCCTCGATACAGGCACCTCGCGAGCGCAATGCGTTGTCGTTGGCCGCCGGAAAGGATCTGTCCGCTATCGCCTATGTTCGTGTTGTACCCGTCCGGCAGGTTCTGGATAAGCTCGTGGCAGCCGGCGAGTTGAGCAGCAGCGATGATTGCCTCATTGTCGATCACGCCGAACCGCGCAATGTTTTCGGCGACGGCGCCGGCGAACAATTCGACGTCCTGGGGAAGGTAACCGAGGTGCTGTCCTAAATCTTGTGGATCCCAATGCGAGAGCTCATATCCATCCAGGCGCACAGCTCCGGCGGCCGCTTGCCACACCCCAACCAAAACGCGAGCAAGGCTCGACTTGCCCGCCGCGCTCGGACCCACGATGCCAAGAAGTTCGCCCGCCCCAAGTTTGAAGGAGATGCCCTTCAAAATCGGCGTCTTGCCGCCCGGCGCCGCGGCAACGATGTTTTCGACGGTAAGAAAGCCCTTTGGAGCTCGGCAGGCGCATACGTTCAGGTTCAACTCCGACCGCATGAAACAACAGCTTCATTCGGCCAAAGGCCTCCCGAGCGGCGAGAAAGCTCTTCCAGTTTCCCACAGCAATCTCGATCGGCTGCAATGCGCGTCCGATGACAATCGAGGCGGCGATCATCGTGCCGGCCGAGATCTCATGTACGACGGCCAAATAGGCCCCCAATCCAAGAATCCCGGTTTGAAGGAACATGCGGAAGAATTTGGTGAAGGCGATGATCGCTCCGGCTCGATCGCTCGCTTCGGCTTGCAGCCCCAGGACTTCGCGATGATGCTGGCTCCAACGTCCGACCATGGCCTCGAGCATTCCCATCGCATGAACGACTTCGATGTTTCGAAATGCGGCCCCCGCGCTGTTTCCTGCGGTCATGTTCGCCTTCGATGCCGCCAGCAGCGTCTTCCGCGTCATGAACTCGTTAAGCAGCGCGAGGAACAGGGTCACGATCCCGCCAATGATGGCGATACCGGCGAACCACGGGTGCATTATGTATGAGACGCCGACGTAAACAGGAAACCAAGGCAAATCGCAAAATGCGATCAAGCCCGCGCCGGTAAAGAATTCCCGGATCACATCGACATCACGCAGATATTGCCCATTGAATGCACTCGGCTGGCGCAACAGGCCCCGGTGCACAACCCTGAACATCGGAGCCGCGAAGCGTTCATCGAACAGCATTCCGGCGCGAACTAAGGAGGCGAGAGCGCAGGGTCTCGAGCGCGGCCCAAACCATCAGGAGAATAGCGGCGATGATGGTAATGCCGCCAAGCGTCACAAGGTTGCGAGTGCCCAACACCCGATCATAAATCTGAAGCATGTAGAGCGGGCTGACGAACAACAGCAGATTGAGAAAGAAACTGAATACGACAGCGGTCGCGAACGCCGGCGCAATAGCGCGAATCCCCTTATGCAACGGCGTCGATTTTAGCAGGCTTGGCTTTTGCCGCTCTCATCGTAGTGCGCTCCCACCCAGAAAAAATGCCCGGGCACTTGTTCACGTGAGTCATCTCAATTCGAATGAAATACGCCGGAAAAATCCGTGGACGAGGTGACGCCGATCAACTTGACTATTGCGTCGGCGGACGGATCGAATACATGGTGTACCGAAGGCGTCCACGAAGACATACGCGTTTCCTCGGTAGCGAGAATAGTAAAGCCTGATGCGCCGCATCGGGCTCTGCGAACTTCGCCGCCAGGGCAGCGGCGTCCTCCAAAGTGGCCGCCGCGTCGATGGCGGTCTGGTGTGGCTGCAGGGCGACGAGCCCATTTGTAAATAGGTCGACGACGCCCGCCGAACCAACATTGACTTGGTCGGTTCCTTTGAGGCCGGAGAATAGCGATCTGTTCTGCCCCGCTCGCTATATTGATCTGCGCATGGCCTGAGCCAATTGTGAGGCTCAGGCTTTCTGTGGGATTGAGATCGCTAACGATGCTCTGACCTGTTCCGGTGGCGATTTCCACCTGCCGCCCGCCGACAGCCCGTATCAGCGATCGCGCTCGCGTTCAAAATGAGGTTTCCGGCAAGCGTTGTCTGCATCAATGACAACGTTTTGAGCGTTATTCGCAGTAATTCCCGCCAATAGAATCGATCTCTATCGAAGAGGATCCACTCAAGATTAGGTGCGTCAGAGCTGGATCAACCAGAGTAGCCTACCACGTTGATCCCATTGTGGGAAGTTACGGTAAGATCAGTGACCTCAGTAGCATCAATAGAGCCAATTTTTACAGGCGTCGATGCAGCGCCGAGACTTCCAAGAGCGATACTAAGTTCGGTTGAACCGCCAGCAGTCGCCTGGCTGTTATATCCGAATACAACGGTGTTGAGATCGATGCCAAGCTCGAATCTGAGGGTTCCCCCCGACAGATTCTCGATAGCAACGCTGTCCTGAGGCGTTACGACCAAGTTCGCGGAGCCAAGGCTCAAATCGGTGACGGTAGCGGCCCCGTTCCCAAAATCAATTCCCAGCGCCAATTTACCGATGAGCGAAGAGGCATCAAGCTTCGAAGAGACCGCCATAGCGGCGGACTCGTTCAACGCGAGATCCTGAAATCCGATCACTTGGATATTGAGGTCCGCCGAAGGGCCTTGGCCTGCGGGTGACGAAATTGAGGGTATTGGCCCCCGTCCCCTGACTGTCGACGATGAGATTCACTGGCGGCGAGCGTACTCACAGTCGGTCCCGCAGCCGCAGCAATCGGCGTCGATGCCAACTTCACCGAGACGTCCGTCGCCCCATCGAGCTTCAAAGTTTGGTGGACGGGTGCGGTGGAGGGCGGCTCGTCATAAGACAATGTCAAATCCGCTTTGACGCCGCTGTCGACCTCAATTGACTGGGCGGCGGCTGCATGAGTAACGGTCAACGCCCCGCCGCCAGACAGGATTATCTGACGCTCCCGGTTGCGTAGCCTCCAAGGTCAATAGTTTCGCCTCCCGAGGTGAGGGCGATATCGAGGCTGGCGCCATCGACAGGGTTCGGCGATAAGTCCGCCGAGCTGATGAACGGCTTGTCCTGCGGCGGCGACAGGCCGCCAACCTCCCTCGGACCCCAAATCGCTGGCATGCCGCCCGAGCGTCGAGCCCGCCGCGCCCTCCTCCGAAAGAAGCGCCCTCCCAAAGACCAGGAAACTTCGGCGCGTCGATCGCCGGGTGCAAAGGCGTCGGCGCCAGAGTGGAGAGCGGCGGATGTCTTCCGATCGCGAGCTTCGGCGAAGCGACCTCGAGGACCGGAACAGGCATCCGCGAGGACGGGGTGATCCGAGAAGCTTATCATGCCGTCTCGGCGCCCTCCGGGACAGGCCGGACGCCCTGACTTAGCTCTGTTCCCGACGATTCGATCGAGGGGTCGGCGGAAGGAAGCGCCCCGGACAGAGCGCACAATCCAACCGCCGCATTTTCCACCGCCTGCCAAATGGCTTCACGTTCTCCCCACCCCTCTGAATTCCGCCAAACCGCGCTAATAGAAAATATCGGCCAATTCCTTTGCGATCGAAGCGTTGGCGGCCTTGGGCGCGGCGTCCGGAGCAGAGAAATGATTTCGCGGAGAAGGCGCCAATTCACTCGCCTCGGCCGAGTTGTGTAAAACGGCGTCGACCGAAAGCACAGCAGCCGCGACAAGCAGGCTCAGCAGAGCCGATGGATGGGCGACGACGCGACCGGATAGCCCAGCGTTTTGCGTCTTCGCGATCATTGCGACAAAAGTCTTCGCAATTTCTCCAAAGCTCCGGCCCGTCAACGGGGCAGGCAGGGATGCGCAATGCAGAAGATAAAGGCCATCTATACGCGCTGCATGAACGACGACATGTCCATCAGCACGGCAAAATACGAACCACGGATCGCCCTCATCCGAAATCCCGCAATCGGTTTCGACGACAACGCCCGCCTGGAAAAGGGAATCCTTGACACGATAAAGCTCGGCGAGCTCCTGGCTCGTCCATCCGCCTGAAGGAGAGGCAGGCCGCCCCAAAGGTAATACCGTCCCACCCATGGCAAACTCGCTTTGCCTCCGTACAGCACGCAGCCCAAGGCCACGACGAGTTTATGATCGCCGCCGCGTCAAGGACCTCGCGCCTAGCACAACGGGGATGCCGTAGCGGATCGCAGGAGCCGGCGCAACGAGACGCAGCCGACAGCAGTCGCGCAAGGACCGGACTGCGCCGCCGCTGCAAGGTTAACGCACCGCCACGAAGCGACCGGTAGCGATCTCATTGCTGACGCCCCCAAAATATCCCCGATAAGCAGCCGATTGGATCGGCGCCTGTGCACATGCAATCACGGAGGTTGCATTCTTGTCAAGCGCTTTCCGTTCCCTATACGTTATTTCTTCTGGTGGGCGGGGGCCGAATTCCGACGGTTCCTCTGCGGCGATCGCGCAAAGAGTTTATCCGCCGCACCACAGGACCGAAGCGACAACGAAGGGCGAGCCGGGCGAAATTGGGCGGCAAGATCGCCGCATAGTTTCCCCTTCATTCCAGGTGTCCGAGAGCTCGCTGAGCAAGCTCCTCAATTTCATGAAGGGATCGTTCGACGATAATTGGGACTGAACTCTGACCTCTTTTAACCTGACGAAGAATGGCGTGGAGCGCTTGGCTCAGTTCGGCGACATGAATCGCTTCGAGAACGGCGCGGGCACGATCCTCGTAAAGGAGCCAACGAGGCAAGGGCCGTGGCGGGGTCTCGGAACCATCCCACATCAAGTCATCAGGATTGTCGAAAATTACTTCCGGCTCGCCTGGCCGGGCGACATTGGTCTTGGCGCAGATCGCTCGAGCGGCTCTCTGGATTAGAGTGTCGGAGGGCGTTCCTCCCATCTCAAGGGCACTCCAGAATAAGACAGCACGGGACATATCGTCGGAGTCGGATTGATTTAAGCGGCGCGGGATTGCCTGCATCGATATTCCGAGCGCCCGTCCATCGAGCAAGGCGATGCGCCTCATCTCGTCAATATCGCTTGCCTTGAGCTACCGACGAAGTCGTGTTTCGCTTAGTCCGCGGAGCCAATCATCATCTCTGCCGGCGTGTCGCCTACGAGAGCCGAGACGCAAATCAAGTGGACCATCGCCGTGCGACCACTCTTTCCCGCGATCGACCTTGACGACGGGGCGCTGGCCTACGCATTAATGCCGCTCAGCCGGAACCCGCGCGGACCTTTGTCGCCGTAAGACGGTTCGGTTAAGACTTGCCCTTTGGGAGGCCGCCCATGACGTCGCTTCGCCTTGCCCTGGTCGCCTCGATCGCCTTGTGCGCCACGCCCGTCTTCGCGCAGAACCCGCCTTCCACGTACGTGCGCGGGACCATCGAGTTGGTTGCAGAGGATGGGACGAGCATGACCGCGCATACGCGCGCGGGCGAAGAGCGGACGCTCCGGCTTACTCCGAAGACGCGCTTCACCTTCGTCGTCCCGGCGACCCTCGCCGACGTGAAGCCCGGCGCCTTCATCGGCGTCGCGGCGCTCCCCGGCGAGGGCGACGAACTGAAGGCGATGGAGGTGCACGTCTTCCCGGAGGCGATGCGCGGGACGGGCGAAGGCTTCCGCCCCTATGATCTTGCGCCCAGGAGCAGCATGACCAACGGCGACGTCGCCGCCAGGGTCGACGGCGTCGACGGACCGAAGCTGACCGTGACCTACAAGGGCGGACAACAGACCATCGTCGTCGATCCGAAGACGCCGATCGTCGGTTTCGAGTTGGCTGCGCGAAGCGACCTCAAAGCCGGCGCCGCGATCCTTGCGCGCGGGTCGAAGCAGGACGACGGATCGATCGACGCCACATTCGTGCTGATTGGGAAGGACGGGCTCGTTCCGCCGCTATGATGCCGACCGTC
Organism: uncultured Alphaproteobacteria bacterium; assembly: GCA_963768555.1. Classification (GTDB taxonomy): domain Bacteria; phylum Pseudomonadota; class Alphaproteobacteria; order Rhizobiales; family Beijerinckiaceae; genus Roseiarcus. The sequence continues at coordinate 85,456 of CAVYIZ010000072.1, forward strand.
CTCGGTCAAGTCCCGCGATTTGCCCGGGT
>CAVYIZ010000073.1:0-51080 GCA_963768555.1 uncultured Alphaproteobacteria bacterium
CCTGATTCCGCAAAAGCGGGGAGAAGCACATGCGCTAGCAGCAGCCGAGGCCGTCGCGGTAATGCGCGACGACCGCCGGCTCGAGATCGCCCCAGGCGTCGAGGAACGCCGCGCGCGACGGCATGTTCTCGCGGTATTCGCGCCTCAGCGCCGTCTCGGCCGCGTCGAGATCGACGCGACGTCAGTCGGCCGTCGCGGACGATCTCTTGTCCCGCGACAAAGAGCCGCGCGACATGCGCCGCCGTCGCGCGGGCGAAGACGAGATCGATCGGCTCGACGGGCATGACCGCGTCGCGATCGAGCGCGTCGAGGTCGAGCACGAGAATGTCGGCCGGCGCGCCGACGCGGATCGACGCCGTCGCCCGGCGCGCCGTTGGCGAACCGCCCGTTGGCGACCGTCCGCGCGAGCCATTCGCCGCGCTCGACGATGCTGTCGAAACCCCAGCCGCCGTGCAGGAAATGGCCGAGCCGCAACTCGCGCAAAATGTCGTCGTCCTCGTCGAAGGCCGAGGCGTCGACCCCGATCGCGACGCGGCAGCCGCGCTCGATCGCTTCGGCGATCGGAGCGACGCCGCTCCTGAGATGCAGGTTCGAGCTGGGGTTCGTGGCGATCGACCGCGCCGGATTCCGCGATCAGGTCGAGATCGTCCGCGCGCGCATAAACGCAATGGGCGAGCGTCAGGCGCGGCGACAGTAGCCCGAGCGCCTTCAGGCGCCGCGACGACGCCCTCGGGATAGGCGCGGTCGGCGAAGGCGCGCTGATAGCGCGTCTCGAGGAGATGCATGTGCACCCGCCGGCCGGTCGTCGCGCGAGCGTTCGGCGATGGCGGCGAGCAGCGCGTCCGAGCACCATTGCGGGCCGTTGGGGCCGAACTGCACCGAAAAGGCGTCGCTCTCGACCGCCTCGGCGATCGCCTCGACGCGCGCGATCTGGTCCTCGACGCCGGGCATCGGGGCGAGGAACTGCGCCTCGACGTCGCGCGCGACTGCGCGCGGCAATTCCGCCATGACGCTTTCGTCGTCGCCGTAGACGAGCGGATTGCGGTCGCGCAGGAACACGGCGAGCGTCACGCGCACGCCGACGTCGGCGGCGGCCCGCGCGATCGCGCGCGCTTCCTCGACCGGCGGCATGGGCCCGTGAAAGCGGGTGTAATGCGCCATCACCGATGCGGCGCCGGCCCGCGCCGCCCGCCCGAAGGCGGCGAGCGCGCCGAGATAGGGGTCGATCGGCGGCATCGCGGCGAGGCGCAGGAGCCAGGTCTCGAGCGGCTTGCCCGCCGCGCCGAACGAGGTCGGCGACAGCGGCCGCGCGTGGTCGTGCGCGTTGACGGGCGCCGGCATGGCGAGGAGGCGCCGCTTCGGCGCTTCGGCCGCCGGCGCAATCGCGGCGATGCGGCCGTCCTCGATCGCGATGTCGACCGGCGCGCCGGCCGGCTCGCCGTCCGTCGGCAGCAACACGACGCCCGTCAGCCGCTCGCTCATGTTTTGGGCTCGTCGATGACGCTGATATGGGCCGCGACGATCCGCCAGCCCTCGGGAAAGCGGATCCAGGTCTGCATCTGCCGCCCGATCTTGCCCGGCGCGCTGTCCCGCCGGAACAGCGTCGCCGCGATCGCGCAATCGCGGCCGTAGGTCACGATCCGGGTCTTCTCGAGCTTCGCGCGAGGCCCGCGGGCGAACGCGCGGCGCGGAAGGCCCTGATCGCCTCGTAGCCGTAGAGATTTTCCCTGCGCCGAAGCGGATCGCGGCTTCGCTTCGACGAAGAATTGGTCGAGCGCCGCGACGTCGTTTGCGACCAGCGCGCGCTCGTAGTCGGCGAAGGGGCTTCGATTCAGCTGTCTCGGATCGTCGATGATCATGGCGCGCGCTTCCGGCTTTCGATCGAGCGGCGCAGCGCGCTCAGGAAGGGAATGTCGGCGAACTGGTCCGGGCGGACCTTTTCCCAGGCGACGCCTTGCGGCTGCGGATAGGGGCGTGCGGGTTTCGATCAGCTCGAGCTCGGTGGCGATGAAGTCGAGCGCCGAATTGTGGCTCTCCATGACGACGTCGGCGTCGTCGACGACCTGCGAGGAATGGACCGTCGTCGCAATCGGGGTCGAGGAATCGACCAGGCCGAGCTCGCGAAAGACGCCCTGTTCGAGATCGGCGAAGCCCGCGCCCTTGCCGGTGCGTCCGCCGCGCCGCGTGACCGCGACGCAGCCGACGACGCAGAAGTCGAGCTTCGGCATGTCCTCGAAGCCGACCGGCTCGCCGTGCTGCATGAAGCCTTGCGAGGTGGCGGCGGTTTCGAAGTCGACGCCCTTCGCCGCGAGCTTGTCCGGGTCGATGCGCAGATAGGGAAAACTTTGGGTCAGATAGGGCACGGGCGAGAACAGGATCTTGCCGTCGTAGAGCGCCCTCAGCCGCACCGGGATCTGCGGCGGATCGGGATTGCATTTGACCACGCGCGCCCGCTTCCATTGCTCGAGGTCGCTGAGCCTCTTGGCCGCGGCGTCCGCTCCGACGAAGTTCGGGATGCGGTCGAGGGCGGGGCCGACATTGACTTCGGCGTCGACGAGGCGGCTCCACACGCGATCGCGGACCGCCGCCTTGGCGCTGTTTCGTTCGGCCCATCGGGATTTTTCGCAGCAATCGTTTCCTCAGACAATGATACGAAACGGGTTCCCACCCCTTGCGGGGCTACCGCATTCACACATTTCAAGTCGCGAGGGCTCACCTTCCCTCCAGCTTGCTGCGGGAAGTCGGCGCGAAGCGCCGGATGGGGTGTTGCCGCTGCCTCAACCTCAGTCGGATTGCACGACCGTCACCGAACCTGTATCGAGCCATCCCTGCTTTCCGCACCCCATCCGGCCTTCGGCCACCTTCCCCGCAGCGTCAGCTGGGGAAGGGGACGCGCGGAGCCGGTCATCATCAGTGGCCGGCCATGTGACGGCCGATCGTCGTGCGGTCGGCGCCCGCCGCCTCGGTCAGATAGGCGACCTTTCCGCCCGACATGACCGCGATGCGGTCGGAGAGCTCGAGAACCTCGTCCAGATCCTCGGACACGAGCAGGACCGCCGCGCCCCGATTGCGCTGCTCCATGATCTGCGCCCGGATGTCGGCGACCGAGGCGAAGTCGAGGCCGAAGCACGGATTGGCGACGATCAGCACGTCGACGTCTCCGGAAAGCTCGCGCGCCAGAACCGCGCGCTGCACGTTGCCGCCCGAGAGATCGCGGATCTGCGTCTCGGTCGAGGGCGTTTTCACGTTGTAGCGGGTGATGAGGTCGCGCGCCGTCGCGCGCATCGGCTCGCGCGACAGCCAGAAGCCGAGGCGCGACATCGGCGCCTTGTCGAAGATGCGGAACGCCATGTTTTCCGCGACCGACATGGTCGGCACGGAGGCGTTCTTCAGCGGCTCCTCGGGCAGCCCGAACACCTTGAAGCGGTCATAGTGATCGCGCGTCGGCTCGAAGTTCACGTCGCGAATCAGCACCTGCCCGAGCTTGATCGGACGCTGTCCGGACAAGGCCTCGACGAGCTCGCTCTGGCCGTTGCCCGACACGCCGGCGATGCCGACGATCTCGCCGGGGCGGACCTTGATGTCGAAGCCGTTGACCGCGTCGCGCCCTTCGTCGTTCTCGGCGAACAGGCCGGCGATCTCGAGCGTCGCGCCGCCTTCCGGCTGCGTCGCGGAGCGCGCCGCCGAGGGGCGGACGACCGCGTCGCCGATCATCATCGCCGCCATCTCCCGGGTCGACACCGCGCCGACCTTGCCGCCGCCGACCCTGGCCCCGCGCCTCAAGACGGTGAAGTCGTCGCAGAACGCCTCGACCTCGCGGAACTTGTGGCTGATCATGGCGACGGTGATCTCGCCGCGATGCGCCATGTCGCGCAGAAGGCCGAGGATCTCGTCCGCCTCGCCCGGCGTCAGCACCGACGTCGGCTCGTCGAGGATGAGAAAGCGCTGGTTGAGGTAGAGCAGCTTGAGGATTTCGAGCTTCTGCTTCTCGCCCGCGGCCATGCGCGGACACCGGCTTCTTCAGCGGCACGCGGAACGGCATCGCATCGAGGAACGCCTCGAGCGCCTTCCGCTCCTTGCGCCAGTCGATGACGGCGGGCGCGTCGGCGCGGCTGACGACGAGGTTCTCCGCCGCGGTCAGGGCGGGAACGAGGGTGAAGTGCTGGTAGACCATGCCGACGCCGAGCGCCTGGGCGTCGCGCGGGTTGCGCACGATCGCCTCCTCCCCGTCGATCAGGAGCTGGCCGCGGTCGGGCTTGTAGAAGCCCATGATGCATTTGACGAGCGTCGACTTGCCGGCGCCGTTCTCGCCGAGCAGGGCGTGGAACGAGCCCGCCGGCACCTGGATCGAAACGTCCTGCAGCGCCTTCAGCGCGCCGAAGGACTTGCTCATGCCGATCGTCTCGAGCGAGGGCGCGCGGACGGCGGTCATGGCATCGCCTCGATGAAGGGCTTCGACGAGCCGACGGCGCCGAACACGCCGCCCTGCATCGTGACCATCTTGATCGCGGCGAGATGGTTGCCGTAGTCGGTCGCGCCGCAGCAATCCTCGAGCAGCAGGCATTCGAAGCCGCGGTCGTTGGCTTCGCGCATCGTCGTGTGGACGCAGACGTCGGTGGTGATGCCGGTCAGCACGAGATTGTCGATGCCGCGGCGTGCGCAGGATCAGCTCGAGATCGGTCGCGCAGAACGAGCCCTTGCCGGGCTTGTCGATGACCGGCTCGCCCGGCAGCGGCTTGAGCTCCTCGATGATCTCCCAGCCGGGCTCGCCGCGCACCAGGATTCTGCCGCACGGGCCCTTGTCGCCGATGCCGGCGCCGATCCGCTGCGAGCGCCAGCGCTTGTTGTCCGGCAGGTCGGCGAGGTCGGGACGGTGGCCCTCGCGGGTGTGGATGACGTGATAGCCCTTGGCGCGCGCCGCTTCGAGCAGCGCGCGGATCGGCTCGATCGGCGCCCGGGTCAGCGACAGATCGTAGCCCATCGCGTCGACATAGCCGCCCTTGCCGCAGAAGTCGGTCTGCATGTCGATGACGATGACGGCGGTGTTGTCCGGCCGCCAGTCGCCGTTCCAGGGCCAGGGATAGGGGTCGGCGGCGAAGGTCGGCATGTCGCGCGCTCCCTATTTGGCCATCGACAGTTCGCCCGGCATGTCGCGCGCGGAGTGCTTGGCGCTCGAGGTCGCGATCATGATGGCGAGGGTCAGGATGTAGGGCGCGGCGTTGAAGAAGTAATAGCCCTGCGTGACGCCGACCGACTGGAGCGACGGGCCGATCGCGCCGGCGCCGCCGAACAGGAGCGCCGCGGCGACGCAGCGCAGCGGGTTCCAGCGCGCGAAGATGACGAGCGCGACCGCCATCAGGCCCTGGCCCGAGGACAGGCCCTGGTTCCAGGAGCCGGGATAGGAGAGCGACAGGAAGGCGCCGCCGACGCCGGCGAGAAATCCGCCGACCGTCGTCGTCAGGAAGCGCACCCAGTTGACCGAGATGCCCATGGCGCGCGCCGCGGCGGCGCTGTCGCCGACGGTGCGCACGACGAGGCCCCAGCGGGTGTTGCGCAGCGACCAGGCGAGCGCGATCGCGATCACGATGCCGACGAAGAACAGCGGATTGACCTGCAGCGCGCTCTTCAGGTTCGGGCTGTGGCTCCAGAAGCCGAGCGGGATCGAGCCGAGCCTCGGCGCCTCCGGCTGGATGTAGGGCTTGCCGAAGAAGAACGCGACCCCGGTGCCGAACAGCATCATCGCGATGCCGACCGCGACGTCGTTGACGCGCGGCAGGCCGCAGATCGTTCCGTGCATCGCGCCGAGAAACGAGCCGGCGACGCCGGCGGCGAGCACGCCGACCCATGGCGACCCGGTGTGGTACGAGGCGGCGTAGGCGACCATCGCGCCGAGCACCAGCGTGCCCTCGAGGCCGAGATTCACCCGGCCCGATTTCTCGGTCAGGCATTCGCCGAGCGCGACGAACATGAACGGCGTCGACACCCGGATCGCGCCGCCGAGCATGGCGATGAGGACGGTGAGGACGGCGTCGTTCATGTGCGGTCCCTTTCGCCCGCGCGGCTTGAAGATCGAGAAGCGCCCGTACAGCGTCTCCGACGTCAGGAGCACGACGAAGATGAGGCCCTGCAGCACCAGAACGGTCGCGTCCGGCAGGCCCATGCGGCGCTGGATGAGGCCGCCCGAGGCGACCAGCCCGCCGAACAGGATCGCCACCGGCGGAATGACGAGCGGATTGTGGCGGGCGAGGAACGACACGAGGATGCCGGTGAAGCCGTAGCCCGCCGCGAGCGAGGCGTTGGCGCGGCCCTGGATCGCGGCCACCTCGAAGAAGCCGGCGAGCCCCGCGCAGGCGCCCGCGATCGCCGAGCAGGTGACGATCAGCCGTCCGACCGGCAGCCCCTGCGCCAGCGCGGCGCGGAAATTTCCGCCCGTGACGCGCGCCGCGAAGCCGAAGGTGGTGCGCGACATCAGGAAATAGAGCGCGACGCAGAGCGCGAGGCCGAACACGAATCCCCAATGCACTTCGGTGCCGGGAATCGTGCCGATCATGTAGGCTTTCGCCGAGCGGCTTGGTCGACGGCTTGTTGGGATCCGTCGAGGTCGCGCAGCGCGCCTTCGACGAAGAAGTTCATGATCGCGATGCCGATGTAGGTCAGCAGCAGCGACGAGATCGTCTCGTTGACGCCGCGCGCGTAGCGAAGATAACCGGCGATGCCGACCCAGAAGCCGCCGACGGCCATGGCGAAAAGCGCCATGACGATGAGCGTCGGCATGGGGGGCAGGTGACCGATCATCGGGATGGCGAGCGCCGCGGAGGCGAAGCCGCCGAGCACGAGCGCGCCCTCGCCGCCGATCATGATCAGGCCGATCCGGGCCGGGATCGCGACCGCGAGCGCGGTCAGGATCAGAGGCGCCGAGCGCTGCAGCGTGTTCTGCAGCGAGAACGCCGTGCCGAAGCCGCCGCGCCAGACATAGGAGATGAAATCGACGCGGCGACTTGCCGATCGCCATCAGAAAGATGCGCGAACAGCGCCGCGGCGATGGCGAGCGCCAACAGGGGAATGACGACATATTCCGAGTTGGCGCGCAGCCGGACCGCGAAGTCGGACCGCGCCGCGCGCGACGCGGCCGGGTTGATCACGCGGGGCCTCGGTCGCGAGAGGCGCGTCCGACACGGGCGCTCGCTCCCGGATCAGGTCGTCGAGCCGACGACGCCCTCGAGCAGGTAGTCCATCTTGTCGAGGAAGGGATCGAGATTGTCGTAGGTCTTGTCGATCACGACCTTGCCGGTCTTGTTGTCCTTGAGCGGCCCGACATAGATCGGCTTCCGCGCCTTCAAGCCCGTCGATCGCGGCGAGCGCGGCCTTCTGCGCTTCGGGCGACGCGCCGGCGCCGAACGGCGTGTTCTGGACGTAGTCGGCCTCGTATCCGCCGGCCAGGAAGTTGGGCAGCGTCTTGCCCGCGGCGAGATCCGTGGCGTAGCCCTTGTAGATCGTAATCCACTTGTATTCGGCGCCGGTGATGAAGCCCTTCGGGCGCGAGCGGCGCCTGGCTGGCGTTGTGGCCGCAGCTCTTGACGCCGCGCTTCTCCGCCGTCTCGATGACGACCTTCGGCCCGTCGACGTGGCAGGTGATGACGTCGCAGCCGGCGTCGACGAGCGCGTTGGCGGATTCGGCTTCGCGGACCGGCATCGACCAGTCGCCGGTGAAGATCACCTGCACGGTCGCCTTCGGGTTGACCGACCGCGCGCCGAGCATGAACGAATTGATGTTGCTGAGCACGCTGGCGATCGGCTTGGCCGCGACGAAGCCGAGCTTGTTGGTCTTGGTCGACAGGCCCGCCGCGACGCCGTCGACGTAATGCGCCTGGTTGAGATAGCCGAAATAGGAGCCGGCGTTCTTCGGATCCGTGTCCTTGTTCCACAGCGGCGCCGCATGGCGGAACTCGACGTCCGGATATTTCTTGGCGAGGTCGAGGACGAAGGGCTTGTAATAGCCGAACGAGGTCGCGAGAATGAGTCCGGCGCCGTCGAGATTGATCATCGACTCCATCGACTTGGAGACCGCGTCGGTCTCGGGCACGTTCTCTTCCTCGACCACCTTGACCCCCGGCACTTCCTTGAGCGCCTTGATGGCGACGGCGTGCGCCTGGTTCCAGCCGAAGTCGTCGCGCGCGCCGACATAGACGATGCCGACCGTGAGATCCTTGGCCGCGAATGCGCGGCCGGCCGCGCCGACGCTGAGCGTTGCGCCGGCGACGCCGAAGGCGGCCGTCTTCAGGAGCGCGCGGCGCGAAATTTCCGTTGCTGTCATCGTTGACGACCTCGTGGTTTGAACAATGGCGCGGGAAACCCGCCGACCCCCGCGTCCGCCATTTCGCAAACTTCGTGCCGCGGCGCTGCAACCAATTGTCGCAGACTTCCCCGCGTCAGGTTGCGGAGCTTCTCGCCTCAAGTTTCGGCGGGGCGCCCGATTGTTGGGCGACGAGCGCTCAGGCTTTTCGCCCGCGGCGGCCCCAGAGGAATGGCGTTTGAGCCTGCCTCTTGCATGGGCGGGAGAAATCGGCAGCGTGGATGGCCTTCGCCGCTGAGGGAGCTCGTTCCCGATGACCGATACGATCGCGACGCTTCTCGCCGCTCACGCCAAGGGGAAGCCCCTCGCGGCGACGATCGAGGAGACCTACGAACGGATCGAGCGCCACGGCGATCCGGCGCTCTTCATTACCCTGCGCCCGAGGGAGGAGGCGCTCGCGCTCGCCGAACGCCTGCAGGCGGAAGGGCCCGAGGGGAAGCCGCTCTTCGGCGTTCCGTTCGTCGTCAAGGACAACATCGACGTCGCCGGCCTGCCGACGACGGCGGCCTGTCCCGGCTTTCGCCTATCGGCCGGAAAGGTCGGCGTTCGTCGTCGAGCGGCTCGAGCGCGCCGGCGCCGATCGTCGTCGGCAAGACCAACCTCGACCAGTTCGCGACCGGCCTCGTCGGCGTGCGCTCGCCCTACGGGACGTTCCGCGCAACGCGCTTCGCGCCGGAGCTCATTCCCGGCGGATCGAGCTCGGGCTCCGCGACCGCGGTCGGGGCGGGGCTCGTCCCCTTTTCGCTCGGCACCGACACTGCGGGGTCGGGCCGCGCGCCGGCGGCGCTCAACGGAATCGTCGGGCTGAAGCCCTCGCTGGGCGCGCTGTCGGCGTCTGGGGTCGTCCCGGCCTGCCGCACGCTCGATACGATCTCCATTTTCGCTCTCGACGTCGCCGACGCCTTCGCCGTTTTCGAGACGGCCTGCGCCTACGACCCGGCGGACGCCTATTCGCGGCCCTTCCCGGCGCCGGCGCTGTCGGGCGCGCCGAAGGGGCTCCGGTTCGGCGTTCCGCGCCGCAAAACAGCTCGCGTTCTTCGGCGACGCGGACGCCGAGGCGGCCTTCGCCCGCGACGTCGCCGCAGTGGAGGCGCTCGGCGGGCGCATCGTCGAATTCGACTTCGAGCCCTTCGCCGAGGTCGCGCGTCTTCTCTACGAAGGCCCTTGGGTCGCCGAGCGTTACGCGGCGACGAAGACGCTGATCGAGAAGGATCCGGGCGCGCTGCATCCGGTGACGCGGGCGATCATCGAGGGGGCGCGGAAATTCGACGCGGTCGCGGCGTTCGAGGCGTTCTACAGGCTCGCCGACCTGAGGCGTCGGACGCAAAGCGCCTGGGACGAGTTCGACGTGATGCTGGTTCCGACCATTCCGCGCCCCTACACGGTCGCCGAGGTCGAGGCCGATCCCGTCCGGCTCAATTCGCGGCTCGGGACCTACACCAATTTCGTCAATCTGCTCGACCTCAGCGCCTTCGCGACGCCGTCCGGCATGCGCCGCGACGGGTTGCCGTCGAGCCTGACCCTGATCGGCCCCTCGGGCGCCGACGGACTCCTCGCGGGCATCGCCGCCGAGATCCAGTCCCGCTGCGGCGCGCCAATGGGGGCGACAGGGCTCGCTGCGCCGCCGCCCAAAGCCGCGCCGGCGCGCGCGCCGGCCGGACGCATCGCCGTCGCCGTGGTCGGCGCGCATCTCGCGGGGCTGCCGCTCAATCGCGAGCTCCTCGAGCTCGGCGGCGCTTTCTTGCGCGAAGCGGAGACGAGCGCCGACTATCGCCTCTATGCGCTGCCGTTCGCGCAACCGCCGAAGCCGGGACTCCTGCGGGTCGAGGACGGGGCGGGCGCCGCGATCAAGCTCGAGCTCTGGACGCTCGATCCGGCCGGCTTCGGCGCCTTCGTCGCAAAAATACCCGCGCCGCTCGGCATCGGAACGATCCGGCTCCGGGACGGATCGAGCGTCAAGGGCTTTCTGGTCGAGGCGGAGGCGGTCAAAGGGGCGGAGGACATTTCAGGGTTTGGCGGCTGGAGGGGGTATCTGGAATCCATCAAGCGATGACGCGGGATGTTTCGCGCCCGCAAATGGCTCAGCCGTCGCGTTCCTTGATCGCCTGCCTGAGGGCGTCGATCCGCTTGCTCGCTTCGGCCTTGGTCAGGTTCGGCGCATAAGCCTCCGGCTTGTGGGCTTGCTCGGAAAGCGTCTTGAGATAGGAAGCTTGCGCCCCGGTCATCGGATCCCGGCCGGAAATCCAGTCGGTAGGCGGTCGATGTTCACCCGCGGATTCGGTTGACGGGCTTGACGGGCGCCTGGCCTGGTTCTGAAGGGCATCCATTCGGTCGCTAGAACGCCGCAATATTGGCTATCATACGCCCCAAATCAGCGGGAGGCCCAAGGCATGCGGTGCTATTTTCTGCGGCAGGGTCACATTGTGGCAGTCGAAGAGCTTCCAGGCCTGTCCGACGAACAAGCTGTCGAAAAGGCGCGTTGTCTTTTTGCTGCGCGTCGCGGCGTGTATGACTTTGAGGGGTTTGAAGTCTGGAAAGGAACTCAGGTCGTATTTCAGCATCCAACTCCAGCCGGCTTGAACCCGGCGAACCATGGATGGGGTCGGTCGCGCGATTCCTAGACCCCCGGTTCGAACGCGGCTCATGGCTTCGACGAAAGCGCTGCGGAACGCGTTCTCTATTGGATGCTGATCGAAGCGGGAATAGCGGCCGCCGCGCGGCGCTGGCGGCCATCGCCTCGCAACGACCGGGGCTTGGCGGCGCTCTGCGCCCGCGACCCCACTATCGTCATGCGCTGGACAACGCCGATCGCCGTCGCGTCATCATCCGGTCGTGCTGGACGGAAAGGATTTGGCGCGCGGGATCGGCGAACTTCGGCATGAGCCCCGAGCACGACCAGGAAACGACCTTGGGAAGCGGCGGAGCCCACGAGCGCGTTCGCGGCGGCGATTCGCTATCCTGGCGATACGAGCCCAATCTCTGGTTTTTTGGAAATCGCCCGGTCGGCTTTCCCACGCCGCAGGTTGCGGCTGCAGTCGACGCCGGCCTCTTTGCCGGTTCCTCGGCGTCGGGCATAATGCTTGCTCCATGAGCCGCATCCACTGGGCGATGTCCGCTGCCCGACCGAGGAACTTGAGCATGAGCGTCAGCGAAGAGGTGATCCGCCAACGGGCCTATGATCTGTGGGACCAGGCGGGCAGGCCGAACGATCGAAGCGATGAATTCTGGTTCGCTGCGACAGCCGAATTCGAACGTGAGGAGCGGCCCGAAGACGGGCGGCGCGACGCCCGATCGGCGGCGAATGCGTGTAAGGAACTGGCCGCGTCGCTGAAAGACGCCGTAGGCTATTACTTTGCGCCGACGCCGGCGGCTGTCGGCGGCTCCAAGGCGCGGAGAATCGAAAGCGTCGCCATAGGCGAGACCGCCGAAGACGGCTCTCTGCTGAAGCTGACGGGCGGGGACCCGCTCGCCCCGTCGAACGGCGCCACCGGAGGCTTCTCCATCCGCGTCCCTGACGCCTTCGAGCGCGAGGCGAGCGAGCATACGGTTCGGGTTCGGGTGCTGGCCCGCTCGGCGAAAGCCGCGCCGACCCGTATGGCGATCGCCTATTCGACCGCGGAGGTGGGGAACTCCGGCTGGCAATGGCGCGACGTCGGCGCGAACTGGGCGATATTCGAGTTGGTCTGGCGGGTGCCGAAGATGATCAACGGCAACGGCGATTATATCGGCCTCCTGCCCGACAAGCCCGGCGCGCCCGGCGTTGAAATCCACTCGGTGTGCGCGAGCATATTCTGAATCCTTGCTGCTGGCCGTCTGCTTGGGGAAGCTGGCCGCGGATCTGCCGCCGTCCGGTTGCAGAAGGAGATCGGGGGCGCTCCCAATGAAACGCCTCGACGAGCGAGCATGGCTGGGATTGGCTAGCTGAGAAGGACATGAAGCCCCGGCAGAAAATTGACTACCGCAGGGCAGTGTCCAAGTTCGAGGCATGGCTTGCGTCCTCCGCGCGCCCCTCCACTGTCGAGGCTATCACCCGCACGATGGCAGGGGAGTACAAGACACAAGCCTTCGTCAGTGTCCGTTCCGAAAGTTGTTGAGTCCCGATGAATTGGTTGTGATTCCATAGAAGGCGGACTGATTCGGGGCCGCCATGTGGACCCGAGCGAAATACAAGCGGGATCATTTGCGATACTTTGCGATACCCGAGCGACCTGACGGATGAGGAGTGGGCGCATGTCGAACCGCTCATTCCTCCGGCGAGGCGGGGAGGCCGCAGGCGCGAAACAGACATGCGAGAGGCGCTCAACGCCATCATGTACGTGCTGAGCACGGGATGCCAATGGCGTTACCTTCCCAAGGATTTGCCGCCGCGCAGCACCGTCTATCGATACTTCTGCGATTGGGGCATTGATGGCGTGTTGGATCGCATCCATGACATGCTCTACGAAAAGTGTCGTGAGCAGGCCGAACGCGAGGCCAGCCCAACCGCCGCCATCATCGACAGCCAGAGCGTGAGAAGCGCGGAAAAAGGGGGGCCTCGATCGATCCGCACGGGTTCGATGCGGGAAAGAAGATCAAGGGCAAGAAGCGTCATGTTCTCGTCGACACGCAAGGGCTGCTGATGCAGGCCATCGTTCATTCCGCCGACATCCAGGACCGCGACGGCGGCGTTTTGCTGCTGGCGACGCTGTTTGGCCGGTTCCCCTATCTTGAAAAACTGTTCGCCGACAGCGCCTATCAAGGGCCGATCTTCGCCGATGCGCTCGCCAAAATGCTGTCTCGGGTCAAGATCGAGATCGTCAAACGATCCGATCAGGCGAAAGGCTTCGTCACGCTGCCCAAGCGCTGGATCGTCGAGCGAACGATCGCCTGGCTCAACCGCTGCCGAAGACTGGCCAGACTGGGAGAACCTCAACCTCACAGCCCTCATGTTCCTTCGCTTCGCGTCCATCCGCCTCACGTTGCGAAGACTCTACATCCCGCATGAACTTCCGAGTCAAACTCTCAGGGCAGGGGTTCACCCCAAGACGGCCAACAAGGACATCTCCGCGCTGTCATCGTCTTGGAAGTGGCTTGAGCCCCGAGGGCTGGCCAAGGAGAACATCTGGCGGGGTCAGTCCTTGCCGAAGCCGAAGGCGTCTTCCCGATGGTCCGCGCAGGGGTCCCGCAAGAGGCGCCCCGGTTGAAGGCGATCCTAAAACCCTCGGCCGTCGTCGTGGAGGTCAAGCATCAAGGTGGACGCGGCAATTCTACTCGGCCATGTTCTCAGGCTTCCGCCCGCCCGCGCCTCCAAGGGATCATGCTGAGCAGATGCCGGCGGAACCTGGCCAGCGTCGGGTCGTAAGTCGTCATCACTGAACGACGCTATCCGGGTTCGTGTGGTCTTTCCTCGCTTCGCCTGGGCTTTTCTTGCGCTTTTGCTCCGCCTTTTTCGGCGCGTCTGGCAGGGGCTTGACGGCTTCGGCAGGCGGTTTCGCAACATCCACGCTGACTCGTGGGACAGGCGGAGCCGTAGCCGGCACGGGAGGGACATTCTGCACTTTGTCGGTCATCTGCTTGTCGGTAATCTGGTTCGCGAGTTGCAGAGCGCTGTTTATGGGCGCGATCAGGTTTTGTGTTCCATCCTTAAGTCTGGCCGCCGCTTCGGCTAGGTTCGATGACGCTTCTCGAGCATCTCCGACGAACTTGACCCACTCCGGGGGTGGGTGCGGGAACAAATTATTGTAAACAGACAGCTCGTACGCGCCTCCAACCGCTAGGACGAACAGACAGCACTTTAGGAAAAAACGAAGCAAGTCCATGATCATAACAAACCTCACTCATCATTGCTCGCCCCTCTCCACTGCCAAACTATGCCGCACAATACGCCCGATCATCTCAGACCGCGAGAGGCCCGAGCCATCGGCCGCGGCAGCTGCGTCGATAGCAGCTGTCAGGTCCGGCGGCGAGCGGCGATGCGGGCGGCGAAAATGACAAGTGGGCCAATGACGATGCAGGTAGTAGCGAAACTCAGCCATTGGACAGCCCGCTGGCGGCGCTTCCGCGCGTCCCCGGCCCCCCAACACTACTTACCGGCCGGGGTCCGATCCGCTGTTCGACGACGCGCTATTGAGACAGCGCGCCAGGCAAACCAGCTTTCTTGACGGACGCTCGCGGGGAATTTTCGCGGATTTTCCCGACACTAATCTGCTATTGTGCAACCGGATTGATGGTTGACACTTTGGACCGGATACATGGTTGACACTTTTGGCCACTTACGCGGCCGGCTGTTGCTGCTGCTCTTCCTGTGGGATTGTGGGCAACGCCTCAGCGTTGTCCACAAGTCCACAGGCGGGCGGCCGCGACAATTTCCGGCGGCGAAGGCGGCCGCTTTTGTCGAGGAATTCGAGTTCGACGTCGGCGTAGCGAACCCGCAATTCGCCCGCCTCGGTCTCCTCGATCGCCACGGGCTCGCCGACCAGGGCCTCGCTGACGAAGATCAGGTCGCCGGCCCATTTGATCACGCCGTTCGAGCGCACGCGCCGCACGGCGCAGTCGTCCGGATAATCGGGCTCGCGCAGGGCGCAAGGATAAGCGCGATCGGAGGCGCGATAGAGCGCCGCCGGCGTCTCGAAATCCAAGGCCTCGTGCGGCCGTTCGTGGTTGTAGACGGCGCGGAACTCGTCGAAGCGGCGCTGCTGCTCGGCGAGCGTGGCCGCCGGCGGGTCGGCGGCGTCCGCCTTCAGGGTCCGGTGCATGCGCTCGTGGCGGCCGTTCTGCGTCGGTTTGCCCGGCTCGATCCGTTCGGGGCGCACGCCGAGCTTGATCCACCACACCGCAAGCCGCGACAGCCCGCCTGCGCCGACCGACGCGAACGGCGGCCCATTGTCCGAGCGGATCGCAAGCGGCAACCCGAACTCGCAGAACGCCGCGTCGAACACCGGGCGCACGTGCTCCCCGTCGGTCTGCGCCACCGCCTGGCAGCGCAAGAGATAGCGGCTCATCGCGTCGCTGATCGTCAGCGGATCGCAGCGCTGGCGGTCGCCCGTCATAAACCAGCCCTTGAAGTCGGCGCACCACACCGCGTTGGGCCCGTCGGCGGCCAGGAACGGCGAAGAAAAGGGCGGACACCGCCTGCGCGGCCGACGCGATTGGGTCAGCCCCTCCTTGCGCAGCCAGTCGCCGATCGTGCTGAGCGCCGGCGGCGCGACATCCGGCAAGCGGTCGGCGAGCGTCCTGCGCAGCTTCTTGGGACCCCAGGTCGGATGCCGCTCGCGCAGCGCCAGCGCCGCCGCCACCAGCTCCTCGTCGCGCGCCCGCCCATGGCGGATCGGCGCGCGGCTGCGCTCCTTCAACCCCTCCGCGCCTTCCGCCGCATAGCGCGCCAGCCATTTGTAGCCGGTCTGGCGGCTGATCCCGAACGCGGCGCAAACCTCCGTCATCACCGCCTCGTCCTCACTCGCCGCAATCACAAATCGCATCCGCTCGTCCATCGCGCAGGTCTCACTCCAAGGCATCGGCGGGGCCCTCCTCGCCGTGCAATAGACCTGTCAACGATGTATCCGGTCCAATCCGTCAGCGATCTTACCGGATCGTACACTATCGGGGTCGCGGCCCGGTTCACACCGCGTTCACTTCCGATAGCGTCTAATCGTGAGCGTGGGGGGCCGACGGAGGAAAGTCATGTCGAAGTCAATTCTTTCTAGCAGCCTGTCGGACTTAACGTTCGGACCATTGATTTCATTAGCGTTTTTCAAATTTGGGAGAAACACAATACCAAATGATATCAATACCTTACGCGGCACGAAAAGATCAAGTCCGACAAACTGCTAGCCTGTCGGTTGCCGCCCTGCTTGCGCTCGAATTGAGCCCTGCATCGGCGTTTACGCTTTCCGGACCATCCGTGCAGCCCGTCACATCAGGGCAGTTCGACAAGGTGGTTTATCGCGCATGCCACGGCGGCTATCATCGCGGATACCGCGGCGGCTACGGTTACCGCGGTGGCTATGGCTACCATCCCTATGGATGGGGCGGCGCAGCGGCGGTCGGCGCAGCGGTTGCCGCACCCCATTGTTGATCAATTACTACGGCACTCGAGTTTGTTACTGATCTTACGGCCCCGGTGTGGCTTGTCGCTAGCGTGCTGCTGAGACCATTGCTCGGCGCGCAGGCCGCGGAAATCCTTAGCGCACGCTAGGTTACGGAAATCAGCAGTGCGTTGAAGCGGCCTCAACGACCGTTGAGAACTTGCGGCCGGCCTATGTCGTTTGGCCCATTTGGCGGCCGAGGCTCGACTTCGAGCGGCGGCCGATCTTGTTCGCGACCGCCATCAGCAGCACCGAGACGACGAAGCCCAGGTGGATGCCAAGCACAGCCCGGCGAGCTCACTGGACTTCTATGCTCGGTAGGCAAAGAACGTTGAGCCCGAGAGCGGCGCGCCTGCGAGATCCGGCGTCGCGCCGAACGAAAAGCCGGACAGCTTCGTTTGGCAGCGATTGGCCGACGTTCCGGAAGATCAGTTCGAAGCAGCGCTTGAGACACTTCGGCCCAAGAGCCTGATGCGCTGCGCGGGCGCGCCCGTCACCCCCCCCGCCCGCCTCCGTACTTTTTGGTGAACAAATCTCCGAACCGCGCTCCGAACCGGCCCTTCCCGGCGCTCGTCTATTCGGTCGAAACGTCAATGAGATCAATTGGCTGGGGGACCTGGATTCGAACCAAGATTGACGGAGTCAGAGTCCGCAGTTCTACCGTTGAACTATCCCCCAACGGGCGCTCGCGCAGGGAGCAGGCGGCGTCAATAGCGAAGAGGGCGCGCCGGCGCAAGGGTTTCGCGCAGGCCTCGAGAGTACGACTCGTCTGGATCCAAAGCGAAGCCGTCATCGCGAGCGTAGCAGGGTAATCGGGTGAAGAAGTAGGTGACAAACGGCGAAAGTGCTGAATCCATGACGAGCCTCGATTCGCATCAGAGGGGCGAGGCATGGCGGAGGCGGCAGCGGACTGCGCGGCGTTTGACGAAACCGTAGTTTTTCTGAGTCATTTCAATGATCTGAAGGATCCCCGCCAGCGGGGGAAGGTGGACTACCCGCTGGAAGAGATCCTGCTCCTCTGCCTCATCGCCGTCCTGGCCGGCGCGGAGACCATCACCGACATCGCCCTGTTCGGCCGCAAGAAGCTGGACCTTCTGCGCCGCTTCCGCCGCTTCGCCAACGGCACGCCGGCGCACGACCATCTTGGCGATATCCTCGCCGTGCTGGACCACGAGCAGTTCCAGCGCTGCTTCGTCGCCTGGGTAGCCGCGCTGACCGGAACTCCCGAGGGGGTCATCGCCATCGATGGCAAGACCGCCCGGCGGTCCGGCCAGAAGCGGAAGGGCCACGCGCCAATCCACATGGTTTCCGCCTTTGCGGCGCGCCAGCGCCTGGTGCTCGGCCAGGTCAAGGTGGCCGAGAAGTCCAACGAGATCGTCGCCATCCCCAAACTGCTGGACCTGCTGGCCATCGAGGGGGCGATCATCACCATCGACGCCATGGGGTGTCAGCGCGACATCGCGCAGAAAGTGGTGGAGAAGAAAGCAGACTACGTGCTAGCGCTGAAAGGCAACCAGGGGTCGCTGCGCGAGGACGTGGAACTGTTCGTGGCCGAGCAGAAAGCCGCCGGTTTCAGGGACACAACGATCAGTCGCGACCAAACGGTGGATGGCGATCATGGCCGCATCGAGACCAGGACCACGACCGTCATTCACGACATCGGCTGGCTGCAGGAGCGCCACAACTGGCCCGGATTGAAGGCCGTGGTGGTGGTCGAAAGCGAGCGGGAAACCGGCGACAAGATCGAGCGGGAGACCCGCTTCTACCTGACGTCGCTGGCGCTGATGGCGTGCATGCTAGGACCGATCGTACGCAGCCACTGGGCGATCGAGAATAGCCTGCACTGGATCTTGGACATGGTGTTCCGCGACGACGAGTGTCGGCGTGCGAACCGATCACGCACCCGCCAACTTCTGTACGATCAAGCACATGGCGCAGAACCTGATCCGATTGGCTCCCGGAAAGGCTTCCCTGCGGCTCAAGCGAAAGACCGCCGGATGGGACGACGACTTCCTCGCCAGCCTGATCACGCGGTAAAAAAGCTTCACCCGATTCCCCTGGCGAGCGTAGCGAAGGGCCGAGGCGGTGACTGTGGATAGCCACGTCCCCCCGAGCTCAGACCCAGGCTCAGACCCGGGGTCCTCGCGATGACGATTTCGCCACGGACCCCGAGCGGAGCGCCGCCGAATTCGCACAAGCAGAATTCGCAATGTTTTCACGGATTTGCGCGGCGAACTGGAACCAGGACGAAATCTGGTGGCGCTGGCTGAGCAGGTTGAAAATTGGGCGCCCCTCGTCCGGCATTTTCTGCGCGCTCTGACTCCGCGCCCCTAGGTGTCCTCCGCGGCGAAAGCTCTGCTGCCACAAAGACCTATAAGGCACAGGAAGAAATGCGTTTTCCGGCACTATGCCGCCGCCTCTGTCGCAGCCGAATTGCGACTTCCAAATGTCGGATTCGAGAGGCAATTCGGCGTCGGAGCCTAATCTCACAGTTATGCGCGTCCTTCCACCTCTTATCTCCCTGTTATGGGCGAATTATCTCCCTGTTACGTCCTGTTCGCGGGCCCGGCCAATTCCTTGCCCAACATCTTGTTTACTCAAATTGGTTTTCCTTGTGCGCCAGGAGGCTGGCGCGATCCTGCCGGTGGAAGACCGGCTCGGGTAAGCCGTATCGGGCGCCCGGTAGCGAGTGTTGCGTGGTCGTCGGCGACGGCGGTCGCGAAGCGTACACAGCGATCGTGTGGGGTGTGCTATTGAGCCGCGAAAGCCAAAAGATCGCAGAGGCCGAGACGGTAAGGAACGTCGAAGGCAACATGTGCGGTCCCGTTATGCAAGGGACTGACGCTCTGCCGTGGTCGAAGACCACATCACGCACGAAAGGATCGCGTCGGAACCTGGGAGACCTCGTCTGGCCCGCAGTCGCGCGCAGCGATCCCGGGCCGCGGCAGGAAGGCGAGGAGCCGAAGCTGCCGCGGAACAGGCGAGGAGTCGGACGAGCCTCGTAGTACCGGTGAAGCGCCCGAACAAGGCCGCGAGGAGCGGCGGCGGAGGGCGTGGAGGGAAGGGGGCTCGGTCGGAGGGACGGCAGACGGCAAGCGATGCCCGGGCGCAGCACCGGACCAGGCATGCCGATGCCCGCCGCCTGCCTGCGGACCAACGCTGCGGACAGTCCGCGACCGGCCGATCACGCCCGACCTCCGGCAAGAGCCCGGTGCGGGAAAGCCGCACGCCGGGATCTGTGCGGGGGGCAGGGAGCAATCCCTGTCCCTACCGCGACCAAAACTGGTTCGGAGACCGCCAATTCTCCCTTCTGCCTGTTATCAGGGAGTATCAGGGAGAAATGGGCGCAAAGCGCTCTCGTCCCCGGGCTCGATCGCTTCCCCAACAGGCTCGGATGGAGCCCCGGCGACCTCGTGGGGCGGCGGCGGCCCTGGATCGCCACGTCCCCCTCGGCTCGCGCTCGGGTCCTCGCGATGACGGCTCCCCTACACATGCTCGACCGCCAGCACGCCCGGCGCGGCCTTCAGCGCGCCGGCGACCGCCGGGCTGACGGCGTAGCGGCCGGGCAGGCGGATCTCGACCTCCTCCTTCGGCCCGAGGACGACGACGAGCGACACCTCGCCTTCGCCGGGCGCGCATGAGCCGGCTCTCGATCGAGGCGAGCGGGCTCTCGTCGCGGACGAAGATGCGCAGGCCCTTGTGGACCTTGGCGGCCGCGTCGTTGAGGCGCTCGACGTTGACGATCCGGGCCCGCACGTCCTCGCCCTCGACGATTGGCCTGAAGCGTCACCAGCACGTCCGACCCTTTCTCGAGCAGGTCGCGGAACTGGTTCAGCCCCTCCTGGAAGATGATCGCCTCGTACTGCCCGGACGGGTCGGAGAGCTGCACGATGCCCATCTTCGACCCGCTCTTGGTGCGGCGCTCGGTCCGGTCGAGCACGCTCGCGCCCAGGCGCGCGGTCGAGGCGCCGGCGCGCACCGAGCGGGCGAAATCGGCCCAGCGGGCGGCGCGAAGGCGCTTCAGCGCCGAATCGTAGGCCTCCAGCGGATGGCCGGAGAGGAAGAAGCCGACGGCGTCGAACTCGCGCTTGAGCTTCTCGGCCTCCGTCCACGGGCTCGCGTCGACTTTCAGCGGCGCCGCCTCCGCATCGCCGAACAGGGCGTTCTGGCCCGACGCCTTTTCCGAGGCGCTCGCGTTGGCGATCGCCAGCATCGGCTCGATCGCGGCGAAGACCACGGCCCGGTCCGGCTCGAGCGTCGTCGAACGCGCCGGCCGCGGCGAGGCTTTCGAGCGCCTTCTTGTTGACGAGGCGCGGATCGAGCCGGCCCGCCATGTCGGCGAGCGAGGCGAACGGTTTTCCGCCGCGCGCCTTGACCAGCGCCTCCGCCTGCGCTTCCCCGACGCCCTTGATGGCGCTCAGCGCATAGACGATCGTCGCCCTTCCGTCGGCGCCGGCGCGCACGTCGAAATCGACCTCGGAGGCGTTGGCCGAAGGGGGCGCGACCCTGATGCCGAGCCTCTGCGCCTCGGCGCGGAATTCGGCGAGCTTGTCGGTGTTGCCCTTGTCGAGCGTCATCGAGGCGGCGAGGAACTCGGCCGGGTGGTTCGCCTTGAACCAGCCGGTCCAGTAGGCGATCAGCGCATAGGCCGCCGCGTGGCTCTTGTTGAAGCCGTAGTCGGCGAACTTGGCGAGAAGGTCGAAGATCTCGTCGGCCTTGGCCTTGGCGAGCCCCGCGCGCGACCGCGCCGTCGACGAAGCGGGCGCGCTGGGCGTCCATCTCCTTCTTGATCTTCTTGCCCATCGCGCGGCGCAGCATGTCGGCTTCGCCGAGCGAATAGCCCGACAAGGCCTGCGCGATCTGCATCACCTGCTCCTGGTAGATGATGACGCCGAAGGTCTCGCGCAGGACGGGCTCGATCATCGGATGGATGTAGTCCGGCTTCTCCTGGCCGAGCTTGCGGGCGCAATAGGTCGGGATGTTCGCCATCGGGCCCGGCCGGTAGAGCGCGACGAGGGCGATGATGTCCTCGAACCGGTCGGCGCGCATCTCGACCAGCGCCTTGCGCATGCCGGCGCTTTCCACCTGGAACACGCCGACCGTCTCGCCGCGCCCGAGCATCTCGTAGGTCTTGGCGTCGTCGAGCGGGATCTTGCCGAGATCGATCGCTGACGCCGCGCCGCGCGATCAGGTCGACCGCGCGCTTGAGCGTGGTCAGCGTCTTGAGGCCGAGGAAGTCGAATTTGACCAGCCCCGCCGGCTCGACCCACTTCATGTTGAACTGGGTCGCCGGCATCGCCGCTTTCGGATCGCGATAGAGCGGCACGAGCTCGGTCAGCGGCCGGTCGCCGATGACGACGCCCGCCGCATGGGTCGAGGCGTTGGAATAGAGCCCCTCGAGCCGCTCGGCGATGGCGAGCATCTGCCCGACCCGCTCGTCGGCCTTCGCCGCCTCCTGCAGGCGCGCTTCGTCGGCGACCGCCTGTTTCAGCGTGACCGGATGGGCCGGGTTCATCGGCACGAGCTTGGCGAGCTTGTCGACCTGGCCGAGCGGCATTTCGAGCACGCGGCCGACGTTGCGCATGACGCCGCGGGCGAGGAACGAGCCGAAGGTGATGATCTGCGCCACCCGGTCGGCGCCGTAGCGGTCGCGCACATAGGCGATCACCTCGTCGCGCCGGTCCTGGCAGAAGTCGATGTCGAAGTCCGGCATCGACACGCGCTCGGGATTGAGGAAGCGCTCGAACAGGAGGCCGAAGCGCATCGGGTCGAGATCGGTGATGGTGAGCGCCCAGGCGACGAGCGAGCCGGCGCCCGAGCCGCGGCCCGGGCCGACCGGAATGCCGTGCGCCTTGGCCCATTTGATGAAGTCGGCGACGATGAGGAAATAGCCGGGGAACTTCATCTTGACGATGACGTCGAGCTCGAAGGCGAGGCGTTCGTCGTATTCCTCGCCGCGCGAAGCCCGGCGCGAGCCCATGATGGGCGAGACGGGCCTCGAGCCCCTCGCGCGCCTGGCGGCGCAGCTCCTGCTTCTTCGTCGACCGCCTCGCCGCCGGGGACGGAGAAGCGCGGCAGGATGGGCTTGCGGGTCAGCGGCCGGTAGGCGCAGCGCATGGCGATCTCGACGCTGGCCTCGGTCGCCTCCGGCAGGTCGGCGAAAAGCTCCATCATCTCGGCGCGCGTCTTGAACCGGTGCTCGGGCGAGAGGCGGCGGCGGTCCGGCGTCGAGAGGAGCGCGCCCTCGGCGACGCAGAGCAGCGCGTCATGCGCCTCGTAGTCGGAGCGGGCGGCGAAATAGGGCTCGTTGGTCGCGACGAGCGGCAGGCCGTTCCGGTCGGCGAGGTCGATCAGCGCCGGCTCGATCGCGGCCTCCGATTCGAGCCCGTGGCGCTGGAGCTCGACGTAGAGGCGCCGGTCGAAGGCCTCGGCGAGGCGCCTGAGCCGGCTCTCGGCGATGCTCGGGCATGTGCTGGCGGAGCGCCCGGTCGATCGGCCCGGCGGGGCCGCCGGTCAGCGCGATGAGCCCCTCGGCAGCCGACGAGCGCGTCGAACGGGACATGCGGCTCGTCGCCCTCCTTCGGATCGAGCCAGAGGCTCGAGACGAGCCGCATCAGATGGCGGTAGCCGGCCTCGTTCTGGGCGAGGAGCACGATCGGGCGCGCGCGCCATGCGCTGCTCGGCGAGGCGCGAGGCGGCGGGCGGAGCGTCGCCGAAATCGACCGTCGCCTGCACGCCGACGATCGGCTGCACGCCGGACTTGGCGAGCTTCTCCGAGAATTCGAGCGCGCCGAACAGGTTGTTGGTGTCGGTGATGGCGAGCGCCGGCATGGCGTCGGCCTTGGCGAGCTTCGCCAGCGTCTCGATCGCCAGCGCCCCCTCGCGCAGCGAGAAGGCGCTGTGCACGTGCAGATGCACGAAGCCGACGGCCTTGATGACCGATGATTCCATGCGTTCCATTGTCGCAAGCCGGCGGGCGGGGGTCGAGAGGAGGCGCGGCGGCCTGTGGATTGTTTGCGCAGGGTAGGGCGGAAGCGCATAATGTTCGCCAGAGCGGCGACGCTGCTTTCGACGGACGCTCCAAGATGTCAGACGCCTACGAGACCGATTTCTACGCCTGGGCGATGGAGCAGGCGGCGCTTCTGCGCGCAGGCCGCTTTGCCGCGCCGACATCGCCAACATCGCCGAGGAGATCGAGAGCATGGCGCGAGGGGAGAAGCGCGAACTCGTCAACCGGCTCACGATCCTCCTTCTGCATCTTCTCAAGTGGCAGTTTCAGCCGGGCTTCCGAGGCGCGCGAGCTGGAGTTCGAGCATTCGCGAGCAGCGCATCCGGCTCCGCAGTCATTTGAACGACAACCCGAGCCTCGAGGCCAAGCTCGACGAGTCGTTCGCGGAGGCTTACGAGCTCGCCGTGATCGGCGCGGCGCGCGAGACGGGTTTGCCGGAAAGCGACTTTCCGAAGACGGCGCCCTACCGGTTCGAGCAGGCCGCAGACGACGCGTTCTGGCCGGGCTGAGGATCCTCAATTGGCTTTAAGTTCCAGAGTGCATCCGGCAGCGCGCAATCGGCTTCCACGATCGCCGCCGCAAACCGCTACAGCCAAACCGGCGCGCGCGCGGAATGATACAAGATCGCCGGCTGAACGCTGTGCCTCGGCACGCTGATAGCGAAAGCTATGCCACTCGAGCACGGAGAAACATCTGCTTGGCGAGCGGTTTGAATGGCGATTTGAGGTAGGCGGCGATCAACGCCGGGTGGACCGGCAACCGCGACTTTATCGTTAAGGGCAGAAACCGGGGTTGAGCCTCGATCACCCGGTACCCGTTGGCGACGAGAAAGTCAG
Organism: uncultured Alphaproteobacteria bacterium; assembly: GCA_963768555.1. Taxonomy (GTDB): domain Bacteria; phylum Pseudomonadota; class Alphaproteobacteria; order Rhizobiales; family Beijerinckiaceae; genus Roseiarcus. The sequence continues at coordinate 24,262 of CAVYIZ010000073.1, forward strand.
CGAGGCTCACGTGGGAATAAACAGCTACGTGAGTATAGTCGTCGAAGTACTCGCGATATGCGTATCGATAATTCGGCTGCAGGATGTTGAGCGTTCCGTCTGGCGCCAGCTTCCGCCGCAGGGCGGCCAGCGTGGTCGCAAACTCGGCCTGGGTCAGATGTTCGAAGAGGTTGCTGGCGAAGGCGAAGTCGACGACGCCGTCCTCGAGGCGATCGAGGTCGGTGACGTTCGCCACGATGGCTTCGACGCCCGACGCCAGAAAGTGCTGAAACCCATTCCAACAGTCGAGCGCAATGCGGCGGCGTGCGTCCACGCTATTGATGAATACCCCGTAACCACATCCGAGATCGAGGACGCAAGCGGAGGGCGGCACGATCGACTTGAAGTGGTGACGCCATAGAGCCTCCCAAAGCACGAGTTGCCGCGGATCGGGCTTATGGCGAACCTCATGGTATGCATTCACGGCGGGCGTTTCCAGTTCGTGACGATGCCCAAGATCATCCGCGATCCCACGATCAGTCCGCGCAGATTGCTCGTATTGCCGCCCTTACTTTTGCCGACCCGTGGGTGAAAAGTAATCGGGCATTCGACGATCGTGAGGCCTTCCGCTAATGCGACGTCCATCAAGTGCGCATTGAACTCGAGGTTGATGGCCGGATTTAATTTTGGCAGCAATTGCAGCAACGCATCCCGACGACACAGCTTGTAAGTCGTGCCGACGTCGGTGATCGTCCCCCGGCCGAGATGCTTTGCTTCGAGCAATTTGCCGACAAACACATTGCCGTAATACATGAAGGTCGTGAGTTGGGTGCGGCGCTGTCTCAGCGGTTCGACGGTCCGCGTGCCGTTGACGATGTCACAGTGCGGGATGTAGGCGACCAGCTTTTCGATGTCGGCGGCGCGGAAGGTCCCATCGCCTTCACACAAGGCGACCAAATCGGTGTCGTTGTACCGGGCCGCTTCGGTCAAGCAGCGCAGAACACAGCGGCCGTAACCCGGCGCCTGCTCGTCCAATGTAATCGCGCCCGCGGCTTCCGCCCGCTCGAAAGTAGCGTCCGCGCTGTTGTTGCTTACGACGATCACCCGCCTTGCCAGCGGATGGGCGAGGAAATCCTCGACGGCCGCGGCGATGCTCAACTCGTCGTTGTATGCCGTCAGCGCCACCGTGATGAATGGATTGTGCGGCGGCTCGTCGCGAACCGTCGCGACTCGCCTCTTCCGCTCGAATAGAAGGAAGAGATCGGTGACGGCCAGGGCTGCGCCGGCGACAATCGGAACGCCGCTGTACCAGACGATCCACAGGCTGATCGGCTCGAGCATGGCGTTGAGGCCGAGCAGATAGCGGGGGAAGACCAGAAGCACGCCGAGCAGATAGGCCGCGATGCCGAAGCAGAAGCTCAGCACGCCATACATCAAGAGCGGCGGGTGAGGGGAAGATTTCGCTCTTGTGGCGTTGGGATGACCGGCAAGGCTTGCGAAAATCGCCGTCGGCCCCGGCGCGCCGCCGAAGGGCATGCCCACCGGCGCAGCTTGGCCCCGGCTTTCGCGACGGCTGTGAATCAAGTTGAATAACCCCAAGCTGCCGCCCTTCGGCGAACGCAACCGAGGGGTGATCTGATTGAGTTGTATACAACCCAAAAATCAGGAAGGAGTTAACGCTGATCTTCTATCGTCGGACATTTGCCGGGAGGCGCTTGGCGTCATGATGCGCTGGCAATCCCGAGGCGTCGGCGCGGCGGACGAGAATTACGTAGTCATGGCGCTCCGCCTTGGCAACAAAGTCGTTGCGAAGGTAGCGCAACAGAGGCGGATCAGTCGCTATTTGCCCACGGTCGAAACGCTTCAATATCGTTGGATTATAAACAACGCAGAGGTCTGGCAGGCGCGACAAGTCTCGGACGATGCCTGCCTGCTGCGCCGGGCTGGTAAAGGCCAGTATATCATTGATGTTGAGCGTCGTCGGCAGCGGATGGCCGCTCCAAAAGGCGAAGCTCGGCATTCCCGGTACCGAATAAGACGAGGCGCATGAGGAAAGTTGCGCGGTCACCCAGCGAAGGTCATCGGCTTGATCCGGGTCGACCCGGATCAAGCCGGCTCCGGGCAGGTCGAGCGGCACGCCGATAAGATATGCACGCACGACATACGCTGTTAGGCCGGCGCCGATCCCCAGTGAGGCCGCAACCATCGCGCGCAAAGCCATGGTCGCGGTTGCGCGGGCGACGAGTTCGCGCCGGCGCAATTCGATCAGCGCGTCATGGGCGATCACCGGCGCCAACGCAATCGGCAGCGCCAGAGCAACTAAGGTCTGAGGACCCGCAACTGGAAACGAATACAGCGACATGAGGGCGGCGATCAGGCCGGCGGCCTTGCGCGTGATAGGGAAGGGTTCGCGAACTCCTGCCGGTGGCGCCATGATCAGCCAAGAGAACGGCAGGACGATCGAGAACTGCAGCAATGGATTGAAAAGCATGGCAGCCGCGATGGTAGCGACCAGGTACGCGCACTTGAGGACGAGAAGCCCTAACTCGCGTTGCTCCTGAAGCTGCGGCCGCGCCGCGGCGATGCGCCAGAGGAGCGCTGCTCCGACGGCCGCCGCGGCCGCCGCCATGCCGTATGAAGGGATATTGAGCGGCCGCCACCAATTACGGATCCACCCGGCGCTTTGCAGCAGGACTGCGTTGAAAATGGCGTATGGAGAGCTGCCCACAGCCATCATGCTGACGAAAATGGCCAGGCTCGCCAGTCCCCCCGCTAAGATGAACACTGCCCAGTGCGTCGGTCGGACGCTCGCAAGCCTTGCGGGCGGCATCGAAACGATCAAGGCCGCCAACACCGTCAGCGTCGAGAAGAGGCAGTAAGTCCTCACCCAATCGAAATCGAAAAGAAGGGCTTCGACTGCGAACGGCATGCAGAGCATCGCGGCGGTCAACAGGCCAGCCGCGAGCCTTGTCCAGGCGTTGGTGGGGGAGGCGCGCAAGAGCGCGTACAGGACCGCGCTTCCGACGTAGGCGCCGATATTGATCTTCACCAGCGCCAAGCCGGCGACGGCCGCGCCAAGCCCGGCCCACGCTGCAGGACTGGAGGTCTGCTCGATCGCTAAAACGAGGAGGAGGACGGCGGCCAACAGCAACAGGCACATTTGGACGGGGTGTCCCGGCGAACCCGTCAGTGCGGACAGCCAGAAGAGCCCGAGCGCATAGCTGAGCAGCGCCGCTGGCGCGGACCGGGTCAACTTCCATGCAAAAGCCGCAAATCCCGCCGTATAGGCAAGCCACAATGCTGCAAAGATGAGCCTGCCCGCGTCGTGCGTCAACGGCACGCGCAAGACTACGTAGATAAATCCGTACACCAGAGGCAGTTGCAAAATTATTCGGACATCCTAACGTAGAGAGGCAATATATTTAGATCAAGTCCGGCGCGTTTCAAGTGATATGCTATAAAATATTACGCCTTGTCTTTAGCGGATGTTGAAATATTGTTTTGGTTCCATCGCCCTGATTTGCGATAACAGGCATGACCAACGATCCTCTCGACGCCATGAAAGCCCGCTGGAACCATATCCAGGGCACTCTGTTTCCTTGGCTTCGTGAGGAAATCGACCCGATGACCGAAGCGCTCGGGCGGCTCGTCACGACCCTCGACGTGATCGGCCTCGAGGCCTTCGTTCCCGAACCGCCCCGAGGCCCCGGCCGGCCGCAAGGCGATCGCCGCGCCCTCGCCAGGGCCTTTGTCGCCAAGGCGGTGCTGGGCGTTCCTACCACCACCGCGCTGATCGAGCGCCTCGATGTCGACAAGTCGCTGCGACGCATTCTCGGTTGGGAACGACGCTCGCAAGTGCCGTCGGAAGCGACGTTTTCCCGCGCCTTCGCGGAGTTTGCGCAGTCCGATCTGCCCGCCAAGATGCACGCGGCGCTGATCGAGCGCTCGCTCGGCGGGCGCATCGTCGGCGTGATCGCGCGCGACGCCACCGAGATCGAGGCGCGCGAGAAGCCGGTCAAGACGGAGCCGAACGACAAAAGTGAGGATCCGCCGCCGCCCGATGGCGCTCAGCCGACGCGCAAGCGCGGACGCCCGCGCAAGGACGAGCAACGGCCAAAACCCGAGCCGACCCGGCTCGAACGGCAGACCACGCAGAACCTCGATCAGATGCTCGCCGATCTGCCCTCCGCGTGCGATGTCGGCTCCAAGAAGAACAGCAAGGGCTACAAGGAAACCTGGATCGGCTACAAACTGCATCTGGATGTCGCCTGCGGCCAAATCCCGGTCTCCTGCGTACTGACTTCGGCTTCCGTCCACGACAGTCAGGTCGCCATTCCCTTGATGACCATGACCGGCGCCCGCGTCTCCTATCTCTACGATCTAATGGATGCGGCCTACGACGCCGCCGCCATCCATGACCACAGCAAGGCGCTCGGCCATGCGCCGATCATCGATCGCAACTTTCGCGCCCAGCACGAAGCCAAGGCCGAATGGGCCAAAGAAGTCGAGCGCATGAAACTCATCCACATACCCGACCCCGACGACCGGCTCTTTGATTTTCGAACCATGGCCGAACGCGTGAACGCCCGACTGAAGGACGAATTCGGCGCGCGGGCCGTCCGCGTGCGCGGCGCGATCAAGGTCAAATGCCACCTCATGTTCGGCGTCGTCGCGCTCGCCGTCGATCAAATACTCCGCGTCACGCAGTTTCGGCCCGCGCCGGCCTGAGCCTCGGCCGCTCACAACGCCTAATGAAGGCGAATTGCGTCGCGCTCATTGAATTTTGCAAGAGGCTCACCAGATTATAGAGCGGCCCGTACAGAGAATAGATTTCGTCGTACATCCGATGCCCGTCGAGCAGCGAACGAAATCCCGCCATCAGCGTGCCCTGATCGTCGGTCCAGTCGACGCCAACCAGCGAGTTGAGAATTACGAAGGGGGCGGCGAAGATCGTGGCCGCTCCGAAGACAAGCCCGATTCGTGGGGTGACCGGCTCTGGATCTCGCGCGCGCGCGTCCAGGTCGGCGTCTTCGTTCAGCGCCGCGACGCTTCCGATTGGAAGCATGTAGGGCGTCGTCTCTTGGCGCCTTCCCACTTGCACAGCCCCTATTTCGCGCCCAGTCAACGCCCAGCTTTATGATTTTCGTCTGGTGGCGGGTCGTCGAGAGAACCGCTGACCGTCGGGGACATCAGGCGAAGAACCCTGACGGCGCCCTCGTCGGCAATGACTGCATAATCGTCCAGGAATCCGGGTTGCAGGGCCTTCAGTTCCGGCGCCAGCCAAGCGAACTCCGGCCGGATGTCCTCGATGATGATCTCGGGCCGTTTGTCCCGGATCTCGCCAAGGACGGCTTCCAAATCCGACCGATGATAGTTGAGATACCGCTCCCTTTCTCAGAGGTCAGCGCTTTCGCGCCCAGGGAGAACCGCGTGTAGCGCGCGATCCACTGGCTGTGCGAGTGGCCGACCCATACGGCGCCGATCCGGCGGGCCAGGGGAAAGGACGTATCCTCTTGGGGCGACACGGCGAGCGCGCGGGGATGCGAAAGCGCTCTCGCCCAGGTCAAGTCGTCGCATGACGGGCCGGCCGTCGGCGAACCTGTTCAAGAACAGGAGCACGATCACGCAGGCGCCCAGGCCATATAGGCCCGCCGCCACGGCGCGCGCCGGCAACGCGGCCTCCCTGAGCTGACGCAACCGCGGAAAGATGACGACGCACACGGCGGCGGCGCAGAAAGGCGCGGCCGGGTATCCATGATACCAGAAGTACTTTCCTTGGATGATATCGACGACGAGGAACCCCCCCGCCACGATCGCCGAGATCGTCGCCGCGGGCGACGCCGGCCCGCAGCGATAGGAACGAGCGTAATTCCGAGACAAAGCAGCCGCCCCGAGACAGCTTCGATCATACAAGAACGCGTCAGCGGCGGCCCGGGTGGGAACGTAAACGTCCCGCATGATGTCGGTCATATTCCGCAAATAGTCGGGAAACGCGGCGAGCGATGCGGCGGTCCCAGCGAGCCCAATCGCCGCTGCGGCGACGAGACCGCTCGGGAAAAGGAACGAAGGGCTTCGCGTCCGCGCCCAGCAGTAGAGGCCGACCAGAATGCCTGGCAGGGCGAAGAGCGGCGGCTTGACGGCGATCGTCAGGCCGCCGAGGATGGCTGCGAGGACCCGATCGGTCAGAGGGGGCCAAGTCTGGTCTTTGGCATAACGGATGAAGACCGCCGTCATCGGCAGCGCCCATGCGGCGGCGAAATATTCGCGTTGCGCGAAGGCGTCCCTCGGCAGAAGGAAGAGCGCAACGGCGGCCGGCGCGAGCACCAACCAATCGCCGCGGCCGCCATCCGTCACGTAAGTCGGCAGTATTCGGGCGGCCAGCCACAGCGATCCGAGCGCGGAGGCGTAGGCAAAGGCGAAGGTCCACGTTTCAGGCGCGCCGCCAATGTATTTCGCGATGACAGCGCCCGGCATGTAGAGGAGCATCGGCACGGGCGGCGTGGTCTCGACGATGTCGACGTAGGCGCGCTCGCCATTGAGAACGCGCTCGCACATCGTGATCAGCCAACTCACGTCCGGCGTGGCGTCGCGGCGAAGCGCAACGGAAGCGGCGGCCACGACCAGCATTGCCGCCAGGAACGCGCTACGAGGCACGTGCTGATGTTGGAGGCGCGATTTTTCGCCGCCGGCTGGGGAATTCGGAATCATCGTGCCTGATGCACCGGCAGGAAACTACACGATAGTTGGAGTGTATACTGGAGAGTTCCGTTCACTGAGACTTGACCTCCGGCCGAGGCAACATCGAATTACTCCGATCAGTTTCTAGGAAACAGGGCAGCGTAGTTGTTCTCATGCGTCTTTGAGTCTCTACATGTTGCTGGCAGGTCTTTGGGGGTCGGCTGAGCTCTTCGATCCCTCAGACTTTTTCACGAGCAGGCCCATGACACATGATGATTATCCGAGTTGGATAATAAACTGTTCGCTCCTCCGAGTTCCGCGGCCCGGCTTCGTCCTTCGCCTCGGGTTCGGCTGTCCTTCATCGAAGGCTGGTCGTCCGAGCGCCAGGATGAAATCGGCGAAAGCGGCCGAGCGCGGCCTCGGCGTATTCGAAGTAGCGCTGGATGTCAGCGCCGCTACGCAGCATCGTCATGATGAGCTCGGAGCTGTCAGGGGGGTGGCGCAACGTCTTGTCGTCGATCGTCGCGGGATCGCCAGGGCGTCCGCATGCGTCGAGCGAGGGGCGGGCGAGGTTCAGCGTCCCGAAGGCGACGCGGAGCCAGATCAGCCAAAGTCTTGTGGGGCGCGTTGGGATGCATTCCTAGCCACGCGTATTGCGGAAAGCTGGCGCCAGGCTGACCTTCCGCCGTCCCGGCGGATGAGGTCCGTGATGCTTGACGCAGGCGCTTGCCCACCGGAGAGGTGGCGTCTCGCCGCCCAAGGAACAACGGCCCGCTATCGGCGTTCTCCCCCCGCGGGGAAGGGCGGGGAGACGACGATGAAAGCGATAGCGGCCCTTCCGACATTCGATCCCGACAGCGGCGAGCTTCTGTCGGTCGTCGAGACGCCCAAAGACAGCCGCAACAAATTCGCGTTCAATCCCGCCCTAGGCCTCTTCGAGCTCAAGCGCGTCCTGCCGCGCGGCATGCTGTTTCCCTACGACTTCGGCTTCATTCCCGCGACCAGAGCCGACGACGGCGATCCGCTCGACGTGCTGCTCATGCTCGAGGATTTTGCGCCGCAGGGATGCGTCATCCGGGTTCGCGCGATCGGGGCGATCGAGGCGCGTCAGCGCAAGCCGAAAGGCGAGTGGGAGCGCAACGACCGCCTGATCGTGGTCGCCGTGCACGCAAAGCTCCACGCCGACCTCAGGAGCGTGAAAGAGCTCAATCCGAGGATTCTCGACAAAATCGAGGCGTTCTTCCGCGACTACAACGAGATCGAGGGCAAGGAATTCGAGCCGTTGAAGCGCTGCGGTCCGAACTCGGCCCTCAACCTGATCCAGGAGGCGCAGAACAAGAAGAAGGCCTCGGAGAAGAAGCAGGCGGCATAGCCGCCTTGGCCCCGCGCCCGCCGTGGCCCGCAGGCTATACGGCCTGCACAGCAGGGCTTTCACCGCCTCCCGCGCCCTCAGCCGCACCCTGAGTCCGGACGGCGACATGGTGAAGCCGAACAGCTCGGCGACGTCCTTCGACTCGCCGACGCGCTCGACGTCAAAGCTTTTGTAGAGCATCGAAAGAAACGTCCTCATCTCGAGGAGCGCCAGCGAGCGGCCGGGGCACATGCGAGGCCCCGAGCCGAACGGGAGGTGCGCCGAGACCTCGTGCCGACCGGACCAGTCGTCGAGCCACCGCTCCGGGCGGAACGCGAGCGGATCGGCAAAATGGGCCTGATCGAGGGCGGCCAGACGCGACAGTGTCGCGATGCCTGTTCCCTGCGGAATAAAATAGTCGCCGAGCGCGGTATCGACGTTCGCGCTCATGATCAAGAAGGGAGCGGCTGGACGCAGACGCAAAACCTCGTTGGCGACGGCGTTGGCCCGCGCCAATCGGCCGGCGCAATCGACGTCAACGGCGACGTGCATGGCGCCGAGCACCTCATCGGCCTCTCTCCGAAGCTCGAGGCTCCAGCTCGAATTGTCGCAAAGTTCGTGAACCGCCCAAGCCAGGGTGAAGGCGGTCGTATCCTCGCCGGCCAGCAGCATGATGATCAGGTTCGACATGATCACTTCGGCGGAGAACGGTTCGCCGTCCTCGTCGACCGCCGAGAGCATCGCTTCGACAAAATTGGACGGCCGCTGCATTCGTTCGGGCTCCGCCTCGAGGCGGGCCCGGGACGCCTCCAGGAGATTTTCGAGCCATGCTCGGAGCGCCGCCAAAGCGCGGTCCAGCCGGCGATCGGCGGGCAGCCGGACATAGCGCCACGTCGGGACAGACGCGAAGATCCGGCGGCTGATGCCCGGCAGGATCACCTCGAGGTGGCGCTGGATGACGTCGTCCGACTGCTCGACCGTGTTGACGTCGTATCCGAAGACGATGAGCATCGTCACGTCCACCGTGAAGCGCTTGAGCTCATCGACGATGTCGAGGTTCTCGCCCGCCTCGGCCATGTTCAGCCATCGCCCTCTCAGTCGCTCGGCGACAGTCTTTATGTGCGGGTACAACTGACGCAGGTGTCGCTGCGCAAGCGCCGCGACGGAGAGCTTGCGCTGCGGCCGCCAGGCTTCGCCCTCGGCGTTGAACACCCCCACGATCCCGAGTTCCGAGAGGACCGTGTCTACCTTGACGCCGCGCCGGAACGTCTCGGGACGCGCGCGCAAGACTTCTTCGATCAAGGCCGAGTCGCTCGTGGCGACGACGCGATCCGCGCCCATCCGGAACTGATAGACCGGACCGTACTCCCCGAGCCATCCTTCGAGGATCAGGTGGACTTTGTCTGGTTCGAGCTGGAGGAGGTTGCCGACCAGCGGCAGCCCCCTGGGGCCGGGCAAATCGTCGATCGACCGCGTCGGCGCAGGCTTGCGGGAGGCCGGCGTCAGGCCGGACACGTCGACGAAGAGGTCCCCTCCGCGCTCGACGGTCGGGCAGGAGATGAGACATTCCGGACCGCCTTGACGCAGTCCGGATGCGATCGAAAAGCGCCACCGATGGTTGCGGCAGACGAGCGCGTCGCCGTCGATCTCCCCTTCCCCGAGCAGCGCGCCCTGGTGTGGGCAGCGGCCCTGAAACGCGCGCCACCCGGAGCGGGTCCGGACCAGGACGACGTCCGCGCCGCTCGCGGACGCCGCGAACGGACCGGCGCCGCGAAGCTCGTCGATCTTCGCCGCGCGAACGAAGCTGTCGGACTTCATGCCGTCTCCTCGTCGGCCTGGTCGAGACACAACGGCGGCGCGCTCCCGCGCCCGAAGGCTCGCGCAGCCGATCCGCCGGTCGACATGAAAATCCTGATCCAGATTGTCGGATTTGACAAGGCATGGAAAAGCGCCGCCGCCTTCCTCCCCTGCGAAGCGATGCGAAGCGGGGAGGGGGACCATGCGAAGCATGGTGGAGGGGGCAAGGCGGCGGCGTCAATCCGAAGCAATCGCCGTGGCCGTGACCGCCGGCGCGATCCCCCTGTCAGCTGCGGGCGGCGCGCCCCCTCCGCCGGCCTTCGGCCGGTCCCCCTCCCCCACTTCGCGTCCACTTCGCGGGGGAGGAAAAGCAACCCTTGCGCACGGCAATTCGCGAGACGATGATGCGCCATCGACGACGGACGGAGGCCGCGCGTGGCGGATATCTTCGTCAGCTATACCAGCAGCGATCGCGACTGGGCGTTCTGGATCGGCCAAGAACTGGAGAAGCTCGGCCACGCGCCGCACGTCCATGAGTGGGAGATTCCGGCCGGCGGCAATATCGCGGCGTGGATGGAGGAACGCCACCACGACGCCGACCACATCGTCTGCGTTATCAGCAAAGTCTACTTGACCAAGGACCGTTCGAGCTGGGAGCGCCAGGCGGCGCAATGGGCCGCCGCCAGCAAGCGGCCGAACTTTGCGTTGCCGGTGTTCGTTGAGGAATGCGAAGCGCCGACGCTGCTTGCGCCTTTCAAACGTTGCGACCTTCATGGGTTGAGCGAGAAAGACGCCAGGGCGAGACTCGCCGCTTACCTGGCGCCGGCCGCAAAGCCGTCGGGCCGGCGCGATTTCCAGGCGCGATCGAGCCCGTGGAAACGCCGCCCGCGCGGCCGGAGACAGTCGCTTTTCCCGGCAGACGCGCGGCGCTCTCAAATGTGCCGATCGCTGTCCCAAGGCACTTTCTCGGCCGCGACGACGCGCTCGAAGCGATCGACGCGGCGCTGAAACGCTACGAGGGCCGGGTCGCGATCACGGCCCTGCATGGCTTACGCGGCGTCGGCAAGACGACGCTGGCGGCGGCCTACGCCGAGCGCCATCGCGCGCGACTATCGCGCGACCTGGTGGATCCGGGCGCAGACGGATTCGACGATGCGGGCCGATCTCGTCGCGCTTGGCGTGCGCCTCGGCTGGGTCGCCGCCGACGAGAAGGAGGAGCCCGCGCTGGCGGCCGTTCGGGAGCGGCTGCGGGACGAGGGGGAGGGGCTGCTGCTGATCTACGACAACGCGATCGATGCAGCGAGCCTGAAGCCTCATCTGCCGCCCGGCGGTGCGGCGCGCGTGCTGGTGACCTCGAACGCCCACGCCTGGCGGAAGATCGCCGCGCCGGTCGAAATCCGCCTCTGGCCGAAAGAAATCGGCGCGGATTATCTCGTCGCTCGCACCGGGCGCGAAAGGGAGCGCGCCGAGGCGGAGGCGCTGTCGCAGGCGCTCGGCGGCCTGCCGCTCGCCCACGAGCAGGCGGCGGCCTATTGCGAGCGGCTCGACGTGTCGTTCGCCGAGTATCGCAAGCGCTTCTACGCCGCGCCGGCGCGGCTGCTCGATGCGGCGAAGGACGCGCCGGCCGAATATCATGACCGCCTGACGGTCGCGAAGTCGTTCGCTCTCGCCATCGACGAAGCCGCGAAACTGCATCCCGCCGCCGAGCCGCTCATCGTCCACGCGGCGCTGCTCGCGCCCGAGCCGATCCCGCTGTTCCTGTTTTTCGAGGCGCGGGAGAAATTCGGCGAGCCGCTGGCGTCGCAGCTTGCAGGACGACGGGCTCGACGAGGCGGTCGCGGCGTTGCGGGCGTTCGCTCTTGTCGATCGCGAGGCAATTCCCGACGAGCGTGATCCGGCGATCGTGACAGAGACGATCCGGCTGCATCGGTTGGTCCGGGCGGTGGCGGCGGGGCGGAGAGCAGGCGACGCTGCCGAGGCGGCGCGACGGGTTCTGATCGAGGCGATGGCGGCGGTATATCCCGAGAATGTATTCAATGACCCCGCTTCGTGGCCGCGCGCGCGGCGGCTCGACGCGCTCGCTCTCGATCTGGTCGGCGGCGCTGCGCTCCGCCGAGCGGCGCGGAAAGGGCAGCGGCGACTCTCCTGGATCGGCTCGGGTCGTACAGGCAAGCTGCGCTCGGGGCCTATTCGGAGGCTAGGCCGCTGTTCGAGCGCGCGCTGGCGATCCGCGAGAAGGCGCTCGGCGCCGAGCATACCGATACCGCGGACGAGCCTCAACAAGCTCGCCGTACCTGCTTCACGCCCAGGGCGACCTCGCGGGCGCGCGGCCGCTGTTCGAGCGCGCGCTGGCGATCCGCGAGAAGGCGCTCGGCGCCGATCATCCCGAGACCGCCGAGAGCCTCAACAACCTCGCCGGCCGTGCTTCGGAGCCCAGGGCGACTTCGCGCGCGCGCGGCCGCTGTTCGAGCGCGCGCTGGCGATCCGCGAGAAGACGGGCCGAGCGGACCATCCCCATACCGCGATGATCCTCGGCAACCTCGGCAACCTGCTTCAGGCCCAGGGCGACTTCGCGGGCGCGCGGCCGCTGTTCGAGCGCGCGCTGGCGATTTGCGAGAAGGCGGTCGGCCCCGAGCACCCCGAGACCGCGACGACCCTCAGCTACATTGCGACCCTGCTTCAGGACCAGGGCGACCTCGCCGGCGCGCGGCCGCTATACGAGCGCGCGCTGGCGATCAATGAGAAGGCGCTCGGCCCTGAGCATTCCTCTACCGCGACAACCCTCAACAACCTTGGAACCCAGCTTCTTGCCGATGGCGACCTTACCGACGCGCGACCCCTGTTGGAGCGCGCGCTGGCGATCCGCGAGAAGGCGCTCGGCCCGGAGCATCCCGACACCGCCTTGAGCCTCAACAACCTTGCGTTCGTACTTCAAGCCCAGGGCGACTTTGCTGGCGCGCGGCCGCTCCACGAGCGCGCGCTGGCGATACGCGAGCAGGCGCTCGGCCCCGAGCATCCGGATACAGCGTACAGCCTCATCAACCTCGCCAGCTTGCTTCAAGCCCAGGGCGACCGCCCGGGCGCGCGGCCGCTTTACGACCGTGCGCTGGCGATCCGTGAGAAGGCGCTCGGCCCTGAGCATTCCTCTACCGCGACAACCCTCAACAACCTTGGAACCCTGCTTCTTGCCGATGGCGATCTTACCGACGCGCGACCCCTGTTGGAGCGCGCGCTGGCGGTCCACGAGAAGGTGCTCGGGCCGGAAAACTTCCAAACGGCGATCAACGTCAGCAATCTCGCCCGGGTCCTGCGCGACCTCGGAGAAATGGAGCGAGCCGAGCGCATGTTCGGGCGCGCGATCGCCATCGGCGAGAAGGCGCTCAGCGCCGCGCATCCGCTGACGCAACGCTTCCAATCTCACTATGCCCGCCTGCTGCTGATGACCAATCGGCCGCACGAAGCCCTCTCGCTTAGCGAGTGCGCCCTGGCGGCTCACGAAGCAGCCAACGGCCCGACCACAACTGGACCAAGGACTCCGCTGCCGTTGTCGCCGATGCGCTCGACGCCCTCGGCCGCGCTGACGAGGCGCCGCCGTTGCGGGCACGGTATGGGATTGCGCGCGGGGCGGCGACCTAGTGGCGCGATTCCATCATAGTGACGGGTATAAGCTCTTCGAGTTTGAGGCGCACATCGTCGCTTTTTGAAGCGCGCGGTGTGAGCCCTTCGCCGCGAGTTGTAGTGGAAGCGGCGTCGATCCTCCCGCCTGCAAAAAGACCGACAATTTCTTGACAAGGCGGCGGTTGTTCTGTATTCGTTCTCACATCGGCGTCCTGGAGGGGAAGCCGGGTGTCCCGTCCCGTCGAAGCCGCTGCGCCTGGCCCCGCTCGCGACCGGTCGGCGCGGCGCGCGGCGGCCCGCCGGGAGGAGGGGCCGAGAAAAGAGTTTGTCCGAGAGTCGCTGATAACCCCTTGGTAGCTCACGATTCGCTGCAAAGAATGGAAGGAAATGGAAGCCATTTCTGGCCCTTTTTGAGCTCCCGAACGCCTCCCGGACGCGCGCATGACGCATTTTGGAAATTACGGGGCGAGGCGGGATGAGAACGCGGCCTTTAGGAGGGGCGTTTCCTGGAGATGTCTGGGCAGGCGGTCGGTTAGCCGGGAAAAGGCGCCGCAACGGCTTGAAAACATTCATTTCGCGCCGGGAAATGGTATGGCCCCGGCAGCCTGGGACCCACAATATGTGGTACAGGGCACTCCGCGAGTATTGTCGAACTCTCCTGAGTTCATTCGAGTGAATTCGCGATGCTTCTCAAGAGGTTGCGCGCGCCGGCGGGCTCCCCTTATCCGCGAAGCGGGGAAGGTGGCCGAAGGCCGGATGGGGTGCGGAAAGCAGGACGGCTGGGTGCAAGGTTCGCAGCGACGGTTCTGCAATCCGGCTCGCCTTGCAGCAGCGGGCCACACCCCATCCGGCGCTCCGCGCCACCTTCCCCAGCAAGCTGGGGAAGGTGAGCCCGCAACTTTAGGCGCTCGAGACCGCCTTCCTGCGCGCGTCAACTTGTCGCGCCGTGGCCCGCCATGATCTGAAACCGGCCGCGCCGACTTGCGCGCGACACGCTCGGCGCCTAGCCTGCTCGGTCGCCGCGCGGTTCCGCCCGCGGCCCGAGACGGAACAGGGAGGGTTTTCATGTCGCACAAGAATTCTTGTCGCCCAGGGCGGCGGTCCGACGGCGGTGATCAACCAGTCGCTGGTCGGCGTCGCGCTCGAGGCCCGCCGCTATCCGGGCGTCTCCAACGTCTACGGCGCGCTGCACGGGGTGCGCGGCATCGTCAACGACGACCTCGTCGATCTCGGCCAGGAGACGGTCGGCAACCTGGAGGCGGTCGCGGCGACCCCCGCCGCCGCGCTCGGCTCGACCCGCGACAAGCCGGACCTAAAATACTGCCAGGAGATCTTCAAGGTCCTCAAGGCGCACGCGATCGACACGTTCTTCTACATCGGCGGCAACAATTCCTCCGACACCGTGCGCATCGTCGCCGACGAGGCGAGGAAGGGCGGCCATGCGCTGCGGGCGGTCCATATCCCGAAGACGATCGACAACGACCTCGTCGGCTTCGACCACGTGCCCGGCTATCCGTCGGCGGCGCGCTTCGTCGTCCAGGCCTTCGCCGGCGCCAATCTCGACAACATCGCGCTGACCGGCGTCTATTGCGCCGTGGTGATGGGCCGCCACGCCGGCTTCCTGACGGCGGCCTCGGCGCTGGCGCGCAAATATCCGGACGACGGCCCGCATCTCATCTATCTGCCCGAGCGCACCTTCGTCGTCGACAAGTTTCTGACCGACGTGAAGGAGACATTCGAGCGCCACGGGCGCTGCATCATCGCGGCCTCCGAGGGCATCCACGACGAGAAGGGCGAGGCGATCATCACCAAGCTCATGGGGAAGACGGAGAAGGACGCGCACGGCAACGTGCAGCTGTCCGGCACCGGCGCGCTCGCCGACCTGCTGTGCGAGGAGGTGAGGTCGAAGCTCGGCATCAAGCGGGTGCGCGGCGACACCTTCGGCTATCTGCAGCGCTCCTTCGTCGGCTGCGTCAGCAAGGTCGACCAGCGCGAGGCGCGCGAGGTCGGCGAGAAGGCGGTGCAATATGCCGTGCGCGGCCGCGACGACGGATCGGTCGCGATCCGCCGCGTCGCCGATTACGCGGTCGACTATCCGCTGATCCCGCTCGAGTCGGTCGCCGGCAAGACGCGGGTGATGGAGGATCACTTCATCAACGACGCCGGCAACGACGTCACACCGGCCTTCCACGACTACCTGCGTCCGTTGCTCGGCGCCGACATGCCCGAGGTCGCGCGGCTGCGCGCGGCGAAGGTCGAGAAGGCGAACGTCCTCGAAGGCGACGTGACCTGAGACGGCAGTAGGCGTAGGTCCGCGATGGCGAAGCCGGCAATCCACTCGCCGACGCGCGAGCCCACTGCCTACTGCCGACTGCCCTTCACCAGCCCGAGCCAGACCAGCGCGTAAGGCGCCGTCAGGCCCTGGACGATGACCGAGAAGGCGACCACGGCGAAGGCGACGATCAGGATGTCGCTGCGCAGGGGCATGTCGGGCGGCAGCGAAAGGGCGAGCGCGAGCGCGAGCGCCCCGCGCAAGCCGCCCCACCAGAGAAGAAGCTGCTCGTTGAGCGGGATCCGCCAGCGCGAGGGCCAAAGAGAAAGGCAGATCGGAAAAACGGCGACCGCGCGCGCGCCCAGCGTCAGGCCAATGGCGATCGCCAGCGCCTGCCATCCCTCGCGGCTGAAATCGACGGTCGCCGTCGCCGAGCCGATCAGCAGGAACACCAGCGAATTGGCGAGGAACGCGGCGAACTCCCAGAACTCGAGCACGAAGGTGCGGCCGTGCGCGCTCAGCGAAAGGCCGGAACCCGACTTCGGGCCGCACCCCGAGATTCCCCATGACGACGCCGGCCGTGACGGTCGCGAGCACGCCCGAGCCATGGAAGGACTCGGCGAGAACGAACGAGCCGAAGGCGGCCAGGACGCTCAAAGCCGTTTCCACGAGATGGTCGTCGGAGGTTCCGGCGACGAGCACCGCCGCCAGGCCGACGACGATGCCGGTGACGAGCCCGCCGCCGGCGGTCTCGGCAAAGATCTTGGCGGCTTCGAGCGCCCCGACGCCGCGCTCGGAGTGCGCCGCCCAAAAAAGCACCAGCGTGAACAGCACCGTGGCCGCGCCGTCGTTGAACAGGCTTTCGGACTCGATGAGGAGCCTGAGCCGCCCGCCCACGCCCGACTGGCGAAGAAGCGCGATCACCGAGATGGGGTCGGTGGCGGCGATGAGCGCCCCGAACGCGAGCGCCGACATCAGGGGCCAGGCCAGAAACTGAATAAGTCCCCAGGCGACAAACGCGGCGGAAAGAACGACGCCGATGGTCGAGAGCGCAAGGACCGGAACGAGTTCGCGCTCGAGCTCCTTCCAGCGAAGGTTCAGCGCCGCCTCGAAGAGCAGAGGCGGCAGCACGACGTCGAAGATGAGGTCGTGCGTGAGCTCCAGTCCCGTGTTGACGCGAAAGCCCGTCAAGGCCCCGCCCGCCATGACGAGGCCGACGGTGTAGGGCAGCCGCAGGCGCCGCGCCACGAGCGCCACGAGGATGGCGAGGCCGAGCAGACTGACCGTGCGAACGACGAGTTCACTCATCCCGCCCTGTTTAGCGGCGGGAGCGAGGAAGGGAAATCGCGGCCTTATTCCGCCGACGTCAACGGCTCCCCCGCGCGCATAAAACGTTCCGGATCGACCGGTTCGCCGTCGATGCGCACTTCGTAATGCAGATGCGGCCCGGTCGAGCGGCCGCTCGAACCGAGCCGGCCGAGAACTTCGCCGGCCGCGACCGTCTGGCCTTCCTGGACCAGGATTTCCGACATGTGCCCATAGCGCGTCGTCAGGCCTGCGCCGTGGTCGATCTCGACCATGTCTCCGTAGCCGCCCATCGGGCCCGCGTGAACGACCCGTCCGGCGCCCGTCGCGCGGATCTCCGCCCCGTACGGCTGCAGGAGATCGACGCCGGTGTGGAGCGCCGGGCGGCCCAGAAAGGGGTCGGGGCGGTAGCCGAAAGGCGAGGTCACGCTCGCCTCGCCCACGAGCGGCTTCCGCAGGGGCACGAACGGCATCAGCGCCTGCAGGCGTTCTGCGAGCGAAACGTCGCGCGCGACCCGGGCCTCCGCCTGTTCGAACGCGGGCGCCTGCGGATCGAGGTCGACGGGGACGAGCGGCCCGCCGGCGTTCGCGAGCGGCTTCGCAACGGCGAGCTTGTCCGGATCGAGGCCGGCTTCCGTCAAAATTGCGCCATTGCGCGCCGAGTCCTGAGTCGCCCGGCGGTCGATCGCGGCGAGCGCCTTGATCTGGCCGTTGTCGAGCCGGTCGAGCGAACGAACGACGAGATCGAGACGGGTCTTGGCGTCGAGATCCGGGCTCAACGCCGCTTCCGCCAGGCCGGGCGCGAAAGCAGGGTCCGCGCGCGTCGCGTCGAACGGATGCGGAGCGGCGGCTTTGGGCGCGAGGCTCGCGCCGGCCGGCGCGTAGGCCGGCTCGGCGCCGCCGTCCTTCGCCTCCGCCGCGGGCGGTTGGTCCGCTTCTCTGGGAGCGAGGGTCTCGATGGCGCCGAGGGCGTCGGATCCAGAGCGAGCGTCCGCACTCGGGGCAGGGGGCGATAATGCCGTCGCCTCGGCGGCGAGCGCGGCGAGGGCTGCGCCGCGCCGCTCGAGCCGGGCCTGACGCGCCGCGAGACCGCGTATCCTGTCTTCGATCGCGCTTTGATCGATGCGCCGCCGATCCGCGGCCGGGTCGGACAGAGCGCCCGAACTCGGCTTGCCGATCCTCTAGGGCCGCGGCGACGGCGGCTTCGGGGAAGCGGGCGCGAAGGGCGATATCGGCGGCGCCGACGAGGCCGAACGCCAGAGACAGAGGCGCGAGCGCGCCGAGGATCCACAGCGCGGCCGGCCTGACCAGGGCGGTGCGAATCCAATCGCCCCGCGAGATCGACACGAAATAATGGGTCGTCGGCAGCCCGAGCCGGCTGTCGCGTTCGCGTGTGGACATCCGATGCTCCGTCCCCCGGGAGCCGGGGACCGCGCCGGAAATGGAAACGATTAAGGTTAACGCCCGGTTGTAGCCGTCTGCAGCCGCGCGCGGTTCGCGCGGGCGCGTCCGGCACCTTCGCGCCCAGGAGCGCGGCACTACGTCATCGCGGGCTTCCTTGGCTTCACGCCGGCTTGCGGCCAATCCGCCCTTCGAAAAAACGTTGGAGGGGTAGTTTTCCTATACTTGTTTCTTACCGGGCGCGCGGACGAGAGCACGGACCCATGTCGGCTTGGCGGCTCTCCCGTTCCCACCTGTTAGGTGCCTGTTACCGACCTGTTACCCCACCTGTTACAGCCGAACTATCTCCCTGTTATTGTCCTGTTCCATACTTTGAGGGTTTTCGCGCAATCCATTGAATGCAAAAGCTGTTGTGACGCTGATCGCGTCCGATGCCGCTCGATTCTCCCTGTTTTGTCCTGTTCGCGCGCGCCGGCCCGAGGCGGAGCCGCCCTTCTATCAAACGTTGAAAGTCTAGTTTTCCTTTCTTGTTCTTTCTGGGAAAATCGCCCTGTTCATATGGAACGCAGCCGCCGCTTCGGAGGCGTTCACAGCGCCTTCGCGGCGGCGAGGACCTCCTCCGCGTGCCCCGGCACTTTGACCTTGCGCCAGATTTTCGCGATCCGCCCCCGGCGGTCGATCAGAAAGGTCGAGCGCTCGACGCCGAAATATTTCCGGCCGTACATGCTCTTTTCCTTCCACACGCCATAGGCCTCGATCGCCGCTCGCTCGGGGTCGGCGGCCAGCGCGACGGCGAGGTCGTGCTTCTTCTTGAACTTGTCGTGGCTCGCGGCGCTGTCCGGCGAGACGCCGACGACCGCGACCCCGGCGGCTTCGAATTTTGGCTTGAGGGCGCTGAACGCGATCGCCTCGGCGGTGCAGCCAGAGGTGTCGTCCTTCGGATAGAAATAGAGGACGACCGCCTTGCCTTTGAGGTCGGCAAGGTGCGCATGGCCGCCGCCGTCGGTCGGCAGCGCGAAGTCGGGCGCGGGATCGCCCACATCAAGTTCGTCTGCCATGTCGCCCTCGTTTTGTCTCATTGTCGTTTCAATCCGGGCGCAGGCACCGCCACGCCCCGGCGCTGAGATTGGCCCGGCGTGACGGGCGTTTCAAGCGGCGGCTCGTGGGGGACGCCGGCTTGGTCGTCGCTGTCGAATCGGCGAACAAGGCGCCTAATGCCGTGTTGAGCCACGGAGGATTGTTCCGGATTGGTCGGTTGGTTTGATGTCGGAAGCCGTGCGCGCGCCCGGTCCGCCATGCGCCGCATGTGCGACAGCGCCGCCGGCCCGCGCCCTCGCCTCCCCGGTGGGACGTCTTCGCGCACGGCGGACCGCCCGCGTTCTCGGTGCGTGTGGCCGAAGCCGCAGTGATCGTCGGGGCTCCTCGCCGTTGTGGCGCTTGCGGGGCGCCTCGGCAACGGGCAGATCTATCTCCAGACGCTGCACGACAAAATCGCCTCGAGCTTGCAGGAGCGCGCCGGAGACCGCTACGCGATCGATCTTGGCCCAACCTACCTCATGTATAATTCGTGGGGCTTGGGCCTCGGGTTCCGTCATCTGACCGTAAGGGACGCGGTCGGCCGCACGGTGGTCGCAGCGCCGGCCGGCAAGATCGGTCTCGATGCGTTCGCTTTGTTTTTTGCCGAGGTGAAGGTTCGACGCCTCGAACTCGATGGCCTCGCCCTGCGATTGAGAGTTGCGCCGGACGGCGCTTGTCGATCGCCGTGTCGGGCGACGGAAGCGCCGCGCCGATCGCGCTGCCCGGCAGCGCATCCGGCCTCGGAAGCACGAACTTCGCCGCTCTGATCCACGGCGGCGCGGAGGCGATGGCCGGCGCGGGACAGGCTGTAGACAGGTTGACGCTCGCCAACGGCCGTTTCGAGATCGACAACGAGGCGACGCATCGGTTGGTGACTTACAAGGACTTCAACCTCGTCTTCGACCGGGTTGGCGACCAGGCGAGCGCCAGGCTGACGGCCGTCGGGGCGTCAGGGCCGTGGACGATGGAGGCCCGCGCGAGCGTCGGCGACGCGACAGCCCTCGCGCTCGAGGCGCACGACGTGAGCCTCGCCGACCTCGAAGCGTTCGACAAGAAACCGCCGCCGCTGTTCGCCGAAGGGCCGATCGGCTTCAAGTTCGACGGGCGCCTTCGGCCGGACCAAACCCTTCAAAGCCTGTCCGGGCGGTTCGCCATGGGCGCCGGGGAGGTGCGGCTCAACAATCCCGACGCGCTCCCGTTCCTCGTCGACGAGGCGTCGGGCCGAGTTGACTGGGACGACGCCACAAAACGGCTTCGCATCCGCAACCTGATCGTGCTTTCCGGCGAAACCCATCTGACCGCCGGCGGCTGGGTGGCGCCGCCCACCGATCCTACCAGTCCATGGGCCATGCGCCTTAAATCGAACGACGCACGGTTCGGACCCGAACGCCCGGGCGAGAAGCCGGTCGCCCTGAACTCGATCATCGCCGATCTCCGTTACCTGCCGCTGGAATCGCGCTTCCTCGTCGACGAGTTCGCCGCGAAGGGGCCGACCTTCGACGGCGGCCTCAAGGCCGAGATTGCGCCGGACGGTCCAGGCGTCTCCCTCAAGCTCGACATCAAGATCAATCCGAGCGTCATGCAGGACGTCGTCCGTCTGTGGCCGCAGTTCATCAATCCCGACTTGCGCGATTGGGCCTCGCACAATCTGCACGGGGGGCGGGTCGAGGGAACGATGGCGGCGAACTGGTCGTCCGCAGACCTCGACGCGATAAATCACAAGCGAGCCATTCCCCGCGACAGCGTCCATGGGACGTTCTCAACTCGCGGCGTCGGTGTCGATCTGCTCCCGGGTCTGCCGATGATGGTGTCAGAGCAAGGTTCGGGGACGTTCACCGGCCGCGACTTCACCGCTTCCGGCGACCACGCGACAATGACGCTGTCGCCGACCCGACGCATCCAGGGCGACAATATCGTCTTCACCGTGCCCGATACGTCGCCGCGTCCGGTCGTCGACGCGAGGGCGCAGGCCCACCTGTGGGGAACCGCCGACGCGCTCGCCGATCTGCTCGGCCGCGAGCCGCTGCGCAAGCAGGCGGGCCTGCAGATCGATCCGGCGACGATCAAGGGGCAGGCGGAGGGGGACCTCGTTCTCGACCTCAAGCTCGGGAAAACCGCCAAGCCCGATGACACGCAGTTTCGCGCCACCGGCGCGCTCGCCAATCTCACGCTCGACAAATTCATCGGCGAGGAGAAGCTCGACCAGGGGAATTTCACCTTCGAGGCCGATCGCAACACGCTGTCGATGGCCGGCGACGGCCAGTTGTTCGGCGCGGCGGCCCACTTGGACGTCGGCAGGGCGCCGGGGGAGGAAGGCTCGGCGACCCTGACCTTGACCCTCGACCAGGCGGCGCGCGCCAAGCGGGGTTTCAATCCCGGCTGGCTGAGCGGACCGCTGCCGGTCAAGCTCAAGGCGCCTCTGACCCGGACGAGCGCCGACGTCGAAATCGATCTCACCCCGGCCGCAATCGACAATCCCGTGCCCGGCGTCTCCAAGGCCGCGGGCAAGCCCGGCAAGGCCACTTTCCAGCTCAAGCCGGCTCCTGACGGCGCGGCGCTCGGCACCCTCGACGTAGACTTCGGGACGGTCCTGATGCGCGGATCGGCGGATCTCGGCATCGACGGCTCCATTCTGGCCACGAAAATCACCCAGGCGCGCATTTCGCCGGGCGACGACTTCCGCGTCGACATCGTCAATAGCGCCAATCTCATCAATGCGACCGTACGCGGCTCGACCCTCGACGCGCGGCCCTTCATCAAGTCGCTCACCGAGCAGGCCTCGCCCTCGCAGCCGGGCGAGAAGGATCTCGACATCGACATGAAGATCGCCTCGGTGACGGGGGCGAACAGACAATCGATTGCAGGCCTCGAGCTCAACTTTTGCGCCGGGCCGGGAACGACCGTCTCACCATGCTGCGCGGGCGCATCGGGCAGGGGAGCGTCAGCGCGAACCGGAGCAGCGAGGGGGATCTGCGGCTGGTTTCGACCGATGCCGGAGCCCTGGCGAAGTTCGCCGACCTCTATGCGCGGATGGAGGGCGGCAACGTGGATCTCAGGCTGCAGACCGGCGGCAAATCGAGCGCCGGCGCCGCGACGGTGACGAACTTCGCCTTGCGCGACGAGCCGGCGTTCCGCCGCTTGGTGGCGGGGACGCCTGAGGGCTCCGGCGACGCTGTCGACCCGACCCTCGTTCGCTTCCAGAAGATGACCGTCGTTTTCACACGATCCCCGGGCGCGCTCGAGATCAGGGACGCCGTCATCTACAATCCAACTATGGGGCTGACTACGTCGGGGAACATCGATTTCGCCGCCAGCACGATCGACGTCAGCGGCACCTTCGTTCCGGCCTATTCGGTCAACACCATCCTGACGAAGATCCCGGTCGTCGGCTTTCTGCTTGGCGGCGGACAGAACGAGGGCGTGTTCGGCATCACCTACCACGTGCAGGGGTCCTTGAGCCGACCGGAGGTGACGGTCAATCCGCTCTCGGCGATCGCCCCCGGGATCTTGCGCAAGATTGTGGGCGTGATGGACGGCAGCGGCGCGCATGGTGGCGCCGGCGCCGGGCCGGGCGAAGCGGCTACGACCCCGGCCACGCCCTCCGGCAGCGGCGGGCGTGGCGGCCCCGGGCCGGCCGAAGCGGTTGCCGCTCCCATCCTGGCTGTTCCCTCCGGCCGCTAGACGCAGAATTGTGACAACAGAGCGGCGACCCGACTACGTACTATCCCGGATTGAGCGGCGGCGATCGATTTGACAGAGCGAGCGCGCGGCGGGAACGCGAGGCCACCTTATGTTTCATGACAGCAAGGAACTGAACGCCATCGCCCCGCGGCGGCCGGCGATCGGCGCGAATTCCGCAGCAGCGGCAATAGACGCCTTTTTCAGCGTCGGCGTCGAGTCCATGGTTCTTTCCAGGAAGCTGTTCGACAACACGCAGAAACTGTGCCGCAGCGCCGTGACGCACAAGGACGCCAAGGACGCCAGCCGGACCATGGCGGCGTTCGTCAACACGTCCTATCGGGACATTTCGCAGAACGCCGAGGCCGTTCTCGGCATCTGGAGGCGATTTGTCCGCGACGCATTCTCTCCGCCGGGTTCCGCTTGAAAGGTCGACGCCCGCGTCGCCTCCAGCACGGGCGGAAACTGGTGTTTCAGCCCTTCCGTCACCCGAGGCCTCGGCGTCGCGGCGCCCACCCCAAGCAGGAGCGGCGCCAACCCCAAATCCATGCCAAGTTTTAGCAAGAGACGTCCATTACCGTTTTGAGCATTTTCAAAAGCTTGCGCTTGCGCGGCGCCAATGTGAGTTTCTCGGCCTTGAGCGCGCCGCAACCCGACTCGGACGAAAAGCGCCTAATGACTTCGCTTCGGATAATTGCCAGCTATACACGTTCACTTCCGAAAAGTCAAAATTCTTGTCGACGCGGACGCTGCAGGAACGCCGCGAGCGCGCCGAGGGGGGGAGCTCTAGCGCCGCCCTCCAGTCTGAGAACAATTGCAGTCCAAAAGCGCCGGCGACGCCAAGACAAAATACGAACGTGGGTTTGTTCGGACGGGGGGGGGCAGCTCTAGCGCCGCCCTATCCCAGTCTGAGAACAATTGCAGTCCAAAAGCGCCGGCGACGCCAAGACAAAATACGAACGTGGGTTTGTTCCGGACGCGCACGCGCCGTTGAGCGCAACGGCTTCTCGCGCTCAGGGCCGTAGGGCAGCGCGTTGCTGCCCCTACTTCGGCATTGCGGCTGACGGGTTGAAAAGGCGTTGGCCGTCGATCTGATAATCTCCGATTGCTTTTTGCCCATCAGGCGACACTAGCCAGTCGGCGAGCATCTTCGCGGCCCCAGTTTTGCGCCGGCATGTCTCTGAGGGTTGAGTTCGATCACGTCGTAGCGATTAATGAGGCGAGGATCATTTTCGATCTCGATCACCAGCGAGCTTTTGTTCGCAAAGCTCAGCCACGTTCCGCGGTCGGATAACGTGTAGGCATCCATCGCCGAGGCCGCGTTGAGGGCTTGTCCCATGCCTCCACCGATGTCCCGATACCAGGAACCTGAACCGTCCTTGTCGGGCGCGATCCCAGCAATCTTCCACAAGCGCAGTTCCATGGCGTTAGTGCCGCTTCGATCGCCACGCGACACAAACGGCGCTTTGGCTTCATCAATCGCCTTCAGCGCTGCGACGATATCGTCGCCCCCCTTGACATCAGCAGGATCAGCAGAAGGTCCACCGAGGATGAAATAGTTCCAGGCGATCTGGCGCGGCGCAAGGCCGTCCCCGTCGTCAACGAACTTCTTTTCCGCTTCTGGATCGTGAACCAATACCAGATCGGCGTCGCCCCGGCGCGCCGCGTCGAGAGCTTGGCCCGTGCCTTGCGCCACGACTTTAACGGTAATTCCGGTCTCGCTTGTGAATTGCGGAAGGATATGGGCGAGGAGCCCCAGAATTGTGGACCGATATTGATCGAGGCAAGCACGATTGATGTGTCGGCGGCCGGAGCCGCGGCCGGGGCGAGTGCAATGGCGATGAACGCAGCGAATGCGGCGACTCGTCGCGCGCCAGATAGAAAGTCTCGCGAACATGATCAGCGCTCCTCATCTGCTCCGGCGTCCCTCGCACCTCCGGCCAGCGAAAACACTGTCGCGCTGACGGCGATGCTGATGCCGATGAGCACTGTTCCAAGACCGAGCGCCAGTGGCAAATCGCCCTGGCTGGTTTGAAGCGCAATGGCTGTCGTCATCGTTCTTGTCTGCCCCTTGATGTTGCCGCCGACAACAATGATGGCGCCCACCTCGGAGACCGTACGGCCGAAACCGGCGAGCACGGCCGTGGTGACTTCGGCGCGGGCTATGAACAGCACATGCGGCAAGGCCTGAATTCGTGATGCGCCGTCGTTGAGGAACGCATCACCGTAGCGGCCACGCGCGCTCGGCAGTTCGGTGGACGAGGGCGGTAATGATTGGCGCGGCGAGGATGGCTTGCGCCGCGCCCATCGCGGCGGGAGTGAAAAGAAGGCCGAGGAATCCCAGCGGCCCGGAATGTGACAGCGCGAGATAGAGCGCCAGCCCCACCACGACCGGGGGCAGCCCAAAGAGCGCGTTGACGACAATAACAAGCAACCGCCGACCAGGAAAGGAAAACACCGCCAACATCGTCCCGGCGGGAAGACCGACCAACGCGGCGACGACGGTAGCCGCGGTGCTGAGCGGCAAGAGACAGACCAACGATGCCGACAAACTCATTCAAACCGAGCGGTCCGGCACATATCGAAAGCCGGCGGCAAGTTTGGCGCTGCCGCGCAGGATAAGAACGCCGTCGTGGCTGGCGTGGCAAGCGCCTCCGAGCCAATTCCCACGTGCTGCGGCCGAGCGGTCGTGTCTCTGTTTCGGTTCCAACGCCTGCGCGCCAAGCACCGAGCCTGCCGCGCGGTTGAGCTCTTCGCGCCCGGGCGATCCGGGTACCGCGACTACACGCGCGTCAGTCGATGCCGACCATCACGTCGGACGCCTTGATGAACGCATAGGCTTTCTGGCCCTTGACGAGCTTCAGCTGATCGACGGCCTCGTTGGTGATCGAGGCCGTCAGCTTGGCGCCGCCCACGTCGATCACGACATGCGCCGTGGTCGCGCCTTTGCGGACCTCGTCGATCGTTCCGTAAAGTTGATTGCGTGCGCTGATTTTCATGGGATTCCCTTGCGAAGGTGTCGCCGCCGAGTAGTATCGCAGGATATAACGGCCGGGATAGGCGACATGGCGCAGCACGGATGTGGCGCCTCGTGAAAGTCAAGCACGGTCGGAGCCCATGTTGAAGCTCAAAATGCTTGTTGTCGCTTTCGCGGCGTTCGCTTCGTCGGTCGCGGCGCCCGCTGAAGCCGGCCAGACCAATGTCGCCGTCGCGGCCAACTTCACCGAGCCGGCGAAGGAAATCGCCGCTCTGTTCAAACAGAAGACGGGGAACGTGGCGATCCTGAGCTTCGGCGCCTCGGGCCCGTTCTTCACCCAGATCACCCATGACGCGCCGTTCCAGGTGTTCCTGTCGGCCGACGCTGAGAGGCCGAAGGCCGCGCTCGACGGCGGCTACGCGGTTCCGGGCAGCGAGTTCACTTACGCGATCGGCAAGCTCGTCCTGTGGAGCAAGGTCCTCGACGTGACCAGCGGCGGGGAGGCGCTGATGGCTGGCCAATTCTCCAAACTGTCGATCGCCAATCCGGCCGCCGCGCCTTACGGAGCCGCCGCGATCGAGACGATGAAGGCGCGCGGCGTCTACGACGCGCTGAAGTCGAAGATCGTGCAGGGCAATAGCATCGCCCAGGCCTTCCAGTTCGTCGACACCAGGAACGCGGAAGTG
>CAVYIZ010000074.1:0-21600 GCA_963768555.1 uncultured Alphaproteobacteria bacterium
AGCCGCAAATAGGACTTCGGGTCTGCGCCAGCGGGCGGACGCCCCGCAGGGGGTCGCCTTTTCCGGCCGCGCCGCCTATTCCACGCTCCTCACCTGGGCGCTATTTGGCCGTGCCTTACATAAATGCGGAAAAGTCGAAGCCGTCATCCTTGGCAGAAGCGCGCCCGAACTTGCCGCATGGCGCAGCGAAAGCGCTTTTTTGCGCCAAAGCGCCGAGCAAAGCCCTTCCAAAACCTTTCCATTTCGTTCCATTCTTAAAACCGCAATTCAGAGTTATCAAGTTGTTATGGGCGCGAGGCCGGCCCAAAAATGTATTTTCGGCTCTTATGATGTTATCTGTTGAAAGGCGCCATCCCATGGCGCCGAGGATCCAGTTTTTGGAGTGGCCGCGCCTCCCCACGCCTCGAGTGCTCGTTCCATCGAGATAGTTGGGCAGGTTCTTGGTGGCGACGCCGTGGAAGCGGCGCATCCATTCCTTGAGCCGGCCGTGATAGGCGTTGACGTTGTTCATATGGAGGTCGGGGGCCTCGGGGCTGGGCTTGCCGGCGTGGGGACGACATGACCTGGATTTTTGCCCTGTGGGCGAAGGCCACGATCGCCTTTCCGCCGTCGCAGACGAACCGATTGGCGGGCGTGACCACGCCGTCCAGCGCCGCCGCGATCAGCGCGGACCCATGGGCAACACCGCGTCGGCGGTTGCGCCCTCGCGGTCGCGCGCCACCAGGATCGGGATGTTTTCGAAGAAGAGGCCCGGGTGCTTGGCCTTGCCGCCCCGCTTGCGCGGCGGGCGGGGAAGACCGGACCTGTGGCCCTTGAACGATTTGAGGATGAAGGTTTCGTCCGCCTCGACAATGCCTCTCAGCGTCTTGGGCTTGTCCAGCGCGGGCGAGCCCAGAAACCGGCGTCGCCAGCGAAGGCCGCGGGGGGGGGATGCAACGTTCGGCGGCCTTCGCCACGCTGGTTCCCTCGATCATCGCCTGGGCGTGGTCGAGCCATTGCTCCTTCTTGCGCAGCCCCGCCATCGGCGTCTTCGTCAGGGCGTTGAGCGTGCGCCCGCAGCTCTTGCAGCGGAGCGCCAACCGTCCGCCCGTCCCCAGGCGACGATGTTGCGCCCCGCGCAATGGGGGCAACCCCGGCGTTCCACCTTCGCCTGGCCGATGTCCCCCAGCGCGTCCTCGCGAACCCGGCGCTGCTCGCGCGCGTCCCCCTCGGCAAGCGCCGCCGGGGCGTCCTCCGATCCTCGAGCCGCCGCCTCGACCGGTTCGCCAAAGCCCGACGCAACGTCCTCATCGGCCTCCTCGGCCTTGCAAGGCCCTTCACCGCCTGTCGCCCTGCGCTGGGGTTAACCTACCGATCCCGCCCAGCCAATCCTCAATTCCGGGCTCTCCACCAACGCCTCCTCGAATGGGACGCGCCAAGAATAGCCCGAATCAAGACTAAATGCTAAGAGAGCCTTATATCTCCCCCACTAAGGCCGCTCCTCTCTTTCCCCCTCCCCCACCCGGCCCGATCGATTCAATGAACGTTCCGAAGACGAGCTCGGCCTTGCCGTCTGGGCCATAGCGCGGCCGCCTTTTCGCCGCCGGCGCCGGCTTTGTGCAACATCCCCGCCCGGGTCCCAGTAAACGCCTGCCCTGTTTCCACGCCTGCCCAGATTCCCCGCCTCCCATTTCCACGCTGCCCATTTTCACCAGCAGGTGAGCTCTCCATGCCGCCCGCCGCCCGCCCGCCCGCGGCGACGTCAAGGCGAGCACATAGCATGAACACAGCACGCTGGCAAAAATTCGCCGTTCAGTATCGGGCGAATTTGAATTTTTGGTGCGCCCGAAGCAGTGAAGGTAGCCGACCAAGCGCTGTGATTGGGGTATTTCGGTCTTCGCGACCAGAACATGCGGAATGAAATACACCCTTCCTCAGGTAGAAGGCGCCCGCCAACGACACCACGCCTCCTCCCCCCCCCTTCTTCTTCCCCTCTCTCCTCCTCACTCCCTCCTCTCTCCCTCCCCCTTCTCCCTTCCCCCTCTCCCCCCCCCCCCCGGCAGGGGGTGCGATTCAACTCGATGCGGAGTAAGCTTTGTCGGAGGTGATTTGGGAGGACGAAGCTGATGACGGGCGCGGATTTGAGCGATGAAGCGCTGTTTGCCTTTTTGCGCAGCCATCCTGATGTTCGAAACCGTGTCGCGTCGATAGCCCTGACGGTAGAGAATAGCGAAGGCGATTTGAAGGAGGCGGACGCTGCGGAAGAGCGGTTGGTCGAGGAGACGCGGCGTTTGGGACGCGAAGCGCTGCTGGGCTGGGCGGAGAGGCAGGCGGAGGTGACGGAGAGGGAAATTCGTCAGCAACCTCAGATGCATCGCCAAGGTGAAAAAAAGTCCGCTGGCATACGAAATTCGGCGAGATAGAGGTCCAGGAGCCGCAATATCGGTTCAAGAACGAGCGTGTGCGCCCGTTTCTGCGCAGCGCGAAAGTCAGCCCCTCGGGCTGTTCGCGCCCCTTGCAACGCGTCATCGTCGACTGCGCCGCCGATCAACCCTTCGCGCAAGTTCGAAGCAAGCTGCGGGAGCATTACGGCTTCGAGATTGGGGAGAGCACGATCCAGCGGATCACATTCGCCCATGCCCAGTCGATGTTCGAAGCCGGTCGAGCGGATTTGGAATTTCCGGAAGGTCCAGGCCTCAGTAAGCCGATCGTCGTGGAAACTGACGGCGGCATGGTTCCGATCGTCGAGCCGGGTCGGGATGAGAAAGACAAACGCAAGGGCAAGAACCTGTCGTGGCGAGAGGCGAAGCTTTCGCTGGCGCACGCCCAGGGGAGCCGGACGCCGGTCTACGCCGGCTCGATCGAGGGCGGCGCGGAGGCGGCCGGGCGGCAACTGCTGGCCTGCGCGGTTCGCGCCGGCTTCGGGGCGAACTCGCGGGTCCACGCGGTCGGCGATGGCGCGCCATGGATTGTGGGCCAAGTCGAGGAGCAATTTGGCGATCAAGGCAGCTACCTGATCGATTTCTATCATGTTTGCGAGTATTTGAGCGCCGCCGCCGAAGCGATCGCGCCCGACGCCGCCGCGCGGGAAACCTGGATCGAGGCGCAGAAGGACGCGCTCAGAGACGGGCGTCTCGAGATGACATTGCGGTCGCTCGTCGGTCATTGCGAAGCGCCTGAAGTCGACGACGAACAAGCGCCGGTGCGCCGATGCCATCGTTATTTGAGCAGCCGCAAGAACCAGTTGAACTATCGACAGGCGCTGGCCGAGGGACTGCCGATCGGATCGGGCGAAATCGAAAGCGCGCATCGCTACGTCGCCCAACAACGTCTCAAGCGGCCCGGCGCCTGGTGGCGCGTCGAGCACGCGGAATACATGCTCGCTTTGCGGATAACCCGAATAAACGGCGACTGGGACGCCTATTGGAAAAACCTCGGCCGAACCGCCGTCCCCGTAGCCAACCAGAACAGCCCCCAAAACTCACAAAATCTCGCCGCCTAATTGCACCACTTTGGTTCGCACCCCGAGGGACGGTAGCCTACGGTAGCCTTCTGCGGAAATGTTGCACCCTGCCATCCGGCTGTAATGCATAGGGTTCCTGTGATCGCGGAATGAGCGTTTCAAGGCTATTGGCGGCAGAGCGCGCCTTCGCACTCGTCTCTATAATTGCCACGTCTATCAGGTAAACGAGAAAGCTTTCCTCAACCTGATCAGCCATTCCGCGGACTCTGGTCAATTTTCAATTAACTCATGCATTTTCTCTTTCCCCCTCCCCACAGCCGAACGTCGTGGGCGACACCATCAACGTGGCAACAAGTGAACATCGGCGTCTGACAATGCCTCCGAAGCTGCAAAGCGCTTGGCCTACGCGGATTTGTGAGGCGCGAGACGGCGTTCGCCAAAGGGCGGCGTCAGGGCTTGCATTCGCCAATCTTTCGCTAGAACCGCATCCACAACGCCGATGAGATCATGGCGGAGATAGTGGCGAGGCGATTTGTCGACCATTGGAGCGTGCCTGGCTTCGTCGTCATGAAGAAGCTGCCGATCCTGGCGGTGTAGCGCTCGGGGCGGGATCTGGCTGATCATCGGCGAGCAATCGACCTCTCCCGCGCCCAAATCGCGTAAATGCGGGTGATGGCATGCTTCCCGATCGGGTAGGCGAGAGGTCCCCTGCTAATTTCGTGAACCTCGTAGCCCTTGTCGACGAGCTCGCACGCCGCATCAATCGCTAGGTCATGGTTTTCATATCGCGCGAGGCGCTCCTCTTTCCCGTCCAAGAATTGGACATCCCAGGCAATCGCATGAGAATGCTTGGCCTTTGATTTGGCATCGCTCACCGAGTGTGCCATTTTAGCGACCCGAACCATTGCATGCTTCTATCTCCGTGGAGATCGTCACCCAAAGCTGGAACCGTCGGCGACAGCGAGCCCGTCGCGCCATTGCTCTTTCGTGGACCGTCTTCCGGAGCGCATTTTCCTTCCCATGCCGCTGAACCAGTGATTCTGCCGCCTTGACTGCGTCCATACTTCGCGAATACTCGGCCATCTTGCCTCAAACCATTGTAAATCCGACGCCAGCGCCATGTGTGATGCTGTAGTTTACAGGCGAACGCAACTGGATCAATAGAGGCATTCTACGTAGACCATCCGGGCGAACTGGAAACCGTTGGCGACCGAAGTTAGCGATCCGGGTCGAACACAAGCCCACCCCTTTCATTGTAAGTCTCTCTTACACTGAAAATTTTATGAGGCGAGCAAGGTTACGATCGGATGTCGAAAGCGAAATTGCAAATCTACGACGCCGATACGACAATTGCGGCACTGGCGTGAAGAGGCAGCGAATTGGCGAACATGAGCAGCATAAATGCCACATGTTTTGGTTTATTGCCAGTCTCGGGCTGGAGTTCCCTTACACGTGCAAAAAGCTCGTCGTAGGGCGCCGCCCCAGTCTTCCTCTACTGGGCGGTCCGCGAAGGCAGGGATCGGAATTACCGTAACACGACCGTCTTTACCTTTTTGTGCCGCCGTGTGACGTTGCGACATGACCCGCATCCCCGCATCGTCGCTCCGGGCCTGTGGTGCCACGTGACATGAGCGCGGCAATCGGACCGAGAGAATATTCTTCGAGCCGGAGGACTATCGTCTTTACAAGGACTGGCTGGCGAATCGCGTCGCCGCATCGGCGTCCCCTGCTGGGTTTATTGCCTGATGCCCAACGACGTCCATCTGATCTCTGACGCCCGACGACTCCGCCGGGCTCGCGCTCGCGCTGGCCAGGGGGCGCCGGCTCTACGCGGGCTTTGTCAACGCGCGTGCGCGCCAGACGGGACATCTGTTTCAGGGCCTGTTCGGTTCGGTCTCCATGGACGAGGACCATCTCATGGCGGCGGGCACTCAACCCGGTGCGGGCGGCGCGGCTGGTCGAGCGCGCCTGGGCGTGGCCCCATTGCAGCGTCGGCGCGCATCTGGCCGACCGCGATGACGGGCTCGTGCGGGTGCAGCCGCTCATCGACCGGGCGCCGCGTTTCGCCGACCTCCTCGACACGGACGCGGACCGCTCGGCGCCACATTCTCCCGAACGGGCGAAGGGGTCGCCGCCGCAGGCGTCCGCCGGATCAACCGGCCGATCCAGGCGTCCCGCGCACCACCGCTTCCACGGGCGGCGTCGACGATCGCTTCGAGGAAGCGGCCGTCGATCGCCTCCTTGGCTGTTGGCTCCGGAGGAGCCCGAAAAATTTTCTCGATTTCTTCTCCTGTTATATATGCTCCTGTTACGCTCCTGTTATCGACCCGTTCGGACTCGCATTCCTCCTGTTATTTCGCCCAATTGCTTCCCTTTGCATTACGGGCGTTGCGTCGACGCGACCGTCTTTCCGCCGTTCCTGACGTCGTCTCTGCCCGCGATCGGCGGCAACGGCGACGGCCGAGCGCAGGCGATCAGAGGGTGCGCGTCCCGCGCGCCGGACGGCGAGAAGCCGCCCCTCCGTTGGGGGCATAAGGCCGGCGCCGCGTCCCTTGCCCCCTCAAGGCGGGCACCCTCGCGGGCCGTTCCGCTGACGGTCCTCCATCAATGATCTCGTGAAAAAATCGTTGGCAAAGCCGGAATTTGTGCTACATTTGTTCTTATCGATAAAGGAGCCCGACGACCACTTTCGCCTCTAAACCGCAGAAATCCGCTTTTTTCGCCATTGTCCCATTGCCCGTAACAGGGGCAAATTTCCGGGCGGAGGGGGAGTCCCAAGTGCCAAAAAGTATGATTCAAGCTGGGGATGGCGCTTGACCCCACCGATTCGCTTGAACGCATGACGCGGGCCGAGATCATCGGCCTGGCTCGCGAATTGATCGGCGAAGTGACGCGCCTGCGGGCGGAGTACGAGAAGGTGAGCGGGGCGTTGGCCAAGCTCCGGGTCGAGCATCAGGCGGTCGAGGACGAGCTGGCGCGACTGAAGAAACTGCCGCTGCGGCCGCCGCAAAAGCCGTCGGGGATGGACAAGGCGACGGACCGACCGGATTCCCAAGCGAAGGAAAAGGGCGGGCGGTCGACGCAGCGGCGCGGCAGCAACTTGGACAAACTGACGGTCACGCAGACCATCGAAGTGAAGGTCGACGCGCCGGCCGGTTCGCGCCACAAGGGCTACGAGGAGATCGTCGTTCAGGACTTGGTTCTGAACCCGTTGGTGACGCGCTATCGGCGCGAGCGCTGGGAAACGCCAGATGGAAAGACTTTGATCGCGCCTCTCCACCCCGGCATTGTCGGCGGCTATGGCCCGCACCTGCATCGCGTGGTTCTGATGCTGCATTATCAGTGTCATGTGACGATCGAGAAGATTCTGGCGCTGCTGAACGGCGTGGGCGTGGTGATCTCGAAACGCCAAGTAGGCCGCCTGCTGGCGGCCAAGCTCGAGACGTTCCGCGCCGAGGACGCCGAGGTTCTGAAGGCCGGCTTGAGCAGCGCTCCCTTCGTCACGGTCGACGACACCGGCGCCCGCCACCGGGGCAAGCCCGGCTTTACCACCCACATCGGCTCTGACCGCTTCGCCGTGTTTCGCACCGGCCCGAGCAAGTCGCGCCTCGCGTTTCTGGGCAACCTCCTGGGCGGCGCGGCCTCTTACGTGGTCAACGAGGCGGCGCTCGTCTACATGCGGGCTTGCAATCTGAGCCTCGCCCTCATCGACACGCTCGCCGGCCATCCGACGCGGCTGTTTGCCTCTCATCAAGAGTGGACGAGCCATCTCGACGCGCTCGGATTCGCCGATCTCCGGATCACCCCCGATCCGGTGCGCGTCGCCAGCGAGGGGGCTCTCTGGGGCGCCGTTCGTGAACAGGGCCTGCTCGGCGAGGCCGTCGTCGTGTCCGACGGCGCCGGCCAGTTTCGGGTCGGCGAACACGCCTTGTGCTGGGTGCACGCCGAGCGCCTAGTCCACAAGCTGATCCCCGCCAACGATAAGCAGCGCAACGCGGTCGAGGTCGCGCGGCGCATGATCTGGTGGTTCTATCGCGCCCTGAAAGAATACAAGCTCGCCCCGAGCCCCGAGAAAGCCGAGCGGTTGCGCGCGCAATTCGACCGCATCTTCAACCGCTCCAGAACCGGCTACGCAACCCTCGACAGCCTGCTCAGGCGGCTCTTTCGTCTCAAGGACGACCTCCTGCGCGTCCTCGACCATCCCCATATTCCGCTGCACACGAACGCCTCGGAAAACGACATTCGCGTCTTCGTCACCAAGCGCAAAATCTCCGGCGGGACCGTCAGCGACAGAGGCCGCGACGCCCGCGACGTTATGCTCGGCCTCGCCAAGACCTGCAAGAAGCTCAAAATTCCCTTCTTCGACTATCTCGGCGCACGCCTCGCCATTCCAGGCCCCGAAATCCCCGATCTCGCAACCCTCGTCAGGCCCGCCCCAAGCTAACGCCGCCTGGCAATTTGCCCCAATTACCCATTGCCCGCCGTAAGCCGTTGAAAACACTCAAAACGGCAATGGTCAGATCTTGTAACGAGGTGGCATGGGTTTGGGGTTGGCGCCACGTCCGCTTGGCGCCGGCGCCTCGACTCCTTGGCATCGGTGCCGCGTCCCCCTTCTCCGCGAAGCCGAAGCGGGGAAGAGCCTGCCCCCGCCGTTACGGGTTCGGCTTAGGGTGATTTGGCCTGAGGCGGGCCCTGCGATCGCGCCCGCCCCGCTACGAGCGCGTTCGCCTGGGCGAGGGCGAGGCGCTTACTTGGCGAGCCTTGCGGCGAGCGCGGCGTAGAGCGCGATCGCGGCGCTGGCGACGACGTCCCAGCCGGCGAACGACAGGCCGAGGATGCGCAATTGCACCTCGTCGCAATTGACGACGCGGGCGGAGTTCAGCGACTTCATCAGGTCGTTGACGTCGACGGGGCCGCTGAGCGAGCCGGTGCATGCGGTCGGACCGGGCCACCAATGCTGTTCGACGCCGACGTGGTAGAAGGCGAGCCCGACATTGGCGAGGAATATCAGCGCCAGAAGGACGAACAGCGCGCGGGCGAGCCGGTGGGCGGAGCGGCTCGCGAGCCAGGCGGTCAGCGCCGCGATCGGCGCGCCGGCGTAGAAGGCGTAGCGCTCGGTGAGGCAGAGCTCGCACGGCGTGAAGCCGAAAGCCTGAAAGGTCCAGACCGCGGCGAGAACGACCAGCGCCGCGAGCAGGATCAGGAGCGCGCGGCGGGTCTGCGACGGCGGCAGGACGAGATCAATCGGGGTCATCAGAACACCTTGATCGCGATGACGAAGCCGGCGATGACGAGCGCGGCGAAGCCGCCGAGCACCGCCGCGAAATTGCGCTCCATCGCCTGGCGCAGCGGCTCTCCGAACCACCTCAGCGCGCCCGCCACGAGGAAGAAGCGCGCGCCGCGAGTGAGGATGGACAGCGCGACGAACACCGGAAAGCTGTAGCCGAGCAGGCCGCTGGTGATGGTGACGAGCTTGTAGGGGATCGGCGTCACGCCCTTGACCAGAATGACCAGCCAGCCCCATTGCGCGTAGGTCTGCCTCAGCGCCTCCATCTTCGCGCCATAGCCGTAGAGATTGACGAGCCAAAGGCCGACCGTGTCGTAAAGCATCGCGCCGATCGCGTAGCCGAGCATTCCCCCGATAACGGAGGCGACGGTCGCGATCAGCGCGAACCGCCAGGCGCGCTGGGGATGGGCGAGGGCCATCGGCGCAAGCAGAACGTCTGGCGGAATCGGAAAGAACGAGCTCTCGGCAAAGGCGACCGCCGCCAGCGACGCTTCCGCATGGCGGCTTTGAGCGAGCGCCTTGACGCGAGCGTAGAGCGAATCGAACATGGGGTATCCCTTGGCCGCGGCGAGGTTTACGCCTTCCCCCTCGCCGCGTCCATCGGCTCGAGCCGCGCCGCGCGCGTTGGGGGAAGGGGGTGCGATTCAACTCGATGCGGAGTAAGCTTTGTCGGAGGTGATTTGGGAGGACGAAGCTGATGACGGGCGCGGATTTGAGCGATGAAGCGCTGTTTGCCTTTTTGCGCAGCCATCCTGACGTTCGAAACCGTGTCGCGTCGATAGCCCTGACGGTAGAGAATAGCGAAGGCGATTTGAAGGAGGCGGACGCTGCGGAAGAGCGGTTGGTCGAGGAGACGCGGCGTTTGGGACGCGAAGCGCTGCTGGGCTGGGCGGAGAGGCAGGCGGAGGTGACGGAGAGGGAAATTCGTCAGCAACCTCAGATGCATCGCCAAGGTGAAAAAAAGTCCGCTGGCATACGAAATTCGGCGAGATAGAGGTCCAGGAGCCGCAATATCGGTTCAAGAACGAGCGTGTGCGCCCGTTTCTGCGCAGCGCGAAAGTCAGCCCCTCGGGCTGTTCGCGCCCCTTGCAACGCGTCATCGTCGACTTCGCCGCCGATCAACCCTTCGCGCAAGTTCGAAGCAAGCTGCGGGAGCATTACGGCTTCGAGATTGGGGAGAGCACGATCCAGCGGATCACGTTCGCCCATGCCCAGTCGATGTTCGAAGCCGGTCGAGCGGATTTGGAATTTCCGGAAGGTCCAGGCCTCAGTAAGCCGATCGTCGTGGAAACTGACGGCGGCATGGTTCCGATCGTCGAGCCGGGTCGGGATGAGAAAGACAAACGCAAGGGCAAGAACCTGTCGTGGCGAGAGGCGAAGCTTTCGCTGGCGCACGCCCAGGGGAGCCGGACGCCGGTCTACGCCGGCTCGATCGAGGGCGGCGCGGAGGCGGCCGGGCGGCAACTGCTGGCCTGCGCGGTTCGCGCCGGCTTCGGGGCGAACTCGCGGGTCCACGCGGTCGGCGATGGCGCGCCATGGATTGTGGGCCAAGTCGAGGAGCAATTTGGCGATCAAGGCAGCTACCTGATCGATTTCTATCATGTTTGCGAGTATTTGAGCGCCGCCGCCGAAGCGATCGCGCCCGACGCCGCCGCGCGGGAAACCTGGATCGAGGCGCAGAAGGACGCGCTCAGAGACGGGCGTCTCGAGATGACATTGCGGTCGCTCGTCGGTCATTGCGAAGCGCCTGAAGTCGACGACGAACAAGCGCCGGTGCGCCGATGCCATCGTTATTTGAGCAGCCGCAAGAACCAGTTGAACTATCGACAGGCGCTGGCCGAGGGACTGCCGATCGGATCGGGCGAAATCGAAAGCGCGCATCGCTACGTCGCCCAACAACGTCTCAAGCGGCCCGGCGCCTGGTGGCGCGTCGAGCACGCGGAATACATGCTCGCTTTGCGGATAACCCGAATAAACGGCGACTGGGACGCCTATTGGAAAAACCTCGGCCGAACCGCCGTCCCCGTAGCCAACCAGAACAGCCCCCAAAACTCACAAAATCTCGCCGCCTAATTGCACCACTTTGGTTCGCACCCGGGGGAAGGCCCAACGTTGACCCTCCGCCGCCGCGCGTTCTATAGGAAGCCATTCGCTTTTGCGGGCCCCTATGGCGGAACTGGTAGACGCGTCCGACTCAAAATCGGATTCCGCAAGGAGTGCTGGTTCGATTCCGGCTGGGGGCACCAGTGAACGACCGGGCTGAAAGACATAGACCCCGACGACAAGGGCCAATCTGTTGACGCGATCCAAAATCTGTTTGTTTGCGCGCCAGCCTCGGACAACGCGCTGCGCGGGTCATGATTCGCGCCAGTCTTTGGAGCGGCTTAAGTGACCGACCTCTTCGCCGTCATCGGCAATCCGATCGACCACAGCAAGTCGCCTCTGATCCATGGGATGTTCGCGGAAGCGACGGGGCAGGATCTCGCGTATGTCGCGATCGAGGGATCGCTCGGGCAATTTGCAGCCCGGGTGGATCAATTCCGCCGCGACGGAGGACGCGGGCTCAACGTCACCGTGCCCTTCAAGCTTGACGCCTGCGCATACGCGACCGATCTCTCCGAGCGCGCGCGGCTCGCGGGAGCCGTCAACGCAATGAAATTCCGGGGCGAACGGGCCCATGCCGAGAATTTCGACGGCATCGGGCTGACAAAGGACATCCAACGCAATCTCGGCTATCCTCTCGCGGGTAGGCACATCCTCATGCTGGGCGCCGGCGGAGCTGCGCAAGGTGTAGTCCTTCCGTTCCTCGACGAGAAACCCGCTCTTCTCGCGATCGCGAATCGAACGCCCGACAAGGCGCGCGCGTTGGCCGCGCGGTTTTCCGCTTACGGCAATATCGTGGGAATGGGTTATGGCGACCTCGCCGGGTTCCGGGATTTCGAACTCGTGGTCAACGCGACCTCGGCGAGCCTTGCCGGCGAATTGCCGCCTGTCCCTGAGTTCGAGCTTCTCGAGGGGGTGCCTAAGCTACGAGTTGGCCTACGGAAAGGGATTGACCCCGTTTCTGCGGGTCGCGCGATCCGCTGGCGCCGGGCGGCTCGCCGACGGCGTCGGCATGCTCGTCGAACAGGCTGCCGAAGCCTTCGAATGGTGGCTGGGAATTCGCCCCGACACGGAGCCGGTCATCGAACGCCTGACGGTCCGGCTGATCTGATCCATCACGGCGTATCATTCGAAAAAGCGACCGGCGCGTGCTCGGCTTTTCGGCGTTCGAGTGCACATATGCCGGCGCGACAGGCGACAGGTTTGGCGACGGGAATCCGTGGTATTCGCGGCCGGTAGCCTGGCGAAGGCGAGCTGGTCAGCGGCCGGCCGATCGCGCCGCTGCGGTCAGCTGCCTCACCAGGCGGGGGGTGACCTCCGTCGTGACGGGCAGTCCATGCGAGCGCGCGAAGTCGCGCAGGGCCTGCTCGGTCGCCGCGCCTTCGACGCCGTCGGCCTTGACCGGATAGCCGAGTTTAGCGAGCGCGCCCTGCGCGGCGAGGATCATCCGGGAATCGTCGCTGTGAGGCTCGCCACGCAAGAGGTCGCCGATTTGGTCGGTCGGGCGGACAGGCGCGTCTGCTTCCGCCGCGGGCTTCGCCGGCGGCAAAGGCGGGGGAGCCGGCAAGGGAGCCTCAGGGGCCGCATCCTCCGGAGCGGGTGCGCGAACCGCGGTGGGATTTGATGGCGCCGGCGCAGCGTGGTGCCGCGTCGGACCGAAAAACGGCGCGGGATGCCGCTCGCGCTGGAGCAGGAGCGCGTTGACGCCGATCCCTGCGAGCAGCGCCGAGAAGGCGGCGCCGACATAGACACGCGCCGGCAAGGCGAAGGCGCGAATCACGAGGCGCCAAACGGTCCCGCGACCGGCCCGCGACGCCTTCTCGGGCCGCACCAGCATCGAGTTGTTTCGGACGCGCGCGAGGGCTTCAGACATCCTGGTCTCCCAAGTCTCCCAAGTCTCCCATGCGTGCGGCCGGCGCCGCCGGGGAGCCCTCACGGGCTCCCCGCGCTCTGGCGTATGACCATCCGGACTGAACCATAGACGCCGTTTCGCCAAGCCTTCCCGATGATCGCTCGGCCAGGCAGGCCACCCGCAAAGGCCTCCTTGCAATCTTTTACCGGCGCCAAACGCGGTTACGGATTAGCCCGCGTGCCTCGCTTGAGGCGAAGCATCACGAAGATCGGTCGCGCCGCGCCGGCGTCCAGGCGCTGACGCGCCTCCGGCTGGGGCCGACGCCGCTAACGTTACGCCTCTTTGTCTTAAACGCTGATGAAGTTTTGGCTAACGGCGCGCAGCCGCAACGCTTCAACGCCGACGCCTTCGCGCTCGCCGCGACCTGTCCTAGGCGTCCCGGCGCGGGGACGTCCCGGCCAGCAGGTCGAGCAGCAGCGGCGCCAGATTGGGCGCGTCGTCCAGGACACCCCCCCTTCGCGAGCCGCCACAGTGACCAGACCGTATTGAGCCAGGTCCGCCATTCCGTAGGCGGCGCCGAAGATGAGGGCCGAAATCTGCTCGGGGTCCCCGCCCTTGAGCTCGCCCGCCTGCTGCGCGGTCCGCACAAGGGCGGTCACGGCCCCGAACGCTTGGCGAACTTCGGCCCCGAGCGGGCTGTCCTCGCGGCTCACCTCGAGCAGGAATCGGTAGCGGACCGGAAAGCGCCGCGCGAAATCGAAATAGGCCCTCACCAAGCGATCCAAGGCTCCGAACGGCGCCGGCTGGTCGCGCCTTGCCTTTTCGAGAGCGGAATTGAAGTAGTCGAGGTTCGCCCGCACCATGGCTTCGAGCAGGGCGCGCTTATCCTCGTAATGGCGATAGGGCGCGGATTGGGAGATGCCGGCGGCGTCCCCGACCGCTCGCAGCGTCACCGCGCCCGGCCCCCCCGTGTCAAGCAATCGCATCGCAGACGCCAGAATACGATCTTTGGTCGATGGCATGGTTGACATGTGACACACAGCCCGTTTGCCGAGTCAACTCCGAGATTGTATTTGCAACCCGATGAATTGTGTAACCCGAATGTTCGGCAAGATCAACAGGGGTAACAAAGGAAAATACGCATAGGAGGCACCCGACGCCATACCGGCCGCCAATTGAACCAGACAAATGAGGTTAATCTGCGACCCTCGGACCGGCCCCGACGCCTCGCTCAGCCATGCCGAATCCGGACGATTGGCGCCAGAGCCCGTCGGGAGACCGGCTTCAGCGAACATAATCCGCGCATTTCTGGACGTCGCCAGCGCCCCCACCCCAGGGCTGGATCGGCACGGTTGACGTGGAATTCTTTGGCGAGCCTTCGATCAGCTTGTCGCTGTAAGTCATATACACCAATATGTTCCGTCTTGTGTCGCATCCCCTGACGATCTGCATTTTCTTGAAGAGGATCGATCGTCTTTCGCTGAACACGACGTCGCCCTGGGAAAATTTCTCCTTGAACTTGATCGGGCCGTATTGACGGCAGGCGAGAGAAATATCGGACGTCTGCTCGGCGAGGCCCAAGGCGCCGGAGATGCCCCCTTTCTCCGGCGTGGTATAGTGACACGCGACCCCTTCGACGACGGGATCGTCAATGCCGTACACGGCGAGCTTGTCGTTCGGGGTCAGGAATTTGAACGTCGTCGATTTGCGGAAGATCAGGTCCGGATCCAGCAAATCGGCATGCGCCGGCAAGCGCGGCGACGAAAGAGACGATAGCGCCGCGAGGAGGGCGGCGGTCCGCAGGACTGACATCGGTAGGCTCGCTCGCTTTGGATTGGCTCGGGTCGACGCGCGGCAGGAGGATAGAGGCCTTTGGGCTCCCCGCCAATGACCCTTCGAAAGGTCGTGGCAAAGCGTAGCAAACTGTGTGTGGCTCCGCCTTCCCGCTGGCGCCGGAAGGACCTGGCGGGCATATTGTCCGGGAGCCATCAGGGGCGGCTCACGGTTTCCTCTCGTCTACGTGGAACAACGGGGCTCGCTGGACAAATGTCGACCGCTGTCGCCGCAGAGGATCCCGCCGTCCAACGCATCGACGCCTGGACGCGCGGTTACGAACCCTTGCCCGGAATTCCCGATGAATTCACGGATAAGGAGGGCCGCTGTCGTCCGCATTGGCGCCGCCTGCTTTCCGCTCTCGCCGCGTTCGAGCCCGACGAAATGCGACAGCAATTCTCGGCCGCCGATCGGAGAATCCGAAGCCGTGGGCTTTCCTACCGGGTCGCCGGCGAGAGGGACGAGCGGGTCTGGCCGATCAGCCGAATGCCGCTGCTGGTCGCCGAAGCCGAGTGGCGCGAGGTCGTGCGCGGCGTCGTTCAGCGGGCGGAGCTGCTGGAGCGCGTTCTCGCCGACGTTTATGGCGAAGGCCGCCTGGTCGCGGAAGGCTCGCTTCCGGCCGCGGCTGTCACAGGCTCGATGGATTTTGTCCCGTCGATGCGCAGCGTCAGGCCGCCCGGCGGAAGGGGCTTGCGTCTCTACGCCGCCGATATCGGCCGCGGGCCGGACGGCGGGTGGTGGGTGCTCGGAGACCGGGCGCAGGCTCCCTCGGGCTGCGGCTACGCGCTGGAGAACCAACTCGTCGTCTCCCAGGCCTTTCCAGATCTCTATGCGCAACTCAACGTCGAACGGCTCGCCCCGTTTTTTCGCGCGCTCGGAGCGGGATTGAAGTCCGCCGGCGCGCGCTCGGAGCCGCGCATCGGCATCCTGAGCCCCGGTCCCCTGAGCCTCACCTACTACGAGCAGGCCTATCTCGCTCGCTATCTCGGCTTTCTGCTGGTGGAAGGCGACGATCTCGTCATGCGGGAAGGTCGGATCTTCGTCCGGACGATCGCCGGCCTCAAACGTTGCGACGTCCTGTGGAGATATGTCGACGCCGACTGGTGCGACCCGCTGGAACTGAACCCGTCCTCGCACATCGGCGTTCCCGGCCTGCTCGAGGCCATCCGGCAAGGCGGCGTCGCGATCGAGAACATGCCCGGGGCCGGCATGGTCGAATCGCGCGCCATGCTCGCGTTCGTGCCCGCGCTCGCCCGCCGCCTGCTCGGCCAGGATCTCGTCATGCCGAATATTGCGACCTGGTGGTGCGGACAACCGCGCGAGCGCCAGCGCGTGCTCGACGAATTCGACCGGATTTCGATCGCCTCGGCGTTCGGCGGCGAGCTTCCGGCCCTGAAGGGGCGGACAAGCGTCATCGTCGAAGAGCTCACGCAGAGCGAACGCGCCCGGTTGCGCGACTCGATCGCCGAGCGGGGCCTGGACTATGTCGGACAGGAAGTCGTGCGCC
Source organism: uncultured Alphaproteobacteria bacterium (assembly GCA_963768555.1). GTDB lineage: Bacteria > Pseudomonadota > Alphaproteobacteria > Rhizobiales > Beijerinckiaceae > Roseiarcus. Next base: position 16,025 of record CAVYIZ010000074.1, read on the forward strand.
TCTCGACCACGCCGCGCTGGGCGGAAGACAAACTCGAACCGCGCCCGTTCGTCCTGCGCGTCTACTGCGCCGCGACCCGCGACGGTTGGCGGGTGATGCCCGGCGGGTTCTGCCGAATCTCGGACCAACCGGACGCGCGCGCCGTCTCGATGGGCGACGGCGTCGAGTTTGCCGACGTCTGGGTGCTCGCCGAGACTCCGGTCGAGGCGTCGACCAATCTTCCTTCTCCCGAGAGCGTCCGGATCACGCGGCTGCTTGGAAACCTGCCGAGCCGCGCCGCAGATAATCTCTTCTGGTTCGGGCGCTACCTTGAACGCGCCGAAGCCACGCTGCGCGTCGTGCGTTGCCTCAGCGCCCGTTCTGTCGATCCGGAGGCCCCGATGCGCCTGGGTCGGCTATCCCTGGAACGGCTGATGGGCGTCCTCGTCGGCTGGGGCGCAGTCGACGCGGCGGCTTTGGCGGAAGGCGCGACCGCAGCAGGCAACCAGGGTTTGCGCGACCCGGCCCGCTATGGATCGGCGCTGTCTCTTGCGCGCTCGGCGCGGAATTCGGCTTCCGTGATCCGCGAACGCCTGACCCATCAAACCTGGGAGCTGATCGGGCGGCTCGAGAACATGACGGACCCGGCGCCGCAGCGTCGTCTGTCGGCCGGCGAGATTGTCGACGTCGCCGACGAGGCGCTGACGATCATCGCCGCGCTGTCCGGCCTGTTCGACGAGAACTTCAATCGCGGCGCAGGCTGGGTGTTCTACGTCATCGGGCGCTGCGTCGAGAGAGGCGCCAACACCTGCCGGTTGCTCCGCCAATTCGCCGGCGACGACGCGACGGAACATACGCTGCGGGTGATGCTGGACCTGATCGATTCGCAGATCACCTACAGCTCGCGATACCTGGTCGGCGCGGCGCTGGCCCCGGTGCGCGACATGGCGCTTCTCGACCCGTTCAATCCGCGATCGGTGGCGTTTCAGGTCAACCGGATCGAGGAGGGAATCGCGACCCTTCCCGTGTTGCGCCGGGACGGTATTCTCGAGGAGCCGATACGGCTTACGACGCTGCTCAGCGCCGAGCTGACGGCGGAAAGGCCTGAGCTCTTGAACGACTCGCGGATCCTGGCCGTCGAGCAGAGCCTGCTGGCCTTGGCGAACGCGATCGCCGCCCGGTATTTCCTGCAGGGCGCCGCCCAGGGCCGGGCTGAAAAAGTCACGGGACTCGCGTGATCTACGACGTCACCCATGTCACGCGCTACACGTACGGCGCGACCGCCGAGCTGACGAACGGAATCCTGCGCCTGATCCCGGTGTCGCGCGACGGCCAGACCCTCGAGCATTTCGATCTCACGACGAAGCCCCCCTGTCTGCCGCCGACCGAAAGGATCGATCCCTTCGGAAACAGGGTTTTGAGCCTTCGGATCGAGAAACCGCACCGGGAACTGTCGGTAAAAGCGGCGTCTCGCGTGCGGGTCGACCGCCCGCCCGCCCCCGAGGAATCGCCGCCCTGGCAGGCCCTAGCGGCCGAGGCGCTTTCGGTTGATTCCCTCGCCTCGGATAGCCCGGCCATCGCTCTTTATCCGTCGCGACGCATTCCGCTTTTCGACGAGGCCACGGCTTACGCGCGCAAGAGCTTTGCCCATGGACGACCCGTCCATGCGGCGGCGCTGGAGCTGGCGAGCCGCATCCGCTCGGATTTCGTCTACGACCCGGACGCCACGGAGGTCAGCACGCCTGCGCCTGCCGCTTTCGAACAGCGCCGGGGGGTGTGCCAGGACTTCGCCAACATCATGATCGCGGCGTTGCGCGGCCTCGGGCTTCCGGCGCTCTATGTCAGCGGCTACATCCGGACCATACCGCCGCCAGGAAAGGAAAGGCTCGCAGGCGCCGACGCCTCGCACGCCTGGGCGTCGCTGTGGTGCGGCTCGGCGCTGGGCTGGTTGGACTTTGATCCGACCAACGCCCAGGCTGTTCGCAACGACCACATCGAAATCGCCCGCGGGCGCGACTATTCGGAGGCTTCGCCGATCGAGAGCATGGTCCTGTCGTCCGGCTCCCATCGGCTCGAAGTGACAGTGGATGTCGTCCCCGTTCGAGCCAAGGCGGACGCTCGCTGAGCGCCCGCCGACTTGATTCCTCTCGTCGACGAAACGATCCGCCGACCCGCCCTCTCCGGCTGGCGGCGCCCGGACGAACATGGTTTAAGGCGACCGCAGTCGAAGAGGACTATATCTTATGGCGGATCATTCCATCCCGCATTTTCACAATGAGCCCGGCGTGCCGACGATCCGGGTGCGGGTCAAAGAATTCATGTGCACCGGCGCAAAGCCGCCATTCGATCATCCGCATATCTTCATCGACATGGGCGGGGACAACGAGGCGATCTGCTCCTATTGCTCGACCCGTTTCGTCTACGACGACACGATCCCTGGCGTCTGCGCGCCCCCCGAATGTGAACTGCGCGACCTGTAACAAATGAGCCGGCGCGCGATCATTTCGGGCGCCGGAATCGGGGGGCTTGCGACGGCTCTGGCGCTGTCGCACGCGGGATTCGACGTCACTCTGTACGAGCAGGCGGGCGCGCTCGAGGAGTTCGGCGCGGGGCTCCAGTTGACGCCCAACGCGACGCGCGTCCTTTCGAGCCTCGGCGTCCTCGAAAGCGTGCGCGCCGTCTCGACCGTCCCAGACGCGGTCTGCGTGCTGCGGGGCTCGGACGACGCCATGCTCATGCGAATGGCTCTGGACGACGCCGAGCGGCGGTGGGGAGCGCCCTATCTTGCCTTGCATCGCGCCGACCTGCAGCGCGCGCTCGCGGTCGCGGCCCAGAATCGTCCGAACGTTCGCTTGCGATTGGGGGCGACTGTCGCCGGCGCGGCGGCCGACGGCGATCGCGTCTCCGTCGGCTTGAAGCGCGGAGCGGCGACCATCGAGGACCAGGCGGATCTCCTTGTCGGCGCGGACGGGCTCCGTTCGCGCGTCCGCGAACGCTTGGGTCTGGGAGACGCCGACAAGGCGGCGTTCACCGGGCGGGTCGCGTTTCGCGCCACGGTCGATTCGAGCCTGGTCGACCCGCGTTGGAGGCGCCCGGAAGTCTTGCTGCGCCTCGGTTCGAACGCCCATCTCGTTCATTACCCGCTGCGCGGCGGATCGGTCGTCAATCTGGTCGCCGTCATCGAGGCGAGGTGGCGCAGCGCCGACAGCGATCATCCTTGGGACGGAGACGCCGACCGGCCAGCGCTCGAGCGCGCTTTCGCTCGATGGTCGGGGTCGACGCGAAAGCTTCTCGCGACGGCGGCAAACTGGCGGGCATGGCCGCTTTACGGCCGCCCGCCGATCGCGACCTTCTCGCTGGGCAGCATCGCGCTGGTCGGCGATGCGGCGCACCCGATGGTCCCCTTCCTCGCCCAGGGCGCGGCGCAGGCGGTCGAGGACGCCGGCGCGCTCGGACACGCCCTCTCGCAGACAAGCCTCATACCGGAAGCGCTCATGGCCTATTCCCGGTCGCGGGTCGCGCGCGCGACCCGGGTCCAGGTCGAAGCGCTGAGGCAGGGGCGCATCTATCACATGAGCGGTCCCGCGGCGCTGGCCCGAGACGTCGCAATGCGGCTCATGGGCCCGCAGCGGCTCAAGGCCCGCTACGACTGGCTTTACGGGGCGTAGGGCATGTGCGCCTGCGCCAACCGGAAGCGGCGCCAACCCCAGATCCATGCCAACTCCTTGCAAGTGGCGCCCATTGCCGTTTTGATGATGCGATCGGGTCGAACCGCCGTCGGGCCTGTGGCGCGGTCGGTGCAAGCGCGCGAATCCGCGTCCTGCGACTCCGAAAGTCCGGATTTTCGAAACCGATTTTGGACGCGCCCGTGCGCCGGAAACAGGCCCGTGAAACCGTGAAACTCCTTTCATTTCCTTTCATTTCCTTTTCCAAAATGATCCTTTTCAATGGGTTGCATCGAAACTCCACGACCCCCCTCCCCCGGTCCCTTTCTCCGCGCTCGGGGATTGAGTTGCCGAAGGTGCTCAAGGAACAAACATAGCACGAATTTCGGTTCCCGGGAACAACTTTAAGTTCGGAATGCGGAAGTTTTCAAAACCCCATGCGAAACGGGGGCCGCCGATACATGACGGGCTCCTCTCGGCTCGACAAAGGTCTCCTGTCGCGAGCTCGTTCCGGAAAGGGCGAAGGGCGCCGCGCCGGGCGGGCGGCCCGGCCGCCTCGAGCCAATCGCAACCCCCTATCGGGCGCCCAAGGATGCGCCGGCGCGGACCAGGAACTGAACCAGGACTCCCGCCAGCAATCCCCAGAAGGCTCCGCCAATGCCATAGATGCTGACTCCCGACGTGGTGACGAGAAAGGCGATCAGCGCCGGCTCCCGCTCTTGCGTGTCGGCGAGCGCGTTGTGAAGCGCCGAACCGAAGGCGCCGAGCAGCGCCAGCCCCGCCACGGTCTCGATCAGGATCGGCGCGCCGGCGACGAACGCCGTCACCCCGCCGGCCAGCAATCCGAAGACGATTAAGGTCGCCCCGGCCGACGCCGCGGCGATCCAGCGCTTGCTGGGATCGGGCGAGGCGTCGGGCGAGGCGCAGAGCGCCGCCGTGATCGCGCTCAGGTTCACCGCATGCCCGCCGAACGGCGCCGCGAGCAGCGTGAAGAACCCGGTCGATGCGACCACCGGGCCTCCGTTCGGGCGATAGCCGTAGGCGGCGAGCACCGCCATGCCTGGGACGTTCTGCGACGCCATGGTGACGATGAACAGGGGCAGAGCGAGGTTGATGATCGCAGCGAGCGAAAAGGCCGGCGCGACAAACACCGCGTGCGGCGTCATTCTCGCCAGATCGAGGCCCGCCGCATGGCCGCCGAGCGCAATGACCACGCCCGCGACAGCGCGGCGACCGGCGTCGCATAAATCCGCTTCCAGCGCGAAACGGCGAGCCAGCTGAGGACGATGACGCCCGCGCCCACGGGAGCGTCGATCAGCCCTCGAATGGGAGCGAGACACAGGCCGAACAAAACCCCCGCCAGCACCGCGTTGGCCAGCGGACCGGGGATGGAGGCGACCAGCCGGGCGAACGGCTTGAAAAGTCCGGCCGCGACGATCAGGAGGCCGACGGCGAGAAACGCTCCGACCGCCGCAGGAAATCCGCCGGCGGTCGCCCCGGTCGCCGCGAGAAGCGCGGCGCCCGGCGTCGACCATGCCCCCGAAATCGGCATCCGGTACGCGACGCTGAGGCCGATTCCGGCCACGCCCATGGCGATCGACAGGGCCATCAGGCCCGAGGCGGCCTCGGCGTCGCTCGCGCCGACCGCCGTCAGCCCCTTGAGGATCACGGCGAAGGATGAAGCGAAGCCGACAAAGGCGGCGATGATTCCGGCCGTGATCGGTTGCATCGCGGAGTTTTGCGTCATTGACCCTCGCCTGCCCGCGAGTTGGCCCGCAGGAGCATTCTTCGCGATTGGGCCAACGCCGCGCGCGCTTGTCCAGGCAATTTTCCAGAAATTGGGTCCTGGCGGCGGATGGAGCTCGAGTGACGTTCCCGATTATTCACGGCCCGGTGCTTGAACATGCTTGAGCGCCCGCGGATCTAGTGGAT
>CAVYIZ010000075.1:0-174565 GCA_963768555.1 uncultured Alphaproteobacteria bacterium
AATCCGGATCAGCGGCCGCCACTCGCTCTCCGGCGTCGCCAGCGCGGCGGCGCGGAAAGCCTCGCTCACATCGGCCCCGATCGCAAAGTCGATCACGCCGAAACGCGAGTTCTTTTCCTCGCCGCAATAGAGCAGCAATTCTTCCTGGTAGCCCGCCGTGTCGGAGCGCAACGCAACCTTCTTCACGCTCTCCGGCAGATGGCGAAGGCTCTCTTTCAGCACCCGCAGTTGCTCGTGTCCGGCCGGCACGTTGCCGTCGCGGAACTCCGAATACAGCATCGCGCCCTGTTCCGCCCACCAGCAGTTCAGCGGTTGATAGGCCTGAACCTTGAAGCAGTACAGCGCATCGCGCTTGTGGGTCTCGATCAGCGTCGCGTCCATGTCCAGCGTCGCCGACCTCGCCGGCTGGTGTTGGTGCAGGAACGCCAGCAGCGCCGGGTTCACCCGCCACAGGCCCTCGAGCTCTTCCGTCACCGCCGGAATGAACGCCGCTCCCGCCGCCGCCTTAGGCGAGCTCGGATCATGGAACCGCTCCAGCCAACCTGACAGCGCCGACGGCGAGGGCGTCGCCCGCTCGCGTTCGCGCCGAAAGCGGCTCTTCAACGACCGCCGTTCCGCGCGCGACAGCAAATCCTTCTCGATCGCGCGCAGGATCGCGGAAAATCCACTGTCGCGCTCCAACCGCTCGATGTCCTCGACGTAATCGCCGCCCGCGAGGTTCAGCAAGATCACCGCCAGGGCCATCTGAATGTCGAGCCAGCCGCGACCGCCCGCCGCCCGCACATGCCGCCGGATCGCCGCGCCGAGCCCGCTGGCCTTTATCAGGTCGAGATACAGCGCAAGACCGGCAAAAGAGGTGACCCCATGGCTCGACGAATCCGCCTCATACTGGAAATCGAGCAGCCCCCGCGCCACCATCGCGCACCCCGTTGGTGATGGTTTTCGAATTGCAATCCAAGACTATCCTCCTGATGAATTAGGGACCAACGGGGAACCAAAGTTTTTCTTGAGGCGAAGTCCAGGGCGAGCCGGTTCGCTCCGCGTCTTCCGTTCTAAACCGGGTCAGCCATCGCGAGCGCTTGCGGGATGCCACACTGCGCCGACGCCTGTGAGGATAACAATTCCCCCATCTTCATCCTTGACCCGGATTTTGTGGCCTTGCCCGCCGAAGTCTTCGCAAGCTGCGCGATCTCAGCCCAGGCATAGCGGATATGTGGCAGAACGACCGACCGTGTGTCGATCACAGCGCCGTCCTTCAGGACCTCGAAAACGAAGGCGTCATCGTTCCCCTTGCGCCGCTGCATGAAAAAACACGGCACGGAAGCGGCAGCCAAGCCGTATCACGTGCCATTTCGTGTATCTACCTCGTTATCGTGGCGCTTTTGTGTAGCGCGAATGGCTGACGCGGCTCGGGCATAGTCCATGGCTGCGTATCGACCTTTACCGGCAGAGACTCTCTGTGCAGACGTCTGCATTTAGCACAATCCCCTGGGTTGCCTCGGGGCGTCCGGGATAGCCCCCCTGCGGGACGTCGAGAGCCTGGAATATGACTTGCGATAAGTGAGCCTTATCGCGAGTTAGAACCTCATCCACGGCCCGCCTCCCGTTGTCTCTACAGCTGCAGCCCGCGCATCGTCGCCATTATGCCCGCCGTCTTTCGTAGCTTGAGGCCGATCAGCGCGATCCGAGTGACCGTTGGTCCAAACCTTCAACACGACGATCCTATCCCCTCGATCCAATAATGTCATAATATCAAATACTTGCCATCGATGAGCGCTCAATGGGGCGAAGAAACACGCAAAGACCGGTCAGAACTGGGTCGGCTCCGTGCCCACGTTTGCATGCCTCTACTCAGAGTGAGGGCGGTTCGGGACTGGTATATGTGCTAGTCTGAACGACGACAGAGGGGTGCGCCATGAGCGAGACCCGGAAAATCGCCGCGATCCTTGTCTCGGATGTGGTCGGCTACAGCCGACTTGCCGGAGCGGACGAAGAACGCACGCTCGCGCGGTTGCGGGCGCTTCGCGGCGATCTGATCGACCCGACGATCGCTGTGCACCATGGCCGTGTGGTCAAGCGCACCGGCGATGGGAGCATCATCGAGTTCCGCAGCGTTGTTGACGCGGTGCGCTGCGCGATCGAATTCCAAAGCGCTATGGTCGAGCGCAACGCGGGTGTAGCGCCGGACAAGCGCATCGAGTTCCGCGTTGGCATCCATCTCGGCGACGTGGTCGAAGAGAGCGACGGCGACCTGATGGGCGACGGCGTCAATATTGCCGCGCGGCTGCAGAATATCTGCGAGCCCGGCGGCGTGTGCCTCTCGGGGGCGGCGCATGAGCAAGTGCGCGACCGGCTGAGGGAGACGTTCGTCGATCTCGGCGAAAAGGCGCTGAAGAACATTGCGCGGCCAGTGCGGGTCTATGCGATTAAGACCGAGGCGGCCGGCGCGCCACAACCGCATACTGCACCTACGCCGGAAAAGTCCGGCCCGCCGCGTCTCTCGATCGTGGTGCTGCCCTTCGCCAACATCGGCGGCGATCCTGAGCAGGACTATTTCGTCGACGGCGTGACCGAGAGTCTGACCACCGATCTCTCGCGGATCAAAGGCTTACTCGTGATTGCTAGGAACACCGCGTTCGCGTTCAAGGGGAAGCCGATCGACGCGAAGAAACTCGGTTGCGAGCTGAACGTGCGCTACATGCTGGAGGGGAGCGTCCAGCGCCGCAGCGACCGGATGCGGGTGAACGTGCAGCTTGTCGACACAGAGAGCGGCAGTCATCTTTGGGCGGAGCGGTTCGACAAGCCGGTGGCCGACTTTTTCGACATGCAAGATGAGATCGTCGCCAGGCTGGCCAATCAACTCAGCACGGAGCTTTTTTCCGCCGAAGCTCGCCGGTCAGAAAGAGCTTCGAGCCCCGAACTCATCGACCTCGTTCTTGGCGGAGCAATACGCCGTCATCCTCGCCACGGTCGGCCGGAAGAACGTCAACGCCTATGTGCGCGGCATCCAGCTTTATGCGGACGCGAAGTCCGACTCCGACGGCCTGATTTCACAACTGCGCTTTGACCTCATCGACGGTCGCGATCCGACGAGGTCCGCCAAATTCGCCGCCGCGATGCAGGCGGCGGCGAAGAGCCGCATCGCCTTCACCAATTTCGTGACCGACGAGGTGGTTGGGAAAACCGAGGGGGCCAGGCCTGGCCTGATCAACGTGGTCAAGGTCGTGCCCGATCTCGTGACGGCGATCACAGACGCCGGCCTGAAAATCTGGAATGCATATGGCGCTGCGGGCAAGGAGCGCCGCGACGCGATCTTGAGCGAGATCGACCATTTGCGGTGGAAGTCCTTTGCCGATCTGGCGCCGAAGGAGAATTGAGGAGGGCTCGATGGAACGCCGGCGATGGCTGTGGCTGGCGGCGGGCTTGGCGATGCTGCTGGCTGGCCGCGTTTCGGCGCAGCCGGCCGACCTCCCGGCCGAGCCGATGCTGCGCATCGACGCGCAGAGCCACATCGCTCAAATCAAAAGGATCGCGACGGACGCGAAGGAGCGGTTCGCGGTCACGGCCTCGGACGACAAGACGGTGCGGGTGTGGTCGCTGCCGGACGGGAAGCTCGAGCGGACGATCTGGCTGCCGAGCGGGGACGGCGATCTGGGCAAGGCCTACGCCGTGGCGCTGCCGCCGGACGGCGCGACGATCGCCGTCGGCGGCTGGACGGCGCCAAGCGGTCATGACAAAAACATCTACTTGTTCGACCGCGCGTCCGGAGCGCTGGTCCAGCGGTTGCCTGGCCTGCCCAACGTCGTCAACCACTTGGCCTTTTCCCCTGACGGCCGACGTCTCGCCGCCGCGGTCTCGGGCGCGAACGGCGTCCGCGTCTTCGACGCCGGCGAGGGCTATCGACTCCTTCCGTCCGACAGCGACTACGACGACAATAGCTTCGGGTCGATTTCGCCGGCGACGGACGACTGGTTTCCGTCAGCGATGACGGGTTCGTGCGGCTTTATGCAGCGGACCGTTACGACAAGCCGGCCGTCCCCAAGACCAAGGTGAAAGAAATCGGCGATCCGTACTCAGTTGCGTTCTCGCCCGACGGGCGACATGTCGCGGTGGGTGATTATTACAGCTCCACGGTCGCCGTTCTGCGGGCCAGCGATCTAAAACCGGAATTGTTCCCGACGGTCAGTGGTTTTACGGACACCGGACCCGGAACTGCTGGTCGAAGGACGGCCAGTACTTATTCGCCGGCGGCTCCAATCGAAGCAATACTGACCGGCTGGCCCGGCGCTGGGACAACGGCGGGTCGGGCAAGTTTATCGACATCGCCGGCGCACGCAGCACTGTCATGCAATTCGTTCCGCTGCGCGATCGACACATGCTGTTTGCCGATGCGGTAGGCTTCGGCCTGATCGACGGCGCCGGCAAGGTGATCAGGCTGCAGAATTTGGGAAGCACCGATCCCCGCAGAGTCACCCTGCAAATCAGCCCCGACGCGCGGACGGTGCAGATCACAGACGACCAATCTGACCACCTCTTTCGCTTTGCCCTTGCGCGCCGCACCGTCGCCTTCGATCCGAGCCCGAGCGCCGCCTTGGCGAGTTCGATCACAGGCTCGATAAGGATCAAACTGTCCGATTGGGAGGACAGCCTTTCCCCGATGCTGAACGGTGCGAAGCTTGCTCTGAGTAAGGACGAGCGTAGCCAGAGCGTCGCGCTCGTTCCTGGAACGGACCAGGTTGCCCTGGGCGCGTACTGGTCCATGCGGCTGTTCAACGCGCAGGGCAAACAGATCTGGTCGCGCGCCGTCCCCGGGGTAGTTTGGGGCGTGAACGTCTCTTCAGACGGCAAACTGATCGTCGCGGCATACAACGGCGGGACCATCCGCTGGCACCGGGCGAGCGACGGCGAGGAACTGCTGGCGCTGTTCATTCACCCGGACGGCCAGCGCTGGATCGCCTGGACGCCGCAGGGCTATTACGACGCCTCCGCCGGCGCCGACGACCTGATCGGCTGGCAGGTCAACCACGGCTACGATCAGGCGCCCGATTTCTTCCCCGTGTCGCAGTTCCAGCAGCGCTTCAACCGCCGCGACGTGATCGCGCGCGTCCTCGACACGCTCGACGTCGACAAGGCCCTCGCGGAGGCGAACAAAGCGGCGGGGGCGCCGGTCGCCAAGGCCGCCCCGCTCCCAGCCTCGGCCCTGACGCCGGTCGTCGAGATCAAGGACCCGGCGCCGAACAGCGAGCAGACGAGCCGGGAGCTGTCTCTTTCCTACGTCGCGCGCATGACGACGCACGACCCCATTGATAAGGTCGAGGCGCTGGTGGACGGAGTGTCCGTCAAGTCCGAAGATCACGAGCTTTTGACGCAGGGCGACATGCGGGTCGGCAACCTGCGCCTCACCATGCCCCTGCACGACGCGAAGATATCCGTCATCGCGTACAACAAGAATGGCCCGAGCCAGCCTGCTTCGGTGCAGGTTCTCTGGCGCGGGCCTGGTCGGGAGGAGAAAGTCACGCTTTACGTGCTGGCAATCGGCGTCACCCATTACAAGGCGCAGGGACTGCCGGTCGTCCACTTCCCCGCCAAGGATGCCCACGACTTCGTCGGGCTCGCCAAGGCGGAAGAAGGCGGCCTGCTCTACGGCAAGGTCGTGCTTTATCCCAAATTCGCCAGCCTCGAGGACGCCGACGCGACGCGGGACAACATCCTGGACGGCCTCGACTGGATTCAGCACGCGGTCGAGAACTCAAACGACGTGGCGATGGTCTTCCTGTCCGGTCACGGCATAAATACTCCCGATCAGCACTATCGTTTCCTGCCGTACGACTACGACCAGAATCACATTGATCGGACGACGATAGCCGATTTCGAATTGCGAGCCACTTGCAGAACGTCTGAGCGCGTCGGCTCGCGCACGAATGAACATAGCTGAGACGTGTTGGCTTGAGTTGTTTTTGACGGTTGCAACGCCGCTTCCGCCGTTTTTTTGCCTTCGCGGACATTTTGGCGTGGATTTTGGCCATGTTTCGTCGACCTCCCGATTTTTTGGGAGGCTCCGGACCCGTTTTCGCGCCGCGATGCGGCTCGCTATGCGATGAGACGGATGATCTGAGAAACGGTGATGACCAGAATGCCGAACATCAGATGGCACATCACCTTCGCGGGGCCACGCACCTGGACGGTTCTGCCGCCGTGGTTGTCTTTGAGGTTGGCGTTGACCCGTTCGGCGCCGCTGCGCTCGTTGTAGCGGATATCCTCGGCGGCGCGATGGCCGACGAGCGCTCGACGCTTGTCTTCCTCGGCCAATTCCTTCTTGAGGCAGGCGTCGCGGCGCGGGTTGACATCGATGATCGGCACGTGGCCGAGCGCGCGGCTATGCGCCCTGATCTCGGCCGCATCGTAGGCGCTGTCCATGAGATCGTAGAGATTGACCAGACGCCCCGCCGTCATCGTCGCCAGGGGGATGGCGACCTGACTGTCGTGGACGGAAGCCGAGGTGAGAACGCAACTGACGGGAATGTCGCCGTCCGCGGTGTCGATATGCAGCTTATAGCCGATCCATGTCTCCTGATGTCCCTTGGCGTTGCGTTTGACGCCGACGTCACAGTGCTGGGGCAGATCGGCGAGCATCTGGCTCAGCGTCATGCCGGCCTGGCGTTCCAGCCGGCTGGGCGGCTTGGGCGCGGGCCGCTCGCCCTTGCGCGGACGCCCGCGCTTGCGGGGCTTCTGCTTGAGCGCAGACGGCTCGGGCTTCTCTGCGCGTTGCGGCTTTTCATGGCCTTCGATCGCCGTCGAATCGCGCGCGATGTGACCAACCAGCCGATCCCCGTGGGTCTTGCGGATCAAGGCTTCATGCAACCGCGACGGCAAGGCGCTGTCGGCGAACTCGGCGAAGGCGCGCGAGAAAGTCGCCTCGCTGGGAACCTCGGACAGACGCGACCAACCGCACAAGCGCCGCAACGTCGTGTCGGCCTCGACGCGTTCGATCAACATCCGCGTGGTCGGCAAGTTGAGAACCGCCTTGGCCACGAAGGCCCTCGCCAATGCGGCCCGCTCGGCTGCCGGCCGTCCGGGAAAACCACCCCAGTCAGGCGCGAAAGCCTCAAGCCGCGTCATGTCCAGAACCGTCACCAGCGCTCGATGCGACTCCGTCAAGAACCCGACCGTCTCCTCGAGAAACGGGAAAAGTTCTCCTTGAAACTTCTGCCAGTATACGGATAGGGTCTCTCGTAGCGACATCGTCGGCGGTTCCTGGCTTTCTGCTTGTTTTTCCTCGCAGAATCAACATACCAGAAACCGGCCGCCGACGGTTCGCGACGCTTGAGAAATCACCCGAAAATTCGAAAATTCCGGCCGTCCGAGCCGTTTTGCAAGTGGCTCTTAACAAGCAGCATAAAACAATCTCTTTCTGGTCCGGCAGACATCTTTAGGCTCCTCGCTGAAAGGAGTGGGTAAGTCGGAATTTGGGGGCGGGTTAGTGATCGCTCAGGGGGGATCGCATTTAGCCTGGGGGGATGCAGGACACCGATCTTTTCCAGTTGGCCCTTGGTTTTTCGTCGCCGTGGACGGTGACGCGCAGCGAGTTCGACGCGGTGGACGGTCGGCTCGATTTATACGTTGATTTTCCGCGGGGGAGTTGGTTCGCCTGTGCCCAGTGCGGGCGCGACGGGTGCGCGGTTCATGACACGAAGGAGGAGACCTGGCGGCATCTGGATTTCTTCCAGCATCGCACGCTGTTGCACGCGCGCACGCCGAGGGTGACGTGTCCGGAGTGCGGCGTGCGCAAGGTGGCGACGCCGTGGGCTCGCGCGGGATCGGGTTTCACGTTGCTGTTCGAGGCCTATGTGCTGGCGCTGGCCAAGACGATGCCGATCGCCAATGCGGCCGAGCGGCTCGGCGAGCACGACACGCGCTTGTGGCGCATCGTCGAACACTACGTCTGGCGGGCGGTGGAGAAGCTGGATTTGTCGCGGGTGCAGCGCATCGCCGCCGACGAGACTTCGGCGCGGCGCGGCCACGACTACATCAGCCTGTTCGTTGACATGGCGCGGCGCAAGGTCGTCTACGTCGCCGACGGCAAGGACGCGGCGACCGTGAAGGAATTCGCGGATTTCCTCGAGGCGCATGGCGGCCGGCGCGAGGCGGTGACCGACGCCAGCATCGACATGGGGGCCGCATTCGAGGCGGGGATCAAAGAGAACTTGCCGAACGCCGAGATCACGTTCGACAAATTTCACGTCATCAAACTCGCCAACGAGGCCGTCGACCAGGTGCGGCGCGAGGAGGCGCGGAACAACTTCCAGATCAAGGGCCGGCGCTACATCTTCCTGAAGAACGTCGATCGTCTGACGCAGGAGGAAAAGGAGGCGCTGTCTCGGTTGGAAGCGCAGAACCTGGACACCATCCAAGCGATGCAGATCCGCATGAACCTGCAACAGCTGTTCACGATGAGCCTCAAATCGGCTCGCCGTTTCCTCGACCGCTGGAACGCCTGGGTTCAAGTCTGCGACCTCGCGCCGATGAAGAAGCTGGCCAAGACGATCACCGCCAAGTCGGAAGGCATCCTCAGATCGATCGCCACCGGCCTTTCCAATGGCCCCCTGGAGGCGATCAACGGCAATGTCCAGGCCGCCAAGCGCAAGGCCAAGGGCTACCGAACCAAACGAAACCTCAAAGCCATCGTCTACCTCATCGCCGGTGACGTGCTCGCTAATTCACCCATTTGAAATAGCGACGAGCCGCGAAACTCATGCGCCCTCCGCAATCGACGGGCGTGGCATAAACAGCTTGGCGATCATCTCGCGGTCTTGACGAGTGGCCAGCCTCATGAATCCCCTCATTTTTCAACGGCCCGAATTTGGGCGTTTTTTCTCCCTTCGGTCAGGGAATAATCGAACGAAAAGGACGAATTGCCATCCCGCCGCCTTGCTAACGACGATCGCATTTGTGCATTCGCATGCCGCGGGACTTGCATAGCGTGCATCAATTAGCTGAAACGCCAACCTTCGGTTGCAATTTACGGGCGATTTCAAAATGAGGGGATGGCTGAGGTGGCCAGCACAAACCATGCGGACACGGCGAAACTCACCAGGAAGATCACGCCTTCGAAGAAGGTGGACAACGCTGTCCGATCATCGAACGGGCACAGCAACAGATGCGTCGCGCCCGCAATGGCGATCGCCAAGACTATTGGCTTTATCGCAGCGAGCCTGACATGGTTGATGCCAAACACGGACCGTACGAGAGCGTACCGACTTACATTGACCATCGACAAGGAAATGAAACCGGCCAGCGCCGCTCCGATCTGGCCATGGCCGGGGATCAGTGCAAAGCAGAGAACCACTGAGGCCAGCAAACCGATCCCTAAAAGCCCCGCCTCCTGAAGGTGCCGGCCGGTCATCGAAAGGGCCCACCCACTGTTCGCGAAAATCGTCTGCATCAGCAGCCTTGCGGCGACGATCGACACGACCCACGCATCCACCGCGAACGTCGGTCCAAGCACAAGATCGATCCGATCACCCCAAAAGACAATCGCAGCAAATGCCGGCGCCGAAAACAACGACGTCAAACGGATGTTTTCGGCCAGAAGCGTCTCCATTCCGGCGATATCGTTATTTCGATGACACCAAGCAATACGAGCGCCTAAGGTCTGCCCAGGGGCCGATCCTAAAAGGCCAATAAGCTGCGCAACCATAAGAATAGCACCGTACTGGCCAACGTCCGCAGCGGCTCTGAAATGGCCGAGGAAGAGCGAATCCGCCGAACTGATCCCCATGGTGAAAATGACCGACGCCGCCAAACTAGGAGAATACCGAAGAATTGACAACGTATCCGCCCAATCACGTTCACCAGTTACACCCATCGGCGCCAACTCTCTCCGAGCTCGCACCGCCAATATGATCCAGGAGACGACATAGGACACAGATGTACCTACAACCACCGCCCACAGACGCCAGCCAAGGGCAAACAGGATTATCATAACAATAGCCCTGAACGTTGGCTGCAGGACATAGCTTGCCAGTATGCTGGGGTTTGGCTTCAGCACTCCGCGATATGCGCCTCCCAGCACAGCCAGGTCCGTCATAAATGGGAGCGCAATGAGCGTCACGAGCAAGACTTTGGCAAACTCTGGATAGCGGTAGATTGATCCTAAAAACCGCAGTTGGTCGGCTTGAGGTAGCGGCGTTCTGCGATTTTGCGCGCTCTGGTTGCGTCAGCTTGGCGCGAGACGCGGCGGCGGGCGCAACAATCGACCTTTGAGGAACGCCTTGAAGGCGCGCGAGAGGATCGCCCGCCATTTTTGCAGGCGCGTCAACTGCTCCGCATTTTCAGCCAAGCCTCGTAGGAACTCGGCTACAGCCGCGAGCGCCTTGGCGGCTGGCTTGGCCCTGGCGTGCGAGCTCGTCACGCGGATCGTCGTTTGGCGCGCGTGCCGCGTGCGCGTCGCGATGGCGGAAAGAAACAGGGGCCGGCTGGTGATCGCCTCGCGGTGCAGACCCGGTTCGGCGAGACGCACAAAAATGTTCCACCAGTCGTAAAACAGCGCGAGCAGCCGCGCCGCAAGGCGGCAGCGCGCGAGATCATGCGTCGTGAAGCCGCCCCAGCCCCATTGGTTCTTCATTTCATCTGCAACAATACATTTCGAAGATCGGTGGCAAGACGCTGTTTTTCTTCGACACCTGCTTTTCCGGAAACGTCCTGGCCGGGAGGGGCCCCGACACCAAACCGGACGTGGACAAGTTCGCGAACGAACTTCGCACGGCGAAAAACGGCGTCGTCGTTTTCGCCTCCTCGACCGGCGACGAAATATCGCTGGAGCCGGCCGGGCTGAGCAACGGCGCATTCACCAAGGCGGTCGTCGATGGAATGCGCGGCGCGGCCGCTCGCCCGGACAGCAAGGTGATTTCGATCGCGGACCTGAAGAGCTACGTGTCGCGCACGGTCCATGACCTCACGGGCGGAAATCAGCACCCGACGACCGCCGAACCGAAAACGATCCAGGACTACTGGATCGCCTCGGTTGTGCAGTAACTGACGACGCTGGCCAGAAGCCCTCACCCGTGCGCAGCTACGTGGAAGAAGTCCTGCGCCGCCTTGGCCGTCGCCGCGTTCAAGCCTGACCTCCTCGCGAAATAGGCCGGCCCGCGCTTGCGGCGACGGCGCACGCTCGCCTTTCATCAGTGACGTGCGTCAGGTGAGGAGCGGCGTTGTTCGGCGGCAGGCCTTCGAGCATGGACGCGTTAGATAGCGGCGAGGGAGGGAAAGCAAGGGTTGGAGGCGCGTCGTCCCATCGTCGGCGCCAAGCCGATATTTTCTTGCAGAAAAACAGAACTTATGCTAACTTGAAAGTCGCCGCCTCCGCTTCCGCCGCCTTCCGGGCGTGCGCGCGGAGCGGCAGCCGGGGAGGGAGGAGGGGGCCCTTGACCACTCGCCGTAACTCCTTGAAAAAGCGAGATTCGGAAAAGAAAATGGAAGAAAATGAAAGGAATTTTCGCGTTTCACAAGCCGTTTCACGACGCAAAGGCACGTCCAGAATCGGTTTTGAAAATTAGAACTGCACGCAACATCCGCGCTTGCGCTGTCGCCGGGCGCGGACGGTAAGCCTCAACCGGGGCCGGACTCATGAAAAAAGTCGTACACCGCCTTCGCCGTCGCCGCATTCAGGCCCGGGGTTTTCTCGAGGTCGGACAGGCCCGCGCGCGCGACCGCCTTGGCGGAGCCGAAGGCGTGCAGGAGCGCGCGTTTGCGCGCCGGGCCGACGCCGGGGATTTCGTCGAGCGGATTCTTGACGAACTCCTTCTTGCGTCGCGCGCGATGGGTTCCGATGGCGAAACGATGCGCCTCGTCGCGCAGGCGCTGGACGAAAAACAGGGCGGGGTCGCGCGGCGGCAGTTTGAACGACTCGCGGCCCTCGACGAAGAATGTCTCGCGGCCCGCGTTGCGGTCCGGCCCCTTGGCGATCGATGCGAGGGCGACGCCCTGCACCCCCAGCGAGGCCATTATCACCTCGCGCGCGGCCTCGAACTGCCCGCGCCCTCCGTCGATGATGACGAAATCCGGCGTGTCGGGAAACCCGCCCGCCTCCGCCGTCTCGCCTTGGCGAACAAGCCGCGCGAAGCGCCGAGTCAGCACCTCGCGCATCATCGCATAGTCGTCGCCGGGAGTAAGATCCGCGCTCTTGATGTTGAATGTGCGGTACTGGTTCTTGACGAAGCCTTCCGGCCCCGCCACCACCATCGCCCCGATCGCGTTCGTTCCCATGATATGGGAGTTGTCGTAGATTTCGATCCGGCGGATCGGCCGCTCGACGCCGAAGGCGGCCGCGAGCGAGGCGATGAGCTTCTCCTGGCTCGCGGATTCGGCGAGCTTGCGCGACAGCGTCTCGCGTGCGTTGCGAATGGCCGCGTCGACGAGGTCCTTCTTCTCGCCCCGCTGCGGAACGCCGATCGCGATGCGGTGTCCGGCGCGGGCGCTCAAGACTTCACAGAGGGTCGCGGCGCTGGGGATGGGGTGGCTCAGCAGCACGAGCCGCGGCGCCGGCCGCTCGAGATAGAACTGCGCCAGGAAGGCGTCGAGCACCTCTTCCGGCCCGAGCGCGCGATCGGCGCGCGGGAAATAGGCGCGGTTGCCCCAGTTCTGATAGGTGCGGAAAAAGAACGCCTCGACGCAATATTGCCCCGCCTCCTCGCAGACGGCGAACACGTCCGCCTCCGGAATCGAGCGCGGGTTGACGCTCTGCTCGCCCTGGATCGCCGACAGCGCGGAAATGCGGTCGCGCAGGCGCGCGGCCTTCTCGAACTCGAGGGCGGCCGAGGCCTGGGTCATCTCGTCGGCGAGCCTTTGACGGATCGCGCGGCTGCGGCCCGAAAGGAAGTCGCGCGCCTGCCCGACCAGTCCGGCATAGTCGCCGAGAGCGATCTCGCCGGTGCAAGGCCCCGAGCAGCGCTTGATCTGGTAGAGGAGGCAGGGCCGGGTGCGGTGCGCGTAATAGCTGTCGGAGCAGGTGCGCAGCAGGAAAGCGCGCTGAAGCGCGTTCATCGTGCGGAATACGGCGCCGGCGCTGGCGAAAGGACCGAAATAATCGCCCTGGATGCTGCGGGCGCCGCGATGCTTGACGAGCCGCGCCGCGGGATGCGCGGTGCAGATCAGGATATAGGGGAAGCTCTTGTCGTCGCGCAGCGCTACGTTGTAGCGCGGCTTCAATTGCTTGATCAGGTTGGCCTCGAGCAGGAGCGCCTCGGCCTCCGACTTCGGTGGTGACGAACACCATCGAGCGCGTCTGGGAGATCATCCGCGCGATGCGGGCCGGCTGGCGCTCCGGCGTCGTGTAGGCGGCGATGCGTTTCTTGATCGACCGGGCCTTCCCGACATAGAGCACCTCGCCCTCGGCGCCGATCG
This sequence comes from uncultured Alphaproteobacteria bacterium, assembly GCA_963768555.1. Classification (GTDB taxonomy): domain Bacteria; phylum Pseudomonadota; class Alphaproteobacteria; order Rhizobiales; family Beijerinckiaceae; genus Roseiarcus. Next base: position 13,402 of record CAVYIZ010000075.1, read on the forward strand.
TGCGGTAGACCCCCGGCCCGGCCGGGGCGTGGCGCCAGAATTCCTTGATCGCTTCGGCGCCTCGCGCGAGGCTCGCCGGCTCGGCCGGGGCCTCGTCGAGGCCGATGTCGAGAGGAGAGGCGTCCGGCGCGAGCTCCCGCTCGAGCGCCGCTTCCGCCCGCGCTTCGGCTTCGGGCGCCTCGCCCGGAGGATAGCTTTTCGGCGCGCCGGTCATGGCGCCTATCTAGGCCGACGCCGCGGCATTGGGAATAGCGGTCGCCCCGTTAGACCTCTCCCCAGCCGTGGACTGGACCTCGCGCTGGAATGGCGCTAGCACTTCGGCGGAAGCGTTAAGGCTTCGTTAACGGTCTTCCGAAGCGGGGATGCGACGGGGAGCGGGGAGTATTCCAGCGTGAGTGTCAATCGCGACGGCGCGTTCGGGTCGCGCAAGGCGTTTGCGTCGGGTGTTTTGGCGCTCCTGGCGGCGCTCGCCGCCAGCGGCTGCGTCGAAACCGCCGGAGATGTGACTCCCGGCGTCGAAGGCAGCCAGCAGTTCGCGCGTCGGCCGGACGCGAGCATGGCCGGCGCGACCATGGCGATCGTTTCGATCGAGGGCGCTCCCTCCGAATTGGAAGCCCGCTTCGACCACAGCCTCGATGAAGCCGCCGCTCAGCGCCAGATCGCTCTCGCCCCGCCGCCGTCCGCTCGCTATCTCGTGCGCGGCTACCTCAGCGCCGCCTTGGCGCAGGACGGGGCGACAGTCGATTTCGTCTGGGACATATTCACGCCCGACAAGCGGCGGGCGCAGCGGCTCAGCGACTCGATCGTCGTTCGCGGCTCGGGGGACAACCCTTGGGCGATGGTCAGCGAAGCGGCGCTCGACAGCATCGCGGCCAAATGCGCCGACGATCTCGCCGCCTATCTGTCGAACACCCCGGAGGCCGCCCCGGGGGCGGCGCTCAGCTACGCCGAGTGAAGCTTCCAATCGGCTGTGGATATCGGGGCGTAACGGGCCGCCTGTTTTCCTTGTTTGTCAGTGTTGTTTGCGACGGGGGCGGCTGCTATGAGCCGGCGCGTCCGCCTTTTCGACAGGCGCGACGCGTATGCGGAGATTGGCCGTGCTCGGCAAGATGAAGCTTTTGGCCGGCAACTCTAACGGCCCGCTCGCCGAGGCCATCGCCGCCTATCTCGGCGAGCCGCTGACCGGCTGTCATGTCCGCCGCTTCGCCGACATGGAGATCTTCGTCGAGATTCTCGAAAACGTGCGCGGCCGCGACGCCTTCATCATCCAGTCGACGTCCTATCCGGCCAACGACAATCTGATGGAGCTTCTCATCATGATCGACGCGTTGCGGCGCGCCTCCGCGCATCGCATCACGGCGGTCATCCCCTATTTCGGCTATGCCCGGCAGGATCGGAAGCCCGGGCCCGCGCTCGCCGATCTCGGCCAAGCTCGTCGCCAATCTGATCACCCGCGCCGGGGCGGACCGCGTGCTGACGGTCGACCTTCACGCCGGCCAGATTCAGGGCTTCTTCGATATCCCGACGGACAATCTGTTCGCCGCGCCGACCATGGTGCGCGACATTCAGTCGCGGAGCGAGGCGAGCAAGAACGTCATGGTCGTCTCGCCTGACGTCGGCGGCGTGGTGCGCGCGCGGGCCGTCGCCAAACGGCTCGACGCGCCGCTCGCCATCGTCGACAAGCGGCGCGATCGGGCCGGCGAATCCGAAGTGATGAACATCATCGGCGACGTCAAGGGCCGCAACTGCGTGCTGCTCGACGACATCGTCAATTCGGGCGGCACGCTCTGCAACGCGGCCGACGCGCTGCTCGCCGCCGGCGCGGAGAGCGTCTCGGCCTACATCACCCACGGCGTTCTGTCGGGCGGCGCCGTCGCCCGCGTCGCCGCCTCGAAGCTCAGGGAGCTCGTCCTTACCGATACGATCGCTCCGACGGAGGCGGTGCGGGTGGCGCGCAACATCCGCGTCATCTCGATCGCGCCGCTGATCGGCGAGGCGATCGCGCGCATCGCCAAGGAAGAAAGCGTTTCCTCGCTCTTCAACTGACGCTTTGCCGCGCCTCGCGGCGCCGCAGCGCCGGACAGAAATCCCGCGCGAAATCTCCGCTCTCGTCTTGCCCTTGCGAAATGGCCCGCATAGTCTCGCGACGTTCGTTGGCAAGCGGTCGAACTTGGGCCTGCGGCATTGACAGGGCCGGCGCGGGTGGACTTATCTTGACCAATCGGTCAGTTTCTTGAAGGCATCGGGCGCGCGCCAGACTTCGGCTCTCGCCATCTCCGGGAGGTCAAGAATGTTCGGTCGCAAATCCGGTCTCATGACGACGGCGCTGTTCGCCGGCGCGCTCCTCGCTTCCGCCGCGGCCTACGCGGCCGAAGTCAAGCCCGCCGTCGTCTATGACCTCGGCGGCAAGTTCGACAAATCCTTCAACGAAGGCGTCTTCAACGGCGCGACCAAGTTCAAGAAGGACACGCGGCGTCGACTTCCGCGATCTCGAAATCCAGAACGACGCGCAGCGCGAGCAGGTCCTGCGCAAGTTCGCCAAGGACGGCTTCTCGCCGATCATGACGGTCGGCTTCGCCTGGGCAACCGCGCTGGGCAAGGTCGCCGACGAATTCCCGAACACCAAGTTCGGCATCATCGACGTGGTCGTCGACAAGCCCAACGTGCAGTCGATCCGTATTCAAGGAGCATGAGAGCTCGTTCGTGGTCGGCGTGATCGCGGCCAAGACGTCGAAGACCGGCAAGGTCGGCTTCGTCGGCGGCATGGACATCCCGCTGATCTCGAAGTTCGAATGCGGCTACGCCCAGGGCGTCAAATACGCCAGCGGCGGCAAGGACGAAGTGTTCGCCAACATGACCGGCACGACGCCGGCCGCCTGGAACGACCCGGTCAAGGGCGGCGAACTCGCCAAGTCGCAGATCGACCGCGGCGCCGACATCGTCTACGCCGCCGCCGGCGCGACCGGCCAGGGCGTGCTGAAGGCCGCCGCCGACGCCGGCAAGCTCGGCGATCGGCGTCGATTCCGACCAGGACTATCTGTTCCCCGGCAAGATGCTGACCTCGATGCTCAAGCACGTCGACGTCGCGACCTACAACTCCTTCATGGACGCCAAGAACGGAACCTGGAAGCCAGGCGATGCAGGCGTCTGGGCCTCAAGGAAGGCGGCGTCGACTACGCCGCTCGACGAATACAACAAGAGCCTCATCACGCCGGACAGTGAAGGCCAAGGCCGACGCCGCCAAGGCGGACATCATCTCGGGCAAGATCCAGGTCCACGACTACATGTCCGACAACAAGTGCCCGATGTAAGGCGAATCCTCTCCCTCTCCGCGCCCGGCGCGGAGAGGGAGAATCGCAGCTAGGACCGGCGACCAGGAGGTGCGGGTGACGACCGAGGCCAGATCCGCGCCTGCGATCGAGCTGATCGGCATCGACAAGAGCTTCGGCCCGGTTCACGCCAACAAGGACGTCAATCTCGTCGTGGAGCGCGGCGTCATCCACGGCATCGTCGGAGAGAACGGGGCCGGCAAGTCGACGCTGATGTCGATCCTGTACGGCTTCTACGAAGCCGACGCCGGCGAGATCCGGGTCAACGGCGAGCCGGTCCGGATCCGCTCTCCCCGCGAGGCGATCAGCCATGGCATCGGCATGGTGCATCAGCACTTCATGCTGGTGCCGCCGCTGAGCGTCCTCGAAAACGTGATGCTCGGCGCCGAGGGCGGCCCGCTGCTCGCCCGGGGCGCGAGGCGCGATCCGCAAGCGGCTCGCCGAACTCGCCAAGGAATACGGGCTCGAAGTCGATCCCGACGCGATCGTCGGCGAATTGTCGGTCGGGCTCCAGCAGCGGGTCGAGATCCTGAAGGCGCTCGTGCGCGGCGCGGAAATCCTGGTGCTCGACGAGCCGACCGCGGTGCTGACCCCCGCCGAGGCCGACCAGCTGTTCGAGATGCTCAGGGTGCTGAAGGGCGAGAACAAGACCATCATCTTCATCACCCACAAGCTGCGCGAGATCATGAGCCTCACCGACCGCGTCTCGGTGATGCGGCGCGGCGAGATGGTCGCGACCTTCGACACGGCGAAGACCTCGCCGCCGGAACTCGCCGACGCCATGGTCGGCCGCAAGGTGATTCTCAAGATCGACAAGGGCGCCGGCGCATCCGGGCAAGGTCGCGCTCGAAGCGCGCAACCTCGTCGTGCGCGACGACCGCGGCGTCGTGCGGGTCGACGGCGTCTCCTTCGTCCTGCGGGAAGGCGAGATCCTGGGCGTCGCGGGCGTCGCTGGCAACGGCCAGTCGGAATTGCTCGAAGCGCTCGCCGGGATCCGGCCGCTCGAGCGGCGGCGAGATTCTCGTCGACGGCGAGCCGCTGCCGGCGTCACGAGCACAACCCGCATTCCGAGCGCGTCATCGGCATCGGCCACGTGCCGGAGGATCGCCACCGGGTCGGCCTCGTCATGCCGTTCGAGGCGTGCGAGAGCGCGATGCTCGGCTTCCACTACGAGCCCGTCTACGGCAAGGGGCTTCTCTACGATCGCAAGGCGATCATCGCCGACGCCGACCGGAAGATGGAGGCCTTCGACGTCAGGCCCCGCGCGCCGCTGCTCAAGACCGCCAACTTCTCCGGCGGCAACCAGCAGAAGCTTGTGCTGGCGCGCGAGATCGAACGCAATCCGAAGATCATGCTGGTCGGCCAGCCGACGCGCGGGGTCGACATCGGCGCGATCGAGTTCATCCACAAGCGAATCGTCGCCCAGCGCGACGCCGGCAAGGCGCTTCTGCTCGTCTCCGTCGAGCTCGACGAGATCTTCGCGCTGTCCGACCGCATCATCGTGCTCTGCGCCGGGCGCGTCACGGGCGAGCGAAGGCCCGAGGAGACCAATCCCCAGGACCTCGGCCTGCTGATGGCGGGCGTCAGCGAGCGCGCGGCATGAGCTCGCCTCTCAAGCCCCTGCCGGCCTGGGCCGACGTCGCGCTGATCCCGCTCGTCAACGTCGCGGCCGCCTTCATCATTTCCGGCTTCGTCGTGCTGGCGATCGGCGAGAACCCGCTCGAGGCGGTGCAGATCCTCATCACCGGCGCGCTCGGCGACCTCGAGGGCATCGGCTTCACCCTCTATTACGCGACCAGCTTCATCTTCACCGGGCTCGCGGTCGCCGTCTGCTTCCATGCCGGGCTGTTCAACATCGGGGTCGAGGGACAGGCCTATATCGCCGGCCTCGGCGCCGCGCTTGCGGCCCTCAATCTCGGCTTCCTGCCGGGATATTCGCTGGTGGTGGCCGCGATCATCGCCGCCGCGCTGTTCGGCGCCGCCTTCGCCGCGATCCCGGGCTATCTGCAGGCCTACCGCGACAGCCACATCGTCATCACGACGATCATGTTCAACTACATCGCGTCCGCCATCATGGGCTACCTGCTGGTCGACGTGCTGCGCGTCCCCGGGCAGATGAACGCGGAAACGGCCGCATTTCCCGCCACGGGCCGCGTGCCGCAGTTCCACGACATCATGGCCGCCTTCGGCGTCCATTGGCCGGTGACGCCGTTCAACCTGTCGTTCCTGCTCGCGCTCCTGGTCGCCTTCGCCGTCTGGATCCTGATCTGGCGCACGCGGCTCGGCTATGAAATCCGCACCGTCGGCGCCAATCCGACCGCCGCGATCTACGGCGGCATCTCGCCCCCGCGCGTGATGATCGTCACGACGCTGCTGTCCGGCGCGATCGCGGGCGGCATGGCGGTCAATGTGATCCTCGGCGAGGAGCACCGGCTCATCCTCGAATACACCGCCGGCTTCGGCTTCGTCGGGATCGCGGTCGCTCTGATGGGGCGGGCCCATCCGGTCGGCATCATCCTGGCGGCGATCCTGTTCGGCATCCTCTACCAGGGCGGCGCCGAGCTCGCCTTCGACAAGCCGAAGATCAGCCGAGACATGATCGTCGTCATCCAGGGCCTCGTCGTTCTGTTCGCCGGGGCGCTCGAGCACATGTTCCGCCGCCCCGTCGCGACCCTGCTCGCGCGGCGCACGGCGCAGCCGCCGATCTGAAGGGGCTGGCGGCCATGGATTGGTTCGACTCCTTCATCGTCGTGTTCGCCTCCGGGATCAGGCTCGCCGTCCCGCTGATTCTCGGCTGTCTCGCCGGTTTATGGTCGGAGCGCTCCGGCGTCGTCGACATCGGCCTCGAAGGCAAGATGCTGGTCGGCGCATTCGCGTCCGGCGCGGCCGCGACCTTCACCGGCAGCGTCTGGCTCGGTCTCGCCGCGGGGATCGCCTCGACCATCGTCGCCTCGCTCGTGCACGGCTACGCCTCGATCGACCAGCGCGCCAACCAGATCGTCTCCGGCACCGCCATCAACATGGTCGCCGACGGCCTTACCGCGCTCATCGGCAACGCGATCTGGTCGCAGGGGGGACGCACGCCGCAATTGCCGACCGCCGCCCAATTCGCATTCGATCGAACTGGCCGTTCGCTCGCGAGATCGGCGCGCGTCCCGATTCGTCGGGCCGATCTACACGCACCTCCTCTCGGGCCATGACCTGATCACCTATCTCGCCTTCCTGATGGCGCCCGTGACCTATTGGGCGCTTTACAGCACCCGCTTCGGCCTGAGATTGCGCGCCGTCGGCGAGAACCCGGCGGCGGTCGACACCGCCGGCATTTCGGTCAGGGCGCTGCGCTACAGCGCGGTCGTCATCTGCGGGGTGCTGGTGGGCCTTGCGGGCGTCTATCTGGTGCTGTCGCAGGAGGCCTATTTCCAGCCGCACATGTCGGCGGGCAGGGGCTTCATTGCGCTTGCGGCGCTCGTCTTCGCCAAATGGCGGCCCTGGCCGGCGCTCGCCACCTGCATCCTTTTCGGCTTTCTTGACGCGGTCGCGATCCGGCTGCAGGGCGTCGAACTTCCGGTCATCGGCCCGGTCCCGGTGCAGGCGATCGAGGCGCTCCCCTACGTGCTGACGGTCGTGCTGCTCGCCGGGTTCATCGGCAAGGCGATCCCGCCGAGGGCGTCGGGGATTCCCTATGTCAAAGAGCGTTGAGCCGCTGGCCGAACTGTTCGCCGCCGCCAAGGCCGCCCAGGGGAACGCCTACGCGCCCTACTCGCGCTTCAAGGTCGGCGCCGCGTTGCGCACGCCTTCGGGGGCGATCTTTTCGGGCGGCAACGTGGAGAACGCGGCCTATCCCGAGGGCGTGTGCGCCGAGACGAGCGCCATCTCGGCCATGACGCAGGCCGGCGAGCGGCGCATCGCAGAAATCTGCGTCGTCGGCGACGGCGCGGCGCTCTGCACGCCCTGCGGCGGCTGCCGCCAGCGCATCCGCGAATTCGCCGACGGCGCGACCCTCGTCCATGTCGCGGGACCCGAAGGCGTTCGTGCGACTTTCAGGCTCAGCGCGCTCTTGCCGGAATCCTTCGGGCCCGGGCATCTTTCGGCCTGAAAAAAGGGTCGCGACGGAGCAGCGCCAATCGGCGCGTCAAAGTTTGATGTCGTCGAAGGGGCACAAGGTCAACATGATGGCGCTTGACCCACTGCGGTCACACGGCCCGCCACGGGGGCTTTGAGGGATCGATCAGCGCGAAATTGACCGGTCCGATACCGCAGATGGCGATGACCGCCGGCTCGCGGCCGCTGCGGATCACGCCATCGTAATGGGGGGTTCCGGCAACGCGGCGAACGTAGCTGCCGGCGGGGACCCGCACGCAGGAGGCGGGGTCGAAATCAGCGCCGCTGTTGCACCACCAGACGCCCGAAACAACGACGCAGAACCGATCAGTCGTATAGGTGTGCGGCGCGCTCATACAGCCCGGGTTCCAGCGGATAAACATGTAGTAGAGGCCTGGCGCGGTGGTCTCCCCCGTCAGGGGACAAATTTCGGCGCTGCCCGGAGGAAAGATGGGCTGCGTCTTCCACTGCAAGGCGTCCGGCAGTTTGATTATGTCTGAGCCGGATTCAGAGGACTGGCGACCGCGCCCGTCAGGCTCAACGGCAGCGCCGCCATGAGCGACGTCAGCAACAGATCACGCCGGCTTGTATGATGTTCCATAGAGTGGCCTCCCTGATGCGCGGTCTTCGGGTTCCCACGTTTAGAGGACAGTGCATATTGTTCTAAAGTGAGCCTATTGAGGCGCCATCTTTCCGGGAGAGCGCAAGCAATGTCTCTGGATACCGACGCCGCGATAGCGGCCCTCAAGCAACGCGGTCTCGACCGGCTGCCGCCGCTCGGCATCGTGCTCGGCACCGGCCTCGGCGCCTTCGCGGACGAAGCGAGCGACGCGGTTGCGGTCTCCTACGAGGACGTCCCCGGCTTTCCCGCGCCCAGCGTCGAGGGCCACGCCGGCCGACTCGTCGTCGGGACGATCGAGGGACGGCGGGTCGCCCTGTTCCAGGGCCGGGGACACTATTACGAGCGCGGCGACCCCAAGGCGATGAGTGCGCTGATCGAAGCGTTTCGCGGCCTCGGCGGCGAAACGCTTCTGCTGACCAACGCCGCCGGCGGCCTCAGGAAGGAATGGCTTCCACCCGCGCTCGTGGCCATCACCGACCACATCAATTTCGCCGGCGCCAATCCGCTGATCGGCGCAACCGGAGCCGAGCGCTTCGTTCCGCTGACCCACGCCTACGACCCGGGTCTGCTCGCCGACCTGCACGAGGCCTCGCGGGCGAACGACATCGAACTGCACGAAGGGGTCTACATGTGGTTTTCGGGGCCGAGCTTCGAGACGCCTGCCGAGATCAGGGCTGCACGGGTGCTCGGCGCCGACCTCGCCGGCATGTCGACCGTGCCGGAAGTCATTCTTGGGCGGCGCTTCGGCCTCCGCTGCGCCGCCGTCTCCGTCGTCACCAACTACGCAGCCGGCCTCGCGGGCGGCGATCCGAGCCACGACGAGACGCAGGAATATGCGCGCCTCGCCGCGGATCGGTTCAAGCGCCTGCTGCGCGGATTCATCCGCTCATACGAACCGAAAAGCCCATGACCCTGCCGCAGGAGATCATCCGCGCCAAGCGCGACGGGCGCGACCTGACCGAGGCCGAGATCGGCGCGTTCATCGCCGGGCTGACCAGCGGCGCCGTCACCGAGGGACAGGCCGCAGCCTTCGCCATGGCCGTCTTCTTCAACGGCATGACGCTCGACGAGCGGATCGCGCTGACCCGCGCCATGACGCTTTCCGGCGAAACGCTCGACTGGCGGGCGCCGGACCTGCCGGGCCCCATCCTCGACAAGCATTCGACTGGCGGCGTCGGCGACAACGTGTCGCTCATGCTCGCCCCGATGCTCGCCGCCTGCGGCGCCTTCGTTCCGATGATCTCGGGTCGCGGGCTCGGCCACACCGGCGGCACGCTCGACAAGCTCGATTCCATTCCGGGCTACGTCACGCAGCCCGATCTTCTCACCTTCAAGCGCGTTGTGCGCGAGGCGGGCTGCGCCATCATCGGCCAGACGGACGTACTGGCCCCAGCAGACCGGCGCCTCTATGCGATCCGCGACGTGACTGCGACGGTCGAGTCGGTCGCGCTCATCACGGCTTCGATCCTGTCGAAAAAGCTCGCCGCTCGCCTAGAAGGCCTGGTCATGGACGTCAAGACCGGCTCGGGCGCCTTCATGCCGACGCTCGAAGACGCGCGCGAGTTGGCCGAGAGCATTGCGACGGTCGCGACAAGAGCCGGTCTGCCGACCGTCTCGCTGATCACCGACATGAATGGACCCCTCGCCAGCGCCGCCGGCGCCGCGGTCGAGGTCCGGAACGCCGTCGACTTTCTCGTCGGACGGCGCCGCGACGCGCGTCTTCACAGGGTGACGCTCGCCCTCGGCGCCGAGCTCCTTGCCCTGGCCGGGCTCGCTGAGGATGCGGACGAGGGAAGCGCGCTCATGCAACGCGCGCTCGATTCGGGCGCCGCGGCGGAGCGCTTCGAATGCATGGTGGCGGCGCTCGGCGGCCCGAGCAATTTTCTCACGCGCGCCGAGGCCGTGTTGCCGCGCGCGGGCGTTCTCGCTGCGGCGGTCCCGGAGCGCACCGGCGTCGTGACGGCCATCGACGTGCGCGCCATCGGGCTCGCGGTGGTCGAGCTGGGGGGCGGCCGGGCGCGCGCGGCCGACGCCATCGACCACTCGGTCGGCTTCACCGACCTTGCGCCGATCGGCGGCGAGGTCGGGCCGGACGCGCCGGTCGCCCGGGTCCACGCCCGCAGCGCGGAAGAGGCTGAAGCCGCCGTGCGGCGACTCGTCGTCGCTTATCGATTGGGCGATGCGGCGCCTGAGCGCGCCGATCCGGTCGTCGCGCGCATCGCAGGCGCTTAAGGTGACCATTCTCTTCGCCGCGTCCGGTTGGGACGGCTCGCCGTGGCGCGCGCGGCTCGAACGGCTCTTGCCGGGCCGCCCGTCGCGGCGCTCGGCGAGCCGTTCGACCGCGCGCGCATCCGCTACGCGCTGAGCTGGCGCCATCCGCCGGGCGCGCTCGCCGACCTGCCGAATCTGCAAGTCATTTTCTCGCTCGGCGCCGGCGTCGATCACCTGTTCGCGGATCCGGCTTTGCCCGAGAAGCTGATCGTGCGGGTGGTCGACCCGGACCTGCGCGACCGGATGAGCGAATGGGTCGTCATGCATGCGCTGATCCATCTCCGCCTGCTCAGGCACTATGAACGCCAGCAGCGCGAGCGCGTCTGGGCGGACGACGACGATCAGCCGAAGGCCGGCGAGGTTCAGGTCGGCGTGCTGGGCTTGGGCGTTCTGGGCATGGACGCGGCGGCGAAGCTCAAGGCGGTCGGCTTCAAGGTCGCCGGGTGGAGCGCGATGGCGAAGTCCGCGCCTGGCATCGAATCCTTCTGCGGTCCGGAAGGCCTGAAGCGGCTCCTGCCGCAAACCGACGTCGTGGTCGTCCTGCTGCCGCTCACTCCCGAGACGCGCGGCATCCTGAACGCCGCGCTGTTCGCCGAGCTGAAGCAAAGGGGTCCGCTCGGCGGCCCCGTTCTGATCAACGCCGGACGCGGCGCGCTGCAGGTCGAGGCCGACATCCTGGCCGCGCTCGAATTCGGGCATCCTCAAAGGGGCGTCGCTCGACGTTTTCGAGCGCGAGCCGCTGCCCCGGGGTTCCCGCCTCTGGACCCACCCCGCCGTCTACGTGAGCCCGCACAACGCCGCGATCTCCGCCCCCGACGCCGTCGCCGCCGGCATCGCCCGTCAGATCGAGGCCTTTGAGCGCGGCGAGCCGCTCAGCAATGTCGTGGATCGCAACCGAGGGTATTGAGTGAGGATGCTCCGCTTTCCTCCCCTGCGAAGCGGGGAGGGGGACCATGCGTGTACGATCCGGTAAGATCGCTGACGGATTGGACCGGATACATCGTTGACAGGTCTATTGCACGGCGAGGAGGGCCCCGCCGATGCCTTGGAGTGAGACCTGCGCGATGGACGAGCGGATGCGATTTGTGATTGCGGCGAGTGAGGACGAGGCGGTGATGACGGAGGTTTGCGCCGCGTTCGGGATCAGCCGCCAGACCGGCTACAAATGGCTGGCGCGCTATGCGGCGGAAGGCGCGGAGGGGTTGAAGGAGCGCAGCCGCGCGCCGATCCGCCATGGGCGGGCGCGCGACGAGGAGCTGGCGGCGGCGCTGGCGCTGCGCGAGCGGCATCCGACCTGGGGTCCCAAGAAGCTGCGCAGGACGCTCGCCGACCGCTTGCCGGATGTCGCGCCGCCGGCGCTCAGCACGATCGGCGACTGGCTGCGCAAGGAGGGGCTGACCCAATCGCGTCGGCCGCGCAGGCGGTGTCCGCCCTTTTCTTCGCCGTTCCTGGCCGCCGACGGGCCCAACGCGGTGTGGTGCGCCGACTTCAAGGGCTGGTTTATGACGGGCGACCGCCAGCGCTGCGATCCGCTGACGATCAGCGACGCGATGAGCCGCTATCTCTTGCGCTGCCAGGCGGTGGCGCAGACCGACGGGGAGCACGTGCGCCCGGTGTTCGACGCGGCGTTCTGCGAGTTCGGGTTGCCGCTTGCGATCCGCTCGGACAATGGGCCGCCGTTCGCGTCGGTCGGCGCAGGCGGGCTGTCGCGGCTTGCGGTGTGGTGGATCAAGCTCGGCGTGCGCCCCGAACGGATCGAGCCGGGCAAACCGACGCAGAACGGCCGCCACGAGCGCATGCACCGGACCCTGAAGGCGGACGCCGCCGACCCGCCGGCGGCCACGCTCGCCGAGCAGCAGCGCCGCTTCGACGAGTTCCGCGCCGTCTACAACCACGAACGGCCGCACGAGGCCTTGGATTTCGAGACGCCGGCGGCGCTCTATCGCGCCTCCGATCGCGCTTATCCTTGCGCCCTGCGCGAGCCCGATTATCCGGACGACTGCGCCGTGCGGCGCGTGCGCTCGAACGGCGTGATCAAATGGGCCGGCGACCTGATCTTCGTCAGCGAGGCCCTGGTCGGCGAGCCCGTGGCGATCGAGGAGACCGAGGCGGGCGAATTGCGGGTTCGCTACGCCGACGTCGAACTCGGATTCCTCGACAAAAGCGGCCGCCTTCGCCGCCGGAAATTGTCGCGGCCGCCCGCCTGTGGACTTGTGGACAACGCTGAGGCGTTGCCCACAATCCCACAGGAAGAGCAGCAGCAACAGCCGGCCGCGTAAGTGGCCAAAAGTGTCAACCATGTATCCGGTCCAAAGTGTCAACCATCAATCCGGTTGCACATGCGGAAGCATGGTGGTGGGGCAGCAAGGAGACGCCGAGGAAAGCCCAGGCCACGGCCGCCAGCGCGAGCCGCGTGTCAGCTTCGGCGCGGCGTGCCCCCTCCACCGGCCTTCCGACCGGTCCCCCTCCCCGCGTCATCCTGCTTCGCAGGGGAGGAAAAGCGCGCCGCCATCATCCCCGCTTCGCCTCGCGGGTTGCGCGAGTGGATGGAGTTTGAAACTTGGCGCCCGACTGGGGCGGCACCAGACGGCCGGTATCGACCCGAAGGAGGCGTGCGAAAGGCGGGAAACCGAGTGCGCATTACTCCGCAGCTTCTGGACGCCGAAACCGGGGCCCATATCTGGGCGGAGCGTTACGACCGTCCGCTCGATGACATTTTCGTGCTTCAAGACGAGATCACGCTGTCGGTAGTCGGCGCAATCGAGCCGAGCCTGCGTCGCGCCGAAACGGAGCGCGTCATATGCATGCGCCCGGATAGCCTCGACGCATACGATCTTGTCTTGCGGGCGCAGCCCGACGTCTACTCCGGGATGCCGGAAGGCGCGACAAAGGCTCTGGTGCTTCTAGCAGCCTGTCGGACTTAACCTTCGGACCATTGATTTCATTAGCGTTTGTCAAATTTTGGCGAAACACAATACCAAATGATATCAATATCTTACGCGGCACGAAAAGATCAAGTCCGACAAACTGCTAGAACGCGCACTTGCGCTCGATCCAACTTATGCGCTGGCGCATGCGTTTGCCGCAATGTGCCAGCACTCCCTCTTCCTGCGCGGAGGATTGCACGACGAAAATCGAGCGGCTTCGGTGCGCCATGCGCAGGTCGCCATCCTACATGGCCAGGACGATGCGCTAGCTTTGACTTTAGCTCGATTTTCCATCGGCATGGATGGGCGCGATCACGCGGCCGCATTCGTCGCATTCGAGGCCGCTCTCACTGTCAGCCCCCTCGTCAGCCCATCACCTATATCCTTGGCAGCGTCATCCTCGGATGGACCGGAAAAGCCCAGCGCGCAATTGAATGGGCGGAACGGGGCATGCGCCTGAGCCCGTTCGACCCTTTGGCCTTCGTCGCTTACCGTGCGTTGTCCCTCGGACATTTTCACCAAGGTCGCTACGAGGAGGCGCTCAACGCTGCCCACAAGGCTGTCCAATCCAATCCCGCCCATAGCATCTCTTACATGCTGCTGGCGGCTATACTCGCGAAACTTGGGCGGTTCGCACGAGCGCAGGCCGCTGCCGCGGGGTGCGATTCAACTCGATGCGGAGTAAGCTTTGTCGGAGGTGATTTGGGAGGACAAAGCTGATGACGGGCGCGGATTTGAGCGATGAAGCGCTGTTTGCCTTTTTGCGCAGCCATCCTGACGTTCGAAACCGTGTCGCGTCGATAGCCCTGACGGTAGAGAATAGCGAAGGCGATTTGAAGGAGGCGGACGCTGCGGAAGAGCGGTTGGTCGAGGAGACGCGGCGTTTGGGACGCGAAGCGCTGCTGGGCTGGGCGGAGAGGCAGGCGGAGGTGACGGAGAGGGAAATTCGTCAGCAACCTCAGATGCATCGCCAAGGTGAAAAAAGTCCGCTGGCATACGAAATTCGGCGAGATAGAGGTCCAGGAGCCGCAATATCGGTTCAAGAACGAGCGTGTGCGCCCGTTTCTGCGCAGCGCGAAAGTCAGCCCCTCGGGCTGTTCGCGCCCCTTGCAACGCGTCATCGTCGACTTCGCCGCCGATCAACCCTTCGCGCAAGTTCGAAGCAAGCTGCGGGAGCATTACGGCTTCGAGATTGGGGAGAGCACGATCCAGCGGATCACGTTGGCCCATGGCCAGTCGATGTTCGAAGCCGGTCGAGCGGATTTGGAATTTCCGGAAGGTCCAGGCCTCAGTAAGCCGATCGTCGTGGAAACTGACGGCGGCATGGTTCCGATCGTCGAGCCGGGTCGGGATGAGAAAGACAAACGCAAGGGCAAGAACCTGTCGTGGCGAGAGGCGAAGCTTTCGCTGGCGCACGCCCAGGGGAGCCGGACGCCGGTCTACGCCGGCTCGATCGAGGGCGGCGCGGAGGCGGCCGGGCGGCAACTGCTGGCCTGCGCGGTTCGCGCCGGCTTCGGGGCGAACTCGCGGGTCCACGCGGTCGGCGATGGCGCGCCATGGATTGTGGGCCAAGTCGAGGAGCAATTTGGCGATCAAGGCCGCTACCTGATCGATTTCTATCATGTTTGCGAGTATTTGAGCGCCGCCGCGGAAGCGATCGCGCCCGACGCCGCCGCTCGGGAAACCTGGATCGAGGCGCAGAAGGACGCGCTCAGAGACGGGCGTCTGGAGATGACATTGCGGTCGCTCGTCGGTCATTGCGAAGCGCCTGAAGTCGACGACGAACAAGCGCCGGTGCGCCGATGCCATCGTTATTTGAGCAGCCGCAAGAACCAGTTGAACTATCGACAGGCGCTGGCCGAGGGACTGCCGATCGGATCGGGCGAAATCGAAAGCGCGCATCGCTACGTCGCCCAACAACGTCTCAAGCGGCCCGGCGCCTGGTGGCGCGTCGAGCACGCGGAATACATGCTCGCTTTGCGGATACCCCGAATAAACGGCGACTGGGACGCCGATTGGAAAAACCTCGGCCGAACCGCCGTCCCCGTAGCAAACCGGAACAGCCCCCAAAACTCACAAAATCTCGCCGCCTAATTGCACCACTTTGGTTCGCACCCGCTGCCGCGCGAGTTTTGGAATTGCAGCCTGCATTTCGGTACAGCCGGCAATTTGCCGGCGTGGATTGTGCGGCGGAGCTGGCCAATTCGCTGAGCCACTTGCTGCGCGCCACCAGGCTGCCCGAACGACGTTGTGGTGCTTGCTACCGACATCTTCAAAGCGCCGCGCCCGCGCACGAAAGGAGCATAGCAAGCGTGCGGGCAGGCTTCGACATTCGGGGTAATGGAAACTGCATGATCCTCGAGCAGCTGCGCATCTTCGTCGCTGTCGCCGAACGCCAGCACATGATGGCGATCTCCGAAAAAGCGCTCGCGATCTCCTCGCCGTCGTCGATCAGGTGAGCGGAAAAAATCGAGCGGGGCGGGACGGAGGACGCCTATGACGAGCGTCGCATTGCGCTGCCGCGCGCTACACGTTCGGCAAATCAACAGAGTAAGTAAACGGTGATAATCGCACTATTCGGTATTCGATATTACACCACTGTATAGACTAAGCATTCTCGTGGCTAATAGTACTTCAACGTTCTAAACCTTAATCAGAGAAACCGTTTGGATCATTGGAGCAACAAATGAAGACGATAATCATGTCACTGGCGCTCGGCGTCGTACTCGCCGGCCCAGTCGTGGCTTCTGCCGCCGAGCGCGCCTACGGTCCGGCGCCTCGCCATCGAACGGTCGCGTCTGCGTCGTGGAGCCGCGTCGCAAGAGCTGGATGGTTACACCACTGCGGGCCGCTGAGCCGCAATCGCAACTGTTGCGTGATCACCGGGTGCGTTGGCGCCGGCGGCGGCGGAGACTAGAGGGCCGCGGTGGAGGGCGCGAATAAAGGTTCTGGGGCGACGCCAACGCCAAAGAACACGATCTCCACCGCGCCTGGCTTCGCGCAGTAAGCTTTCTCGCCGCAAGTTGCTCGCCGCCGGCGCAGCCGGAGCAGTCAGCAGCGTCGTTTGGCAATCCTGATCAACCGGCCGAAGGCGCCGTCAACGTCACCAACCCCAAGGCGCTCGTCGACCTGGGTCCGCAGGATCCGAACCTTGCGGGCAACGAGCCGTCGTTCCTTAGCCCGCCGGCGACCGACGTGAACGGCATGCCGCAGTTTTGGTCGTCGTTCAACCTTGCGCCGAAGCGAATCCAGAATGGCGGTTGGGCGCGGCAGATCACCGACGATGACTTCAAAATCTCGACGTCGATCGCAGGTGTGAATATGCGGCTCGGGCCCGGCGGCGTTCGCGAGCTGCATTGGCACCAGCAAGCCGAATGGGCGGTCATGACGTACGGCATTTGCCGCGTGACAATTCTCGACCAGGATGGGCGTCCGCAGGTGGCCGATGTGAAGGAGGGCGATCTCTGGTATTTTCCGGCAGGCCTGCCCCATTCATTGCAGGGCTTGGGGCCTGACGGCTGCGAGTTTGTCATCGCGTTCGACAGCGGCAGCTCATCGGAATTCAATACATTATTGGTTACCGATTGGATCGCTCACACTGCGCCCGAGGTGCTGGCCAAGAATTTCGGCGTGCCCGCGGAGGCGTTCCAGAACATCCCCCTGCACAACCGGTGGATATACCAAAGCGAACTCCAGGTGCCGCCATTGGCTGAGGTCGAGGCGCAGATGGCGTCGGTAGCAGGCACGCCCGCGCATCCGTTCGTGTTCAGCCTTGGTGATATGGAGCCGAACCGTGAGAACAAGAGCGGCACAGTGCGGATTGCCGACAGCACCAATTTTCATGTTTCCAAAACGATTGCCGCGTCGCGGGTGACGATCAAGCCGGGTGGCCTGCGAGAAATGCATTGGCATCCGAATGCCGATGAGTGGCCGTACATCATCAAAGGCGGCGGACGCGCCACGGTTTTCGACACCGGACCGGCCGCCATGACCGCAGACTTTCATGCCGGCGACATCGGCCTTATCAAAAAGGCGTTCGGCCATTACCTCGGAATACCGGCGACACGGACCTCGTCTATATGGAAGTGTTCCGCGCGGACCGCTTTGAAGAGGTGCTGTTGTCGGATTGGTTGGCGCATAGTCCGATCGATATGGTTGCCGAGACTCTCAACCTCGATCGATCGGTCGTCGCCCAGTTCTACAAGAACCGGCCCGATGTCGTTCGGGCCTGATTGGGCAGCGGACGACCTGCTTCGGCTCGGCTCACTGAGGTTCGCGCCTTTGTGGGCCGAGCTTTTCGTTAAAGAATCTAAACGATGGTCGACGAGCTTTCTGCTGCTTTGTCTTGGACCCGCCAACGCGCCTGTTCGAACATCCGGGCGCGTCATATGCGCGCGTGCGCGCGCATCCAAAATCTATCCCGCTCCGTCGGAGATCGGGTTCTGGTAAGCGACATCAGCGTACAGGTGCAGCTCGGCGAGATATTGGCGGTAGTCGGCCCCAGTGGGACGAGCCAACGGGTCGCCGATCGCTGGTCGCCAAGGCGCGGCGCCCCGCCTGAGCGCCGTTCGTCCTCGTGTTTCCCCATCGAGCAGAACCCGCGCCCAACAGCCGCCGATTTTGCTGCCGCCCACTCTCGTCACGTGCCTGCTCTGCGACCGCCACAGCAGCTAGCAGCCTGTCGGACTTAACCTTCGGACCATTGATTTCATTAGGGCCTGTCCTCAGTTGAGCTGGATGACGACGGCGACGAGGCGGATTGCGCCGAGGAAGTTTCTCGCGAGCTTGTCGTGGCGTGTCGCAATCGCACGAAATTGCTTGAGTTTTTCGAAGAGACGTTCAATCAAGTTGCGCTCTTTGTAGAGAGTGAAGTCGCATTCCCTTTTCTGCTTGCGATTGCTCCTTGGCGGAATGACGGCTGCGATTCTGCGCGTCCCGCAGCTGTTCGATCAGGCCGTCAGCATCGTACCCTTTGTCGCCAAGCAGCGCGCCGCAAGCGACGCCTTGGAGCAGTTGCCCCGCAGCGCGAACATCGTGGACGTGACCCGCCGTCAGAACAAGTCTGACCGGATTGCCCAAGGCGTCCGCGAGCGCATGGATTTTGGTTGTCAGGCCGCCCCGGGAGTGTCCGATGGCTTGGTCCTCGCCGTTTTTTTCGCGCCCCGGCGCTGTGCTGATGGGCGCGGACGATGGTGGCGTCGATCATCACGTATTCGGTGTCGGCGTCACTGGCCAAGTGATTCAGAACACGCTCGAAAACCCCGCTCTTGCACCACCGGCTGAAGCGTTGGTGCGTGCTCTTCCAGGAACCAAAATGCGCCGGCAAATCGCGCCATGGAACGCCTGTCCGATAGCGGTAGAGCACCGCCTCGACGAAGAGCCGATTGTCTGGCGCAGTACCGCCGACATGGCCCCTACGCCCAGGAAGAAAATCCTTGATCCGATCCCACTCATCATCCCGCAATCCGTCCCGATGCATCTCAGCCCCTCAAAAAGCCGACCACCCATGAGTTAGAGATTTGCTGATTTGGCAATTCCCTTTCTAACTCGGCGCTAACTGAGGACAGCCCCTAGCGTTTTTCAAATTTGTGAGAAACACAAAACCAAATAATATCAGCACTTAAGTCCGACAAACTGCTAGGCGACGCCGCCCGTCACCCAGAACCGGAGGCGCCGACTTGCGCTGAGGCAGTCGCGGTTTCGACGACATCGTCGAGCGCTGCTGTGACGCTTGAAACGACTTTGTCCATCAACCCTTGCGGATCATGTCCATCGGCCTGGAGGTGGTCCACCGGTCATAGCCCGCCGGGGCATTATACCTGCGTATAGAACCTCTCTCCGAATTGGCGCCTGGTCATTCCCTCTCGCCCAATTGTTGCGCCCCCTCGCGCTGCTATCGTGGTCGCGTTCGATGCGAGCGTTCGCGGCATCAGCGTGAGCAGAAGATCAGGGAGTAATCCGGAACCATGCAGGCGTCAGGCGGACTGATGACAGGGGCGCCATCTCGCTTGCCAGTGTGGCGATTTCCCGTCAGGAGCTATCACCTTTCGACATGCCGCCATTAATGCGCAGACGCAGCTCAACTACATGACGATCACGTCGCCGATCAGCGGCGTGACGGGCATCCGCAAAGTCGACGTGGGCAATATTGTCCAGCCCACCGGCGCGGGCGGCGACACCACCCCGATCGTGACGATCACCCAGATCCAGCCAATCTCGGTGATCTTCACCCTGCCGCAGAAAGACCTTCAGACCGTGCGGAAAGCCATGAAGGATGGCGCGCTGACCACGGTCGCCTACAACCAGGACGACACGATCAAGCTCGACGAGGGCTCCTTGCTCCTGGTCAACAATGCTGTTCTGCAAAGCTCCGGAACAATGCAGCTCAAGGCAAACTTTCCCAACGGGAACGAGACTTCTATGGCCCGGCCAGTTCGTCAACGTGCGACTGAACGTGGCTGTTAAGCATGACGGAATCACGGTTCCCCTCACTGCATTGCAGCAGGGTCAGAACGGTCAATTCGTCTTTATTGTCCGGCCCGGCGGCAAGGTGGAAGAACGCCCGGTCACCGTCGAGCAGACCCTCGAGGCCCGCGCGCTGATCAGCAGCGGACTTGGGCCCGGCGACACCGTGGTTACTGCCGGACAGTATCGTTTGAGCGACGGCGTGCAGGTGGTCGAGGTCCCCGCCAACGACCCGAGGGTGCAGAACACGACCGAGGCCAGCGCGGGAATGCTGTGATGAGCATCTCTGCTCCCTTCATCCGCCGCCCCATTGCAACGGGACTGCTGATGGTGGCCATCGTGCTGCTTGGCGCCATCGGGTACGAGTTGCTGCCCGTGGCCTCGTTGCCGAACGTGTCGTCCCCGACGATTACGGTTACGGCGGAGTATCCGGGCGCGGACCCGCAGACAATGGCGTCTGCCGTCGCGACGCCGCTCGAAAAGCGGTTCGCGCAAATCCCGTATCTCACTCAGATGACCTCCGCGAGCTCGACGGGCAATACAGCGATCACTGTTCAGTTCGCCCTGAGCGACAACATCAACTCCGCCGCCCAGCTCGTCCAAACCGCGATCAACGCCGCCCACGGCCAGTTGCCGAAGGACCTGCCGTCGCCGCCGACGTATAAGAAGATCAACCCCGCGATCGCGCCGGTCATCACTCTGGGCCTCACCTCGAGCATCCTGCCGATCACCACCGTGGACGACTATGCCCAAAACATTGTCGCCCAGAAGCTGTCAACGGTGCCGGGTGTCGGATTGGTCAACATCGGCGGCGCGCAGACTCCGGCGATTTAAATACAGCTCAACCCCGCGCAATTGGCGGAAGACGGCCTGGATCTCGAGGCCGTGCGGACGGCGTTGACGAACGTCAGCGTCGACCAGCCCAAGGGCAGCCTGTACAGCAAGCAGGACGCCTATACGCTGCAGACCGACGATCAACTTCTGTCGCCGGACAAGTGGAACAACCAGATCATCGCCTACCGCAACGGCGGCCCGATCCGGGTGCGCGATGTCGGAAAAGCCATTGTTGAATTGTACAACATCACCGTCAGACTGATCTTCGACAGTTGGAGGGTGCGCGCGAGGTGTAAGCCATTGATATTATTTGTGGCGACAGGCGGCAGTTGCGATAGTGTAGTGCCACGGATTGGAATATTTTTATTGATTTCTGAAGACGCAGCGCGGATGCTGTGCGTACCAAAGGTGAGTTGCTCGGTTTCCCCCCATGTATTTCCGCAAGAAGACCTCCGGCGGCCGCGCCTATCGGCAAATCGTCGAGAGCCGGCGCGAGGGCGCTGCGGTGCGCCAGCAGGTGATCGCGACGCTCGGGCGGATCGAGGATCTTAAGGAAAGCGGGCAGTTGGAGCGCCTGCTGCGCTCGGGGGCGCGGTTTGCCGACAGAAGGATCCCGCCGTTCAGTCGGCTGGCGCCTATATCGGCGCCGGCATCGCCACTCGGACGGGAAACCAGGGGCGGGTCTTCATCACACTGAAACCGAAGTCGCAACGCCCACCGATCAACCAGGTCATGGCTCGGCTCAGCCGCGATGTGAGCGCCACCGAGTCCGGCTGTTGATGCAGGCGGTCCAGGACGTCAACATCGGCGGCCGGCTGACCGCAGCGGAGTACCAGTACACGCTTACCGACGTGAATTTGAGCGAGCTGAACCGGTGGGGGCCGATCGTGATGAACGCATTGGCGAAACTGCCTCAGCTTACCGACGTGACCAGCGATCAACAATCCTCGGCGCCGGAGCTTGCGCTGTCGATCAACCGGGACGCGGCCTCCCGTCTGGGCATCACGGCTTCCACGATCGACAACACGCTCTACGACGCCTTTGGCCAGAGGCCGATCGCGCAGCTCTTCACGAGCCTCAGCCAGTACTATATCATCGAGGAGGTGGATCCCCACTCCAGCTCGGCCCCGACGCGCTGCAGTGCATCTAAATCGCCTCGCAGACCTCCGGCATGGTTCCGTTGAGCGAAGTGGTCACGCTGCACGCGACGACCGCGCCGCTGGCCGTCAACCACCAGGGGCAATTCCCGTCGGTGACCATCAGTTTCAACCTGAAGGGAAACGCGCCGCTCGGTCCGGCGGAGGCGGCGGTCAACAAGACGATCGCAGACCTGCATCTGCCTGCGTCGATCGAAACGGGCTTCCAGGGAAACGCGCAGGCCTTCCAAGCCTCGCTCTCCAGCGAACCCATACTGATCCTGGCGGCGCTGGTCGCCGTCTATATCATTCTCGGCATGCTGTACGAGAACCTGGTCCACCCGTTGACGATCATCTCGACCTTGCCGGCCGCGGGTCTGGGCGCCCTGGTGACCTTGCACGTGTTCGGATTCGGCCTCGACGTCATCGGCATGATCGGCATCATTCTCTTGATCGGCATCGTCAAGAAGAACGGCATCATGCTGGTGGACTTCGCCCTGGACGCCGAAAAGAACTCGCGGACTGACCCCAGAAGAGTCGATTCATGAAGCCTGCCGGCTGCGCTTCCGCCCCATCATGATGACCACGATGGCAGCCTTGCTCAGCGCCCGTGCCGCTGATGCTGGGGACGGGCGTCGGGTCGGAATTGCGCCAGCCGCTAGGCTACGCATTGGCGGGCGGTCTTGTTGTATCGCAGGTCCTGACGCTGTTCACCACCCCGATCCTCTATCTGTACAGGGTAATCGGGTGAAGAAGTAGGTGACAAACGGCGAAAGTGCTGAATCCATGACGAGCCTCGATTCGCATCAGAGGGGCGAGGCATGGCGGAGGCGGCAGCGGACTGCGCGGCGTTTGACGAAACCGTAGTTTTTCTGAGTCATTTCAATGATCTGAAGGATCCCCGCCAGCGGGGGAAGGTTGACTACCCGCTGGAAGAGATCCTGCTCCTCTGCCTCATCGCCGTCCTGGCCGGCGCGGAGACCATCACCGACATCGCCCTGTTCGGCCGCAAGAAGCTGGACCTTCTGCGCCGCTTCCGCCGCTTCGCCAACGGCACGCCGGCGCACGACCATCTTGGCGATATCCTCGCCGTGCTGGACCACGAGCAGTTCCAGCGCTGCTTCGTCGCCTGGGTAGCCGCGCTGACCGGAACTCCCGAGGGGGTCATCGCCATCGATGGCAAGACCGCCCGGCGGTCCGGCCAGAAGCGGAAGGGCCACGCGCCAATCCACATGGTTTCCGCCTTTGCGGCGCGCCAGCGCCTGGTGCTCGGCCAGGTCAAGGTGGCCGAGAAGTCCAACGAGATCGTCGCCATCCCCAAACTGCTGGACCTGCTGGCCATCGAGGGGGCGATCATCACCATCGACGCCATGGGGTGTCAGCGCGACATCGCGCAGAAAGTGGTGGAGAAGAAAGCAGACTACGTGCTAGCGCTGAAAGGCAACCAGGGGTCGCTGCGCGAGGACGTGGAACTGTTCGTGGCCGAGCAGAAAGCCGCCGGTTTCAGGGACACAACGATCAGTCGTGACCAAACGGTGGATGGCGATCATGGCCGCATCGAGACCAGGACCACGACCGTCATTCACGACATCGGCTGGCTGCAGGAGCGCCACAACTGGCCCGGATTGAAGGCCGTGGTGGTGGTCGAAAGCGAGCGGGAAACCGGCGACAAGATCGAGCGGGAGACCCGCTTCTACCTGACGTCGCTGGCGCTGATGGCGTGCATGCTAGGACCGATCGTACGCAGCCACTGGGCGATCGAGAATAGCCTGCACTGGATCTTGGACATGGTGTTCCGCGACGACGAGTGTCGGCTGCGAACCGATCACGCACCCGCCAACTTCTGTACGATCAAGCACATGGCGCAGAACCTGATCCGATTGGCTCCCGGAAAGGCTTCCCTGCGGCTCAAGCGAAAGACCGCCGGATGGGACGACGACTTCCTCGCCAGCCTGATCACGCGGTAAAAAAGCTTCACCCGATTCCCCTGTCTATCTGTACATGGAGAAGCTCGGGCGCCTTCTCGCAAGCGTCCGCGGAGGTTTGGAAGCGGCCGTCCCGGTTGCAGCGGAGTAGGGGCGCTCGGCGGGATAGGGAAAGGGCTCGGCCGAGGGTGGGCGCGTGGCAAAGGCTTCCGCCGATGTCGGTGTTGGCACGGATTTGGCGTTGGCGCCGCTTCCGCTCGACGCCTCGGCGATGCAATGGGCGGACTTGTATGGGGCGATTGCTGTCAAGGGTTTTGTG
This sequence comes from uncultured Alphaproteobacteria bacterium, assembly GCA_963768555.1. Classification (GTDB taxonomy): domain Bacteria; phylum Pseudomonadota; class Alphaproteobacteria; order Rhizobiales; family Beijerinckiaceae; genus Roseiarcus. The sequence goes on from CAVYIZ010000075.1 coordinate 37,331, forward strand.
AGGGGCATCTCCTTGTTCGATCGGCCTGCGACATCTCGACTTGATTTTGCTGGGGCGCTGCGCGGAGCGGCTGTCAAGCTGATCTTCAACAGTTGGAAAAACTAAGCCTCTGAAATCGAGCGCAAAAGGATCCCTGTGCCGATGACGTGGCACTACACTACCGAATCTTAGCGTGGATTAGGCTTTTTCGGTCCGACGCAAGCGGACGTGGACGATCTACAGGTCGTCCGAGCCGGCACGAGGACGCCGCGGTGCGCCCGGCCGAGGCCCTCCGTGCCGAAATACATGCGAATCCGGCACCAACTCAATCTTGGTGCGCGCATCATCCGCTTAAACAACAATAAAATCAATGGACTCAAATGAAAACGTGGCACTACATTTTCGAGCCTGGCACCTATTGGCAGTAGTTATATCAATACCTTACGCATACGACGCACGCTCCAACTGTAGAAGATCCGTCAAGGGTGGCCGAAGGCCATCGCGCAGCGACTTGCCCTTGACGGCTGCGAGCACAGCGCACGACTCGCTCACTCGGGACGACACGGGCGCCGTGTCCCCGCTCGTTCAGATCAACAAGGGCGACGATACCGAGGGGAGCTCGCCATCGGGCGCGCATCGCGCGCCACGAACTTGTATTCGGCCGACCCAAGGGTCGATACCACGATGCAGTCATGCGCATCGGCGGCGAAGCTCCGAGGCGGCGGGCCCATTCTAAACCGCGGCGCGAAGGCCATAGTCCAACATCGGGTTGCCGCTGCCTCGGTCCGTCATCTGCAGCCGAGCGTCAATGCGACGCCAGGCTGCAGCAACTCAATGGCGCCTACGCCGCCGGGCGAAGCCGCAGACCCGCCGGCGTCTCGCCCGTGGTCGCGAGCCGCCACAACACGATGAGCAGCTTGCGAGCGAGCGCAACGATCATCGTCTTGCGTGTGCCGCCGCGGTGATCTGACGCTCGCTTCCAAAACCACTCAGTCAGGGGGCTGCCCTTTTGATGCAGCAGGTGACCCCAGGCGAGTTCGATCATCCCGCGGCGCACGCGGCTGTTGCCCGCCTTGGCGAGTCCTCGCTCGCGTCGTCTTTGCCCGCTCTCGTCTGGAGCTCCGGTCAGACCGGCATAGCGGGCGAGGGCCCTCCGATCCCGGATTTCGCGTGAGAAGACCTCCTGCACGAGCATGTCCGCCGTCTCGACGCCAACGCCGACCACGCGTCCCAGCACTCGGACCATGGCGTCGCGTTGCTCGCTTGGCTCTTTCGAAAGCCGCTTGGCGCGGGTTTTTTCGATCTCCTTGATCTGGCGCTTGACGACCTGCAGGCGGTCCATGTCGCGTCGCATCTCGGCCAGCGTGTTCTTTGGTATGGCGGCGCCCTCCGGCGTGCGTAAAGCCTCCAACTGACCTTCCGCTCGAGCCAGATTGGCCCGGAAGCCGCGAATGCCCAGACGGGCGAGATTGGCCTTCAGGCGGTTGAGAATGCGCGTGCGCTCCCCGACCAGAGTCTGCCGCTCGCGGCTTGGCCGTCTCGCATCCTCGTCCTCGAGCGTGGGGATCGCCGCCATGCTGCAATGTTTCGGTTCGCCGCGCAGCCAGCCGACAAAGGCGCGCTTGAGGAGCTCGGTGTCGAGCCGATCTGTCTTCGCACGCCGGTGCTCGCGCGGCACCGGGACGCTCGATGGGTGGATCACATATGCTTCGACAGCCTGAGCGCGCAGCCAGCGCGCCAACCAGAATCCGTCGCGGCCGGCCTCGTAGGCGACGGCGATCCGGTTGATCGCATGGCCAGCTTTCGCGGCTTCTTCGCGCCAACGGTGCAGAAGCTGCAGGAGGGCGTCGCGGTCCGGGCCGAGCTTCTTCAAGGGACAACGATCCAGTCCTGGCACGATGCCCGCGACGAGCCAACTCGCCTGGCCCATCTCGACGACGGCGATCAATGTCGCGTCTTGCTCAAGCGCGACGAGGGATTTGCTCAAGTCGTTCTGCTTTGACATAGGGGCGCTCCATCGTTTGGTTGCCGCGACGGTGCCCGCCGCGCGCCCCATAGAATCTAAACCGCCGTCCCCCAGCGATCATAAGCGTCGGCGCGGTCGATCCTGACCGTGACGACGTCGCCCGCCCGCAACGGGCGTCGGGTCGAAATGTGGACCGTCCCGTCGATCTGCGGCGCGTCGCCTTTGGAGCGGCCTTTCGCGGCAGGCGCGCCGCCCTCGTCGACGATCACCGAAAGCCGCTTGCCTATTTTCGCTGCGAGCTTTTTGGCGCTGATCGCCTGTTGGCGCAGCATGAAGCGCTTGTGGCGGGCGGACTTGACTTCGCCGGGCACAGGCTCGAGGCCGAGATCGTTGGCCTCGGCCCCCTTGACGGGCTCGTATTCGAACGCGCCGACCCGGTCGAGCTTCGCTTCGTCCAGCCAGTTGAGGAGGAGCTCGAAGTCTTCCTCCGTCTCGCCGGGGAAGCCGACGATGAAGGTCGAGCGAATCGTGAGGTCCGGGCAAATCGCCCGCCAGGCGCGGATGCGCTCGAGCGTCTTTTCCTGGTTGCCGGGGCGGCGCATCGCCTTCAGGACGCGCGGCGAAGCGTGCTGGAAGGGGACGTCGAGATAGGGGAGCACATTGCCTCCCGTCATCAGCGCGACGACCTCGTCGACATGCGGGTAGGGATAGACGTAGTGCAGCCGCACCCAGGCGCCGAGCGAGCCGAGCTCGCGCGTGAGATCGAGGAACCGCGCAGAAACTTCGCGGTCGCGCCATGGGCTCGCGACATATTTGATGTCGAGCCCGTAGGCGCTCGTGTCCTGCGAGATGACAAGGAGCTCCTTGACCCCCGCCTTGACCAGCTTCTCCGCCTCCCGCAGCACCTCGCCCGGCGGGCGCGACACCAGGTCGCCTCGAAGCTTCGGGATGATGCAGAACGCGCAGCGGTTGCGGCAGCCCTCGGAGATTTTCAGATATGCGTAGTGGCGCGGCGTCAGCTTGATTCCCTGTTCGGGGATGAGGTCGACGAACGGGTCGTGCGGCGCGGGCGCCGCGTCGTGCACGGCCGCCATCACGCTTTCGAACGCCTGCGGGCCGGTGATCGCCGAGACGTTGGGATAGGCGTCGCGGATCGCGTCGGGCTCGGCCCCCATGCAGCCGGTGACGATCACGCGGCCGTTTTCGTTCATCGCCGCGCCGATCGCGGCGAGCGACTTCGGCCTTGGCGCTGTCGAGAAAGCCGCAGGTGTTGACGATGACGGCGTCGGCGCCGGCGTGGCTGCGCGAGGGCTCGTAGCCCTCCGCGCGCAGTTGCGTCAGGATCCGCTCGCTGTCGACGAGCGCCTTCGGGCAACCGAGCGAAACGAAGGAAATCCGGGGCGCGGGGCGTTGCTCAGGGTTTGAAATGTCGGTCATCGCATCCGATTGCCATGGGAGGGCCCGGCCGGCAAGAGAGGCTGCGTTTAGCTATTTATAGCGGTATTTGCGCAGGTCGGAATCCGCAGTGAAATAATTTGTCCCCTTCTTTGCGCCGCTGGTTTTCAGTTCGTTAGTCGCCAACATCGCTCGCGCAACAGATTGAACTCTCAGCCATCCCCTCATTTTTTCGAGGGCCAAAATGCAACTGGAGGTTGGCATTTTGATGCGGCGAGTTTCGTATGACGAAGTCCTGAAGTGCGAGTTCGGGTCTCGCAATCGTCGAGAGAGAGGTCGCGCCACGACAAATGCGGGGCCTTAGGGCTCCCCATTCGCTGTACGTGAGGGCCGAAAAGCGCCGAAATCAGGCCGTTCTCGAAATGAGGGGATTCCTGAGGATTGAACTAGGGTTTTAACTTCGCCTATCGCGGCTGAAAACTTTGTTAGACCAAGTCCTTGCTCAGATTTTAGAGCCTCTATTATTCGCGATTTGATTCCATCGAAAGCACTATCGGGACTTGTTTCTTGTATCGGGAAGTTCCTGCTTGATCAAGAAACCGCTATTCCTAGCTCCAAGGCCACTTTTGCGTCTCAGCCATCCCCTCATTTTTTCGAGGGCCAAAATGCAACTGGAGGTTGGCATTTTGATGCGGCGAAGTTCTCGTATGACGAGTCCTGAAGTCCGAGTTCGGGTCTCGCAATCGTCGAGAGAGAGGTCGCGCCACGACTAATGCGGGGCCTTAGGGCTCCCCATTCGCTGTACGTGAGGGCCGAAAAGCCCCGAAATCAGGCCGTTCTCGAAATGAGGGGATTCCTGAGCATTTGCGTTCCAACCGGTTATGTCGAATAACGAAAAACTGTGATCTCTTATGTAGTTCGTGATCTTCGTGAGTATAGACTGATTGGTTATCTGTTCGTCGGCGAACTTAAAGCCTATGTCGTAAGCCTTCGCTACAGTTTGAAATACTCTTTTATAATCATCCAATGGAAACAGCCCGTAAGGGCAAGCGACAAAAATATTTAGCCTCGTCGTAGACAAACACCCCTGATCCTCAATTTTCGGCAGAAGTGATTTCTTGCAACACGGTCCGCAGTTTTTTGACGATACCATCAATATGGGCAGCCGAGTGTGGGACCGGCGCTGGGCGGTTGGTCACAGCGCAAGCTCCGGCCCGAGCGGCACGATGCCGGTCGGATTGATCCGCAAATGGCTCGCGTAATAGTGGTGCTTGATGTGGAAGAAATCGACCGTCTCGGCGACCCCGGGCCAATGATAGAGCTCGCGCAGATAGCGCTGCAGGCCCTTGTAGTCCCTGATCTCCCGCAGGTTGCACTTGAAGTGGCCGAAATAGACCGGACCGAAGCGGATGAGGGTGGTGAAGAGACGCCAGTCCGCCTCGGTCAGCCGGTCTCCGCAAAGGAAGCGCTGGCGCGCGAGCCGCTTTTCGAGCCAGTCGAGCGTCTCGAACAGGGCGCGGAACGCCTCCTCGTAGGCCTCCTGCGTCGTGGCGAAGCCGGCGCGATAGACGCCGTTGTTGACCGTCGCGTAGATCCGGCTGTTCAGCGCGTCGATCTCGCTCCGCAGCTCCGCCGGATAATAGTCGCCCTCCGCCGCGCCGACGCGGTCGAAGGCGCTGTTGAACATCCGGATGATTTCGGACAACTCGTTGTTGACGATCGTGTTCGACTGCTTGTCCCACAGGACGGGAACGGTGACGCGGCCGGTGAAGTCGGGCCGCGCCTTGAGGTAGAACTCGCTGAGGAGCTTTGCACCGAACAACGAATCGGGGATGACGCCGGGCCCCTCGTCGAAGGTCCAGCCGCGCGCGCCGAGCAGCCAGTGGACGACCGACAGCGAGATCATGTTCTCGAGCCCCTTCAGCTTGCGGAAGACGAGGGTCCGGTGCGCCCAGGGGCAGGCGAGCGACACGATCAGATGATAGCGGCCGGGCTCGGCCTTGAAGCCGCCGGCGCCGGTCGGGCCGGGCGATCCTTCCGCCGTCACCCAGTTGCGGAATGGCGCGTCCGGTCGAACGAACCGGCCGGTCTCATCGCGGGGGAAATCCCCCTCCGCCCGCCATGCTCCTTTCAAAAGATCGCCCATGCGCCCGCCTCGTCGGTTGCGCCGCGGCTATAGCATGTGGGCGCGTCGAGCCGAAGGCGCCAGAGGGTGCTGCTATTTGTTGAATGGCGACAGCGCCGCCGCGCTCCCGCCCTTCTTGTGGGGGCGGGCAGGGGTGGGGCGTCGCGCCGCCGGCGCAACATGGAGCCGTTCAATGACCGCAGGCAGGGGAGCGGAAGCAATCGAGACCGGCCGGCGCGACGCCCTTCCCGACCTCCCCCACAAGGGAGGGAGAATGCGTGGGGCGGCGGTTCAATCCACGATCGCCCGATAGGCGAGCGCGCGCAAATCGAGCTCCGGCAGGTCGAAGCTCATCATCGACTGGGTCATGAACAGCCCGACAATCTCTTCCTGCGGGTCGACCCAGTAGTGGGTCTTCGCCGCGCCGGACCAGCCGAACTCGCCGACCGAGCCCGGCGCGCCGCTCTGCGCCACGTCGATGAGCACTCGCGAGCCGAGCCCGAAGCCGTAGCCCAGCAGCGGCAATCCGCCGATCTCGATGGGCAGGAGCGCCGACGGCAGATGATTGGCGTGCATCAGCGCGAGGGTCTTGCGTCCGAGAATCTGCTCATCGTCCAGGCACCCGCCATTGGCAGCAGCATCTGGGCGAAGCGGAAATAGTCGCCGATCGTGCCGAACAGGCCGTGGCCTCCGCGCATGAAGACCTCAGGTTTGTCGACCGGGTAGGCAGCGGAGACGTCGATGCGTTCGTTGAAGCCTTTTCCCAAGCGGCGAATTCGCTGCTCGCGGTCTGGGCCGGATCGATCAGGTCGGGCCGGCCGCACATGGCGGCCAGGCGATGTCTCTTTTCCGGCGGAACGCCGAACGCCGTGTCGACCATGCCGAGCGGCTCGAACAACCGCTCGCGGAGGACCGCGCCGAGCGGCCGGCGAGAAATGACTTCGATGACGCGGGCCGCGACGTCGATTCCGACGCTGTACTCGAAGCGGGATCCCGGCTGGAAGGCGAGCGGAAACCGCGCAAGATCGTCGATCCCCTCCGCCAGGGAGCAATGCGGGTCCAGCAGCTTGCCCTGCGGCCTCGCTTGGAAGAGATCTTCCGCTTTTCGCCCGACGGCCGAGCGAGCCTGAGCGATCGCGTAATAAAATAAAAATGATATTAGCGTCTTCGCGTTGACAAGACTTGCTCGCGGTGGTCAGCATTGGTCATGGACGAGTTGAGGAGCGAAACATGTTCTTCGAGTCTGACCCTTTCCATTACGCATCGTCATCCATGTTTCCGTCCGGCGGGTTCGACCCCTTCGGCCAACCAGTAAAACCCGGTTTTGGGTCAGAATACCTAATGAGCGACTCCGGCGCGCTTTCGCCAGTGTCCAGCGCGTCGACCCATGGCTCGAGCGTGACGCACGCGACGGGTTCGGGCGCGGCGGCGCCGGCGCCGACCCTCGTCGGCTCTGCGGGCGGACTTCAGTTCGACCTGTCCTGGGACGCTTCGGTCGCCAACGCGCCGTCCGGGTTCGTCCAGGCCGTGAAGTCCGCGGCTCAATACCTCGCGTCCCTCTTTTCGACGAAGGAGGTCGTCAACATCGACGTCGGCTACGGCGAGATCGCCGGGTCGCCGCTCGGCTCGGGGGCGCTCGGCGAGAGCGAAAGCTACGGCTATCTCGCCAATTACGCCGCAGTGACCAACGCGCTGCGCGGCGACGGCTATAATTTCGCCGCCTCGGACGAGCCGACTTCCTCGCAGTTCTTCATCACCAGCGCCGAAACCAAGGCGTTCGGGTACGTCAATCCGACCTCGAGCGCGCTCGACGGCTATGTCGGCTTCAGCAGCGCCTATCCGATGTATTACGGGACGAGCGGCGCCGTGCCGTCCAATGACTACGATCTCTATTCCATCGCGGAGCACGAGATCACCGAGGTCATGGGGAGAATCGGCGTCGAGGGCGCGAGCATGAACGGCGCGCCCACCTACACCCCTCTCGATCTTTTCCACTATTCGAGGCCGGGCTCGCTCGAGCTGTCGGGGAATGGCGGCTATTTCTCCATCAACGACGGCGTCACGAATCTCGGGATTTACAACGACGCGGCGGCCAACGGCGGCGACATCGCCGACTGGGCGTCCAGCGTCGCCAACAATTCCTTCGACGCGTTCACCGCGCCGGGAACGGCCGGAGCGGTGACTTCCAACGACGTCCTGGAGGTCGCGGCGCTCGGCTACAAGCTGAGCGCACTCGGTTCGCGGGTCGCCTGACGCGATCCGCCACGGCTACACGCGACCCGTCACCGGAATGAGCGCCCCGGTGACGGCCCTGGCCTCATCGGAGGCCAGAAACAGAATGACGGCGGCGAGGTCCGCAGGCGAAACCCAGCGGCTGAAATCGGCGTCCGGCATGTCGGCGCGGTTGGCCGGCGTGTCGATGATCGAGGGCATGACCGCATTCACGGTCACGCCCTTGAGCTTCAGTTCGTCGGCGAGGCTTTCCGTCAGCCGGTGGACGGCGGCCTTGCTCGCGGCATAGGCGCCCATCCCTTCGGGAGCGTGAACCGCGGCTTGGGCGCCGACGTTGACGATGCGGCCGTCGCCGCTCTCGAGAAGATAGGGGAGAGCCGCGCGCGACGCGTTCACCGCCGTCTTCAGATTGATGGCGAACATCCGGTCCCACGCCCCGGCGTTGGCCGCGTCGGCGAACTTCTCCCAGCCAAAGCCGCCGGCGATGTTGAGAAGGGCGTCGATCCGCCCGAACCTCGCCGTCACCTCGGCCATCGCCCGCTGCGCCGCATGCGGCAAGGAAAGGTCGAAGCCTCCGACGATCAGCGCCTTGGGTCCGAGCCGTTGGGCAAGGCCGGCCGGCGCGGCCGAAGCGTAATCGAGCGCGGCGACAGACGCGCCGCGCCCGGCCGCCTCCTCCGCCACGGCGGCCCCGAGCGCGCCGAAGGCGCCGGTCACGACGATCGTCTTGCCCTCGAAGGTCATGCGGCCAGCTCCATCGGCGCTTTCATGGCGCGCAATTGATGGAGCGCGCTCGCCCGCGCCTTCGCCGCTTCCGCGGCGCTCGTCTCCTTCACCCGCCCGTAGCCCTTGATCGTCTCGGGCAGGCTCGCGATGCGGACGGCGAGCGCATGGTTCCCCGGCGCGAGCCTCGCCACGAGCTCGTCGATGTCCGCTTCGAACTCGCCGATGAGCCTGCGCTCGAGCTTGCGCTCGTCGCTGTTGCGGAACGGATCGAGGAGCGTGCCGCGCAGGAACCTGAGCCGCGCCATCAGGCGGAAGGCGGTCATCGCCCACGGCCCCGCTTCGCCTTTGCCCATGGCGCCGGTGCGCGGGTCGCGGCGGGCGAACGGCCAGGCGCCGATGTGGAAGTGGAGCTTGAAAGGCCCGTCGAACTCCTCGGCGAGCGCCTGCGCGAACTCGGGCGCAGCGAACAGCCGCGCCACCTCCCATTCGTCCTTGACGGCGAGGAGCCGGTGGTAGGAGCGGGCCGCGGCCGCCGTCAGCGCCTCGCCGAGACCGGCCTTCGTTTCGGCCGAGCGCACCTTCTTCACGAGCGCGCGATAACGCTTCGCCGCCGCCTCGCCGCGAGAGACCGCGAGATGGTCGGCGCGCTTCTCGATCAGCGCGTCGAGCGGCGGCGCGGCCTCGCGCGCAGGCTCGCGCTTGCCGACGAGTTTCTCGACCCCGGCCAAGTCGTGCGCCGCGCGCCGGCCCCATTCGAACGCCTGTTTGTTGGCCTCGATCGCGACGCCGTTGAGCTCGATCGCCCGCTCGATCGCCTCCCGCCTGACCGGCACGAGGCCTTTCTGCCAGGCGGCGCCCAGCATGAACATGTTCGCGGCGATCGCGTCGCCGAGAAGCGCCTTGGCGAGACGCTGACCGTCGACAACGAAGGCGCCGTCGCCGAGCGGGGACTTGAGCCGCTCGATCAGCGCCTCCTTGTCGACGCTCCAGTTCGGATTGCGCGCGAACTCGGACGTCGGGATGAGGTCCGCGTCGATGACGGCCCGCGCGTCCGGCTTGAGCTTCGACAGACATTCGTCGCCCGCGGCGACGATGAGGTCGCAGCCGATCAGCGCGTCCGCCTCTCCCGCGGCGATGCGCGTGGCGTGCAGCGCCTCCGCCTGACGCGCCAGGCGCACATGCGAGGTGACGGCGCCGTATTTCTGGCTGAGGCCGGTGAGGTCGAGATTGGTGCTGAAGAGCCCGTCGAGATAGGCGGCGACGGCCAGCGTCTGGCTGACGGTGACGACGCCCGAGCCGCCGATGCCCGCGACGAGCACGCTCCAGCGCTCGCCCATCTCGGGCAGGACCGGCTCGGGAACCGGCGGCAGATCGCGCGGCGCGGCGGCGTCGGGCTTGCGCGGCCGCCCGCCGTGGACGGTGACGAAGCTCGGGCAGAAGCCCTCGACGCAGGAGAAATCCTTGTTGCAGCTCGACTGGTTGATGCGCCGCTTGCGGCCCCATTCGGTCTCGAGCGGCTCGATCGCCATGCAATTGGAGACGCGCCCGCAATCGCCGCAGCCTTCGCACACTTCCGGGTGGATGAAGGTGCGGATCGCCGGATCGGCCCATTTGCCGCGCTTGCGCAGGCGCCGGCGCTCGGTCGCGCAGGGCTGGTCGTAGAGGATGACCGAAACGCCCTTGAACTCGCGGAACTCGCGCTGGACCTCGTCCATCGCGTCGCGATGGCGGAGAACGACGCCGGGCGGCAGCGGAACGCCGAGATAGCGGTCGGGATCGTCGGCGACGAGCGCCATCTTCTTGACGCCCTCGGCGGCGAGTTCGGCCAGGATCTGGACCGGCGTCATGCCGCCCTCGATCGGCTGCCCTCCCGTCATCGAGACGAAGCCGTTGTAGAGGATCTTGTAGGTGATCGGCACGTCGGCCGCGACCGCCTGGCGCACGGCGAGCACGCCGGAATGGGCGTAGGTGCCGTCGCCGAGATTGGCGAACACATGGCTCTGGCGGGTGAAGGGCTGCTGGCCGAGCCACATCGCGCCCTCGCCGCCCATGTGCGAGACGGTCGTCGTCTGCATCGGATTGACGAACATCGCCATGGTGTGGCAGCCGATGCCGGCGAGCGCGCGGCTGCCTTCGGGCACGCGGGTCGAGCGGTTGTGCGGACAGCCGGCGCAGAAGCCGGGGCTTCTGACCGGCGCGGGGCGGTTGGCGAGCGCTTTCGCCGGCGCCTCGGGCGCGCTCAAGGCGCAAGCCGGATCGCGCTCGCCCAGCGCTCTCGCGAGCACCTGCGCGACCAGTTCCGGCGTCGTCTCGCCGAAGTTCGGGATGGCCGGCGCGCCATGCGCCGGATCGAAGGTCGGCCCGTCGAAATATTTGCCGACGATGCGCGGCGCGTTCGCCGCTCCGATAGAGGATCGAGCGGATCTGATCCTCGAGCAGCGGGCGCTTCTCCTCGATCACGACGATGAGATCGAGTCCGCGGGCGAAATCGCGCACGGCGACCGGGTCGAGCGGCCAGACCATGCCGACTTTGAACAGGCGCAAGCCGAGCGCCGCGCCGTTGTCGTTGAGGCCGAGATTGCCGAGCGCCTGCAGGAGATCCTGCCACGCCTTGCCGGCCGCGACGACGCCGACGCGCGCGTTCGGGCTGTCGCCGACCACGCGGTTGAGTTCATTCGCGCGGGCGTAGGCGAGCGCCGCCGGGAGCTTGTGGTTGTAGAGCCGCTCCTCCTGCATGAGCGGCATGTCGATCGAACGGGCGCTGACTCCGCCCGGCGGTTTGCTCGGCCGCTCGGGAATGACGATCGGGGGCGAGTCCGGGCCGACATAGACCGTGCCGCCGCCCTCGGCGACGTCGGTGACGACTTTCATCCCGACCCAGCAGCCGGAAAAGCGCGACATCGCGATGCCGTGCAGGCCGAAGTCGATCAGCTCCTGGGTGTTCGACGGATAGAGGACGGGCATGCCGACCGCGACGAACGAGGTGTCGGAAAAATTGACCGCCGTCGACGATTTCGCGCCGTGGTCGTCGCCCGCGAGCGCAAGCGCTCCGCCCTTCGGCGCCGTTCCGGTGAAGTTGGCGTGCCGCAGCGCGTCGCCCGAGCGGTCGACGCCGGGGCCCTTGCCGTACCAGACGCCGAACACGCCATCGACCGTCGCGCCGGGAAAGCTCGACACGTGCTGCGCGCCCCAGATGGCGGTCGCGGCGAGGTCCTCGTTGAGCCCCGGGCGGAAGACGATGTTGTGCCGGGCGAGGATCGGGCCTGCGCGCCACAATTCGATGTCGTATCGGCCCATCGGGGAACCGCGATAACCGGAAATATAGCCGCCGGTGTTGAGGCCGGCCGCCGCGTCGCGAAGGCGCTGCTGGATCGGCAGGCGCACGAGCGCCTGCATCCCGGTCATGTAGAACCAGCCCTCGGGAACGGACCAGCGGTCCTCGAGGGACGCCTCCGAGCGGGCGAGCGCAACAGTCATGCAAGCGTCCTCCGCGCGTCGCGGTTCCTCTAAGCGCGTTTCCCCGTCTCGCCGCCGCAGCGTGCAAGATAGGCGGGAAACGCTTTGTCGAATTCAGGAAAATAGCGTCGAATGACGTTGATGTCGAACGCGCCGAGGATCGACTCCTTCGGCTCGCGGTCGAGAAGGAACGCCATCGCCGCCTCGACCGCGCGGACCGGGTCGGCGCCGAGCCTTGCGAACCGCGCCGCGTCGTCGGGCGAAACCGTGACCCTGTGCCGGCTTTCGCCGCGCGGCTCGCGCACGACGACATCGAAGGTCAGTTCACGGGCCGGATCGGCGGACACGACGATATGGGTCTTGCTGCTCATAAAGGGCGTCCGGACTGTCGGAGGGCCCTTTCTCTCTCAGAGACACCCGGGGCGCAAGCGTCAGCGGGCCAGTTGCTTGGCCAGCGCGAACCATTCCCGCTCGTTCGCCTGCACGTGCCGCGGCGCGCGCCTGAGCGAGCGCACGACCTCTTCCGCGATCAAGCGAGCCTGTTCGCGGCGTCCCAGCCGCTCCAGAAGCCGAGCCTCCCGCACGCGCGGCTCGGGGCCCGGAAAGGTGTGCGAGACGCTGGCGTAGGCCTCGAGCGCCTCGTCGGGCCGTCCGGCGGCTTCGAGCGCCCGGGCGAACAGAAGGTGACCCTCGGGCGAATGAAAGTCCGGCGCACGGCGCCTGACCTCCTCCAGCGTCGCGACCGCATCGTCGGCGCGGCCGAGGTTGACGAGCGCGCGCGCCTTGCCGATCAGGAAGGCCGGCTCGTCGCCAAGCGGCCGGGCGAGGATCGCCTCGTAGTGCTCGAGCGCCTCTTGCGGCCTGCCGATCCTCAGGCATTCCTCGGCCAGCGCGCTCCGGTTGGCGACCGTGTCGACGACGTCGAGCTCGTCCCTGAGCGCGCGGTACCGGCGGCTGGGGTCGAGCGCGGCGGCGACCGACCGGCGAGCCCATTGCGCCCCGTAGGAGCCGAACCACTCCGGCGCGAGCTCGAACGCCACATAGACGAGGGCGCCCAAGCCCGGTAGAAACAGGATCACGAAGCCCCAGGGCATGAACCGTCCCGTCCTCGCCGCGTGGACGATGAGCAGAACGTCGAGAACGGTTATCAGTATGCCGGTGTACAAGGGCGCCCTCCTGAGGCGCGGGACAGACTGCGGCGCTCGCGCTCGCGCGAATTGCAGGCGCGCAACGCAGCCGGAGCGAGGTTCATGAGCGGCATATGGGAGCGGCGCCCGGTCTCGTCCAGATTGCTGAATTTCATGGAACAAAAGGGAGTTGAATTCCATTTTCCGCCTGCGCCGGAACGCAAGCTAGGTTTCTGCAGGAATTACGAGCTCGAGGGGAATGGTCGACGAAAGCGGCATCACGCAATCGCCCCAAAGCTCGACTAGTCGAGACTTGGGGGCGCAGGGAGTTGCGCGGTGATCCATTCGAGCCTCGCGGCTCCTGCTGGCGCGGACGAGATCGTGACTGCGGTCGATCGTCCGGTCGCCTTGTTTCTCGATGTCGACGGCACGCTCTTGGATATCGCGGACCGGCCCGACCGGGTTGCGGTCCCACGGGAGCTCGTCGCGGCGTTGGCAGAGGCGGAACGAAAGCTTGACGGCGCGCTCGCGCTCATCAGCGGGCGTGAACTTGACGAAATCGACCGCCTGTTCCGTCCTTTGAAGCTTCGCGCCGCCGGTGTCCACGGCGCCGAGCTGCGATTTGATCCGGACGCCGCGCCGCTCCGCTCGCCCGAGACGACGGAGCTGCCGGCCTCGTTGTGGAATGGGCTTACGAGCGCGCTCAGCCGCTTTCCCGGAACGTTCGCCGAGAACAAACGTTACAGTTTCACCGTTCATTATCGTCTTGCGCCTGAAGCGGAAGCGTCCCTGCGCGAGGCCGTGATGCGGCTTGTCCAGGCCGAACCGCAGATCGCCGTCGAGGTGATGAACGCGCGTCGCGCCATCGAACTGAAGGCGCCCGGTTACGACAAGGGCCGGGCGGTCGCGGCGTTTCTTTCCGTTCCCCCCTTTCTCGGCCGCATGCCAATTTACGTCGGCGACGACACGACCGACGAGGCGGGCTTCGCCGCCGTCTCGTCGCGAGGAGGCTTGGCCTATTCGGTCGGCAGGCGGCGCACGGGCTCGCGCGGCGTGTTCGCTCGCCCGAGCGACGTGCGCGATTGGCTCGCGGAATTTGCGAAAAGGAGACGCGGGTGACGACGGAGCGGCAGACGCGCAAGCAGAACCTCGATCTTGCGCTGATCGGCAACAGCTGCGCCGCGGCTCTGATCGATCGCAACGCCCGGATCGTCTGGTGGTGCTTTCCCCACTTCGATTCCAACCCCGTCTTTTCGCGTCTCTTGGCAGGGGACGAGGAGAAGGGGTTCTGCGACGTCGCGCTGGCCGGGCTCGTCGAGACCGAGTTCGAGCTATGTGCGCAACACGGCGATCGTCGAGACCATCCTCACCGACGAGAAGGGGGCGAGGCTGCGCGTCACCGATTTCGCGCCGCGCTTCGATCTGTTCGAGCGCGCATTTCGGCCGCCGCAAATCATCCGGCGGATCGAGCCGATCAGCGGTCTGCCGCGCGTCGCCATTCGGGTTCGCCCGACCCACGCTTATGGCCGACCGACGACCGACGTGGTCGTCGGCTCCAATCACATCCGCTATGTCGGCGGCGAAGAGGTGATGCGGCTGACGACCAATGCGCCGCTCTCCTACATCGTCAATGAGATCACCTTTCCCCTGACGCGCCCCTTGACGCTGATCTTCGGCCAGGACGAACCGTTCCTGACCGGCATCGACGCCACCAGCAGGGACTTCCTCGAGCGGACGCGGCAGCATTGGTTCGACTGGTCCCGCGACCTCGCAGTCCCGTTCGAATGGCAGTCGGCGGTCATCCGCGCCGCGATCACGCTGAAGATGACCAGCTTCAGGGAGACCGGCGCGATCATCGCCGCGCACACGACCTCGATTCCCGAAGCGCCGAATTCGACGCGCAACTGGGATTACCGGTTCTGCTGGCTGAGGGACGCCTATTTCGTCGTCGACGCGCTGAACCGGCTCGGCGCGACGCAGATCATGGAATCCTACATCAATTACATCATGACGATCGCCACCGACCCAAGCAGAATCCAGCCGGTGCACGGCATCGTGCCGTTCTCGTCGCTGGAGGAAAGCGTCGCGCGGGACCTGAAGGGGTTTCTCGGGCATGGCCCGGTCCGGGTCGGCAATCAGGCCGCGCTGCAGACCCAGAACGACGTCTACGGCAGCGTCGTGCTGGCGGCGACCCAGATGTTCGTCGACGAGCGCCTGCCGATCATGGGCGACGAGTCGCTCTACCGCCTGCTGGAAAGACTGGGCGAGCGGGCTCTGTCGCTGGCGTTCGAGCCAGACGCCGGGCTTTGGGAATATCGCGGCCGCGCGCGCGCCCACACCTATTCGGCGGCCTTGTGCTGGGCGGCCTGCGACCGGCTCGGCCGGATCGCGCGGCGGCTCGGCGTCGCCGACCGCGCTAAGTATTGGCGGACCCACGCAGACGCGCTGCGCGAGCGGATCCTCAAGGAAGCCTGGGACGAGAAGCAGGGGGCCCTGACCGGCGCGTTCGGCGCGCCGGACCTCGACGCGAGCGTCCTTCTCGTCTCGGAGCTCGGCCTTCTTCCGTCCAACGACGTCCGCTTCGTCAAGACCTGCGAGGCGATCGGCCGCAACCTCATGCGCAAGGGCCGGATCATGCGCTACGTCGCGCCCGACGATTTCGGCGCGCCGGAGACGGCTTTTCTGGCGTGCAACTTCTGGTACATCGACGCGCTCCACCGGATCGGGCGAACGGCCGAGGCGCGCGGTCTGTTCGAATCGATTCTCGCCAGCCGCAACGCTTACGGGATGTTGTCGGAGGACATTGACCCCGAGACGGGCGAGCTCTGGGGCAATCTGCCGCAGACTTATTCCATGGCGGGCATCATCAACACCGCGACGCGATTGTCGTCGAGTTGGGAGGACGCATGGGCCCTCGGCTCATCATAGTCTCGAATCGGGTGGCGGTCCCCGACCCGGCCGGCGCTCCGGTCGCCGGCGGCATGGCGGTGGCGGTGAAAGCCGCCCTCAAGAATCGCGACGGCATGTGGTTCGGATGGAGCGGCAACGTGACCGACGAGCCGACCGGAGAGCCGCGGACCGTCGAAGTCAACAAGGTCACCTATGTTCTGATCGACCTTTCGAAGACCGACATCCAGGAATATTACAACGGGCTCGCCAACAGCGTGCTCTGGCCGATCCTTCATTATCGGGTCGACCTGCAGGAATATTCCCGAGCCGACGCCAGCGGCTACATGCGCGTCAACCGCATGTTCGCCGACCGCCTGAGCGCCCTTGTGCGCGAGAACGATGTCGTCTGGATCCACGATTATCATCTGATGCTGCTCGCCCGCGAACTGCGTTCGCGCGGTCATCGCAACAGGATCGGCTTCTTCCTGCATACTCCTTGCGCGCCGCCGGATATCCTGCAGACCCTGCCGCACCATCGGGAGATTCTCGGCGGCTTGACCTATTGCGATCTCATCGGCTTCCAGACCGAGAACGACCGCGACAATTTCGCCCATTACCTGTTGACCCAGGGCGCGATGCAGATGCGCGGAGGCTATGAATTCGACGGCCGTTTCGTGCGGCTCGGCGCCTTCCCGGTCAGCATCGAGACCAAAGCCTACATGCGCCTCGCGCGCAACGCCGGACGATCGGCTATGGTCCAGCTGGTTCGCGAGAGCCTCGGCGACAACAAGCTCGTGCTCGGCGTCGATCGGCTCGACTATTCGAAGGGCATTCCGGACCGGATCAAGGGGTTCGAGCGCTTCCTCGAGCTCAATCCCGACTGGCACGGCAAGGTGACGCTGCTGCAGCTGACGCCCAAGAGCCGCTCCGACATCAAGCAGTACGGGGACATCGAATCGGAGGTGACGGGCCTGATCGGCAAGGTCAACGGACGCTTCGGCGATGCGGCCTGGACGCCAATCCGCTACGTAAACCGTTCCTATTCGCGCACGGTGCTCGCAGGCCTGTACCGCGCCGCGCACGTCGCCCTGGTGACGCCTTTGCGCGATGGCATGAATCTCGTCGCCAAGGAATACGTCGCGGCGCAGGATCCCGACGACCCGGGCGTGCTGATGCTGTCGCAATTCGCCGGGGCGGCGAAAGAGCTCACCCGCGCCCTGATCGTCAATCCGCACGAGACGGACGCGGTCGCGGCTGCGCTGAAACGGGCGTTGGCCATGCCGCTGGAGGAGCGGCGCGAACGCCATGCGCCGATGCTCGCCCATCTCCTGAAGAACGACATCCGAAAGTGGGCGAAGACCTACCTGTCCGCGCTGATCGAGGGACCCTCGCCGCGCGGCCTCCTGCGCGGCATTCGTTCGCTGTTCAAACCCGCGCCGGAAGAGGCGCAGTTCCCGCAACGCTGAGATTCAGTACTTCTGGATGCCGACCCATTGCTGGTCGGAGTAGCGCTCGCCGGCGGCGAAGCCGGGCGGGAGGACGCGTTCGAGTTCGGCGACGCGGGCCGCATCGAGCGCAAAATCGGCGGCGGCGGCGCATTCCTCGAGATGTTCGGCGCTGCGCGTGCCCGGGATCGGCACGATGTGCGGCGCCTTGGCCAGCGTCCAGGCGACGGCGAGCGTCGCGGGCTTCACGCCCCACGATCGGGCGAGCGCCAGATAGGGCAGGAGGCGGTCGCGGTTGCGCCGCCAGTTGAGCCCCTGAAAGCGCGGATTGGCGTGACGGAAATCCCTCTCGTCGAACGTGTCGACCTCCTGCAGAAGGCCGCTGAAATAGCCCCGTCCGACCGGCGAGAACGCGACCAGGATCGCCCCGGCCTCGGCGCAGGCCTGAACCAGCCCGAGCTCGGGATTGCGCGTCCACAACGAATATTCCGATTGCACCGCTGCGATCGGGTGCACCGCGCTCGCGCGGCGGAGCGTGTCGGGCGCGACTTCGCTGAGGCCGATCGCGCGGATCGTCCCGGCTTTGACGTGGCGGGCGAGTTCGCCGACGGTGTCCTCGATCGGGATCCGCCGGTCGATCCGATGGACGTAATAGAGGTCGACGCAGTCGACGCCGAGCCTTCGCAGCGACCCCTCCAGGCTGTCGCGGATATGTTCAGGGCTGTTGTCGAACACGCGCCTGCCGTCGGGCTCGCGGCGGATGGCGAACTTGGTCGCGAGCGTGATCCTGGACCGGCGGCTCCTGTCCTCGGCCAGGAACTTGCCGATCATCGTCTCGCTGACGCCCTCGCCATAGACGTTGGCGGTGTCCCAGAAGTCGACGCCGAGCTCGAGCGCGCGGGCGAGCGCGCGCATCGTCTCGCCCTCGCTCGTCGGTCCGTAGAAGCCGCCGAAACTCATGCAGCCGAAGCCGACCGCCGAAACCGTTCCGTTTCGCCCAAACCTCCGGCGCTTCATCGCCCGCCCCTCGAATTGTCTTGGATGGATGGGAGGATTGACGGCGCCGACGCGCCCGGGTCAAGCTCGCCTTTCCGATAAGCCTCGGCTACAGCTTCGCGTTCGCGCCGGCCGCGCCTTCGATCGCCTCGGCGATCGCGTGGGCAAGGCACCGGTAGCCGAAGTCGTTCATGTGCAGGCCGTCGCCCGATAGCAGCGCCTGCGCGTCCTTCGTCCCCCGCCGCTTCATCATCGCATAGCGCGACAGGACCGGGACATGGTCGCGGGCGCCGATCGTCGTCGACGATCTCGACGAACCGTTCGTAACGCGCCTCATCGGGATTCTTCCGCGTGAATTGCGGGTCGATCAGCAACAACGGCACGCCGGCGGCGCGGGCCGCCGCGACGCCGCTTTCCACTGTGGCGCGAAAAAGCGCCTCGTCGACGCCGACGAGCGCGTCGTTGGTGCCGACCTGCCAGATCACGAGTTCCGCCCAACCGGTTTTCAACGCGGCCTTGAGCCGCTGCAGCGTTTTGACCGCCAGTTCGCCGCCGACGCCGGCGTTCCTGACGTCCGCTGCGATGCCGTCGTCATGTGTAAGCTCGTCCTTGAGACGCGCCGGATAGGCGTTCGCGGGCGAGCTGGCGCCGATCCCCTCGGTGGAAGACGAACCGATCGCCAGGATTTCCAGCGTGCGGTTCGCGCCGCTCTCCAGGTTCGCGAGCTTCGCTCCGTTGGGTTCAAACGCCGACGCCGTGCCGGGGCATCTTGCTTCGTCCGCGCGCGCCGACGCCACCGTGAAAATGAACGCGCAGACTGCCGCGAGCCGCGCTAAAGCGGCTGCGGAGCTGCGGAACGAAAGTCGGTCCGAGCGGGCGGGGCGGAGGTGTTTTTGCACTCGATCCAGCGGGCGATGGCGAACAGGGCGGCGACGCCCGCCAATGTGTACGCGAGTCCGGCCAGATGCTCAATCCCCCCGGTTGTATAGGGGGCGGCGGCGGCGAGCGCCGCCTGTCCCAGAGCGGCGACGACCGAGCCCGCGGCGAAGATCGCAAGGCTGTTGCGCCCGAGGCTCTGCACCGCCCGGCCGAGACGCCCGTCGATCATGCGCGTCAGGCCGGGAGCGATGGCGATGAGATAGGCGAGCGCCGCGAAATGGGCGAGGCGCGCCAGTCCGAGGTCCTGCTTGGCGAGGTCGAGATGGGCTGACGCCGCGTCGCGAAGCCCAGGCGCGAGGCCCGCCCCGCTCGTCGTCGCCAGCGCGGCCAGCATGACTGTGGCGATGCTGACAGCGACCAGGCTCGGCGTCGGGCGCGGCGGCCCGTTGCGCCAGACGATGGCGCAGACCAGCCCGATCGTGAACGCGAGCTGCCAGGCGAAGGGATTGAAAAACCACCCGCCGGGCTCGGGCCAGCTCGGCAGATGAAGGCCGAAGGCGCGCGAGGCGGCGTAGGTGGCGACCGACGACATGAGGGCAAGGGCGGCGCTGCGCATCGCCAACGCCAGCGCCAGCGGCGCCCACAGCATCAAGACGACATAAAGCGGCAGGATGTTGAAGTAGCCGAGCTGGTGGCTGAGGACGGCGAGTCCCGTCAGGCCGGTCATCGGCGAGCCGAAGACGAACGACCGGCCGTGGGCCTGGATCAGGTCCGGGACGCCGCTCACCCAGAAGGCAAGAGCGAAAATGACGAGCGCGGCCGCGGTCAGCCCGATATGCACGCCGTAAAGCTTCAGCGCGCGCTGAAAGCACCCACGCGCGACCGCCGCGAGGCCTTGCCTGTGCGCCCGCGGCAGATAGACCATTCCGACGGAAACCCCCGAGAGAAAAACGAAGGCCTCCGAGCTATCCGAAAGCCCGAAGTTCCGTGGGGTCAAAAATTCGAGCACGTTGCCCGGAATGTGATCGACGAGGATCGCGATCAGCACGCCGCCACGCCAGAAATCGATGCTCCCGATACGCTTTGCGCTCGCCATACCGCACCCGTTTCAAGAAGCGCGCCACCCCAGGCCCCTGTTCGCCGACCCCTAAGACAATTTTTGCGTGATTAGGTTCCGTCGCGGACGCCAAGCCTGCCGTCAGATGGGGAGACGCGGCCTCTTGCGCAAATCACTTTTCCGTAGGGGCTCCGGCGCCTATCCGGCCTCGATCAGCCTGGCCGCTTCATCGCGCTCGAAGAGATAGAGCAGCAACCTCAGGCCGCGGTTCTCGTCGCCCGCCAGCCTTTCGCTACGCTCGAGCGCCGCACGCGATTCCTCGCGCGCCCGCGCCAGCTGGGCGCCGTGGACTTCGAGCTTGGCGAAACGGAAACCGGGCGCGCCGGCCTGGCGGGCGCCGAGCACGTCGCCTTCGCCGCGCAGGCGCAGGTCTTCCTCGGCGATGCGGAAACCGTCCTCCGTCGCCCGCAGCGTCTCGAGCCGCGTCCGCGCCGTCTCGCCAAGCGGGCCCTTGTAGAGCAGCAGACAGCTCGAGCGCCCGGCGCCGCGTCCGACCCGGCCGCGCAGCTGGTGCAGCTGGGCGAGCCCAAACCGCTCGGCGTGCTCGACGATCATGATCGTCGCCTGCGGCACGTCGACGCCGACCTCGATGACCGTGGTCGCGACCAGGATTTTGGTCTCGCCGCGCTGGAAGCGCTCCATCGCCGCGTCCTTTTCAGGACCCGCCATCCGGCCGTGGACGAGCGCGACGGCGTCGCCGAAGATCGTCCGCAAGGCCTCGGCCCGATCCTCAGCCGCGGCGACGTCGAGCGTTTCGCTCTCTTCCACCAACGGGCAGATCCAGTAGGCGCGCGCCCCCGAGGCGAGGGCCCGCGACAGTCCCGCCACGACCTCGTCCAGCCGCTCGATCGGCATGGCGCGGGTGTCGATCGGCTCGACGCCCCGGCGGCTTCTCGCGCAGGGCGGACACGTCCATGTCGCCGAAATAGGCGAGCACCAGCGAGCGCGGAATCGGCGTCGCCGTCATCACCAGAAGGTCGGCCGCATCCCCCTTCGACGCCAGAGCCAGCCGCTGCCTGACGCCGAACCGGTGCTGCTCGTCGACGACCGCGAGCCCGAGATCCGCGAAGACCACGCTCTCTTGGAAAAGGGCGTGGGTGCCGACCGCGATGTCGATTTCGCGCTTCGCCAAAGCCGCGAGCGTGTCGCGGCGCTCGGAGGCCTTGTCGCGGCCGGTCATCAGCGCGACCCGCAGCCCCGCTTTTTCCGCGAGCGTCGCGATCCGCTCGAAATGCTGCCGGGCGAGCACTTCCGTCGGCGCCATCATCGCCGCCTGCCGGCCGGCCTCGATCACGTCGGCCATGGCGAGCAGCGCGACGACGGTCTTGCCGGAGCCGACGTCGCCTTGCAGGAGCCGGATCATCCGCTTCTCGGCCCTGAGATCGGCCCGAATTTCATCGACCGCCTTGCGCTGTGCGCCGGTCAGCGAAAACGGCAGCGCGGCCTCGAGGCGGCGCCCGAGCGCGCCTTCGGCGATATGCGCCCGCCCCACTATCGTCCGCATCCGGGCGCGCACGAGAAGCAGCGCGAGCTGGTTGGCGAGCAGCTCGTCATAGGCGAGGCGGGTCGCGGCACGCCCGGCCGGATCGACGTCCTCGGGCGCCTGCGGCCGATGCATCGCCCCGAGGGCCTCGGCGAAGGCCGGCAGATTCAACCGATCGAGGGTCTCGGCGCCGATCCATTCGGGCAGGCGCGGCAGGCGCTTCAGCGCGGCTTCGGCGGCGCGCGCGACGGTGCGCTGAAAGAGGCCCTCGGTCAGGCCGTAGACCGGTTCGACGCCGGGAAGTTTTGCGAACTCCTCCGCGTCCATGACCCGGTCGGGATGAACGATCTGTCGGAATCCGTCGTAGATTTCGAGCTTGCCAGAGATCCAGCGAGTCGCGCCGACGGGCAGGCGCGAGCGCACCCAATGGTGATTGGCGAGAAAGAACACGAGCTCGACGTCGCCGGTGTCGTCCTCGACCAGCACCTTGAACGGCGCGCGCGAGCGCGCACTCGGCGGCTCGCGATGCTCCGTGACCTTGGCTTCGACAGTGACGATCGTTCCCGGAACCGCGTCGCGGATTTTCGGCCGCGAGCGCCGGTCGAGGGTGGAATGGGGCAGATGGAACAGCACGTCGACCACCCGCGCCCCCTGCGGCTTGTCGAGCAGGCGGTCGAACAGTTTTGCGTTCTTGGGTCCGATCCCCGGCAGCGTCCCGGCCGGGGCGAACAGCGGATCGAGGAGAGTCGGGCGCATGGGGTCTTTATACGAAATCCGTCGGGTCGCTTGCCCATTGGAAGTGAGGTCGTCAATGCGGTCCGTCCGCTCCAGCAACGGCAGGTTCGGCATTCCGCCTCCTATGGGCGACCCCGATGCGGCCGGTCCGACCCGAGAAAAGCGGATGTACGGCTAAATCGCTTTCATCTTCGGGCTGCCCGGCGGCAGTGGGCGCCCGTCATGCTGCGCTGCATGCAATCGTTGATTTAATCAACCATTGTCAGCGTCGAATCGGCCCAGGCGGAAACTTTCCAGAGCGCCGTTTGCGGAAATTGTCCCGGTTATCCTGTGTCGGACACAAGTCGTTGATTATTGCTGATGCACGTGGTGCCCAGGAAAGGACTCGAACCTTCACGGCTTGCACCGCTGGTACCTGAAACCAGTGCGTCTACCAATTCCGCCACCTGGGCACGGCGGTGTCATAAAATCGGGGCCGGGGCGATGTCAATGGCGCGCGGCGACCACAATTCCCGAACAAAACTCGGGCCGCGCGTGACGCTGACCGATTTTGCGGCCTGCGGCGGCTTCGAGGGTCACGATCGGGTCTTGTCGGTCACCTCCTCGTCTTCGCCTTCGCGCAAGGCGAGTCTCGTGGGAATCGCATGCAACCGGCGCAAGTCTTGTCGGTCTCAACCGCGCGCGGGTCATCATCGCCGCGGCATCGGAGGCGGCCGGTCATGACCTCCGGGCTGGGAAACGGACGGTTTTGGTTCATCCGGCCGGTCCGTGCGCCAGCGCCCGGACCCGTCGCCGGGCGTCGAGGATCGTCGCCAGCGCTTGCGCTCCGCCGCCGACGCGAATGATCAACTGGCGGGCATGGCTGACGACGCGTCCAGGCAGGCCGATCAGGTGGAACCGCAGCGCCTTCATGCGCTTTTCCGCCCAGCTTTCGCCGAGCGCCAAGCGCTTCAACGCCGCGTTCAGATTGAACGCCAGGATCGCCAGCGCCCACCAGGCGGCGTTGGCGCCGAACAGCCCTGACGGCATCTGTCCGCCGGCCAGATCGGATTTCATCGCCGAATGCGCCTCCTCGCTCTTGCCGCAACGCTCCCGCAACCACCAGATCACCCCGTCGCCCGGACCCTGCCGGTTGGTCACCACGCCGAACAGCTTGTGGAGGCCCTTGCGGCCGAACGCCTGGGTGGGAAACGGCAGCTCCTTCTCGTCCCCCAGCTCCAATTGGCGCAGCGGCTCGCGGATCGCCAGGAAACGATAATCGGCGCGCTTGCGACTGTGTCCGGCCCAATCGGGGACGTAGACGACATCGGCCCATTGCTGATCGGTCGCGTAGGACTTGCCGTCGACTATCCGGATCAGCGGCCGCCACTCGCTCTCCGGCGTCGCCAGCGCGGCGGCGCGGAAAGCCTCGCTCACATCGGCCCCGATCGCAAAGTCGATCACGCCGAAACGCGAGTCCTTTCCCTCGCCGCAATAGAGCAGCAATTCTTCCTGGTAGCCCGCCGTGTCGGAGCGCAACGCAACCTTCTTCACGCTCTCCGGCAGATGGCGAAGGCTCTCTTTCAGCACCCGCAGTTGCTCGTGTCCGGCCGGCACGTTGCCGTCGCGGAACTCCGAATACAGCATCGCGCCCTGTTCCGCCCACCAGCAGTTCAGCGGTTGATAGGCCTTGAACTTCTTGTAGCAGTACAGCGCATCGCGCTTGTGGGTCTCGATCAGCGTCGCGTCCATGTCCAGCGTCGCCGACCTCGCCGGCTGGTGTTGGTGCAGGAACGCCAGCAGCGCCTGGTTCACCCGCCACAGGCCCTCGAGCTCTTCCGTCACCGCCGGAATGAACGCCGCTCCCGCCGCCGCCTTAGGCGAGTTCGGATCATGAAACCGCTCCAGCCAACCTGACAGCGCCGACGGCGAGGGCGTCGCCCGCTCGCGTTCGCGCCGAAAGCGGCTCTTCAACGACCGCCGTTCCGCGCGCGACAGCAAATCCTTCTCGATCGCGCGCAGGATCGCGGAAAATCCACTGTCGCGCTCCAACCGCTCGATGTCCTCGACGCAATCGCCGCCCGCGAGGTTCAGCAAGATCACCGCCAGGGCCATCTGAATGTCGAGCCAGCCGCGGCCGCCCGCCGCCCGCACATGCCGCCGGATCGCCGCGCCGAGCCCGCTGGCCTTTATCAGGTCGAGATACAGCGCAAGACCGGCAAAAGAGGTGACCCCATGGCTCGACGAATCCGCCTCATACTGGAAATCGAGCAGCCCCTGTGCCACCATCGCGCACCCCGTTGGTGATGGTTTTCGAATCGCAATCCAAGACTATCCTCCTGATGAATCAGGACCAACGGGGAACCAAAGTTTTTCTTGAGGCGGAATCCAGGAAGCGGCGCAAACGTCAAACCCTCGTTCGGCGGCGGACTGGATAATGTGAGCGACATCACATCAAACCTCAGGATGGGCTCCGCCAATTCGCGATAGCCAAAGTCGATGACTTTACCGTCCTCGGACACGCGCATTTTGTCAGCCTGACCGCTAAGGCGACGCCCAGAAATACGTGAATCCGGATTCGATGTTTAACTGGACTGTCGCGTTGATGGATTCATGTTCGCGAGGACATCGGTTATGTTTGGTAAATGATAGACAAATCACCCGTTCGTATCCGGTATGAAGCCGTTCGTTCCTCGCTGGATGAGCGAGGTCGACGTTTGGCCGCCGCGGCGGAGGCGAAGGCGGCGGGTTACGGCGGGATCGCGGCGACCGCGCGCGCGACGAAGGTCGCGCGAAGTACGATCGGACGCGGTCTGAAAGACCTGCGCGATCCCGCTTCGTTGACCGGGAAGATACGTCGCGCGGGCGGGGGCAGTCCTCGGTTGACGACCAAGGACCCAACTCTTTTGGAAGACCTTCAAGGATTGCTCGAGCCCGCGACGATGGGTGATCCGATGCGACCGCTGCGATGGGTCTCCAAGAGCCATGAGAAGTTGGCGACGGTGCTTCGCGGGATGGGTCACAAAGTGAGTTCCTTGAGCATTCCCAAACTTCTGGCGGAGCTGAAATATTGTCGCCATTTCAACCGCAAGACCAAGGAAGGGAGCAGCCATGCCGATCGCGACGCCCAGTTCGAATACATCAACGCCAAGGTGAAAGCGTTCCAGGCCGCCGATCAACCCGTGATTTCCGTCGACACGAAGAAGAAAGAGTTGATCGGCGAATTCAAGAATGGCGGCAGCGACTATGGGCCCCAGGGCAAGCCGATCGAGGTCAACACTCACGACTTCGAGGATGCGGAACTGGGCAAGGTCATCCCCTTTGGAGTTTACGACATCGGCGCCAACGAGGGCTATGTCAGTTTGGGGATCAACCATGACACCGGACAGTTCGCCGTCAACGGCGTTCGCCTCTGGTTGGATCGGATGGGCCGCGGACGTTATACCGCGATGACCCGATTGATGATTGCGGCCGATGGAGGGGGTTCGAATGGTTCGCGGCTTCGGCTCTGGAAGGTGGCCCTTCAACAACTCGCCGACGAAACAGGCCTGACCTTACACGTCTGCCATTATCCGCCCGGCACTTCCAAGTGGAACAAGATCGAGCACCGGATGTTCTGCCACATCACCCAGAACTGGCGTGGAACGCCGCTCACAAGCGTTATCGTCGCGATCGAACTGATCGCGAACACCACAACCAAGACCGGCCTGACGATCCGCTGCGAACTCGATGCCCACGCCTATCCAAAAGGCATCAAAGTCTCCGACGAGGAAATGGCGACCCTCAACATAACCCGTGATCCCTTTCATCCCGAATGGAACTACGCTATCGCGCCGAGAAATTCGACCTGATGCGATAGTTTTTGGGCGTCGCCTAAGGTCGAGGATGGGCGATATGGCAGTCCAAACCGGTTCGCCGCGGGCGTCCATGAGGCCGAGGCAAGGCTCCGCCGAAGCGACAAGGATCCGTCCGTCAGGCAAGGCGTCAACGCCAGCAGCCAAGTTGGCAGCGCAATAGGTCATGCGCCGTTCTTCGCCCAGGCCCCCCGATCCCAGGCGAAAAGGAGAAGTCGCCTTTGAGCGTCCTGTACGGCGCCGTCCGCGAATAGCGTCTCGCCGTCGCGGGACCACGCGACCCTGATAAATCCTTGCCGAGCCGGTGTCGCATTAGCGGGTCTATGCCCGCCGATCCGGTTAAGCGTCGTTCCATCCAGCACATCGACCGCCGCGACGACATAGTAATAGCCGACCGCCAGCCGTTTGCCGTCCGGACTGAAAGCGACGCCGCGCGGAAAATTTCCACTCAGCGCCCTCACCGGCTCGCCGACGCGGCGAAACTTTGGGCTGTCATTGTTGGGGTCGTACTGGTAGAGGCGAATCATCCCGTCATCGGCCGTCGTCGCAAGACGGCCGTCGCGCGCAAACGCTGCGCCGCGACTGCTGTCGCCGTATCGATCGTCGCGGAAGGCCTCGCTCCAATCCTTGTGCCGGTCGAAGACCCGCAGGCCACGCCTGCCCCCTAGCGTCGCGGCGAGGTAGCGGCCATCGGGCGAGAATGCGAGAAAGAAAGTGACGGCAGGTAAATCGTCGTGAATTCGCCGAACCAGGTTTCCGGAACTCGCGGTCGAATAGGTAGATCGGATGTTCGCTGTTGCGTGTCTCGGAAAGGCCGCCGGCCGCGATCGTTGCTCCGTCCGGGCTGATCGCCACCGCGTAGATCAAACCGACGTCCTCAGGCCCGACCGGAAACCAGATCGCGCGCAGGAGCTTGCCGTCGGCGATCGACCAAACCCTCACCGTCCGATCGAAGCCGCCGGTCACTGCAAAACGACCCGCGGCGTCGACGGCTTGCGTAACGATCTTGCCCGTGTGCATGCCGGGATCGATTGTGAGCACCGGACGGTCGTACAGGTCCGTCCCGGCGTTCGGCCCCTGCTCCTGCGCCGAGGCCGACGCGAGAGACACGCCGGCCAACGCAATGAATGCCGCTACTGCGCGGCGATGTCTCCAAATTTCGGCCATCTCGCGGCCTCCAATTGGGCCTTCTTCGTTTCGATTTCGAGCTTGTCCGGCTCCATCAACCGCGTCCACTTCTCGCCGAGCCAATCGGCGAGGGGCTTGACGGTTGCTTCGATCGCGGCCTCGGCGATCGCTTCTTGCCAGCCGCCCTTTTGATGGGCAGTCGCTTTGCGAGTTTTCAGCGCGGCGCCGCAAATCTCCTTCAGGTCGTTTGCGGACGTCTCCAGATCGTTTCGAATTGTCGGCAGGGCTTCCGGCTTGCCGCCTTCCACCAGAGCTGCGGTGAGCCCGGCTATCAGTCCGTCCACCCTCGGCTTCGCCGTTTCGTAGGTCGCTTTGGCGTCGGCGAGCGCGTCCGTGTTCTTGCTCGACTTGAGCATCCCGACGCAGATTTCCGCCTGCTGACGCTCCTGGGTCACGCGGGCGATCACTTCCGGCCAGCCCATCGTCGCCGGCTGCGCCGCGCACACGGCCTCCGGAAACAAAAGGGCGATCACCGCCCCGCAGCTGACAATCTTGTTCATGGATCGGCCCCGCCGCGCCCAAAAGGATTAATCTCCGACGCTATTCCTAGCAAGACCGAATGAAGGCGCTGTGAGCCGCGTCACACTGGGAGAGCGTCGAGTCGCGAATGATCGGCCGCAACGTTCGGCGCCGCGCTGGACGGAGGGGTGAGCCGAGCTGCGTCGCGCCCGTACCGCGATAGACTTTTCGCGCGAAACAGGGAAGAAGAGGGGATCGCGCCTCGTCGCTGGAACGGGGCTGATTGGGTGATCCGAATTTGGCTGGGTTGCAGGGCATGAGCGGCCGGACGGTCCTCGTCACCGCCTTCGAGCCGTTCGGCGGCGAGACCGTCAACGCCTCGTGGGAGGCGGCGCGGGCGATCGACGGATGGCGATGCGGCGACGCGGTCGCCGTCGCGCGCCGGCTGCCCTGCGTCTACGACGCGTGCGTCGCGGAATTCATAGAGGCCTTCGAGCGCCTGAGGCCCGAGGCCGTGCTGATGACAGGTCAGGCGGCGCGAAGGGCGGTTGTTTCCGTGGAGAGCGTCGCCCGCAACGGGGCGGGCGCGTCCGCGCCCGACAATCGCGGCGTCGTTCGCGGCGAGGTCGCGTCGGAAGGACCCGCTGAACTCGAAGCGACCGCGCGCGCCCTCGAAATTGCGCGCGCGATTCGCGAAGCAGGGCTCCCCGCCCGCCTCTCGACCAACGCGGGCGCCTACGTCTGCAACCACCTCTACTATGGGGCGCTGCGCTACCTGCGCGAAAGGGCGCCAGGGACGCCGGCGGTCTTCGTCCATCTTCCGGCGACGCCGGAGCAGACCCCGCGGCGGGCGAGCAGAAGCAGGCTCGCGACCGCCGACGCCGCGCTCGCGCTCAAAGCGGCGATCGCGGCGATGGCGCGCGGCGCGCGCGAGCGCCGCCGGGCTTGACACCGGCCGCGCGCCGCGAAAGACTTGACCGATCGGTCAAGAATATCCCGGTTCGCCGCCAAGGCCTTGGGGAGAAGCCATGACGATCGCCGCCCATCCGCCAGGACTTTCCGACGTCGCGCCGGGCCGCCTCGACGAGGCGACGATCAAGTCGAATTTCGCCGATCTCCATCCGCCGCTCACCCCGCATGAGGCCAGGGTCGAGTCGGAGCGCTGCTATTTCTGCTTCGACGCGCCCTGCCAGAAGGCCTGCCCGACCTCGATCGACATTCCGCTGTTCATCCGGCAGATCGCGGCCGGCAACCGCGAGGGAGCGGCGAAGACCATTTTCGACGCCAACATCATGGGCGGCATGTGCGCGCGCGTCTGCCCGACCGAGACCCTGTGCGAGGAGGCCTGCGTGCGCGAGGCCGCCGAAGGCAAGCCGGTCAGAATCGGGCTCCTGCAGCGCTACGCGACCGACGCGGCGATCGAAGGCGGACAGTCGCCCTACAAGCGCGGCGCGCCGACCGGCAAGCGGGTCGCGATCGTCGGGGCGGGCCCGGCGGGTCTCGCCTGCGCGCATGCGCTCGCGGTCGCGGGCGTCGAGGTCGACGATCTTCGAGGCGCGCGGCAAGCCCGGCGGCCTCAACGAATACGGCATCGCCGCCTACAAGACGGTCGACGACTTCGCCGCCAAGGAGGCCGCCTTCATCCTGTCGATCGGCGGCATCGAGGTGCAATACGGCGTCGCGCTCGGCAAGGACGTGAAGCTCGCCGACCTGCGGCGCGACTATGACGCCGTCTTCCTGGCGATCGGCCTGGGGGCGACCAACAAGCTCGGCCTGCCGAAGGAAGGCGAACTCGAAAACGTGGTCGACGCCGTCGCCTACATCGCCGCCCTCAGGCAGGCGGACGACCTGACGACGCTGCCCGTCGGCCGGCGGGTCGTCGTCATCGGCGGCGGCATGACGGCGATCGACATCGCCGTGCAGTCGAAGCGGCTCGGCGCGCGAGAACGTGACGATCGTCTATCGCCGCGGCGCCGAGAAGATGAAGGCGAGCCTGTTCGAGCGCGAACTCGCGCAGACGAGCGGCGTCGTCATCCGCACCTGGGCGCGCCCGGTGGCGCTCGAGGGACATGCGGGCGTGTTCAGCGGCGCAGTGTTCGAGGACACCCACGAGCACGAAGGCGTGCTGGCCTCGCCCGGCTCCGTCTTCCGGATCGAGGCCGACATGCTGTTCACCGCCATCGGACAGCGCGGCGCGCCCGAGGCGCTGGACGGCGCGCCGATCGAGCTCAAGGACGGACGGATCGTCGTCGACGGCGAGCGGCGCACCAGCCTCGAGGGCGTGTGGGCCGGCGGCGACTGCGTGCTCGGCGGCGAGGACCTCACCGTCCAGGCGGTCGAGGACGGCAAGCAGGCCGCGCGCTCGATCATCGCCGCGCTCGGCGTCGCAAGCGCCTGAACTTGAAGCGAGGGTCTCATGGCCGATCTGCGCAGCAATTTCCTCGGGATCAAGTCGCCCAATCCGTTCTGGCTCGCCTCGGCCCCGCCGACCGACCGCAAGGTGAACGTCGAGCGCGCCTTTCGCGCCGGCTGGGGCGGCGTCGTGTGGAAGACGCTCGGCGAAGCCGGGCCGCCGATCGTCAACGTGTCCGGCGCGCGCTACGGCGCGATCCACGGGCCCGACCGCCGCGTCATCGCGATGAACAACATCGAGCTGATCACCGACCGCGACCTCGAGATCAATCTGCAGGAGATCAAGGAGGTCAAGCGCGCCTGGCCCGACCGCGCGCTGGTCGTGTCGCTGATGGTGCCCTGCGACGAGGACTCGTGGAAGACAATCCTCGGCCGGGTCGAGGAGACCGAGTGCGACGGCGTCGAGCTCAATTTCGGCTGCCCGCACGGCATGTCGGAGCGCGGCATGGGCTCGGCCGTCGGCCAGGTCCCCGAATATGTCGAGATGGTCGCGCGCTGGTGCAAGGCGCACACCCGCATGCCGGTCATCGTCAAGCTGACCCCCAACATCACCGACATCCGCCATCCGGCGCGCGCGGCGAAGAAGGGCGGCGCCGACGCCGTCTCGCTCATCAACACGATCAATTCGATCATGGGGATCGATCTCGACGCGATGACCCCGACGGACGCGATCGACGGCAAGGGCACGCACGGCGGCATGTGCGGCCCGGCGGTGAAGCCGATCGCGCTCGCCATGGTGGCCGAGATCGCCCGCGACCCGGCCTGCGCCGGCCTGCCGATCTCGGCGATCGGCGGCGTCACGACCTGGCGGCGACGCGGCCGAATACATCGCGCTCGGCGCCGGCACGGTGCAGGTCTGCACCGCGGCGATGACCTACGGATTCAAGATCGTCGAGGAGATGACGTCAGGCCTCGCCGCCTACATGGACCGCAAGGGCTACGCGACGATCGAGGACTTCCGCGGCCGCGCGGTCCCCTCGATCACGGACTGGCAGCATCTCAATCTCAACTATGTCGCGAAGGCCGAGATCGACCAGGATCTCTGCATCAAATGCGGCCGCTGCCACATCGTCTGCGAGGACACTTCGCACCAGGCGATCTTCGCCAGTCTCGACGGCAAGCGGCGGTTCACGGTCAACGAAGCCGAATGCGTCGGCTGCAATCTCTGCGCGCTCGTCTGCCCGGTCGAGGGATGCATCACGCTGGTCCACAAGACGAAGGGCGTCGATCCGCGGACCGGCCTCCCCTACGACCGTCCGGCCGCGAACTGGACGACGCATCCCAACAATCCGAGCATCGCCAAAGCCGCAGAGTAGCGGCGAACGGCTGCAGCGGCCTATTCCTGGCCGCGCGGCTCCTTCTCCCGCTCCTTCAGCTTGCCGAACACCGAATTCGACGTCGATTTTCTCCTCGGCCGGCGCCTTCGGCTTCGGCACGCCGAACACTTCGAGCTGGCTCGACGGCGCGGGCTTGGCGGTCGTGACCTCGGCCGGGACCAGGGTCTGGCTGCGGTCCTCCTCGACCTTCGGCTTGTCCTTGGCGGCCCGGTTGACCTCGAAATCGAGGTCGATCTGCGAGCAGAGGCCGAGCGTCACCGGATCCATCGGCTGCAGGTTGGCCGAGTTCCAGTGGGTGCGGTCGCGGATCGCCTGCAGGGTGTGCTTGGTCGTGCCGACGAGCCGCATGATCTGCGCGTCCTTGAGCTCGGGATGGTTGCGCAACAGCCACAGCACGGCGTTCGGCCGGTCCTGCCGGCGCGAAAGCGGCGTGTAGCGGGCGCCGCGCGGCTTCTTGAACTCGGGCGTGCGCACCTTCGAGACCGGCAAGATGCAGGCGACGGTTCGGATCCTGCTCGGCCGCGGCGATTTCCTCGCGCGTCAGCTGGCCGGTCGAAATCGGATCGTAGCCCTTGATGCCGGTCGCCACCTCGCCGTCGGCGATCCCCTTGACCTCGAGCGGGTGCAGTTTGCAGAACTCGGCGATCTGGTCGAAGGTCAACGAGGTGTTCTCGACCAGCCATACCGCCGTCGCCTTCGGCATCAACGGGGCGTCGCTCATGTTTGACTTGCTCCTTACAACGGTTCGGGCGCGCGGCTCCGTTCTCGGCCCGGAGGAGGCGCAGCCTCAAAGAACAAAACTCTAGGGGGATGCCTCTTTATAGGCGCCCTGAGGCCGAATTGCAATCGGCGCAGCGAAATTGCCTTCCCCGGGGAAGGATTCCTGCCCGCGCCTCGCCTTTTTCTTGCCCTCACGCCTGAATCCGGGTGAAGGACGGGGGGGAACTCTTCCGCCTATGGGCGGATTGAAGAGGACGCCTCGAAAAACGGAGCTTGCCATGAAATCCGCGATTTTCGCCGCCGCGCTCGCGCTAGCCTTCGCCCCGACCCTCGCTCCTTCCTCAGCCGACGCGAAAGGCTGTCTGAAGGGGGCCCTGGTCGGCGGCGTGGCCGGCCATTACGCCGGCCACCACGCCATCCTCGGCGCGATCGGCGGCTGCGTCGTCGGCCATCACATGGCCAACGAAAAGAGCAAGGAAAAGCCGGCGGCCTCGGCTGAGAGCCAGCATCCCGCCAATCAGACGAACGGATATTGAGGCGGCGCTCACGCCTTGTTGTTCAGCGCGCGCTGCGATTTGGCGTCGAGCGGCCAGCGCGGGCGCGCCGCGACGTCGAGCGGATCGATCAGGCCGAGCCTGAGCCGCTCGACGCCGGCCCAGGCGATCATCGCGCCGTTGTCGGTGCAGAGCTTCTGCGGCGGCGCGACCATCGGCAGTCCGGCCTCTGCGCAGAATCGCTCGAGCGCCTGCCGCAGCGCCGAATTGGCCGCGACCCCGCCGGCGATGACGACCGCTTCGGGCGTCCGGCCAAGGCGCTGGCGGAAGAGCTTGACACCCATCCGCATACGATCCTCGACGACGTCGACCACCGCCGCCTGGAAGGAGGCGCAGATGTCCGCGACGTCGCGGGGCCGCAGAGGCGCCGCCGATTCGGCGGCGAGCCGCAAGGCGGTCTTGAGGCCCGAGAGGGAAAAGTCGGCGTTCGGCCGGCCGACCATCGGCCGGGGCAGCGCGAAGCGCTCCGGGTCGCCATCCTTGGCGGCGGCTTCGACCGCCGGACCGCCGGGATAGGGAAGGCCGAGGAGCTTCGCGGTCTTGTCGAAGGCCTCGCCAATGGCGTCGTCCATGGTCGCCCCGAGCCGCTCGTAATCGCCGACGCCCTTGACCGCGAGAATCTGGGTGTGGCCGCCCGACGCCAGCAGGATGAGATAGGGAAAGGCGACGCTGCCGGTCAGGCGCGCCGTCAGCGCGTGCGCCTCGAGATGGTTGACGGCGATCGAGCGGCTTCCCAATCGCGATCGCGATCCCCTTGGCCGCCATCAGCCCGACCAGGACCCCGCCGATCAGGCCCGGCCCTGCCGCCGCGGCGACGCCGTCGAGGTCCTTGGCGGACAGCCGCGCCTGAGCGAGCGCGCGCGCGATCAGCGAATCGAGGATCTCGACGTGGGCGCGCGCCGCGATCTCCGGCACGACGCCGCCAAAGGCCGCGTGAGCCGCGATCTGGCTCATCACTTCGTCGGACAGGATCTCGCCTAGCCGTCAGTCCTGAGCCGCACGACCGCCGCCGCCGTCTCGTCGCAGGTCGTCTCGATGCCCAGAACGCGCATACGCTTGCTTTCTCCCGGAGCGTGCGCCATTCGCGCAAGTTCGCAACGCCCTTAGCGTGAACGAAAGCCGACGAGGAAACAAGGGACGCGGCGATACGTCGCCTGTTGCGGGAATCGCTGTCGTGTTATTCAAGATCAGGTCCCGAGGCGGAGCGATGAACAGCCCAATCGGATCAAGTGAAATCCGTGTGATGATCAGGCCCCTTGAGGCGCCTGGATTTGAGCCTGAGCTGATTCCGGCCCAGTTGTTCAAGAGGATATTCGACGCCTTCTTGGCTGCGCTGATTGCAGCCGACCGCGAACTTCACACAAAGCGCTTGTCAAGCCAGTTTTTCGTTTCGCATCTGGCCTACGCATCCTGCGAATTCGGCATCATCGAGAAGCAGAAGTCGATCGGCGCGAGCGGCGGCTCCGCCGTCGAGCTCCTCCGCCGCTGCGCTGGCCGCGTCTATCGCAGCGACTATCAAATCCTGCTGCGGCGCCCGAGGCTCATGCGGGCCTTCGACCGCATCGTCAAAGCGATCGACCCGGCTTACGTCGTTCTCGTCCAGTACAACGACACGGAGTTGCCGCTGGACGCGTTTTTTTGCCGACAGGTCGATCGCGTCGGCCGTCTGAACGAGGCGCCGTCCGGAACGGACGTCTGGTTCGCCGGAACCGCGATCACCTCGTTCGAGGGGCGGCTCGAGGCGATCGACTACCGCGGCCCAGTGTGGAAGGGCCGCTTGACGCTTTCCGGCGGAGAAACCCAGATCGAATGCGTGTTCGACAAATCCAGGGGCGAGGACGCCTATAACCCGTTCGGCAACAAGGCCGTGTGCGTCACCGGCCGGGCGATCTACACGGGGGATAGCCAACTCCCCGAACGGTTGGAGGTTCTAACAATCGAGGGGACGGTTCGGGCCGCCGCAGCGATCAGCATTCAGGGCTCGCTGGCGGCGGCCTCGGCCGAGGATTGGGGGGGCGGGCTTGATTACTTCCACTAGCGACAGGCATTTCTTGCACGTGAACGTGCTGTTGCGGCACGCGCGGATCGAATCGGGCGATTCGGAGCGCGACCTCGAGACGATCCTGACGGAGGCTGCGATCGGCAGGCGCCGGTTATGGGTCTCGAGCATCCTGTTCGCGGAGCTGAGGCCGTCGGCCTTCGTCCCCGACCGATTCCCGACTTTGTCCGAATTCGTCCGCTACCTCCGCTCGATCGCGACTTTCGTGACGCCGGACCCCAACACGATGCTGCGCGCGGGGCGGCTTCGCGACGTGAAATGGCAGCGCCCCGCGGCTGTGCGAGCGTCCAGGCGAAAAGCCGCGCTTCCTGTCGATGATCGACGCCATCCAGCTTGCCTCCGCCCTATGGGTGAAGGAGGCGGCCGATGTCGCCAACCTCGAATTCCTGGCCTTCGACGATCGCGTGGCGGACGAGGCCGAATCCGGCGCGCGTCTATCGCTGCTCCGCCTTCAGGACTACGCGGACGACCTGCCGATCGATTCCGACGTCATGGCGGCTGTCCGGCTCGCGCGCGCCGAACCGGTGCTCCATCAGGCGCAGCGGCAGACCGTGCCGGCCGGATGATGACGGCCTGAACCATCGACGTCATCGGGCCTTCGCCAGCGCTCTCTCGATGACAGGCTGAAGGATCGTCTTCACCGCGAAGATCGAGCCATTGACGCTGTAATGTCCGTAGTCGACGGCCAGCATGTCTTCGGGCAGATTGGGTCCGACCAGCCGGCGGCAGCCCCCGGGCCCGCAGAGCTTGGCCGCCTGAGATACATAGTCCACGCCCTCGCCCCAGTCCCTGGCCGCGAGCGCCTTGTCCGTTTCGAGCGAGTCCGGCCGCACCCCGACGGGGGAGAAGGTCGACGCCTCGCCTGTTTCGAGCAGATCGCGTCCAACGAGGATCGGCAGCACCGGCGCCCAGGTCGGAACCTCGCCGGCGACGACGATCGAGCGCACGCCGTCCTGATGCAGCGTCTTCGCGCCCTGGACGAGCGCGTCGAGAAAGCCTAGATAGCGCCAGTTCGCCTCATGGTCATATTGAGCAAAGTAGCCCGCGACCAGAAGGACGTCCGGCTTGATCGCGCGGATCCGCTCGAACACGTAATCGTTGATGGCGCGGCAGCGCGGCGTCCCGGCGACGCCCTCGTCCATCTCGACATGCTCGACCAGAGGGACGCAGAACACCGACGAGAGGGTCAGGATGTTGGCGGTTTCGCCGAAGGCCTCCGTCAGGCCGGCGAACAGGTGCGCCGCATGCAAGTCGCCGACGACCAGGATGGTCGGTTTTGTCGGGTCGTCGGCGACGGCGCACCGGTTCGCCTCGAAAAAGCGCGCCGCCCTCTCGCGCTCCTCGGCGAGCGAATAGGCCCGGTCGTCCCGCTGATAGAAGCATTGCATCAGGCGCTTGCCCTGCGCGCCGTTGACGTCGAAGTCGAAAATCCGGGTGACCAGCGGCGGAAACCGGCCCGGAAACCCCCTTGCGTCGTAGGTCATGCGGCCGACGACGCCGGTCAGCGCCAGGCCAGCGACGAGGACGAGCGCGACCGCATAGGGGCGGCGGCGAAACAGCGCGGCGGCCGGCGACTCGATCAAACGGTAGGTCAGGGCCGCGAGCGCGACGGCGACGGCGGCGAGCCCGTACATCACCCCGCTCGTCGGAATGACGCCCGGCCACATGTGGGCGAAGGCGAAGAGAGGCCAGTGCCAGAGATAGAGCGGATAGGAGATCAGGCCGAAGAAGGTCGCGACCCTGTTGCCGAGCGCAACGTCGCCGACGAACGAACGAGGATGGGCGATGACGAGCGCGCAGCCTGCTGTCGGGATCGCCGCTCGCCATCCGGGAAAAGGTTCCGCTTCGCTCAGCAGGAGATAGCCGGCGACGATGAGCGCGACGCCCAATCCGGCGCCGATGTCGGCGCGCCGACGCGAGGGATAGGGCCATCGGCGGAGAAAAAACACTTCGCGATAGGCGAGTAGGGCCCCGAGCGCGAGCTCCCAGGCCCGCGTCCACGGCAGATAGAAGGCGCCGATCGGATTGATGGGGGTCAGCGCGACGCAATAGGCGAACGAGGCGACGAAGACGAACAGGATGAGGAACGGCAGCAGCCGGTCGTTCGACTTGAACACCGCCAACAGCAGAACCGACCAGACGAGATAGAACTGCTCCTCGATGCTCAGCGACCAGAGATGGAGCAAAGGCTTGGCGGACGAATCCGCGCCGAAATAACCTCCAACTCCGGCGAGCCGCATGAGCCAGAAATTCACGGTGAAATACGAATTGCCGAGCAGGCCTCCGGCGATGTCGCGGAACTGGACCGGCGCCGCCCGGAACCAACCGACGATCCAGACGGCGCCCAGGACGACGAGGAGGGCCGGCAGGATGCGCTTTGCCCGCTTGGCGTAGAACGTCGAGCAGCGAGAAATGGCCGACCGCGCATTCGGAGAGAATGATGCGCGAGATGAGAAAGCCCGAAATGACGAAGAAGACGTCGACGCCGGCGAAGCCCCCCGGGACGAGCGCCCGGTCGGCGTGAAAGGCGACCACCCCGAGAACCGCGAGCGCGCGCAGACCGTTGATGTCCTTGCGGAACTCGAGGTCGCGCCAGAGGCGCGCCGCGGCGAGATCGGGAGTGTCGAGCGCTTTGTCCAACCAGGATCCTGTCGCGGATGACGCGGGAAGGCGGAAGGGGGTAAAGCTCCGCGCGCCAATCGGCAAGCGCCGCCTTGCCCGGCCGCCCGCCGACCCCATAATGCCGACCATGAAAAAGCAAGGGGCGGCAGTCAGGGTCGCGCTGTTCCGCGCCCGCGACGATGCGGGGCGCAGCGGGGCGAGGCTCAGAAGGCTCGGGTTTACCGTCGCCTCTCTGCCGGTCATCGAGATTGCGCCCTTGCGCGTCAAGACCGCGAGCGAGCGCTACGACGCGGTTCTCGCCAGCAGCGCCAAGGCGTTTATCGGGGAATCGCCGGCAGAGGCGGCAGCGCCGCTCTACGCCGTCGGCGCGCGGACGGCGCGCGCCGCCGAGGCGCGCGGCTGGCGCCTCGCCGCTCCGCCGGCGCCGGACGCCGCGCGGCTCGTCGAGACGCTGAGGCGCGAATTGCCATCGGCGGCAAAGGTCCTCTATCTCGCCGGCCGCGACCGCAATCCGATGCTCGAAGCCGCGCTCAGCCAATTCTGCGCGCTGGAGGTCGTCGAGGCCTATGCGGCCGAAGCACGCGCGTCATGGCGCCCTGCCGAGATCCGAGCCCTCGCCGCCTGCGCGGCGGCGCTGCACTATTCCCGGCGCTCGGCCGCGCTCGCGGCGGGGCTGGCGGAGAAATCCGGCCTGGCGCAGCATTTCCTCGCGTTGCGCCATATCTGCCTGTCGGACGACGTCGCCGAGCCGTTGCGGGCGATCGATGCTCCTTGCGTCGTCGTCGCCGGACGGCCCGAAGAGGATGCGCTGTTTGCCGCCTTGGGCGCGGCCCGCGTCGGTATTTGCTTCCGGTAGGGCCTCCCGTATATAGGGCGCCAATTCCCCCGAGGGCGCGCTAGCGAATGGTTGACGAAGAGAGTCAGGACGTTGCGTCTGAACCGGCCGGTGGCGCGTCCAAATCGGTCGGCGGCGCGCCGGTCAATCGGGACAAGCGCAGCGACCCGGGCGTGATCGAAGGCGAGTTCGCGTCGCGCAACGACGGCGAGACTGCGCCTCCGGCTGAGGAAGCAGGCGAGGCTGCGCCCCCGGCTCAGGAAGGGGGCGAGGGTCCGCCCCCGGCTCAGGAAGCGGGCGGGCCCGCGCCGTCAGTTCAGGAAGGCGGCGAGGCTGCGCCCGCGGCTCAGGACGCCGATCGGCCCGCGCCTTCAGTTCAACAAGCCGGCGACGCCACGCCTCCAGCTCGGGAAGCGCAGGCGGGCCGGTCGAGCACGAGGAGGCCGAGCGCCTTTGGCGGCTTTTTGTCGGGAGCGATCGGCGGCCTTGTCGTCTCGGCGATCGTCGCCGGCGTCGGCTATTCTCTCTTTGCGCCGAAGGCCGATCTCGCCGAGGCCAACGCCAACCGCCTTGCGGCGATCGAGTCGCAGGCTCAGCGCATCGAGTCCCAGGCTCAACGCGAAGACGCGGCGATCTCCGGCCTCGACCAGCGCGTCGGCGCGCTCGAGGGAAGCAGCTCCGAGGCGGCTATCGCCGCAGTCGACAAACACGTCGGCGCTCTGCAGGCGGCGAACGACGCGATCGACAAACGACTCGGGGCGCTGCAGGCGGCGAACGACGCGGTCGACAAGCGTCTCGGCGCACTGCAGGCGGGGAACGGCGACGAGGCGCCCAGGATCGCCGCAACGATGCAAGCGGTTCAGACTCTGACGGGGCAAGTGAAGGATCTGCGTTCAGACGTCAACGCCGCGCAGAGCGAGATTCCCGGCCTCGAGACGCGGGTGGCGAAACTGGAATCCGGCCCGCCGCAGGCGGTCGCCGCCGACCTCTCCGCCACCACGGCCCGGCTCGACAAGATCGAGGCGCAGCTCGCGGCGACAAAGAACGAAACCCGCGTCGCGATCGAGAACGCCTCCGCCAGCCACAATCCCGCCGCGGTCGCCATCCTCGCCGAGTCGGTGCGCGACAAGCTCGACCGCGGCGCGCCGTTCCAGACCGATCTTGCCGGGTTGGAGCGCCTCGGCGTCGAGTCGGCGAAGCTGGCTCCGCTGAAGGCCGTGGTCGACGGCGCGCCGAGCGACAGCGCGCTCGCCGCCGACTTCGAAGCCGTACGGTCCAAGGTCCTGGCCGCGGCCGCGCCGACAGAGGGGCGCGGCGGGCCGACTGAGGCGCAGGGCGGGGCGACAGAGGCGAGCAGCCGACTCGTCGACCGCCTTCTGGCGCATTTGCGCGACCTCGTCCGGGTGCGCAAACTGAACGAGGCGCCGGGCGAAGGTCCACAGGCGCTGGCGTCGGCCATCGAGGCGGACAGCCGCCGCGGCGACTTGAGCGGGGCGCTGGCCGCATTCGCCAAGCTTCCCGAGCCGTCGCGCCAGGCGGCCTCGGCCTGGGCCGTCCGCCGCCGAACAGAGGTTGGCGGCGGAGGCGGCCATTCAGTCGATCCGAGAGGCCGCGGTCGCGCAGCTGGCGAAGAGCGGCGAGCCCTGAGAGGGTCACCCCGCCCTCATGGGCCCGACGTTCGTGAGCGGAGAGATGATGTTTCGCCTGTTGATCCTCCTCGCTGCGGTGGCCCTGGCGGCCTGGGGCCTCATGTGGCTCGCCGACAACCCGGGCGTGGTGACGGTGACCTGGGGCGGTGTCGAATACCAATTCTCGCTGATGCTGGCGCTCGGCGTCGTCGCCGCGATCGCGGTCTTCTGGTCGATCGTCTGGGGCCTCCTGCGCTTCGTCTTCCGGATCCCCTCGCTCATGTGCGCTCGCGGCGCGGGCGCGCCGGCGCGAAAAGGGCCTCGCGGCGGTCTCGCGCGGGCTCATCGCGGTCAGCGCCGGCGACAAGCGCGCCGCGACCAAATACGCCGCCCAAGCAAACCGCCTGCTCGAGCACGATCCGATGGCCAAGCTCCTCCGCGCGCAAGCGGCGCAGCTCGCCGGCGACCGGCAGACAGCCGCCGCCGTTTATCACGAGATGCTCGAGCATCACGAGCTGCAAGGACTCGGCTTGCGCGGCCTGCATGTCGAGGCTCGCCGCGGCGGCGATCACGAGGTCGCCCTGCAATACGCGATGCGCGCAAACGCCCACGCTCCGGCCGCCTGGGCGGGCCAGGCGGTCCTCGACGACCGCGCGCGCCGGGGCGACTGGACGGGAGCGCTCGCGACCGTCGATTCGAACGCCGCCGCGCGCCTGATCGACAAGCCGACCGCCGACCGGTGGCGGGCCGTCATCAAGACCGCAATGGCGGAAGAGCTGATGGAGCGCGACCCGAAGGGAGCGCTCGCGCTCGCGCGGGAGGCCTAGCCGTCTCGCGCCGACCCTCGTTCCGGCCGCCGCGATCTACGGCCGACTGGCGGCGGACTCCGGCGACTATCGCCGCGCGACAAGAGCGCTCGAGAACGCCTATGCCCAGACGCCCCATCCCGACCTGGCCGCGGCGTATCTCAGGGTCCGGCACGGCAATTCGGCCGAGGACCGGCTCGCCCGCGCCCGCACACTCGCCCGCGTCGCGCCAAACGACCCCGAATCGATGCTCACGGTCGGGCGCGCGGCGCTCGAGGCACACGACCGGGACGCCGCCCGCGCCGCCATCGCGCCTCTGCTCGCTTCCGATTCGCCCCACGGCCGGCCCACGCGCCGCGTCTGCC
Organism: uncultured Alphaproteobacteria bacterium; assembly: GCA_963768555.1. GTDB lineage: Bacteria > Pseudomonadota > Alphaproteobacteria > Rhizobiales > Beijerinckiaceae > Roseiarcus. The sequence continues at coordinate 78,699 of CAVYIZ010000075.1, forward strand.
TGCTGATGGCCGACATCGAGGAGGCGGAGGGCCATGAAGGGGCGGTGCGCGAGTGGCTCGGCCGCGCGGCGCGGGCGCCGCGCGACAAGGCGTGGGTGGCGGACGGCTTCATCAGCGACCGCTGGGCGCCCGTCTCGCCCTCGGGCGCGCTCGACGCCTTCGTCTGGCGCACGCCCGACGAGCGCATCGCCGCCCCTGCGGAGCCTGAGCCGATCGAAGCGGAGCCAGCGGCGCCGGCGCCGGCGATTCCGCCGCCGTCGACCGCCGCCGCTTCCCCTGCTCCGCCGCCCGCGGCGGCCGCCCCGGCCGCCGAACCGCCGCGCAGCGCGCCGTCGCTCGCCCCGGCTCCGGCGGCGCGAGCGGGAATCATCATCGATCCGGCGACGATGCCGCCGGACGATCCGGGACCGGGGGAATCGGAGGACGAGCGCCCCGACTTCCGCCTCTACGCCGGCGAGTGAGCGCCGGCGGATCCGATCAAGCCATGGACCCGCAAGATGTCGTCTTCCCCGGTCGTCATCGCCGGCGCCGGCCACGCCGGCGTCCAGGCCGCCGCCAGCCTGCGCGAGGACGGCTTCGACGGCGAGATCGTCCTCCTCTCCGACGAAAAGGACCTGCCCTATCAGCGCCCGCCGCTGTCGAAGGCCTTTCTCAAGGGCGAGATGGACATCCACGGCCTGCCGCTGAGGGCCGAGGCATATTTCCGCGACCAGCGCATCGATCTCAGGCTCGGCGTCCGCGCGACGCGGATCGACCGTGCGGCACAGCGCGTCGGGACGAGCGACGGCAAGACGATCGGCTACGGCCATCTGATCCTGGCGACCGGAGCGCGGCGCCGCAGACTCGAGGCGCCGGGCGTCGAACTGCCGGGCGTCTTCTATCTGCGGACCATCGCCGACGCGACCCGGATCCGCGAGCGGCTCGCCCCGGGCCGCAAGGTCGTCGTCATCGGCGCGGGCTTCATCGGGCTCGAGATCGCCGCGACCGCGGCGAACTTCGGCGCCGACGTGACGGTCGTCGAGATCGCCCGGCCCATGGGCCGCGCCGTCTCGACCGTCATGTCGGATTTCTTCCTCAAGGCGCACGGCGGCTTCGGCGCGAAGTTCCGCATCGGGCGCGGCGTGACGGCGATCACGGGCGCAGGGAAGGCCGAGGCCGTCGTGCTGACCGACGGCGAGGTTTTGCCGGCCGATACTCGTGATCGTCGGGGTCGGCGTCACGGCGGAGGACCAGCTCGCGCGCGACTGCGGGCTCGAATGCATGAACGGCGTCGTCGTCGACGCGCATCTGCAGACTTCCGATCCGGCCATTTCGGCGATCGGCGACTGCGCCGATTTTCCCAACGCAGCGCTCGGCTTCCGCACCCGGCTCGAGTCGATCCAGAACGCCGTCGACCAGGCGAAATGCGTCGCGGCGCGGCTCGTCGGCAAGCCGAAGCCCTATGACGCGCTCGCCTGGTTCTGGAGCGACCAGGGCGACCTCAAGCTGATGATCGCCGGCCTGCCGCACGGCGTCGACACTTGGGTCGTGCGCGGCGATCCCGGCGACGCGCGCGTTCTCGACCTTCGGCTTCCGCGACGGCCGGCTCGCGGTCGTCGAATCGGTCAACCGCGCCGGCGACCACGCGGCGGCGAAACGGATCATCGGCACGCCGAAGATCGCTGACGCCGGAGGACGCCGCCAACCCCGCCTTCGACCTCCGGGCGCTGGCGAAGCGGTAGGAACGGCGATCGACCCCGATGGGCCCCTTCACCGCGTCCACGACGCACAATCAGGTCTGCGCAACGCCGCCGCGCGCTCGGCATGGCCAGTTTGGCGAAGCGTCAATTCTCTCTTCGGCTTGGCCGAGAACGCGCGATTGAACGTGGAAACCGCAGATGTGGCGATCGTCGCCGAGGAAAGCGCAGCGACGGGCAAGCGGGCCCGACGGTTCAAGGATTTTGCCTACCTCCGGCGCGTCCTGTTCGCGACGGCCCCAACCTTCCCTGCTTCGGCTCCGCCGCGCCGCGGGACACGGTCGTCGGCAGAAGGAGGTCATCATTTAACCCCAATTCGAAGCCCCTGACGTCGCCCTGGATTCCGCCTCAAGAAAAACTTTGGTTCCCCGTTGGTCCTGATTCATCAGGAGGATAGTCTTGGATTGCGATTCGAAAACCATCACCAACGGGGTGCGCGATGGTGGCACAGGGGCTGCTCGATTTCCAGTATGAGGCGGATTTGTCGAGCCATGGGGTCACCTCTTTTGCCGGTCTTGCGCTGTATCTCGACCTGATAAAGGCCAGCGGGCTCGGCGCGGCGATCCGGCGGCATGTGCGGGCGGCGGGCGGCCGCGGCTGGCTCGACATTCAGATGGTCCTGGCGGTGATCTTGCTGAACCTCGCGGGCGGCGATTGCGTCGAGGACATCGAGCGGTTGGAGCGCGACAGTGGATTTTCCGCGATCCTGCGCGCGATCGAGAAGGATTTGCTGTCGCGCGCGGAACGGCGGTCGTTGAAGAGCCGCTTTCGGCGCGAACGCGAGCGGGCGACGCCCTCGCCGTCGGCGCTGTCAGGTTGGCTGGAGCGGTTTCATGATCCGAACTCGCCTAAGGCGGCGGCGGGAGCGGCGTTCATTCCGGCGGTGACGGAAGAGCTCGAGGGCCTGTGGCGGGTGAACCAGGCGCTGCTGGCGTTCCTGCACCAACACCAGCCGGCGAGGTCGGCGACGCTGGACATGGACGCGACGCTGATCGAGACCCACAAGCGCGATGCGCTGTACTGCTACAAGAAGTTCAAGGCCTATCAACCGCTGAACTGCTGGTGGGCGGAACAGGGCGCGATGCTGTATTCGGAGTTCCGCGACGGCAACGTGCCGGCCGGACACGAGCAACTGCGGGTGCTGAAAGAGAGCCTTCGCCATCTGCCGGAGAGCGTGAAGAAGGTTGCGTTGCGCTCCGACACGGCGGGCTACCAGGAAGAATTGCTGCTCTATTGCGGCGAGGGAAAGGACTCGCGTTTCGGCGTGATCGACTTTGCGATCGGGGCCGATGTGAGCGAGGCTTTCCGCGCCGCCGCGCTGGCGACGCCGGAGAGCGAGTGGCGGCCGCTGATCCGGATAGTCGACGGCAAGTCCTACGCGACCGATCAGCAATGGGCCGATGTCGTCTACGTCCCCGATTGGGCCGGACACAGTCGCAAGCGCGCCGATTATCGTTTCCTGGCGATCCGCGAGCCGCTGCGCCAATTGGAGCTGGGGGACGAGAAGGAGCTGCCGTTTCCCACCCAGGCGTTCGGCCGCAAGGGCCTCCACAAGCTGTTCGGCGTGGTGACCAACCGGCAGGGTCCGGGCGACGGGGTGATCTGGTGGTTGCGGGAGCGTTGCGGCAAGAGCGAGGAGGCGCATTCGGCGATGAAATCCGATCTGGCCGGCGGACAGATGCCGTCAGGGCTGTTCGGCGCCAACGCCGCCTGGTGGGCGCTGGCGATCCTGGCGTTCAATCTGAACGCGGCGTTGAAGCGCTTGGCGCTCGGCGAAAGCTGGGCGGAAAAGCGCATGAAGGCGCTGCGGTTCCACCTGATCGGCCTGCCTGGACGCGTCGTCAGCCATGCCCGCCAGTTGATCATTCGCGTCGGCGGCGGAGCGCAAGCGCTGGCGACGATCCTCGACGCCCGGCGACGGGTCCGGGCGCTGGCGCACGGACCGGCCGGATGAACCAAAACCGTCCGTTCCCAGCCGGAGGTCATGACGGCGCTCCGATGCCGCGGCGATGATGACCCGCGCGCGGTTGAGACCGACAAGACTTGCGCCGGTTGCATGCGATTCCCACGAGACTTGCCTTGCGCGAAGGCGAAGACGAGGAGGTGACCGACAAGACCCGATCGTGACCCTCGAAGCCGCCGCAGGCCGCAAAATCGGTCAGCGTCACGCGCGGCCCGAGTTTTGTTCGGGAATTGTGGGCTTCGCGAGGGCTTGACGATTGAAAACTTGCGCAGCGGAACGAGCCCCAAGCTCAGCGGCCGCGCGCTTGCGCTCCAACGGAATGAGCGCGCGCATAGCCTCGCGATCGCTCGGGACGCGAAGCGCTTCTTCCTTGGCTCGGGCTATGCGCTTACGGCGTTCGACGATGCGGGAACGAAGAAATGGCGGCGGCTAAATCAAAACGAGGTCTGGGCGGTGAACGCCAGCAGGGATGGACGCGTCGTCGTCGCGGCCTATGGCGACGGCGCGATCCGTTGGCATCGCGCCGACGACGGGCGCGAGCTGCTGGCGCTGCAGGTCCTTCCGAACAAGACCGACTGGGTGCTGTGGACCCCCGAAGGCTTCTACGAGGCTACGCCGGGCGCGTAGGACGCGCTGAAGTGGGTGGTGAATCACGGTCCTGATAGGCGGGCGACCACCCTGCCCGTCTCCGCGATCCCGAAGCTCCATCGGCCCGACGCGCTGCCGCTCGTCCTCGACGAACTCGAGACCGGGCGCGCGCTCAGCGTCGCCGTCGCCGCCGCCGCGCGCCTCGCGGTCCAGACAGCGACCGGCAGCGCCAAGCCGCCGGGCGGGGTGCTGCATGTGCTCGCGATCGGCGTCGACAAATTCGGCGACAAGGCGGGCGGCCTCCATCTCGACTACGCGGCCGAGGACGCGCACGACGTCGCGAAGCCAGAAAGGCGCGCTCCAGAAACCGAGCCTCTACGCGGACGTGAGCCTCTATCTTGCCAACGACAAGGCCAGCCGCACGGGCATCCTCGAAGCGATGGACGCAATCGCAACCCGCATGCGCACGAGCCCCGCCGACGAGGATATGGCGGTGATCTCGATCTCCAGCCACGGCGAGATGATCGAGGGCCAGTTCTATCTCGTGCCTTACGGGTTCGATGCGACCGCGCCGACCGCGATGGAGACGAGCGCGGTCTCCGCGGACGAATTCGCCCGCAAGGTGAAGGCGCTCGCCGAGCGTGGGAAAGTCTTGCTGCTCATCGACGCCTGCCATTCCGGAGCGGTCGGACCGGGCGGCTCCGGCCCGGACGCGAGCGTCCTGCGCAGCGCCATGAACATGGACAACGTCACGGTGCTGACGTCGTCGTCGAAGAACGAGCTTTCGCAGGAGCTCCCGTCCTGGGGGCATGGGGCGTTCACGCAGGTGTTCCTCGACGCGCTGAGCGGCAGAGCGGACCCGGAGGGTCAGGGGGTGATCTCGATGCCCGAGCTGATCAAGGCCATGGACCGCGACCTGAATGAGCTGACGAAGGGTCAACAGCATCTCGGGCCGCGCATGAACTTTCTCGGCGACGTGTTCGTCGTCAGCCGTTGAGGGACGCAGACATGGCGCGTCGAAAAGGACAAGCTCGAAATCGAAACGAAGAAGGCCCAGTTGGAGGCCGCCAAATGGCCCGAGTTTGGAGTCGCCGCGCGCTAGAGCGCGTCGCATTAAGTTGGAATCGACGGTCGCAGTCCCCCCGCCCCCCCCTGTGGGGGCGGGTCGGGGTGGGGGGTCGCCCGGACCTTTGAGATTTTTGCTGGGCCAAGCTCCTGACGCGGCCGCGGCGGCTCGACCCCCCTCCCCAACCCTCCCCCACAAGAGCCTGCGCCCGGGCGCGCGCAAGCGCGGCCCGGGTGGGGGAGGGAGTCGCGTCGGCCTTCGGCCGAATGTTCGGGTCGATCTAATTTCAGGACGCTGGTAGCCGCCGCTTTCGCAGTCTTGGCCGGCGTGTTCCTCGCGCCGGCCTCGGCGCAGGATCAGGGGCCGAACGCCGGGACGGACCTGTACGACCGCCCCGTGCTCGCCGTCGATCCCGGGATGCATACGGCCAAGCTGCGGGCCCAAGCCGTCGATCGGGAGGGACGGTTCGCCGTCACCGGAGGCTATGATTGCACAGTGAGGATTTGGTCGGTCGCCGACGGCAAGCTCCAGCGCACGATCTGGATTCCGGTCGGGCCTGAGAACGTCGGCGCCATCTTCGCGGTGGCGATTAGCCCGGACGGATCGACGATCGCAGCGGGCGGCTACACAGAGACACTCAAGGACGGGACCTCGATCTACATATTCGACCGCGAGTCCGGCAATCTGATTCGGCGAATTCACGACGACTTGCCTGAGGTCACTGAGTTTCTCACGTTCTCGCCCGACGGGCGCTTCCTCGCCGCAACGCTGGGAGGCAAGAATGGCCTGCGGGTGTTCGACCGGGACAAGGACTGGAGCGAGGCCTTCCGCGATGGCCAGTACGGAGGTGACAGCTACGGCGCAGCGTTCGCGCGCGACGACCGTCTCGCGACGACCGCCTTTGACGGAATGATACGGCTCTACGAGTACGACCCGAACATACAGGTCCAGACGAAGGGCGAATTCGGCGGACTGGGCATCAGGGTGACCCAGGAGGACGGCCTCATCAAGGTCGTCACCGCGATCGAGGACGCCCCAGCCGCCAAGGCCGGCGTGCTGTCCGGCGACGTCATCACGGCGATCGACGACGCGCCGACGCAAGGTCTGACGCTCGATCAGGCGGTCGAGAAGATGCGCGGCGCGATCAATTCGCCGGTCAAGCTTAAGATCGTCCGCGGCCCGAAGAAGGAGGTCAAGGAGTTCACCATCGTTCGCGACCTGATCCGTGTCCAGTCGCCGAACTTTCGCCGCCTCGGCGAGCCGGTCAGGGCGCCGAGTGGAAATCGACCGTGCCGTGCAGCTTTCAGTCCGGACGGCAAACGGCTGGCGATCGGCTACTAGACATCGCGGCCGTCGATATTTTGGATGGAACGACCCTAAAAACGGGTGAACGGTCAGAGCCCCGCTGATGCTACGCCGTCCCCATTCGGCCTTTCAGATGTCGCGTGGTCCGGCGACGGCAATACGCTGTTCGCGGTCGGCGCCGCGATGGACCAAGGGCGGTTTCTCCTTTTCGCGTGGGACGGGGGAGGCCTGGGCCACGAACGGCGCATGACCTATTGCGCTTCCGATCGCCTTGCGGGAAGGGCGAATCCTTGTCGCCTCGATGGCGTCTTGCCTCGGCCTCATCGGCGCCCGCGGCGAACCGATCTGGACCGTCGCAGCGCCTATTCTCAATTTTCGCAATCAGGCCGACGTAATGCGGGTGTCCGAAGATGGCAAAGTTGTCGACTTTGGCTATCGCGGATTGGGGCAGCCCGTCCTACGATTTGATGTGATGTCCCTCACATTATCCAGTCCGCCGCCAAACCAGGATTTGACGTTCGCCCCATATCGCGAGGGCTTGACAATTGACGGCTGGCGAACCGGAACCAGTCCCACGCTCGACGGCCGGGCGCTTCCGTTCGAAAGATACGACATAGCCCGAAGCCTCGCGGTCGCTCCGGATGCGAAGCGCTTCTTCCTCGGCTCGCAATTCGCCCTCACCGCGTTCGACGACGCCGGGACGCAGAAATGGCGATGGCAAAGTCGAAATGAGGTCTGGGCGGTGAACGCCAGCAGGGATGGACGCATCGTCGTCGCGGCCTACCAGGACGGCGCGATCCGCTGGCATCGCGCCGACGACGGGCGCGAGCTGCTGGCTCTGCAGGTGCTTCCGAACAAGGACGAGCCAACCAAGTGGGACTGGGTGCTGTGGACTCCCGAAGGCTTCTACGAGGCGACGCCCGGCGCCCAGGACGCGCTCAAGTGGGTGGTCAACCACGGCCCCGACAGCCCCGCGACGACGCTGCCCGTCTCTGCGATCCCGAAACTGCATCGCCCGGACGCGCTGCCGCTTGTTCTAACTGAGCTCGAAACCGCGCGCGCGCTCGGCGTGGACGACATTACGCAGGCGAGATTGGACGTCCAGGCCAAGACCGGCAGCGCTAAGCCGCCAGGCGGGGTGCTGCACGTGCTTGCGATCGGCGTCGAGAAATTCGGAGACAAGGCGGGCACCCTGCATCTCGACTACGCGGCGGAGGACGCCCACGACGTGGCGACAGCGCTGCTGGAAAGCCAGAAAGGCGCGCGCGGCAAGCCGAGTCTCTACGCCGACGTCAGCGCGACCTACCTACCGAACGAAAAGGCCACCCATACCGCCATCCTCGACGAACTCGATAAGATGGCGCAAAGCATGGCCAAGAGCGATCCGGCTCAGGACACGGCAGTTATTGTCGTTTCGAGCCATGGCGAGATGATTCAGGGGAAGTTCTATCTCATCCCCTACGGCTTCGACCTGGCTTCGCCGAACGCGAGCCGGACCAGCGCCCTCTCGGCGAGCGAATTCGCGGAGAAGGTCGCGGCGATCGCCGCCCACGCGAAGGTGCTGCTGTTGCTCGACGCCTGCCATTCCGGCGCGGTCGGCGCCCAAGGTTGGGCGACGGACCCCGACGCCAAGGTCCTCCAAGACGCAATGGATCTGGAAAACGTCACCGTGCTGACCTCGTCCAGAAAGAACGAGCTGTCGGAAGAGCTGCCGGCCTGGAGGCACGGCGCGCTCGCGCAGGCCTTTCTCGACGCGCTGACCGGCGCCGCGGACTCTCAGGGCGTCGTCCGCCTGTCGGCGCTCGCCGACGCCATGGAAAACGAGGTCCAGTCGCTGACGAAGGGCCGCCAGCACCTCGGCATGCATGTCAACTTCAGCGGCGACCTGTTCGTCGCCAGTCACTATTGAGGCGCGCGGCCGGCAATCGCTGATCGCTGGTTTGAGCCGATCGCTGGCGCCAAGGCCGCCGCAAATCTTCTCGTTTTGTTCTTGCCGTTTTTCGAAATCCATGGTAGTATGTTTGATAAATCGCCGTGGCGACGAGAGGGAAAGCGAGGTTGGCGTGAAGGGACTGGCGCTAAAGGGCGCGTCTCACCCCTAGGGCGGCATGATGCGGCGGGGCGGCGCCGGGGTTGGATTGTCCGTAACCCATTGAAAAGTCCCAAATTGGACGAAGGAATCCAAGAAAATCCAAGCCCATTTTCTTGGTTGGGCTTGGTCCGGCTTTGGTTTGGCTTGGAGGGATTTGGCCTGAGGCGCGGCCCGGTTTTGCAACCAAATATCGTATAATCTCCGGGTGATCCATCTCGCCGATTTTTCGGGTTCTCGCTTAGGCGGCATATACCAGGGAACGCGTGCGCTCCTAGAGCCTGCCGGCCGCCTCAAGGGTGGACTGCGCCCCGTTATGCGGCCTGCTCCGCCTCCATCGCCAGTTCCGCCATCGGCAGCCCGGCACCACCGATCTCGCGCGCCCGCTCCGCGGTCAAGCGAACAGCGAGCCCTGATCGGCGAGCTTGCGCACATGCAGGTCGGCGTCGCCGTAGGCCGCGTCGATCATCGTCAGGCGCTTGAACAGATGGCCGACCTTGTATTCGTAGGTCATCGCGATGCCGCCGTGCAGCTGCACCGCCTGTTGGCCGATAAACTTGGCCGAACGGCCGATCTGGACCTTCGCCGCCGACATCGCCTTGGCGCGCTCGCGCGCGTTCTCCTCGCTGACGCTCATCGTCGCGAGATACATCATGCTGCGCGCCTGCTCGAGCGCCACGACCATCTCGGAGGCGCGGTGCTGGAGGGCCTGGAACGAGCCGATCGTCACGCCGAACTGCTTGCGCGTCTTCATGTATTCGACCGTCATGGCGAGCGCTTCGCTCATCGCCCCGACCGCTTCGGCCGAGAGCGCGGCGATCGCCTCGTCGACCGCCCGCTCGATGACGGGCAAGGCGCCGCCCGGATCGCCCAGACACGTCCTGCGGCTCGACGCGCACGTCGGCGAGAGCCGATCTCCGCCGCGCGCTGGCCGTCCTGGGTCGGATAGCCGCGCCGCGGTCACGCCAGGCGCGTTGGCGTCGACGAGGAAGAGGCCGACGCCGTCGCGGTCGCGCCGTCCGCCCGCGACCCGGGCCGAGACGATGAGCTTGTCTGCGCTGTCGCCCTGCCCGACCAGGCCCTTCTCGCCGTTCACCACGTAGGCGCCGCCGACCTTGCGGGCGTTCGTCGCGACGTCGTTGAGGTCGAAGCCGGACTGCTTCTCCGCATGGGCGAAGCTCAGGCGCAGATCGCCCGAGGCGATCTTCCCGATCAGCTCGGCGCGCTTCTCCGCGTCCGCGCCGTGCTTGATCAGCGCGCCGCACAGCACGACCGACTGCAGATAGGGCTCGAGCGCCAGCGCCTTGCCGAACTCCTGCATCACGATCATCGTCTCGACCGCGCCCCCGCCGTAGCCGCCGTCCTCTTCGGAGAACGGCGCCCCGAGCAGGCCCATATCGGCGTATTCGCGCCACAGCGCCTCGCTGAAGCCCTGCGGGCTCGCCTGATGCGCCTTGCGGGCCTCGAACCCGTAGCGATCCCTCATCAGCCGCGCGACATTGTCGCCGACGAGCTGCTGTTCCGCGCTGAGTTCGAAGTCCATGGTTCAGAGCCCCAGAATGGCTTTGGCGATGATGCCGCGCTGAATTTCGTTCGACCCGCCGTAGATCGAGACCTTGCGATAGTTGAAATAGGCGGGCGCGATCGGAGCGGCCCAGTCGAAACCGACCGGCGGCTCGTTACCGCGGTCATCCGGATTCTCGTAGGGCAGGGCGTAGGGGCCGACCACCTCCATCAGGAGCTCTGTCGTCGCCTGCTGGATTTCCGACCCCTTGATCTTGAGCACGGACGACGCCGGATCGGGCTTGCCGTCGTTGCGGCGGTTGGAAATGACGCGCATCTGGGTCATCTCCAGCGCCTTGAGCTCGACCTCGACCGCGGCGAGCTTGGCGCGGAAGAACGGATCCTCGATTTTCGGCCCCGAGCCGTAGACGGGGATCGCGGCGAGATGGCGCACGCGGTCGAGCCGCGCCTTGGAGATGCCGACGCGGGCGATGCCGTTGCGCTCGTTGGCGAGCAGGAATTTGGCGTAGTCCCAGCCCTTGTTCTCCTGGCCGACGAGCGCATCGAGCGGCGCGCGCACGTCGTCGAAGAAGACTTCGTTGACCTCGTGCCCGCCGTCGATCGTCTGGATCGGGCGGACCGTGATTCCGGGCGTCTTCATGTCGACGAGGAAGAAGGAGATGCCCTCCTGCTTCTTCGCCTCGGGGTTGGTGCGGGCGAGGACGAAGATCCAGTCGGCGTACTGGGCCATGGTGGTCCAGGTCTTCTGGCCGGAGATCACCCACGAATCGCCGTCGCGCCGGGCGCTGGTGCGCAGGCTCGCGAGGTCGGATCCCGCGCCCGGGCTCGGAAAAGCCCTGGCACCACCAGTCCCTGAGATCGACGATGCGCGGCAGGAACCGCTCCTTCTGCGCCTGCGAGCCGAAGGTGTAGATGACGGGGCCGACCATGTTGACGCCGAAGGCGATCGCCTCGGGGGCGTTGCCGCGCTGGGTCTCGTCGAGAAAGATCGCCTGCTTGATCGGGCTCCAGCCCGTGCCGCCCCATTCCTTCGGCCAGTGCGGGACCGCCCAGCCCTTGTCGGCCAGGATGCGGGTCCAGCGCACGTAGTCGTCCTTCGACAGATGCCGCAGGGCGACGCTCTTTTCGCGGATGGAGGCGGGCAGGTTGTCGCGCACGAAGGCGCGCACTTCCGCCCGAAACGCGAGTTCGTCCTCGGTCAGTTGAAGATCCATGGGTCGCCTCCCCGGATGGCTTGAGCGCCAAGGCGCCGGCCGCCGAATTGGGCGTCCAATTAGGGGCTTTGGCGCGGCGGCGTCAACCGAGCGCGGCGCGAAGACGTCCCTTCTCAGCCCGCGCGCCCGGCGTCAGCCGATTCCGCCGGCGCAGTATAGCGCCGCTCGACCGCCTCGCGCACCCGTTTGCGGCTCGCGGACGGCTCGGCCTCTCGGTCCTCGACGCTCCGCACCTCTTCCGCCAGCTCCTGGTCCTTGATCGCGTCGCTGATCCAACGCGAGACGTCGTGGCTCTTCAGGTGATGCAGCCAGGTCTCGTCGTCCACCCCGTCGGCGATCTGCAGGAAGATCATCAGATTCTGGGCGCGCAGGTTCAGCGTGTTCGAGGGACCGCGGAAATAGAAGCTCTTGTCCTCTCCGAGCTCGCCGACCGCGTATTTGCGCTTGTGGCGTTCCGACTTCACCGCCGGTGGATGCAGCGTGACGATCTCGGGCCGCTCGTTCCGGCCCTTGGCCCAATAGAGCGCCTGGCCGCGCTCGGGGGCCTGGGGCGGGAGCGGGGGCGGCTCGGCCGCGATCGCGCGGCAGAAGGCGGCGATCGTTTCGGCGGGCTTCGTCCCGACCGCGAACACGTGGTCGACCCGCTCGAGGGCGGCGCGGGCGATCGCTTCGGGATCGACGGTCACGAAGATGGTCGCGGGCAGCGTCGGAGGCAGCGCCGTCACGCTGGGGTCGCGCTCGGCCGGCAGCACATGATGGGCCTCGTCCACCAAAATCCAGTGCGGCCGCCCGGCGCGGGCGCGCAGCTCCACGATCGCCAAGAGGAAGCGGGCGAAGACGGCGGGCCGGTCGCCAACGGAAACCGCCAGCATGTTGATGACGACGCTGTCGTCGGGGCGGTCCAGCACCTTCAGGACTTCCGAGAGATGGGGCGGCGCTTTGGCGTCGCCGACAACGACCGCCGAACGGAACTCCCCGTAGTCGCCCTCGGGGTCGAAGACGCAGACCTGGAACTGCGCCGGACGAAGCGCTCGAGCAGCGCCGTCGCGAGCGTCGACTTGCCGCCGCTCGACAGGCCGGCGACGAGCACGCCGCCGCCGTGAGGGCTGAGCCGAGGGCGCGACCGTCGAGCCGCCGGCCGACCTCGACGGCGTTGCGATCCCTGGCCGAACCGAAGGCCTCCACGTCGCGCTCGATGACGGCGCGGATGAGCTCTGTCACTCCGGCGCCGCGCGCGCCCTTGGTCACGAGGTCGGCCTCGTCCTTGATCGACGGCAGGGCGTTGGCGACGGCGACCGCGTAGCCGCTCGCCTGCATGAATGCGTGGTCGTTCTCGGCGTCGCCGACGGCGACGACATTGTGCGGTGACAGGCCAAGCTCGTCGAGCGCCGCCTCGAGCCCGCTCGCCTTGTTCACCCCGGCCGGCAGGACCATGACGGCGCCCTTGTTGAAGATGATCTGCAGCTCGAGCCCGAGCTCGCGGATCGCCTCGAGCACCGCCGTCTCGTTCGGCTCCCAGGTCGCCACGATCGAGCGTCCGACCGAGAGCGGATGGACTTTTTTCGATCGCAGCGTCTCGATGAAGTCTTGCGGCGGCTCGGGCGCGAGCGGGCGCTCCTCCTTCGTCGCGGGGTTGAGGAGGAGCGCGCCGTTTTCGGCGACGACCCGGTCGAACAGGTCGAGGCGGGAGAAACAGCGCGCAAGATCCGGCAATTCACGGCCCGTGACGAGGATCAGCTTGCGGCCGGACTTCTTGAAGTCGTGCAGCGCTTCGACGGTCGGCTCGTCGACCACGCCGTCATGCGCAAGCGTGCCGTCGTAATCGGTGGCGAGACAGACGATGTCCATTGGGGCTCCCCGCGCTCGCGGTCAACGCGACGGCGGCGGCCGCGGTTCCGGCAGAGGCGCCGATGGAGCCCCGGATGGTTAATGCCGCGTTAATAACGCGGATACTATGCCGCGAAGTAGTGCTGCCGCATCCACGCGGGCGCCAGCCCGCGCCTCTTCCTTGCTTTGGTTGAAGTGGTTCCAACCCCGGTCGAACGTCGTCTGGGACTGCGCCGGATTACCGGGCAAGGTGCCGTACCCCGACGGACTCTGCGCCAGAGCCGCGGCGGGCGCGAGGGCGATGGCGGCGCCGAAACCGATCAGAGCGATGGTCTTGAGCATGGGACTTTTCTCCAGTGGGACAAAAGCTAGGTGAGAACGTAGGTGGGGGCTGCGCCCTTGATTGAAAAGCCGAGCTGACCTAACCGCACCGGTTTTCGAGCGGCAAAGCAATGACTTTTTCGTGAGACCACGGCCGACAATGGCCTTTTGGAGCGTTCCTGCCCGCGCCGAACCGTGCTATTGCGCCGCAGCAAACCGGCATTTCCGTGGAGCGGGCCGATGGCCGAGAATATCGTCAAGGTCGGGCGGGCGCTGATCTCCGTGTCCGACAAGAGCGGCCTCGTCGAGCTGGCGAAAGTACTGGCGGGGCACTGCGTCGAGCTCCTGTCGACCGGCGGCACCGCGTCGGCGCTCGGCGCGGCGGGACTTGACGTCGTCGACGTCGCGCAGCTCACCGGCTTTCCCGAAATGATGGACGGGCGGGTGAAGACGCTCCATCCGCGCGTCCATGGCGGGCTGCTCGCCGTCCGCTCCGATCCGGCCCACCAGGCGTCGATGATCGCCAACGACATCGCGCCGATCGATCTGCTCATCGTCAACCTCTATCCGTTCGAGGCGACCCTGAAGCGCGGAGCGTCGTTCGAGGAGAAGATCGAGAACATCGACATCGGGGGGCCGGCGATGATCCGGGGCGGCGCGAAGAACCACGACGACGTCGCGGTCATCGTCGACGTTGCCGACTATCCCGCCCTGATCGAGGAGCTCAATCGCCACGACGGGGGGACCAGCATCGCCTTTCGCCGCAGGATGGCGCAGAAGGCCTACGCCCGAACGGCCGCCTATGATGCGGCCATCTCCAACTGGCTCGCCCGGGAAATTCAGGAGTCGGCGCCGAAATGGCGGGCCTTCGGCGGCGTGCTGCACGAGAGCTTCGGGGCGCTGCGCTACGGCGAGAATCCGCATCAGAGCGCTTCGCTTTACCTCACCGCCGAGACCCGGGCCGGGGTTGCGACGGCGCGGCAGGTCCAGGGCAAGGAGCTGTCGTACAACAATATCAACGACACTGACGCGGCCTACGAACTCGTGGCCGAATTCGACCCGGCGGAAAGCGCGGCCGTCGCCATCATCAAGCACGCCAACCCCTGCGGCGTCGCCGTGGGCGCGAGCCTGCTCGATGCCTACGAGAAGGCGCTCGCCTGCGATCCAGTCTCGGCCTTCGGCGGGATCGTCGCGCTGAACCGACGTCTGGACGCCGCCGCGGCGCGGAAAATCGTCGAGATCTTCACTGAAGTCATCATTGCGCCCGAAGCGAACGAGGAGGCGTTGGCGATCGTCGCGTCGAAGAAAAACCTGCGGCTGCTGATCGCCGGCGCGCTGCCCGATCCGCGGGCGCGGACGCTGACCGTCCGGTCGGTCGCCGGCGGGCTCCTCGTGCAGGACCGCGACAGCGGCGTCCTCGACGAGACGGCGCTGAAGGTCGTCACCAAACGCGCCCCGACCGCGACGGAAATGGCGGATCTGAGCATCGCCTGGCGTGTCGCCAAGCACGTGAAGTCGAACGCGATCGTCTATGTGAAGGAGGGCTCCACGGCCGGCGTCGGGGCGGGGCAGATGTCGCGGGTCGATTCGGCCCGCGTCGCCGCCCGCAAGGCGCTCGACGCCGCGGCCGCGGCCGGCTGGGCCGAGCCGCGCACCAAGGGCTCGGTGGTCGCCTCGGACGCCTTCTTTCCCTTCGCCGACGGTCTTCTCTCGGCGATCGAGGCCGGCGCCACCGCCGTCATCCAGCCTGGCGGCTCGGTGCGCGACTCGGACGTGATCGCCGCCGCCGACGAAGCGGGGGTCGCCATGGTGTTCACCGGCATGCGCCACTTCCGGCATTGAGGGGGCGGCCCTTTCATTACGAATGATCCGGCCTAGTCCAGCTGATACCACTTGAAGAACCACTGCTTCACGACAAAGACCAAGAGAAGATAGGCGATGGTCAAAAGCGCGATCGCGCCCATGAGCGCGGCGGACGGCGGAACGAACCCCAGCCAGTGCGCAAGCGGCGAATAGGGAAGCGCCACAGCAACCGCGACCGCGAAGAGCGAACTCGCAACAAGCGCCAGAGCCGGCCGATCTCTCAAGGGGTGGGCGGTGCGAATGATGAAGATCACCAGGACTTGCGTCGCGAGGGACTCGACGAACCAGCCCGTGTGGAACAGCTTTTCGTCCGCATGGAAGACCCAGAGCAGCAGGCCGAAGGTGGCGAAGTCGAAGATCGAGCTCACCGGCCCGAACACGAACATGAACTTGCGGACGAGGTCGAGATCCCAGCGGCGCGGCTTCGCGATCATCGCGTCGCTCACCTCGTCCAGCGGAATCGTCGTCTCGGACAGGTCATAGAGCAGGTTGTTCAGGAGGATCTGGGTCGGCAGCATCGGCAGGAAGGGCAGGAACAACGTACCGCCCGCCATGGAGAACATGTTGCCGAAATTCGAGCTCGTTCCCATCATCATATATTTGACGATGTTGACGAAGGTCTTGCGCCCTTCGCGCACGCCGTCCGCGAGCACGCCGAGATCCTTGCGCAGAAGGATGATGGCGGCCGCATCCTTAGCGACATCGACCGCGGTGTCCACCGAGAAGCCGACATCCGCCGCATGAAGCGGCGGGGCGTCGTTGATCCCGTCGCCAAGATAGCCGACGACATGGCCTTTGCGTCGCAAAGCCGCGATGATGCGGGATTTCTGGGGCGGCGTGACCCGGCAGAACAGGGTCGTGCCATCGACCCTGGCCAACAGCGCCTCGTCGTTCAGGCCTTCGACCTCCGGACCGGTCAACGTTCCGGCGACCGTCAGTCCGAGTTCGCCGCAGACATGCCGGGTGACCTTCTCGTTGTCGCCAGTCACCACTTTCACGGCGACGCCGAGGTTGGCGAGGGCTGCCAGCGCCTCGCGGGCTCCCTCTTTGGGCGGGTCGAGGAAGGCCAGGAATCCGGCGAAGGTCAGGTTTTTCTCGTCAGCGACATTGGCGTGCTGGCGGTCCGCTTCGACCTCCCTCCATGCGACCCCCAGGACGCGATAGCCGTCGGCGCCGAGGCCGTTGAACGTCGCCTCGGCGGTCTTGCGCGCCGCGGCGTCGAGCGGGCGCGGCGGCGAACCTTGCTGCTCATAAAAGGCCGCATGACCGAGAATGTCTTCCGGCGCGCCCTTCACGACGATGAGGCGCCGGCCGCCTCCTTCGACGAGGATCGAAACCCGGCGCCGCTCGAAATCGAACGGCACTTCGTCGATCTTGCGCCAGGCCGTGAGATCGACTTTGCCGGCCGCGAGGATAGCCTCGTCCAGCGGACTCTTCGAGCCCGGTCTCGAACGCGGCGTTGAGCTGCGCCATCTGCATCACCGAGCCGCTGTCCTGCCCGCCGAGGTCCACTTCCCGGACAAGCTTGATGCGGGCCTCGGTCAGCGTTCCGGTCTTATCGCTGCAGAACACGTCCATGCTGCCGAGATCGTCGATGGCGGACTGGCGCTTCACGATCACGTGCTTTTTCGCCATACGCATCGAGCCATGCGCCAAGGTGACCGACACGATCATCGGCAAGAGTTCGGGCGTAAGTCCGACGGCGAGCGCCAGCGCGAACAGAAAGGATTCGAGCGCGGGCCGATGGAATATGAGATTGACGAGGACCACGAACAGAACAAGAAACACCGTGGCCTTTATGATCATTATGCCGAAATTCTGGATGCCGACCGCGAATGCGGTCGGCGGCGGCGGCTTGTGGAGCGCGGTGGCGATCGAGCCGAGTTGGGCTTTGCTCCCGGTCGCCACGACCAGCGCCTTGGCGGTCCCGCTTACGACCGAGCTTCCCATGAACACGAGATTGCATGGCAGCGCGGCCTCGCGCGCGGCCTGCCCTGTCAGAGGGCCCGCCTCCTTTTCCGCGGGATAGGATTCGCCGGTGAGAAGCGCTTCGTCGACATAAAGGTCGCGGGATTCGATCAGCCGGGAATCGGCGGGCACGAGATCGCCGGCGGCGAGCAGGACGACATCGCCAGGGACGATATCCGCCGCGGGGACGTCGACCGGCTTCCCATCGCGAAGCGCCTTGGCGGAAAGCGCGACCTGTTTGCGCAAGCTGTCGGCGGCGTTCTGGGCTTGGCGTTCCTGCGTCACGTCGAGGATCACGGACATGAGCACAATGACGGAGATGATGACGAAGCTCGCAACGTCTCCGGTGAACGCCGATACCGCCGCCGCGAAGAGAAGAATCAAAACCAGCGGATTGCTGAACCGCTCGAGAAAGTCGGCGAGCAGGGTCTTGGGTTTGGCCGTCGCGGTCTGGTTCGGTCCAACCGTCTTGAGGATGGCGGCGGCGTCCGTCACGCTCAGGCCGGCTTCGGAAGAATGAAGGGATCGAAGGAGGTCGGGGAGCGCAATGGAGGCCAGCTCCGAAGCTTCCGGCGCCGATTGCCCGGCTGCGCCCTTGACCGGGCGCTGCTCTGAGGGTTGCTCAGCGGCGGCGCCGGGCGCTGTGGGGGACGGTTGGTTCATGATTCCTCCCAAACTGTCACCGCCGCCCCGGCACTTTTCGAAAACCGGGTTGGCCGACGCGGGTCTTCACACTAAAGGGGGCCCTGCTCATCAAGAGCTCCGGTCCCGGCAATCAGCGTTCCGCCGGACATGGCGTAGAATCGACGGTCACTTTGGCCTTGTGCGCTTCGACGCGCGGGCGATCTGCATCGCCGCCAGCACCAGGCCGCCCGGCGTGTGGATCGCGAAATCGATCGGCATGTCTGCGGGCGTTTCCTTGATCGCCGCGATGACCGTTTGAGCATCCTCCATGTCGATTTGCCGCGAAGCAAGTAGGCCGAAAAGGCTGCTCTTCTCCTGTCGATGAATCATTGTGATGACATGCGATGCACGCGACCTTTCAATTGCACGGATCGGATCGCAACTGCGCGTCGCGTAGCATACCAGCGCCCGATGAAAGGGGCTGCAACCTCACGCATCCCCTCATTCAGGCGGGGCCGAAGGTTTGTGTGAAGACGTTGTTTTGGTTTAGGAATTCTTCGTATTTTTCAACGAGCGGTCTTAAGCGTTGCTCGGGCATGTTGGGGATGAGATCGTAGAGCAGGCAGCCCTGGCGGAACAGCGAATGGACGCGGCGTTTGACCGTGCTGGTTCTGAGCGATCGGTCCATGCCGAGGCTTTCGCCGGCGGCGCCGAGCAGCGTCAGCAGGAGGATCGCCAAGGCGTTGAGCAGCAGCAGACGGTCGCGCCGTTGCGGATCGGCGATGCGCAGGACGCTCAGGCCCATGCCGAACCGCAAATCCTTGGTGTCGCGGAACCCCGGCTCGATCGTCCACCGTTTGGCGTAGAGGTTGACGATCTGGGAGGCGCTCGCGGTCGCATCGCTGGCGGCCAGATGCCAAGCCTCCTTCATCCCCTTGGCGTGGACGCAGACCGCCGCGCCGACCTTGTGGCGGGCGGCGGTGAGTTCGGCGCCGCGCAGAAGGCAGGCGCGCCCTTTCTTGCCGACCCAGTCGGCGGCCAGGCGCGTCTCACCGTCCGCCGCGGTCAGATGAACGTTGCCGCGAAAGCGGATGACGTAGCCGAAGCCGAGGCTTTCGAGGAATTCGAACAGTTTGACGTCGCCGAAGCCGCGATCGGCCAGGATCGTCACCGTCACGCCCTCGGGCAGGATCGCCTTCAAATGCGTCAGGCAGAGGTCTTCGAAGTCGTTGCGCTGGTCCTTCAGTTCGTCCTTGTCGACCGTCAGCCACAGGAGCGGCGTCGCCCGGCCGTGGCGCGTGATCAGGCTCAAAGCGAGCGTGGCCTGATTGTCGGCGTCGAAATCGGTCCAGTCCATCGCCACGACGATCGCCTTGCGCTGGCCCACGACCTCGCGCGCCCATGGCGCGAACAGGTCCCATACGACGATCCCGGCGTTGCTCAGCAGGCGATCGACCTGTTTGATCGCGTGTCTGTCCATCAGACCGCGCGCTTGTGCCAGCGCATGCCCGATCACCGAAACGGCCAACGACGCCCCCGTCAGAACCCCCAGCGTCCCATTGGCCAGAGAAAGAATCCGCTTGGCGTGCAGGCTCCCCGAAAACGCGCGCTTCACAAAACCATGAACCAATTCCACCCGCTCGATCGACTTGCGCATGAGCCCCCCGCCCGGCTGATTCGTGACCTCGCCACGCGGTGACTCGCCAATTCAGACAATTTCGAGTCGATCAAAAATGAGGGGATTCATGAGGGCTGCAACAGCACCTCGTGCGGCGCACTGGCAGGTATCGTCAGCAGTTTATTGCCTCCGGTCGCCGCTGAGCTGCAGCAGGAGGGTGAAGAGGTTGAGGAAGTCAAGATAGAGCGCCAGCGCGCCCATGATTGCCCTTTTTCCAGCAACGCCGGCGCTGTCGCTCTCGAGATAAATCTCTTTGATGCGCTGTGTAGCGTAGGCTGTCAGTCCAACGAACACGACGACGCCGATTACCGAGATGGCGAGCTGAAGCGCCGAGGAAGTGAGAAACAAGTTGACCAAACCGGCGACGACGACACCGATCAGACCCATCAGCAAGAACGGCCGAAGCGAGAAAGATCGCTCTTTGTGGTGTAGCCGTACAAGCTCATCGCAAGGAAGGTCGCTGCGGTAATAAAGAAGGTCCGAGCGATACTCGTGCCGGTGTAGACAAGAAATATCCCGGAGAGCGACAGACCGACCAAGCCGGCATAGACCCAGAATACTGCCTGCGCCCTCGCCAGACTCATCCTCTCGACACGGAAACTCAAGAGCAGCACCAGCGCCAGCGGCGCCAGCACGACAAGCCAAAACAGCGCCGGCGTCTGAAGAAGCGAGCCGTACAGCCCCGACGCGGCCGCCCCGTAAGCGACAAGGCCCGTGAGCGCGAGCCCCCAGCCCATATAATTGTACACGCTGAACAGGAATTGGCGCAGACCGCTGTCAAGCTCTGCGCTCGCAGCCCTCGTTGGGGCGGCCAGGCGAGGCGGAGGGTTGTCGGTCATTCTCTCACCTTTCCGCGATCCCAGGCGTTTTATTGCCTGGTGGGAAGCCCTGAATTTGAGCGCATCCCGGGTCTAACTCGATCGGGACGCGCTCAAAGCTACTGCCTACACGTACTCCGGCGGGATGTACTCGTATGAGCTTCTTGCAGAACGGCCTGAGCGAGGTGGATTATTCCTGGGCCGGGCGGGGCGAACCCGGCTGCGTCAGGTCAGGCAGGGGCGGTCCTGTAGTTGACGAGGCGAATGATCTGATCGACGGCGAGCGCGACGATGCCGAACATGAGATGGCATTTGACCTTGAGCGCGCCGCGGACGCGGAGAAATCTGGCGCCGAACTCGTCTTTCAAACGGGCGTTGACGCGTTCGGCCATGGTGCGGAAATCGTAGATCAGGTCGTCGAAGTCGGGCATGTGGATGAGCTTCAGGCGCTCGACCTCGCGGCCCCATTCGGCCTTGCCTTCGTGGTCGGCGCGAAAGTTGCGGTCGACGATCGGGGCGTGGCCGAGCGCCCGGCTCTGGTCGTGGATCGCGGCGGCGTGGTAGGCGGCGTCCATGAGATCGTAGAGATAGGAGACGCGGGCGCTCGTCATGGTCATCAAGGGAATGGCGACCTGGCTGTCGTGGACGGAGGCCGAGGTCAGCACGCAGGAGACCGGGATTTGGCCGAGGCAGGCCACGTCGATGTGGAGTTTGTACCCGGTCCAGGTCTCTTTGTCGCCCTTGCTGTTTTTCTTGCAGCCGACGTCGCAGGCGGTGGGCAGGTCGGCGAGCATCTGGCCGAGGTTCTGCATGACCTGCCGCTCGAGACGCGTCGGCTCCGGCTGAGCCCGTCGAAGCCTTCGGCCGCTGTTCGTCCTTGCGTGGACGTCCGCGCTTGCGCGGCGGCGGGGGATTATCGGGCGCCGGGGGATCGTCTTTGCCGTCGTTGGCCTTGTTCTGGACCGGCTTCTCGCGCGCTTCGATCTCGGTGGCGTCGCGCGCGATCGCCCCGATGATGCGTCCCCCGAGCGCACGCTCGATCAGCGCGGCGTGGATCTTGTCTGGCAGTTCGCCGCGCGCGAACTCGGCGAACGCCCGGGAAAACGTGGCTTCGGAAGGAACTTGCGAGCGTCGCTCCCAGCCGAGGATGCGACGCAGGGACTTGTCGACGTCGAGGCGCTCGATCAGGGCGCTGGTGGTGGGAACGCCCAGGACCGCCTTGGCCACGAAAGCTCGGGCGAGGGCGCGACGGTCCTCGGGCGGCCGGCCTGGCCCCCTGGGCGGCTCGGGAACGAAGGCTTCGAGGCCGATCACGTCGAGCGTGGTGACGACACGACCCAACGCTTCGGTGATCGGATCGTTGTCCTCGCGCATCCAGGGGAACAAAAAGCCCTGGATATCGCTCCAGCGAGCCTTCATCGCGTCGAGAGGGTCGTCCGTCATGTCTACAGCCAAGGCTGAAGCGAATCGCTTTATACAATAACGGCGCCACACCTGAACCGCAAATTAAATCTATTTCCATGTAGCACTTGAAAACGATAACAACATCTATAATTATTACCGCCTTACTGGACTGAATTCGTCAATCTTTTTGCAAGAGGCTCGTATGGATAGAGATAATACCCGTAGGGGTAGAGATAGCTGGCGCCCCACCACGCATCGTCTCTCACATCGCTCTTGTGGCGCCGATAGACTGTTCCGCCGAGGCTGCGCATCCGCGTATCGATCGGCGTGGTCCAGTCTTCGCTGACGTCGGCGATGACGGCCGACTGGCCAATGCCCAGCACGAACCGGGTCTCGTCCTCCGCCTGCTGGCGCGTGTCCGAGCGCCCCAGATCCGAGGTGGCGCCGATCGCGCGGCGCCGACGGCTGCCCCTTGGCGGCGCCGATGGAGTTCTTGACAAACTTATCACCGCTTTGGTCTTCTGCGCCAGAGCCTCGAGATCAGCCTTGGTCGCGGCGTTGTGCTTCGCGACGGCGTCGCTGATCGCGCCATGCAACTCCTGTGCGCAGGCTCGGACCTTCGCGGTCGTCCCAAGTTGATCTGGGTCAAGCCTGGCAAAATTTCGGGCTTTAAATATCAACAACGCTGTGTAGCTGGATCAAATACAGATATACAATGTTATATTGGGAATCTACCTCATCCGAAGGCACGAGGAATCACCTCGACGCTAAACCGGGTCGTAAGTCCCTGAAAAAATTCGGGCCCGCCGCTAAGGCGACGCCCAAAAACTATCGCATCAGGTCGAATTTCTCGGCGCGATAGCGTAGTTCCATTCGGGATGAAAGGGATCACGGGTTATGTTGAGGGTCGCCATTTCCTCGTCGGAGACTTTGATGCCTTTTGGATAGGCGTGGGCATCGAGTTCGCAGCGGATCGTCAGGCCGGTCTTGGTTGTGGTGTTCGCGATCAGTTCGATCGCGACGATAACGCTTGTGAGCGGCGTTCCACGCCAGTTCTGGGTGATGTGGCAGAACATCCGGTGCTCGATCTTGTTCCACTTGGAAGTGCCGGGCGGATAATGGCAGACGTGTAAGGTCAGGCCTGTTTCGTCGGCGAGTTGTTGAAGGGCCACCTTCCAGAGCCGAAGCCGCGAACCATTCGAACCCCCTCCATCGGCCGCAATCATCAATCGGGTCATCGCGGTATAACGTCCGCGGCCCATCCGATCCAACCAGAGGCGAACGCCGTTGACGGCGAACTGTCCGGTGTCATGGTTGATCCCCAAACTGACATAGCCCTCGTTGGCGCCGATGTCGTAGACTCCAAAGGGGATGACCTTGCCCAGTTCCGCATCCTCGAAGTCGTGAGTGTTGACCTCGATCGGCTTGCCCTGGGGCCCATAGTCGCTGCCGCCATTCTTGGCTCGTCGCTATTTCAAATGGGTGAATTAGCGAGCACGTCACCGGCGATGAGGTAGACGATGGCTTTGAGGTTTCGTTTGGTTCGGTAGCCCTTGGCCTTGCGCTTGGCGGCCTGGACATTGCCGTTGATCGCCTCCAGGGGGCCATTGGAAAGGCCGGTGGCGATCGATCTGAGGATGCCTTCCGACTTGGCGGTGATCGTCTTGGCCAGCTTCTTCATCGGCGCGAGGTCGCAGACTTGAACCCAGGCGTTCCAGCGGTCGAGGAAACGGCGAGCCGATTTGAGGCTCATCGTGAACAGCTGTTGCAGGTTCATGCGGATCTGCATCGCTTGGATGGTGTCCAGGTTCTGCGCTTCCAACCGAGACAGCGCCTCCTTTTCCTCCTGCGTCAGACGATCGACGTTCTTCAGGAAGATGTAGCGCCGGCCCTTGATCTGGAAGTTGTTCCGCGCCTCCTCGCGCCGCACCTGGTCGACGGCCTCGTTGGCGAGTTTGATGACGTGAAATTTGTCGAACGTGATCTCGGCGTTCGGCAAGTTCTCTTTGATCCCCGCCTCGAATGCGGCCCCCATGTCGATGCTGGCGTCGGTCACCGCCTCGCGCCGGCCGCCATGTGCCTCGAGGAAATCCGCGAATTCCTTCACCGTCGCCGCGTCCTTGCCGTCGGCGACGTAGACGACCTTGCGCCGCGCCATGTCAACGAACAGGCTGATGTAGTCGTGGCCGCGCCGCGCCGAAGTCTCGTCGGCGGCGATGCGCTGCACCCGCGACAAATCCAGCTTCTCCACCGCCCGCCAGACGTAGTGTTCGACGATGCGCCACAAGCGCGTGTCGTGCTCGCCAAGCCGCTCGGCCGCATTGGCGATCGGCATCGTCTTGGCCAGCGCCAGCACATAGGCCTCGAACAGCAACGTGAAACCCGATCCCGCGCGAGCCCACGGCGTCGCCACCTTGCGCACGCCGCACTCCGGACACGTCACCCTCGGCGTGCGCGCGTGCAACAGCGTGCGATGCTGGAAGAAATCCAGATGCCGCCAAGTCTCCTCCTTCGTGTCATGAACCGCGCACCCGTCGCGCCCGCACTGGGCACAGGCGAACCGACTCCCCCGCGGAAAATCAACGTATAAATCGAGCCGACCGTCCACCGCGTCGAACTCGCTGCGCGTCACCGTCCACGGCGACGAAAAACCAAGGGCCAACTGGAAAAGATCGGTGTCCTGCATCCCCCCAGGCTAAATGCGATCCCCCCTGAGCGATCACTAACCCGCCCCCAAATTCCGACTTACCCACTCCTTTCAGCGAGGAGCCCCATTCTTGAATTCGCCGATCAACTCTTTCTTCTTCGTGTCGACGGAAATCACGGGTTGATCGGCGGCCTGGAACGCTTTCACCTTGGCGTTGATGTATTCGAACTGGGCGTCGCGATCGGCATGGCTGCTCCCTTCCTTGGTCTTGCGGTTGAAATGGCGACAATATTTCAGCTCCGCCAGAAGTTTGGGAATGCTCGAGGAACTCACTTTGTGACCCATCCCGCGAAGCACCGTCGCCAACTTCTCATGGCTCTTGGAGACCCATCGCAGCGGTCGCATCGGATCACCCATCGTCGCGGGCTCGAGCAATCCTTGAAGGTCTTCCAAAAAAGTTGGGTCCTTGGTCGTCAACCGAGGACTGCCCCCGCCCGCGCGGCGTATCTTCCCGGTCAACGAAGCGGGATCGCGCAGGTCTTTCAGACCGCGTCCGATCGTACTTCGCGCGACCTTCGTCGCGCGCGCGGTCGCCGCGATCCCGCCGTAACCCGCCGCCTTCGCCTCCGCCGCGGCGGCCAAACGTCGACCTCGCTCATCCAGCGAGGAACGAACGGCTTCATACCGGATACGAACGGGTGATTCGTCTATCATTTACCAAACATAACCGATGTCCTCGCGAACATAAATCCATCAACGCGACAGTCCAGTTAAACATCGAATCCGGATTCACGTATTTCTGGGCGTCGCCTAAGCTGGCGTTAACCCTTCGAAACGGCCGACGCGCGCCCGGTTTGCGCGGGCCCGCCGGGCCTGCTTCGGCCCACTCCTAGGGAACGGCGAAGGCCCTATTCGCTGGGCGACACGACGACCGCGATCTCGGCGTCCTTGACCCCGCTGAGCTGAATGTCGACCGGGCGGGCGGGCAGGTCGAACCTGACGCTCTTGCGGGTGCCGTCGCAGTTGACGGCGCCCGAGAACCCCTTCGGATGCAAAAAGGCGCCGTTGTCGACGACGTCGACCCAGCCCTCCGAGGCGAGGGTGATCTTGAAGACGCCGGGTTTCGCCGGGGCCGGCAGCGCGAAATGGCCGGCGAAGGACTGCGCCGACCGCGGCGCGCGCTCCGGCGCGCGCGGCAGGCCGGCTTCGGCGAGCGGCGCAAGCTCGAGCGTTGCGGCGACGTCGTAGGCGAGGGCGCCGCCGTTCATGATCGCGGGCTTGCCGGCCGCGGCGAGCGCCGCGCGCTCGCGCTCGATCGGCCACTTGAACGCGCCACAGCCCGACGGCTCGTCCGCCGCCGCGAGGTGGGGCACGGCCGCAATCAGCGCCGCGAGCGCGAGGCCGGCGCGGCTCACTGCACGGTGACCGTCGTCGCGGGCTTCTTCAGCGACTCGAGCTTCGCCCCGTGCAGCAGGCTGACGGCGGCCTGAAGCTGCGTGTCCTTGTCCTTGTCCGGCGGCACGTAGGCGTCCGAGCCCTTTTCCTCTTCGGACCCGTTCTTGAGATGGCCGAACAGCGAGGCTTCGCCGAGGCTCGACACCTTGCCCTTCAAGTCGTCGGGAATGTTTTCGAGCGCCGTGATGTCGGGCTCGATACCCCTGGCCTGGATGGAGCGGCCGGAAGGCGTATAGTAGCGCGCGGTCGTCAGCTTCAGGGCGCCGTTGTCGCCGAGCGGCAGGACCGTCTGCACTGAGCCCTTGCCGAACGAGCGCGTGCCGATCAACGTCGCGCGCTTGAGATCCTGAAGCGCGCCCGAGACGATTTCCGACGCCGAGGCCGAGCCGCCGTTGATCAGCACGACGAGCGGCTTGTCCTGCGAAAGGTTCACGCCGGGGCGGGCGCTGTAGCGCTGTTCCTGATCGGCGTTGCGTCCGCGGGTCGATACGATCTCCCCGCTGTCGACAAAGGCGTTGGTGATCTCGACCGCCTGATTGAGCAGGCCGCCGGGGTTGTTGCGCAAGTCGAGGATGTAGCCCTTGAGCCTCTCCGAGCCGGGGTCCGTCCGGAAATGGTCGAAGGCCTTCCGCACCCCGTCATAGGCTTCCTGGTTGAACTGGGTGATCCGGATATAGCCGATGTCGCCGCTCTCGAGGTGCGAGCGGACCGATTGCACGTGAATGATCTCGCGGACGATCGTGTATTCCTTGAAGTCCTTGTTGGCGCCACGCTCGACGAGCAATCGCACGCTCGACTTGGCCGGCCCGCGCATCTTGTCGACCGCCTCCTTGAGCGTCAGCCCCTTCACGGGGGTGTCGTCGATGCGGGTGACTAGATCACCCGACATGAGGCCGGCGCGGGCGGCCGGCGTGTCGTCGATCGGGCTGACGACCTTGACGAGGCCGTCCTCCATCATCACCTCGAGCCCCAGTCCGCCGAACTCCTCGCCTCTCATGCTAGTCTGGAAGTCCTGCAGCGCCTTGGGATCGAAATAGGTCGAGTGGGGATCGAGCGAAGCGAGCATTCCGTCGATCGCGCCCTTGACCAGTTTGTCGTCGTCGGGCTTCTCCGCGTAGTTGTCGCGGACCTTGTTGAACACGTCGGCGAACAGCGTGACGCCGGTGTTGGCGCTGGCGGCGGCTGCAAGGAGCGCGCCTTCCGACGCGCCCGCAAGCGCAACGCCCGCGACCATCCCGACCGCGAGGTAGGAGAGACCTTTCTTCATGGAATGCAGCTCGTTCCTCGAAGTCGGTTCGACGTCATCAATTGGGCTTGCCCGTCTCGGGCGCCGTAGGCGGCGCGGGCCCGTCGGACTTCGCCGCGTCGGACTTGGCGGTCTCCGGCTTCGGCGTGGTGTCCGCCTTCGCCGCCGCCGTCTCGACGGGCTTCACGCCGTGCTCCAGGAGGTCGACGGCGGCCGTCAGCTGCTTGTCGTCCTTCTCGTCCGGAGGGACATAGGCCTGCGATGCCGAGGTATCCTCGGCGCCATTCGCCAGATGCCCTTTGAGCGACGCCTCGCCCTTCATGTCGTCTTTGCCCTTGAGATCGTCGGGCACGTCCTCGAGGACCTTGTAGTCCGGCTCGATGCCCTTGGCCTGGATCGAGCGTCCTGACGGCGTGTAGTAGCGGGCCGTCGTCAGTCGAAGCGCGCCCTCCTGTCCAATCGGCATGATGGTCTGCACCGAGCCCTTGCCGAACGAGCGGGTGCCGATGAGCGTGGCGCGCTTGTGATCCTGCAACGCGCCTGCGACGATCTCGGACGCCGACGCCGAGCCGCCGTTGATGAGGACCACCAGCGGTTTGCCGTTCGAGAGGTCGCCGCCCGGGCGGGCGTCGAATCGCTGAGTTTCGTCGGCGGTGCGGCCGCGAGTCGAGACGATTTCACCCCGGTCGATGAACGAATTGACGACGTCGATCGACTGATCGAGCAATCCGCCGGGATTGTTGCGAAGGTCGAGGATGTAGCCCTTGAACTTGTCGGCCGGAACCTCGGTCTTCAGCTTCTCAATCGCCGCTTTCAGACCGTCGGCCGTCTGCTCGGTGAACTGCGTTACGCGAATGTAGCCGATGTCTCCATCCTCGATGTGCGAGCGCACCGACTGGACCCTTATCAGATCCCGGACGATCGTGAAGTCCTTGACGTCCTTCTTCGGGCCGCGGACGACTTTCAGCTTGACCGGCGAATTGATCGCGCCGCGCATCTTTTCCACCGCCTGGTCGAGCGTCAGGCCCTGCGTCGGCGTGTCGTCGATGGCGGTGATGACGTCGCCGGAAAGGATGCCGGCCTTGGCTGCGGGGGTGTCGTCGATCGGAGTCACGACCTTGATCAGCCCGTCCTCCTGGGTCACCTCGATGCCCAGGCCCCCGAACTCGCCCTTGGTCTGGACCTGCATGTCCTTGAACGCCTTGGCGTCCATGTAGCTCGAATGCGGGTCGAGCGAGGCGAGCATGCCGTTGATGGCCGCTTCGATCAGCTTGGCTTCATCCGGCTTCTCGACATAGTCGTTGCGAATCTTGTCGAACACGTCGCCGAACAGATTGAGCTGTCGATAGGTGTCGGCCGCGGCTGCATATGCGGCCGGGCTGATATACGAAAGCGCCTGAGGCGCAGCGACCGTCGCCGCGGCTCCCAAAACGACGCCCAATCCCAAGTACCCTGCTTTTCGATTCATCCGCGCGCTTTCTCGATGTCTGATTTCGCCCACCAGGGCCCCGGATCGATCGCCGTTCCGTCTTTCCGCAGTTCGATATAAAGAACCGGCTGCGCGGCGCCAACCGCCGCCGCCGTCCGGGTCGCCCTGTCGCCCATGGCGCCGACAGGTTCGCCCGAGAGGACGAACTGACCCGGCGCCACGTTGATGCGATCCATGCCCGCAAGGAGAAGATAATATCCTCCCCCGGCGTTGATGATCAAGAGTTGCCCATAAGTCCGGTACGGACCGGAAAACAGCACCGAGCCGTCGCTCGGCGCGGAGACGACCGCGCCGACCAGCGTCGCCATCGAGACGCCATGCTCAATTCCTCCGAATCCGTCGGGAGACCCGAAAGTCTTCAGGATGGTGCCGGTGACCGGCAGCGGAAGGCGCCCTCTGGCGTCGGTGAAAGCGACCTCAGGTTCGAGGCGCGCGGGTTGGGCGGTTCGAGCGCCCTCTGCCTTTGCTGCAATCTCTTTCGCCGCTTGCTCGTCGGCGGCGTGCGCGGCGTTTGCCGCGGCCTTGCGCTGCGCCTCCTCGGCGTCGAGCTTGGCGATCAGCTCCTTGAGGGTCGTCGCCTGCCTCGCTAGGTCCGCCGCGCGCCGCTGCTGCGAGGCCAGCGCCTCTTCGGCCGAGGAGAGCGACTGCTGGCGCGCCTCGACGAGCATAGCGAGGCGCTCCTTCTCGAGCGCCAGCGAGGCGGCGGTCCGCGCCAAGCCAGCGCGCTCGCGCGCGATCAATTCCCTTGTCCTGGAAAGGTCGTCGACGTCGCGGCGCAGGGCTTCGGCCTGCGACTTCAGATCGGGGACCAGCGAACTGAGGACCATCGCCGCCCGCACCGTCTCCGCCATGTCGCCGGGTCTGATCAGTATCGCAGGCGGCGGATTTGCGCCCATGCGCTGAAGCGCGGCGAGAACTTCGACGATCGCGGCTCGCCGGCTCTCCAGTGACCGCGAAAGCGAGTCGGCCTTGGCGTTCAAGCTCGTCAGGCGGTCGTCGGCCGCGGCGACGCCTCGCTCGGCGTCCTGCACCTTCGCCGTCGTCTCGATCAGCGCCTCGGACAGCCGCGCCCGGTCAGCGCGGATCGAATTCAATTTCGGAGCCGATGGCGCGCCGCTGCTCGTCGGACGCCCGCATGGTGTCCTCGACGCCGCGCAGCTCGACCTCCTTGTCCGCTTTCCGCTGTTCGGCTGGCGGCAAGGCTGGAGCGACGTCCGGGTCGGCGAGCGACGCCAAGGGCCATCCAAGCGCGGCCCCGAACGCGGCGGCGCCGAGCCCATAACGCATTGCTTCGCTTCGCCCCATCAACATGCCCCCGTCCCAAATCATCAAATCTAGCCGGAATCGCGGCGATCAAGCGCGATGGTAAGGATGACCGGAAAGAATAGAGAGCGCGCGGTAGAGCTGTTCGCTCGCCATCACCCGCGCGAGTTGGTGCGGCCAAGTCATCGCTCCAAAGCTGACGACCTTGCTCGCCTTCGCGCGCAACGAGGCCGAAAGCCCGTCCGGGCCGCCGATCACGACGGCGTAGAACGGTTGAGCCGCGTCGCGCGCTCGCCGGATATCGTCCGCCCACTCTTCGCTCGTCGGCGAAAGCCCCCGCTCGTCGAGCGCGACGAGGCCCGCGTCCGCGGGCGCCGCGGCGATAATCGAGGCCGCTTCCTCCTCCCGCCGGTCCTCGGGGCGACGGGCGCGAGATTCATCGACTTCGCGCAGATCGACGCCCGCAATGCCGACGCCGCGCGCGATTTCTGTCAGCCGTTTGAAATAGCGCCCGAAAAGTTCCCGCTCCGGTCCGGCCTTGAGCCGGCCGACGCAAATAAGGACGATGCGCATTTGCGCTTCGACGCTTCGGCTTCAGATCATTCGGGCTTCGCCCGGTCGGTCCGCGCTCCACATCTTTTCCAGATTGTAGAACTGGCGGACGTCGGGGCGAAAGATATGCACGATGGCGTCGCGCGCATCGAGGAGCACCCAGTCGCACAAAGGTAAACCCTCGACTTTCGGCGCAGGGAAGCCGGCGTCGCGGCAGGCCTTCATGACGCGGTCGGCGATTGCGCCGACATGCGTGCTCGATCTTCCGGAGGCGATGATCATACGGTCGGCGAGCGTCGTCTTGCCGGAAAGTTCGATCGTGACGATGTCTTCCGCTTTCGCGTCTTCGAGGCCGTCGACGATGATCTTGGAAAGGGAGTCGACGGGCGGGCCGTCCACCATCGAATTGCGGCCATTCTGCGCCGCAGCGGCATAGTGCGTGAGTGTCAGCGTCGCATTCCTCTTGGCCGGCTGCCAATTCGCCGCCGGCCGTAAGCGAAGATGAGGCGTCGGCGACGGCTTTTCAAGTCTCAACCGGGGTCACGTCGTCATCACGATTTTGCCGATATGGGCTGGGCTCTCCAAACGCGCGTGCGCCTTGGCGGCTTCGGTGAGAGCGAAGACCGAGTCGATCACCGGCCTGCAGCGTCCGGCCTCGACAAGCGGCCAGACCCTGGTCAACAGAGCGTCGGCGATGACCGCCTTTTCCGCCGGCGAGCGCGGGCGAAGCGTGGAGCCGGTGTGGATCAGGCGCTTCTGCATGATCGGCCGCAGGTCGACCGTCGCCGTCGGGCCCTGCATGAACGCGATCTGCACGATCCGCCCATCGACCGCTGCGGCCGCATAATTGCGCCCGACGTACTCGCCGCCGACCATGTCGAGAATAACGTCCGCGCCGCGGCCATTTGTGGCGGCCAGCGTCCGGGCGACGAAATCGTCGGTCCGGTAATTGATTCCGAGATCGGCTCCGAGCCGCTCGCACTGGCGCGCCTTTTCGTCCGAACCCGCGGTCGCAATCACCCTGGCTCCGAAGGCCTTGGCGAGCATGATCGCCGTCGTGCCGATGCCAGACGTCCCGCCGTGGAGCAGCAGAGTCTCCCCGGGCTTGAGGCCGCCGCGGTCGAAGACGTTGGTCCAGACGGTGAAATAAGTCTCTGGGATCGCCGCCGCCTCGACTGCGGTCAGGCCAGTCGGAATCGGCAGTGCATTGGTTTCATGGGCGACGCAATAGTCGGCATAGCCGCCCCCCGGGATGAGCGCGGTCACGCGCGCTCCCTCCGGGTGACGCGTCGCGCCAGACCCCCGCGCCGCCACAATTCCGGCCGCCTCGAGCCCCAGCACGTCGCCTGCCCCCGGCGGCGGCGGATAATGGCCCATGCGTTGCAGCGCGTCGGGCCGGTTGACGCCCGCCGCCTCGATCTTGATCAGGATTTCCCGTTCGCCCGGAACCGGACGCGGCCGCATCTCGATTTCGAGCACGTCCGGCCCGCCTGGGCGCCTGGCGACGACGGCGCGCATCGTCTCGGTGTGACCGATCATACCCTGCTCTCTTCTGTCTTGCCTGCGAGCGGCCGCGCCTCATTAGTCTGCGAAATCGGCTTCTGCGGTAGCGCCGTCCTGCGCGGGGGCCGCCAGGAACGCCGGAAGCGCCTCGGCGCGCCGGCAAAAGGCGGCCAGGTTCGGAAAGCCGCTCGTATCGGCGATGTCCGAAAGCATGCCTCCGACGAAGCCGAAGGCGCAAGCGACGGAGATGTCGGTGAGGCCGAGCTCACCGCCGATCCAGCCTGAGTCGGCAATTCGGCGTCCAGGGCCGCGAGGCCGGCGGTCAACTGGCTCATGACCCGGTCGATCCAGGGTTGATGACGCTTGTCGGCCGGACGGAGCGCGCGCTCGTAGTGCCTCTGCACCGCCTTTTCCATCACCGTCAGCGCGATCCCCGTCGAGCGAAAGGCGCGCAATCGTCGGGAGGCCTCCGTCGGCGTCAGCGCCGCAATGCGCGGATACGCGCCGGCGAGATAGTCGAGAATGACGTTTAAATCCATGAGCGCCGTGCCCTCTCCGGTGACGAGGGTCGGCGCTTTCAGGAGCGGGTTGAGGTTCGAGAATTCGTCCATGTGCCGGAAAAGCGAAATCGGCCGGTGCGAGAACGGAACCTTCGCCGCGATCAGCGCGACGGCGACGCGCCGAACATAGGGCGAATCGAGCATTCCAATCAGCTGCATTCGATCCTCGTCTGCTTTCGGCCGGCTTTGCTTGCCTGCTGCCTCAATCTGCCCTTGAGCCGGGGCCCGGGCAAGCGGGGCGCCGCAGGCGCGGATTCCATTGTTTCAAGCGCTTGCGGCACCATTTCCGGGCGACTTGCGGCGGCGCCGCCGAGACAGGCGCGCCCTGCGTGTCGCTCGGAGCCTGCCCATTTGGCGAGAGGAGACGGCAATTCTCCGGCACGACGATCGGCGGCGGCGCGCTGGCGCCAGATATTGGGGGCCCGAAGCTGCCCGGGCCATACCATTTCCCGGCGCGGATTCAAGCTTTTCAAGCCGTTGCGGCGCCATTTGCCGGGTAATTGCTCACCCCCCGTTTCTT
Organism: uncultured Alphaproteobacteria bacterium; assembly: GCA_963768555.1. Taxonomy (GTDB): domain Bacteria; phylum Pseudomonadota; class Alphaproteobacteria; order Rhizobiales; family Beijerinckiaceae; genus Roseiarcus. The sequence continues at coordinate 111,922 of CAVYIZ010000075.1, forward strand.
GAAAGCGGTCGTGGGGCAGCGGCGTTTGGCGCCATTGACTTGAGCCATTGACCTGAGAATCAACGTATAATTCACGCTTCCGATGAATCGGAGTGCGTTTGAGTCGCTGGATCGGGAAACACTGCTCGGCGTCGCGGTGGCGCAGGCGGAGGCGATCGAGCGCTTGATCGCGAAGGTGGCCAACCTCGAGGCGGCCCTGCAGGCCAAGCAGGATCGTCCGCCGAAGATGCCGAACAACTCGAGCATCCCGCCGAGCCAGGGCCACAAGAAGACGACCGAGTTCGTGAAGAGCCGCCGCAAGAAGAAGCCGCATCCGGGCGCGCATCGGCCGTTGCATCCGAACCCGACGCATCGGCGCGATGTCCTGGCGAGCGCGTGCGGGCATTGCGGGGCCGACGTCTCCGGCGTCCCCCAGGCGCCTTGCGAGGTCTACGACCGGATCGAGATTCCTCCGATCGTCCCCGAGATCACACGGGTGAGCCTGCACGGCGGCGTCTGTCCGTGCTGCGCCAGGCGTTTCAAGGCCGAGGCCCCGGAGGGGCTGGAGCCCGGCTCGCCGTTCGGCCCCAACCTGAAGGCTTTCGTCCTTTATCTGCGCTTCACCCAGGGCGTCGCCTTCGAGCGGCTGTCGCGGCTGATGAAAGACCTGTTCGGCCTCGACATCAGCGAAGGCGCGCTGGTCAACATTCTCTCGGCGACGCGCGAAAACTTCGCGGCGGCCAGCGCCGCCATCCGCGACCGGCTGTTGTCGGGCAGCGTGATCTGTTCCGACGAGACCGGCTTGCGGGTCGGCAAGCGAAGCTGGTGGCTGTGGGTTTTCCATCACGATCAGAACGCGTTCTTCCTGACTCATCCCCGCCGCTCCAAGGAGGCGGTCGAGGAGTTTCTCGGCGACTTTCGCCCCGACGCGCCTGGGTCTCCGATCGTTACGGCGCCCAGGCCGGCTGGGCCAAGAAAGACCACCAAGCCTGCCTCGCCCATCTCCTCCGCGACACGCAATACGTCATCGACGCGGGCGACGCCGTCTTCGCCCCCGCCCTGCGCCACTTCATCGGCGTGGCTTGCGAGGAGGCCGGGCGGCGCGACACATGGAACGACGCCACGCTCAAAATCCACAAAAGACGCCTCGAAGCCCAGCTTGATCAAATCTTGGCCCTGACCCCCGTTCATCCCGCCGGCGTCAAATGGAAAAAGACCATCGAGAAGCTCCGCCCCAACCTTCTCGTCTTCATGTCCAACCGGGCCGTACAAGTGCGTAATCCCGTCAACAAATTTGTCGGTCTTTTGGCGGCGGGACAATCGACACGGCCTCCGCTGCGATCCAAGGGCAAAGGGCCGCGCGCTTCACAACCAACGATGCCGGCGCCAACCCGAGAGCTCGTCGCCTTCACTATGATGTAGTCGCGCCGCTCGAATCGCCAGCGCGAACACGCTTGCGGACCGTCAGGCGAAAAAGACCGTTCTCGCTGGCGGGTCAGTGGGCGACCGACGCCCCTGCTGAAACGACGCCCGCGCCCGCGCTGATTGGCGCAAATGCGCCGCTGACGATCCCGAAGACTTTCTGGAGCTCGGTCGAGGGCGAGTTCGACACGTAGATGACATCGCGATTGGCGATGCGGAAGCTCTGTTCCATGAACAGGCTGTTCGGGTCGGAAAGGTTGAGACGGTAGACGACGGGTGTCAAAGGTCTGCCCTCGACCAGGGGATTGTTCGGATCGAGCTGTCGCGCCACCGACCCAAGCTCATAGCGAAAGATGAAAACGCCCCGCATGTCCGAGCGGCTGTCGAGCAGCCCTCCGGCCTTCGAGAGCGCCTGGGCCAAGGTGATTCCGTCGGCCTGGAACGGGATCTCCGCGTTCTGCCCCAGCGCCCCGTAGGCGATGAAGGTTTGGGGATCGTGGACGATCGTGAGAGAATCGTCCGGATGCAGATAGATGTTTTCGTGCGGATTGTTGACAATCGTGATCAGTGGGATGCGCGCGGTCTTCGACCCTCGCGACAGCTCGACGAAGTCTTCGTTGACTGGGTAGTGAACCCCGCCCGCTTCGGCGATGACGTCGAGCACGCGATCGCCCTTGACCGAAAGTGGAACGCGCGCGCCGGACACGACTTCGCCGTTCACGTTCACGCTGCTGCTGACCGCCTTCGTGACGTTGACGAGAACCTGCGGCTGGATCGCTTTGCCCTCGAGCGCCTGCTCGATGACGTTTTGGACCGCGCGCGTCGTCTTTCCGGCCACGTGAACCCGGCCGGCGTAGGGCACGGTGATACCGCCGTCCCGACCGACGACCTGCTCGGGGATCGATGCGCTGTTGGCGCCGGTGCTGACCGCGTTGACCACGGCCGTGGTCTGGGACGCGGACGGGGAGAACAAGCCTCCAGGTCCGGCCTCCCAAATCGTCACCGTGACCGCGTCGCCGACGCCGATCACCAACTCCGCCGAGACCTTGCGGTCGCCGAACTGGGAGTAGAAACTGCCAAAACCCCTGCGTCTGAGCGCATCGATGGTGGATCCGTCGATGTTGACGGCCATGTATCGCGGGATTTGATTGGCGTCGACCTGTCGCGACGCCACGTCCGACGCGCTCGGCCCCGAATCGGGCAATGTCGAGCAACCGGCAAGGGTCAGGGCGCCCAGGGCGTAAAGTGTGGGGAACAGTCCTGATCTACTCGGTCGCCGCATTCCGCGCCTCAATTTCAGCCGGTCTGTATCAGATTGCGGACGCCTTTGGCTACCCGCGGCCCCACGGCGCCCGGCTTGGCGTCGCCAGAGTGTGACGCTTTTTCCGCCATAATTTCGACGTTCAAGGAGCGGTCGTCCGGTCTTGTCGCCAGCGAGGTATCGCGCAACTGCCGGTTCGCCCGACCAAACTGCATCGACTATTCGTCGCTTTGGCCACGGTGAGACACCAATCGAGGCTCGTGTATTTGCTAGGAATTATAACTAAGTTTTTCACGTAAGCCGATCGTTGTCAGAGGTTCTCTTATCGAGGAAACTTGTTTGCAAGGAGTTAACGTGCGTTTTTAACGCGAATCACGACGTAGTGGGCGCTTGGTCACTCGGTTGACAGAGCCGTGGAACTACGGTCAAAAGAGGGCGAGGCACATCCTCGCGACTGCTCGTTCGGCTCCGTTGCGGCCGACCGCGCGGTCGCGAAGTCCAATATTCGCCGTAGTTACTGGTGGTGGCATTGGGGCGCGCTTTTGCTCTAGATAGCGGACAGATCGCGGTTGTCGGTCGCGCATGCCGACTTCCCGGCGCGCCGAACGTCGTCGACTTTTGGGAGTTGCTTCGCTCCGGGCGCTGCGCGGTGTCGACGATCCCCGCCGACCGTTGGCCGCTTTCTCGCCACGGGCGTCCTGGCGGCCGAGAACCGGGCCGCAGTTACACATGGGCGGCCGAAGTCCTGCCTGACATCTGGGGATTTGATCCCACGGTCTTTCGCGTCTCGCCGCGCGAAGCCCAGCAAATGGATCCGCAGCAGCAACTCCTGCTGGAGCTCGCTTTCGAGGCGTGCGAGGATGCCGGCTTCGCCGTCTCCAAGCTGGCGGGAACCCAGACCGGCGTCTATGTCGGCGCGTCCGCGCTCGACTATTCGACCATTGGCCTGCACGACCCGGCCGTCGCCGACGCCTATTACGCCACCGGCAACACTCTATCGATCGTCGCGAACCGTCTTTCATACATTTTCGATCTGCGTGGGCCGAGCATGGCTCTCGACACGGCATGTTCCTCGTCGCTCGTTGCTCTTCACGAAGCGGGCCATGCGCTCGCTCGTGGCGAGATCGACGCCGCGCTGGTCGGCGGCGTGAACATCCTGGCAAGCCCGTTCCAATTTATCAGCTTTTCCCAGGCGACCATGCTTTCGCCGACCGGGCTTTGCCGTGCATTCGCCGCCGAGGCCGACGGCTACGTCCGCGCGGAGGGCGGCGTCGTCCTCGTCCTGAAAACGCTCAAGCGGGCGGTGACGGACGGCGACAGGATCCATGCGGTCATCTGCGGCAGCGGCGTCAATTCGGACGGGCGTACGAGCGGCATCTCCCTGCCTGCCGAGCAGGGACAAATCGAGCTTCTGCGCGCCGTCTACGACAGGGCCGGGGTCGCGGCGGATTCGGTGGCCTATGTCGAGGCTCACGGAACGGGAACGCGAGCGGGCGACCCGGTGGAAGCGTCCGCGCTCGGCAAGGTGCTCGGGCACGCCCGCACGCGTCCTTTGCCGATCGGGTCCGTCAAAACCAACATCGGACACACCGAACCCGTTTCGGGACTTGCCGGCCTTTTGAAGGCGATGCTTGCGCTCGAGCACGACGAGGCGCCGAGCTCGCTTCATTTTGAAAACCCAAACCCGAACATCGACTTTACGAGCCTCAATCTGGTCGTCACTGGGAAGGCGACGCCTTTGCCTCGAGCACGAGAGCCGCGTTTCGCGGGAGTGAGCTCTTTCGGGTTCGGCGGGACGAGCGCCCATGTGGTGATCGCTGATCCGCCGAGCGCCCAACCCGGCGCCGAGCCCGAGCCGCGGTTTCTTATGTTGTCGGCCCAGACCGACGCCGCCCTGCGGGCGCTCGCCGATGAATATGCGCGACGGCTCGACGACGCCGGCGATTGGGAAGGCCGCAGAATCGTGGCCGCCACGGATCATCGTCGGGAGCGCATGCGCGAGCGCCTGGTGGTGCGCGCGGATGATGCAAGGGAAATAACGTCGACGCTCTCGCGATTTGCTCAGTCAGGACAAGCCGACGGCGCCGCAGTCCGCGGGACCGCGACCGAAGGCGACGGATCGATCGTCTTTGTCTTCTCGGGCAACGGCTCGCAATGGTCGGGCATGGGGCGGGCCGCCTATCGCTGCAACGCGGTGTTCCGGGACGCGCTGGCCGAGATCAACTCGCACTTCGCGCCGCTGTCCGGCTGGTCGCTGACCGAGGAGTTGGCGTCGCCAAATCTCAAGACCGACCTTGCGCACACGCATATCGCGCAACCGATGATGTTTGCGATCCAGTCGGCGAGCGTGCGCGCGCTTGCCGAGGTTGGAATACGCCCGTCGATGGCGATGGGCCACAGCGTCGGCGAGGTCGCCGCCGCCGAGGCGGCTGGCGTTCTGCGGCTCTCGGACGCCGTTCGCCTGATCTACAACCGCAGCCGTTTCCAGGAAGCGACTGAGAACTCCGGCGGAATGGCGGTGATATTCGGCGCCCGCGACGCCGCGACCAGCCTCGTCGCGCAAATTCCGGGCCTTTCGGTCGCGGCGCACAACTCCCATCATTGCCTCGCTGTCGCAGGGCCCCCGGAGGCGTTGGACCGGCTGGCTCGGCTTGCCCCGGCGCACAAGCTGCGGCAGCGGCGGCTCGATCTCGCCTATCCGTTCCACACCGAACTTATGGAGCCAGTGAGGAAACCGCTGCTCGAAAGCCTTGCAGGGCTGACGCCGTCGGCCGGCGTCGTGCCGTTCCTTTCGACCATAACCGACGGCCTTCTTCCCGGAACCGCCGCCGACGCGGCGTACTGGTGGCGCAATGTGCGTGACACGGTCCTGTTTCAGGAAGGCGTCGAACGGGCGGTGCGACTGGGCAAGAGGGTTTTCTTGGAGATCGGACCCCGTCCGAGCCTGAAGACCCATATTCGCGACGTCACGGCGCACCTCGGCGCGTCCGCATTCCTCGATTGCGTGCTCGACGATAAATCGGACGAGACCAATGGCGATCCGTTCGAATCGGCGTCGATGCGACTGCTCGCCGCGGGCGGGGAAATGAGCTTGTCGTGGGCTTTCGGCACGGATCCGGGAGCGGGCGTCGACCTCCCTGCCTATCCATGGCGCCGGACCGAATTTCGGTTTCCCGAAACGAGCGAGTCGACCGGCCTACTGAGCTTGCGGCCTCGGCACCCGCTCATCGGGGCGCGCGACAACGACGCCGCCCTCGAGTGGCGCGCGCACGCTCGATCCCGAGCTCGAACCGGCGTTGGCCGATCACCGGGTCGACGAACAAACTCTGTTGCCGGGCGCCGCGTTCGTCGAAATGGGAATGGCGGTCGGGCGCGACTGGGTGGGCGCGGAGTTTTCGCTGAGCGGCTTCGAGATCCTGCAGCCGATGATCTTCACGCCGGACGGGTCGCGCGAAATCCTCTGCCGGGTCTCGTCGTCGACGGCGACCGTGGAGATCATGAGTCGTCCGCGCCTCAGCAAGACGGCGTATGCGATCCACGCCCGCGGAAAGATTATCCAGAAGCCGGGACCTGTCCCGCTCGTTCAGCGGCCCGCCGCGATCCAGAACGGTGCGGAGGCCTCCGAGATCTACAAGAGAGCCCTTGCCTCGGGTCTCGAATTCGGGCCTGCCTTCCGTCGTCTCGCCCGAGCGAACGCTGCGGACGACGGGACCATCCAGGTCGAGCTAAACGCCGACGATGGCGACGCTCGGTTCGGACTTGATCCAGCTCGACTCAATTCCTGCTTTCATGGCCTCATTCTCCTGTTCGCAGGACGGAAAAACGAAGGCGGCGCCTATCTGCCGGTCAGGTTCGAAGAGACGCGGCTCTTTTTGCCTGGCGCTCGTCTCTCGCGCGCGACGATCCAGGTCAAGCGACACGACGACAGGGTCATCCTGGCTGATTTCGATCTGTTCGATGGCGAAGGCAACCTGGCGGCGACGCTTCGCGGCGCACGCTATCAGAGCGTTCGCGTCCGGTCCGCTGCGAAACTTGAGCAATTCGGCCTGGTCCGGACCTGGATCCCGTCGACAAGGGAGCACGCGCCGCGCGCGCGTTTGGCCGATTTCCGCGCAAGCCGGGCGAGGGAGCCGCGCGCTGCGGCGCAACTGCCGCCCGCGGCTCTCCTGATCGAAGCATGGGCCACCGTCGCGTCCTATCATCTGGCGCATCGGCTGGCGAAGGGCGGAGATCTCGATGTCAACGCCCTGGTAGCGCGCGGGCGGTTGCCGCCGGGCCGACGTCGGTGGCTGCAGTCGACGCTCGACGGGCTGGAGAAGAGCGGGCTTGTTCAACGTTTGGGCCGGGTGCTCCAGCTGAGCGAAGAGGCGCTCCCTGCGGCTCAGGACGTCTTCGCCTCCCTTGCGGCCCAACATCCCGAACGCGCGCCCGAGTTGCTGCTCGCGGCGAGCGTCGGGGCGTTGCTGCGTGACTTCGGCAAGGAGGGCGCAGAGCTGACTCCTCCGACGGAAGGCGCCGTGGAGGCTTACGAGTTGCGCTCGCCTTCGGTCGTCGCCGCGGCCCGCGCGCTTGGCGTTCGGCTTTCCAGGATCCGTCGTCCAGAAGCGCCCGGCTTCGCCTTGCGCGTGCTCCAGATCGGGGTTGGTCCCGCGACCTCCGAAACTCTGCGGTTCGCCGCGGGATGCGGCGCGCAAGTCACCGTTTTTGACCTCGATCCGCCTCGTCTCGAGCGAGCGCGCCTGAAGCACGGCGAGGGGACGGACGTGTCGTTCCGCGGCAATCTGGACGCGCTCCCCGACCGCAGTTTCGATCTCATCGTCAGCGCCGGGGGCCTCTCGCGTTTGGCGGCGCTCAGGGGCGCTTTCGGCGGCCTTGCCGAAAAATGCGCGGCGGACGCGCTGATCATGGCGGTCGAGCCCATCCCCTCGCTTTTTCGCGACCTCACTGTGGGTCTGACGGAAGGCGATGACGGCGATCAACGAGAGCTGAGGTTGAGCGCCTCCGGCTGGGCGTCGGAATGCTCACGCGCCGGACTTGTGCAGGTTGACGCGCGGCTCCTTAATACGGGCGCCGACCACGCCGTCGCGTTGAGCGCCAAGTCGACGGGCCGATCGGAGCGGCCCGGGTCGTCTGCGGGTGTCGCGCTGCTCTGCAACGGCGCGAATTCCGACGGTTCTCTGTCGGCGTTGTTCGATGCGATCAAGGCGCTGGGGGCGTCCTGTCGGTTTGTCGACCCGGCCGCGCTGTCGACGCGACGGGCGGGCTCGTACGTTTGGGTCGCGGGCGTCCCGGAGGGGGACGGCGCCGTTCGGGTCGCCTCCCATTGCCTTGCGTTGCGCGATATCGCAGGCTGCCTCGCCCACGCCAAGGCAAAACTGTTCGTGGTTGTTCCGGCTTCGGACCGCCCGGTCGCCGAGGCGATTCTGAGCTTCGTCAGAACCCTCGCCAACGAATTTCCAACAATCGATTTTCGGCGCGTCGAAATCTCCGATACGACGCCGGCTGTGGCGGAGCGGCTGGCGGCCGTCGTGCTGTCGGACGAGCTCGAAACCGATGTTGCAATCGACCGCGAGAGCGTCCGGGTGCTGCGCTACGCAACGCCCAATTGCGCGACGAACCAGGTCGAAACCTGCGACGGCCTCGCGAGCCGCCTCGAAAAGAGCCCGGAGGGAGGCCTGGACCGGATCGGTTGGAAATCGGTCGGACGCCCGGCGCCGGGAGTGAATGAAATCGAACTCGAAGTCGCCGCCACGGGACTGAATTTCCGCGACGTCATGTGGGCGCTCTCGATCCTTCCCGATGAAATGCTGGAGGACGGATTCGCCGGCCCGACGCTTGGACTCGAATTCTCCGGGCGCGTGACCCGGGTTGGCTCTTCGGTCGATCACCTGAAGGTCGGCGACGCGGTGGTCGGATTGTGCGGCGGGGCGTTTGCCTCTCATGTCGTCGTTGACGTCGAGCATGTCGCCAAGGTCCCCGAGAGCCTTCCGTGCGAAAGCGCGGCCACCGTGCCGGTCGCCTTCCTGACGGCCTACTATTCCCTGATCTCCTGCGCCGATCTGAGGCGGGGCGAGTTGGTCCTTATCCACGGCGGCGCGGGCGGCGTGGGCCTGGCGGCGCTGCAGATCGCCCGCTGGCGAGGAGCCCGCGCGATCGTCACGGCGGGATCGCCGGAGAAACGCGCGCTGACGCGCGCCTTCGGCGCTGAGCACGCGTTCGAACTCGCGCTCCGGCTCCTTCGTCGACGACGTCATGCGAGCGACCGGGGGTCGCGGCGTTTCGGTGGTCCTCAATTCGCTCGCCGGGGAGGCGATGGAGCGCAGTCTCGGCCTGCTGCAGCCGTTCGGCCGATTCGTCGAACTCGGCAAGCGCGACTATCTCGCCAATACGCCGATCGGATTGCGCCCGTTCCGCCGCAATCTCAGCTACTTTGGCGTCGACCTCGACCAGTTGCTCGCGTCGCGCCCGGACGTCTCTCGGCGATTGTTCGCCGACGTGCTGGCGTTGTTCGCCTCGGGCGACTTCGTGCCGCTGCCCTACAGCGTCTTCGATTACGACGAAGCCGTCGAAGCGATGCGGCTCATGCAACAGTCCGGGCATATCGGAAAGATCCTCATACGTCCGCCGGCTCAAACCGTCGCGTCCCACTCGAAGAGGGGCGAGCGTCCGTTCGAGGTCGACCCTGACCGCACGCACTTCGTCACTGGGGGACTCGGCGGGTTCGGCCTTGCCGCAGCCGAATGGCTGGTCGAGCGCGGCGCCCGTCATGTGGCGCTCGTCGGCCGCTCCGGCGCCTCGAGCCAATCGGCGCGCGAAGCGGTCGCAGCCCTCCGGAGCCGCGGAGCGCAGGTCCACGTCGCCCCGCTCGACGTGGCGGACCGACGCGCGACTGAACGACTTCTCGCCGATCTCGCGCAGACGATGCCGCCGCTTGCCGGCGTGATGCACGCCGCCATGGCGCTCGACGACGCAATCGCAGCCAATCTGGACGAGGCGCGGCTTCTCAACGTGTTGCGGCCAAAAGTTGCAGGGGCGGAAAATCTTCGACGAATTGACGCGCAGCCTCACGCTCGACTATTTCGTCCTGTTTTCGTCGGCGACCACGGTGATCGGCAATCCCGGGCAAGGGGCCTATGTGGCCGCCAACGGTTTCCTGGAAGGATTGGCGCGCCAGCGCCGTTCAGCAGGACTGCCGGCGCTCGCGGTTTCATGGGGAGCCATCGGCGACGTCGGCGTGCTTGCTCGTCACGGCGCGACCCGCGAAGCCCTGGCGCGCCGCGCCGGCGTCAAGCCGATGGGGGCTCGGGCGGCGCTCGATCTGATGGCGCAGGCCCTATCTTTTGAAGGCGGCCCGGCCGGCGACGCGGTGGTCGCCATCGCGGACATGAACTGGTCGGCGGCTCGCGCTCATCTGCCCCTGTTGAGCTCGCCAAGCTACGACCGGCTCGCCGGCGACGCCAACGCTTCCGACCTTACGTCCGAGAGCGTCGTCGATCTCAGGACTCTCGCTGCGAGATTGGGCCCGGACCAGGCCCGCCGCGCCGTCGCCGATATCCTGGTCGAGGAGATCGCCCGCATACTTCGACTCCCGCGCGACGACGTCAGCAAGACGAAGCCCTTGACGGAGATCGGGGTCGATTCCCTGATGGCGGTCGAACTGATGCTGAGCCTCGAGACCCGCTTCGCGATGGACGCTCCTCTCGGAAGCTCTCCTGGAGGCTTCAATGTGTGGGAACTCGCGGAATACCTGTTATCGGCGAGAGAGCAGGACGATCAGAAACTCGATGTCGCCGAAGGCTTGGCGAAGCGCCATCTCGACAAGGCCGAGTGGGGCGACATCGCGCCCTTGATGACCGAGTTGCAGGAGAAGGGCGTCGATTTGACCGGAGAAAGCCGGCAGGCAGCGTCGGCATGAGCGCCATGGTACGACGTCCGCTCGTCTACGATCTGACACGAACGTTTGTCGGTCCGCTGTTCGCGACGCCGCGAGGCGTCGACCGCGTCGAACTCCTGCTGGCGCGTCATTTTTCCCAAGATTCGCGTCGTGATTTCTTCGGAATCCTGCCCACGCCCTGGGGCATGCGGGTTTATGAGGCGGACCGGGTGCAGCGAGGTCTTGCGCGTCTGGAGGCACTTTGGGCGGAAACCACAGAGCCGGCCAACGACCTCGCCTATCAAAATCTTGTCGGCGGGCTCGCGGGCCGCGGAAGCAACGGACCGAGCAGCCCGAAAAACGCCCTCGGCGGCCTCCGCAAAGTCCAGCGCATGGCCTCGCTGCTTGCGGCCACGGGATTTTCATTCGGGCGATCGGCGATCGCCAGCATCCCCGAGAACGCCACTTACCTCAATGTCGGGCAATACACGATTGCGATACCCCAATTCATGTCCTGGTTGGATAAGCGACGTGACGTCAAGCCGGCCCTGATGCTTCACGATACAATTCCGCTCTACGAACCTGAACTCGTCTCCCGTAATTGCGCACGGACCCATGCGACAATGGTGAGGTCCGTCGCGCGTTACGGGGCAGGGTTGATCGTCACGACTGCGCACGCCCGCGAGACGATCCTGAGCGCGCTGGCGGCCGAGGGCCGTTCCGGGATCCGGACTCTCAGTGTCTCTTTGCCTCTCGCCGAAGCGTTCGATTCGGCGGCCAAGCCGGAGCCGCTCCTCGAGAACGTTCCCTATTTCGTTGTTTGCGGCGCCGTCGAACCGCGCAAGAATCATCTTCTGCTTTTCAATGTGTGGCGACAGCTCTGCGCGTCGCCGGAATCGACGCCTCATCTTCTCGTGGTCGGCTCGCCGGGTTGGCGCGGACAGTCGATCCTCGACCGAATGTTTCGCTGCTCGGCGACCCGCGGCAAAATCCACCACGTCGCAGGACTTTCCACCCAGGCCATGAAGTCGCTCATCGCCGGTTCGCTCGGCCTGCTGTCGCCATCCCTCGCCGAGGGGTTCGGCCTGCCGATCATCGAGGCGTTGCATCTTGGGGCGCCGGTCGTGGCGTCAGACATCCCGGCCCATCGCGAAGTGGCCGGCGACAACGCCACGCTGCTCGATCCTAACGACGAGTCGGCGTGGCGAAGCGCAATCAGCGCTCTTAATTCGGCTCAAAGCCGACCGCGAACCCCCCGCTCCGCTGCCGACGCGAGCCGGGAGCGGGCCACGTTTCTCAACGCGATCGGCGAATTCGTCGAGGCGATCTAACTACAGCCTTCCGAGCTACAGTAAAATGGATAGGTGAACCGCGTGGTGAGTGTTGTGACGGAAGCCGCGCGTGGCGGCAATACTGACGATCGCCTTCATGTTGCATTTCGCCACGGCTATTGTCACAGCCCGGCGACTGCAAGCGGCGTCAGTGTCCCGGATTTATGGCGATCCCCAGCGACGGCCGCCGGTCAGCCTCATCATCCCCATAGCGGGGCTCGAACGGTCGGAGATCGAGGCGGCGCTGTCCGCCTTTGACATTCGCTATCCGAATTTTGAGTTGCTGTTCTGTGCTTTTGACGAGGACGAGCCTCGCCTCGCATCGTTGCGGCAAATGATAGCAGCGTCCCCTCATGTCAAGGCTAAGTTGTTGATCGGTCGCGCCCGCGTATCGGCCAACCCCAAGCTCGACAACATCGAGAAAGCTTGGACCGCGGCTCAAGCAGAACTGATAGCCATGGTCGACGGCAATGTCGCTTTTCCGCCTGACCTGGTTGATCGCTTGTTGGCGGTCTGGGACGCCTCGACGGGATTGTCGAGTTCTCCGCCGATCGGCGTGAAGCCGTTAGGTTTATGGGCGGAGGTTGAATGTGCGTTTCTGAACACGTTTCAAGCTCGTTGGCAGCTGTCGGCCGACTTCCTCGGGGGCGGCTTCGCACATGGCAAGGCGATGCTGTTGCGCCGAGATTTGCTGGTCAATCGCGGCGGCTTGCGAGGATTGTCGTTCGAACTTGCCGAAGACGCGGCGGCGACCAAGATCGTGCGCGCGGCCGATCTCAAGGTGAGGTTGGTCGATCGTCCATTGGAGCAACCCTTGGGCCGCCGCAGCATGGCGCAGGTCTGGCGCCGTCAGTTGAGATGGGCGCAACTCCGTCGCCGATCATTTCCCTTCGTCTTCTTATGCGAGTGCCTCACCACCTTAGCTACGCCCCTTCTCGCTGGACTTGGTCTGGCGAGTCTCGTTGGCTGGTCGTTTGCGTGGACCCTGCTGAGCATCGCGACGGCCTGGTACGCCGTCGAGGCCGCTCTGGCATTGGCGGTCGGCTGGCCTTGGAGTCCTCTCTCGTTTGTCGCCTGCGTCATTCGCGATGGGATGGCGTTGGCGATCTGGCCAATCGCGCTGGTGAAGAGCCGCTACCTTTGGCGCGGCAATTCCATCGACACGAGCAATCAAACGTGCGTCTCGGCGTCCGAGAACGCGCTTTGACATCGGTTCGATAATCGTTTCGAGTGTTGAATAGGTTTGGGCCAAGAACGAACTCCAACGGCACGAGTTATCGCCATCACCGGCGCAAGCAGCGGTTTGGGCCGAGCGCTGGCGATTGAGTACGCGGCGCCCGGCATGACGCTCGCGGTGATCGGGCGCGACGCGACGCGCCTTGGGGAGGTGGCGGCGGCGGCGCGACAGCGGGGCGCGGGCGTCTGCATCGGCCAGATCGACGTGCGCGACCGCGCGGCCATGAGCGCGTTCCTGCTCGAGGTCGACGCCACGACCCCGATCGATTGCCTGATCGCGAGCGCAGGCGTCACAATGGTCACGCCTGCCGCCGGCGACGTCGAGGACCTGTACGAAATCGGCTGAACTCTTCGACGTCAATCTGAATGGCGTGATGAACGCCCTCGCGCCGGTCGCGCCTCGCATGCGGCGCCGCGGCGCCGGGCAGATTGCGCTGTTCGGTTCGGTCGCCGCATTCGCCCCGCCTCCGGATTCGCCGTCCTACGCCGCCAGCAAGGCGGCCATCGTCGCGTTCGGGCTGGCGACGCGGGCGCTTTATCACGCGGACGGCGTGTCGGTCAGCGTCGTCTGTCCGGGATTCGTCGACACGCCGATGACCGGTTCCTTTGACAGCGCGAAGCCGTTCCTCATCAGCGCCGAAGACGCCGCCCGACGCATCCGCCGCGGGCTCGAGCGCCGGAAGGCGGTCATCGCGTTTCCCTGGCCGCTCTATCTCGCCGCCCGGCTTCAGCAATTGCTGCCGGACGCGTTGCGCCGCCGCGCCATGCTGACCTTTCGCGCCGCCGCGCGGCCGAAGGTCTAAAGGGTCCTCTCGTAGATCCGGAAGGTGCGGGTGTGCCGAGCCGGCAACATGCGTACGACGCCGTTGATCGCATCGGCATTGGTCTCCAGCATCCAGCTGTATTCGATCTCGTCGACGCCGGCCGCGCGAGCGTCCTCGACGGTCTTGGCGAAAAGAGCGCTCACCGCCAGTGCGCCGATCTTCGTGTTGCGCCATTTTCTTGCGATGCCGACCATCGGCACGCGGGTCGTCTGCGTGCCGCGAACATGGATCCGCCACAGAAACCTGGCGAACCCGAAAGGGAGCAGCTTCCCGTGCAGCCCGTTGAGCGCTTCGTTGGCGTCGGGGATGTGCACGGACACAGCGACGTCTTCCCCCTTGTAGGACGCGATCCGGATCCAGCGCGGCTTGCATGCCGGCAGCATGAGATGGGCGATGAACTTCGCCTCCTCCTCACTCACAGGCGTCGACCATTCGTTGTCTGACCAGGCGTCGTTGTAGAGCGCCAGAACGCGCTTAAAATCGCGACTCCAGTTCAGCACCGACAACGCGTGGAAGTCGAGTTGCGGCGCGACGCCTCTTTGGAGAACCTCGTGGACCCGCCGTTCAGGCTCCGCGTCCGCCACCCGGCAGACATAGGCCACCAGATCCATCGCCTTCCGGTAGCCGAGCTCTTCAACGTGCGCGGCATAGTGGGGAGGCGAATGGTTGGTTCGAACGACGTGAGGCTGGTCGAAACCATGGACCAGCAGGCCGGACTCGTGATTGATGGTGAGGCTGAACGGCCCGCGCGCCAGCCGCATGCCCCTTTCCGTCAGAAACCGTTCGGCCTCAGCAAACAGGGCCGCGAAGACCGCGTGATCGTCGATCGCGTCGATGAAGCCGAAAAACCCGCAGGCGTCGCCGAACTTCTTCTCGTGCGCGGCCTCGATCGTCGCCACGATCCGGCCGACCGGTTCTCCGTTTCTGAACGCCACGAAAGGCTGCACGACGTTCTCGCTCAGAAAAGGCCCCCGCCGCGGGTCGAAGAGCATCCGGATCTCTTCGTGAACCGGCTCGACCCACAGCGGGTTGATCGATTGCGCTCGGCGTCCCGCTGCGATGAAGGCCGAGATTCCCGCTCGGTCGTTGACCGGAACAACCTCGAGCTCGCTCATGCGTCGTTAGGCCCACGCAGGGTCGCCAGCGATGTTGTGCGGCTCAATGCCGCATATTCCTGCGCAATCGCCTGAACCGAGTCCGCGATCTCCTCCTCGTCGTGTTCGCTGCTGAGGAAGAACCTGAGCCGCGCGAGACCGTCCGGGACCGCCGGGGCGATGATCGGCTGGACGTTCACGTTCCGCTCGAGCGAGCCGCTGGCTGAGCGCCACGGCGCGGATCGAGTCTCCCGTCATCACGGGAATGATCGCCTCGCCGATGCTGGTCCCCAGATCCAATCCCGCCTGGCGACAGGCGAAGGCGAATTGGCGCGCCCGCTCATGCAGGCGCGCCGGCCTTTCGGGCTCGCGGTGGACGATCTCGAGGGCGGCAAGGGCGGCGGCGGCGATCGGGGGCGGCATTCCCACGCTGTAGACGAATCCGCCCGCCGCATGCTTCAGAAAGTCGACCAACGCCGCGTCGCCGGCGATAAAGCCGCCGCAGGCGGCGAGCGTCTTCGACAGGGTGCCCATCCATATGTCGATGCATCGCGGATCGACGCCGAAATGCTCGAACACGCCCTGACCCCGCCGACCCAGAACGCCAAGTCCGTGGGCGTCGTCGACCATGAGCCAGGCTTGATGGCGGCTCTTCAATTCGACGAGGGCCGGCAGGTCGCAGACGTCGCCGTCCATGCTGTAGAGCCCCTCCACGACGATCAGCGCCCGCTCGTAGCGGGCCCGCATGGAGCGCAGCATCGAATCGAGCGCCGACAGGTCGTTGTGCGGGAAGGATCGCCTGTCCGCAGCCGACAGCTGGGCGCCCATGACGATGCTGTTATGGGCGAGCGCGTCGTGGACGACGAGATCGCGCGGACCGACGAGGGCGCTGATCGTCGACACGTTGGCGGCGTGTCCGCTGACAAAGGTCAGGCAAGCGTCCTGGCCATAATGGTCGGCAAGCGCGGCTTCGAGGGCGCGATGAATCGGGCGTTCGCCGGCGACGAGCCTGCTCGCGCCGGTTGAAACGCCGTAACGATCGATCGCCGCCTGCGCGGCGGCGCGAACCTCGGGATGGCGATTGAGGCCGAGATAGTCGTAGGAGGAAAAATTGACCATGCGCTGGCCGTCGATGACGGTCGAAGCGCCGGCGTCGCCTTCGTGAATGAGAAAATAGGGGTCTCTCAGACCGAGCGCCGAGGCGGCAGATCGGAGAAGCCGCTGTTCGGCGTAACCAGGCAGATTGCTGAAATCGAGCCATGCGGAGCAGTCGGCGTCTCGCATCGCCTTCCCTTCGCCGGCGTCGGAGTCGGACGCCGACGCGCGGCCGCGCGCCTGGACAAGACGATCCAGCAGTCGCCGATCTGCTTCGGTCAGACCGCGCCGCCCCTGATCCATCGATGCCAGTCTCCCCTTGTCCAGTTCGCCCCCGTCAGAAGGACGAACGCGCGGCAATTAGGTCAAGCGAGGCTCATTGTCCACCTTCGGCGGAGCCGCCGGCGCCATGCGGCCCAGGCAAGGCGCGGGCCAACGGGCGGCAGACCAGCGACCGGCCGAGGCTTGGCTATCGGATTGTCGCGCTGATAAGAGGCCGGGGTGGCTTTATCTGAGACTGCGACGATGGCCTTGGTCTCCACCGTCGATAATCCGGTTCCTCCCGGCGCCGTCGAGCAGGACATCTACGCGGCCGACGGCGTGCGGTTGCGCGCCGTTCGTTGGGCGCCGCCGTCGGGCGGGCGTGGAACGGTCACCGTTCTCGGCGGGCGGGGAGAATTCGTTGAAAAATACTTCGAAGTTGTGGCTGACCTGCTCTCTCGCGGCTTCGCGGTCGCGAGCATGGACTGGCGCGGCCAGGGCGGCTCGGAACGCCCGCTTCGGAACCCCCGCAAGGGCCATGTCGACGATTTCTCCCATTTCGGGCGCGATATCGATGCGTTGGTCGCCTCGGTGCTCGAGCCCCATTGCCCGTCCCCCTGGTTCGGTCTCTGTCACTCCATGGGGGTGGCGATTCTGCTGATGGTCGACGAGGGGGGCGGCTGCCCGTTCGAGCGGCTCGTGTTGACCTCCCCCATGATCGCGCTGAAGGGCGTCGATCATCGCGGCCCTGCGCGCTTCTTATTGGAGGCGCTCGACGCGGTCGGCATGGGCGCTGCGTTCATTCCCGGCGAAGGGTCCGGGAACTCGTGGTCGGCCCCCTTCGAGGGAAACGTGTTCACGACCGACCCGGTTCGCTTCGCCCGTATCGCGAAGCTGGTCGAGGCCGCTCCCCAACTCTGTCTCGGCGGCCCGACCGTCGGCTGGGCGCATGCCGCCTTTCGTCTCATGAAGCGCTTCGACGAACCGAATTTTTCCCGGCGTATCTTGACGCCGACCCTCTTCATCGCGTCCGGAGCCGATCGGGTGACCGATGTCGCCGCGGCCGAAAGCTTCGCCGCGAGAATGAGAGTCGGCCGAATCATCGTCATCGAAGGCGCGGAGCACGAAATCCTGATCGAACGCGACGTCTTCCGGCGCCAGTTCTGGGCGGCGTTCGACAAGTTCGTGCCCGGGTCCGAGGCTCGAGGCGCCCGTGAACCGGCGGCGACCTGATTGACAGCGACGCGACAGGACGGTCCGCTGCGGCGGATTGAACGAGACGATCGTCCCGCGATCGCCATTATCGCAGGCTTTCTCGCCGCGAGGCTCGCCTTCGCCTATGCGCTCGGGCCTGGGATCGACGAGAGCTATACGCTCGCCATCGCGCGCACCCTGAACCTCTCCTATTTCGACCACCCCCCCTTGCACCAGTGGATTGTCCATTTCGCCGCCCGCGCGCTCGGCGAGGGCTTTGGCGCGCGTCTGCCGTTCATCGCCCTTTTCGCCGCGACAGGCTGGATCTATTACAAACTGGCGCTGGAACTCTTCGGCGCACGAGCGGCGATCGTCGCGCTGTTCGCGTTGAACGCGGCGCCGTTCTTCTTCGCGTCCGCGGGGACCTGGATCGTTCCCGACGGGCCGCTGCTGTTCGGCCTGGCTTTGGCGGCCCTCGCGTTGGCGCGGCTCTTTCTTGTGTCGCCGCCGGACGAAGCCTCGATCTGGCGCCTGTGGATCGTCGCCGGCGTCGGCCTCGGCCTCGCAGGACTGTCGAAATACAGCGCCGCGCTCAGCGTGGTCGGGCTTGCGGCCTTCGTTCTCCTCGCGCCCCGCCGGCGGCGGCAGATCGCCCATCCGGCGCCTTACGCAGCCGCCGCCGTCGCGCTTGCAATGATTGCGCCGGTCGTCCTGTGGAACGCCCAGCACGGCTGGGTTTCGTTGGGGTTTCAGGGGGCGCGCGGCGCCCCCGGAGGCGGCCTCAGGCCGGCTTCAGGTCCTCGCGATGGCCCTAGGCGAGGTCGCCTACCTGTCGCCGTGGTTCTTCGCCCCGCTGCTTATCGGGCTTGCCGAAGCGTGGCGGAAACGCCGTGACGAGCGGCGCCTCTTCCTCCTCTGCCTCGCCCTGCCTCCGATCGTCCTCTTCACCCTGACGCCGCTCTGGGGCGCGCGCGGCCTCCCGCACTGGACGATGCCGGGTTGGTTCTTCGCCTTCGCGTTGATGGGCGCGTGGGTCGACGGCCGGGCGGCGGCAGACCGCACGCTGCGCCGGTGGGCCATCGTTTCGTCCGGCCTGCTCGCTGCGCTTGCCGCAATCGTCGTCGTGCAGGCCTCGACCGGGTGGCCGCTGCGGCTCTTGCCGCTGCGGCCCGGCGCCGACCCGACGCTCGAGGCCTTCGACTGGCGCGAGCTTCGCGACGCGGCGGCGCTCCAGCCGGCGCCGGCCTACGTTCTGTCGACGCACTGGTCGGACGCAGGAAAGATTGCGCTGGCGCTCGGCCCTGACGTTCCCGTGTTCGTCATTTCCGACGATCCCCGCGGTTGGGCCTATGTCGCGGACGGGGCAGGGCTTCTCGGACGCGACGGCGTTCTCGTCGCCCGCCCGGCGGAGGTCCCTTCGGCGCGCGCGGCCGCGGCGCCGAGCGTCAAGGAGACGGGAGACCCCCAGTTTTGCACGCTCACCCGCAACGGCGCTCCTGCGGTCGAGCTTGCGCTCATTCCGGTCCACGGCTTGACGCGCAGGCTTCCCGTCCCTTATCCGGGCCCGCACGGCGGATAGCTTTCCCGACGGCGCAAGAGAAAAGCACAGTGGTTTCAGACGCAGCGCCGGCGAAATTGCGGCCGACCCTATCGGTCGTCGTTCCGACTTACCGCGAATCCGCCAATATCCCCGTGTTGTTCGAGCGCATGAAAGCCGCGCTGGAGGGCCTGGCCTGGGAGATGATTGTCGTCGACGACGATTCCCCCGACGGCACGTCCGAGATCGCTTTCGCGCTGGCGGCGGCGGACCGCCGGCTGCGCTGCCTCAGGCGCGTCAACCGCACCGGCCTCGCCGGCGCCGTGATTGAGGGCTGGATGTCGTCGAGCTCGGACTTCGTCGCCGTCATCGACGGCGATCTCCAGCATGACGAACGGATCCTTCCGAAAATGTACGGTCTGCTCGAGGCCGGTTCGTTCGACCTGGCGATCGGCACGCGCGTCGGCGACGGCGAGGGCCTGTCGCCCGCGCGGCGGAAGCTCAGCAACCTCGGCAAATGGTTCTTTCACCGCATCGCCGGCGCGCTGGTGACGGACCCGATGAGCGGCTTCTTCATGATCCGCCGCGACCTCGTCTCGCAGCTTGCGCCGCGCCTGTCGCCCGACGGCTTCAAGATCCTGGTGGACGTGATCCTCTCTGCCGGCGGAAGCCTGAAGATCGTCGAAGCGCCGTACAAGTTCCGCAAGCGGCTTGCAGGAGAATCGAAGCTGACCCCGCTGGTCGGCCTCGATTTTCTCGGGCTCGTCGCTCATCACGCGAGCGGGGGCGTTCTTCCGAACCGTTTCGTCCTGTTCGCCCTCATCGGAGCGATCGGTCTCGTCGTTCACATCCTTGCGCTTTCGGCGTTCCGCGCGTTGCTCGGGACTTCGGATTTCCAGTCCGGCCAGGTCGCAGCGACGCTCGTCGCCATGGCGAGCAACTTCGTTCTCAACAACGAGATCACCTATCGAACCCACCGCTATCGCGGGCTTGGCATGATCGGCGGCTTCGCGGCTTTCGCGCTTGGATGCAGCGTCGGCGCTCTCGCCAACATCGACGTCGCGTCGTGGGTCTACAGATCGAATCAGATCTGGTGGGCGGCGGGCCTATCGGGCGCCGTGCTGAGCGTCGTCTGGAACTACGCGGTCAGCACCATCTTTATCTGGCGTCCGCGCCGCCGCGGCGTGACGCGGGGCGGGTAGAGGCGGCTCGCAATGATCGCCGACGCCCTCGACGCTCTTGCCGAGATCTTTTCGCCGCCGTTCCGGCGCGTGATGTGGAAGTCGCTCGGCCTGACGACGGCGATTCTCGTCCTCGCGGGCGTTGGCCTGGACCGTCTGGCGTTTTCCTTCGTGCACGTCGGGCCGGCGTGGCTGAGCGCGGTCCTGTCGGTCGTCCTCGCGCTCGGTCTCGTCGTCGGCATGATCTTCCTCGCCCCGCCGACGGCGTCTCTGGTCGCGAGCTTCTATCTCGATGAGGTTGCGGCTCTGGTCGAGCGGACCATCGACCCTCATGGGCCGCCGGGCCGGCCGCTGCCGCTTGGCCCGTCGGTCGTGATGGGGATCCGCTTCGCCGTTCTGTCGGTTGTCCTGAACGTGATCGTCCTTGCGTTGACGATCTTCACCGGCGTCGGTTTTGCGTCGTACTTCGTCCTGAACGCATATCTCCTCGGGCGCGAATTTTTCGAGCTTGCGGCGATGCGCCATCTCTCGCCCGCCGATGCTCGATTTCTTTTTCATCGGCACATCGCCGATGGTCTTTATCGCCGGCGCCGTCGTCTCCGGCTTCGTCGCCGTGCCGGTTCTGAACCTGTTCACGCCCCTGTTCGCGACGGCGTTCATGACGCGGGTGTACAAGCGGATCGGCGCGATGGAATCGGCGGCGGCGGCTGACGGTCTTTTGCTCGTGACGCAGGAGCGGGACATCGTGATCAGAGCGCTCATTTTCGACGTCGACGGAACCCTGGCCGAGACCGAAGAGGGCCATCGGCAAGCGTTCAACGCCGCCTTCGCCGAAGCGGGCCTCGACTGGGTGTGGGACGTCGACCTCTACCGCGAGCTCTACAGCGTCACCGGCGGCAAGGAGAGGATTCGCCGCTACGCCGACATGCGCGGCGTGTCGGCCGCCGAACTTTCCGACGCCGCCATCGCCAGCCTTCACGTGCGCAAGAACGCGCATTACGCCGAGCTCGCTCGGGCGGGCGAGTGTCCGCTGCGCCCGGGCGTTGAGCGGCTGATCCGGGCATCGCGCGCCCGCGGCCTGCGGCTCGCGATCAGTACCACCACGTCGCGCGTCAACATCGTCGAGCTTGTCGAGGCGACGCTCCGCCCGGACGGGCTCGCCCTGTTCGAGGCCGTCGTTTCCGGCGAAGACGTTGTCGCAAAGAAGCCCGCGCCCGACGCCTATCTCCGCGTTCTCGAGACGCTCGCGCTTCGCCCCGACGAATGCCTCGCGTTCGAAAACTCGTATAACGGGCTCCTGTCCGCGAGGGCGGCGGGCGTCGCGACGATCGTGACGCCGAGCCTCTACACTCGTCACGAGACCTTCGACGGCCGCCGCCATGATCATGCCCGACCTGACCGATTTCGACCCCGCCGGTTCGGGCTTCGCATCCGAGGGGGCGTCCGCCTGAGGCGCCGCTCAAACTCCGAAAAGCGTTTTCCGCGGCCTTCGGCCCATTGCAAAGCTGGGAAAGTTGGGCTTACCTCATGAAGTTGGGCTTACCTCATATTGTATGAGGAAACGTCGCTCATCGACCGGTTTCCGGCGGGAGGGAGAAGGATGGCGCCGGACGGCTCCCGGATTCGCCTCGATCGTGCGCATGGAGGGCGGTGCAGAAGTTCTTCGGCGCCGTTCAAGCGCTGCGCGATATCGACATCGCGATCGGCCGCAACGAGATCGTCGAACTCATCGGCGACAACGGTGCCGGCAAGTCGACCCTGATCAAGGTGATGACCGGCGTCCTCGCGCCGACCGCGGGAAAGATCTTCATCCGCGACCGCGAAATCCAGCCGAACGAATATTCGGTCCGCATGGCGCACGATCTCTCGATCGAGACCGTCTACCAGGACAAGTCGCTCGCGGAGAAGCAGCCGCTGTGGCGCAATTTCTTCGTCGGCCGCCAGATCGCGAACCGCTTCGGCTTCATCGACATCAAGCGCGAGAAGGAAGTCGCCCAGCAGATCCTCATCGACGTGATCGGCTTTCGCGGCGTGGGCATCACCGTCAACTCCACGGTCGGCAAGCTTTCCGGCGGCGAGCGCCAGGGCATCGCGATCGGGCGGGCCATGCACTACAATGCGGACCTCATCGTGCTCGACGAGCCGACCGCGGCGCTCGGCGTCGCCGAAGTGCGAAAAGTGATCGACTTTGTGCGGAAGATCAAACAGTCGGGCCGAGCCTGCATCTATATCGAGCACAACCTCGCGCATGTGCACGAGGTCGCGGACCGGCTGGTGGTGCTGGATCGCGGCCGCATCGTGTCGCAGATCAATCCGAAGGACATGACGGTGCCGGAACTGACCGAGTACCTTATCGGCCTGCAGCACAAGGGCTAAGGGGGGCGGAGAGGCATGGTCCAGCGGTCGGGCATATCGCTCGTGCAGCGCTTCGAGGCGCTGCCGATCATGATCGTCTTCGTCCTTCTGCTCGCATTGTTCATGAATCGGGCACCCGAGGTTTTCCTCGCGCCCTACATCTATACGACCTTCCTCTCCACCCTGCCGCCGCTGATCCTGCTCGCCACGGGCCTCACTTTCGTGATCGGGGCCGGCGAAATCGACCTCTGCTTTCCCTCGATCATCGCCTTTTCCGGCTTCGTGTTCGCGGTGCTGTTCAAGGAATATGAGCTCGGCTGGATCGCGGTCGTCGCGGGGCTGGCGTCGGGGGTTCTCGTCGGCTTCATCAACGGCCTTCTTATCGCCAAGGTCGGCATCCCTTCATTCATGACGACGCTGGCGACCCAGTTCTTCTGGGCCGGCATGGCGACGGTGCTGTCGGGCGGCAAGTCCTACGCGTTGCGCGGCGCCGAGGAGAGCTCGGTTTGGCAATGGATCGTCGGACGCCCGTTCGCTTCGGTGACGAGCGTGCCCTGGCTGCAGGAAGTGTCGATCCAGGCGCTGTGGACGGCGATCATCGTCGCCTTTCTCTGGCTCATTCTTAACCGTCACCGCTTCGGCGAGCACACCTTGTTCATCGGCGATTCGAACGACGTCTCGCGCGTCGTCGGCATCGACGTCGATCGTGAGAAGATCAAGATCTTCACGCTCATGGGCTTTCTCGCCGCCTGCGCCGCCATCATTCTGACGCTCGAGAACAAGAACTTTTTCGGCAATCAGGGGCAGGGCTACCTGTTGACCGCCATCGCCTCGGTGCTGATCGGCGGCACCTCGATCTTCGGCGGACGCGCGACCATCCTCGGGACGGTGTTCGGCTGCCTCATCATCGGCATGATCGAGGCCGGCCTCGTCGCCGCCGGCCTCACCGGCGCCTGGGTGCGGACGGTGCAGGGGCTCATCTTTCTCATCGCGATCATCTTCTATATGTACGTGGACGAACCGCAGCGTCGCGAGGCGCTTTTCGCCAGGCTGGGGTCGTTCGGGAGATTCGGCGGTACGCGTACTTCCGAATAGGAACGGGCCCGTCGCGGGAGGCGGACCCGAAAGAGACAGGGAGAAACGAAAATGCGTCTTTCCACACTACTTCTGGTTGGCGTCGCGGCGGCCGCGGCGACAGCGGTCACAAATCCGGCTTCGGCCGATGAACCGATCGGCAAGGGCTTGGTGATGTATATGCAGATGGGCGGCAATGCCGGCGACGGTACGACGCTCGCGCGCCAAACGGGAGCGGCGCAGGCGGCCGCCGCTTTGGGCGTGCAATTGAAGCCCCAGTTCGCGGCCTGGTTGCCCGAGACCATGATCGCCCAGTTCAAGGAGGCGCTGGCCGCCAAGCCGAACTGCATCGAGATCATGGGCCACCCAGGCAACACCGCGTTCCACGATCTCGTCAAGCAAGCTGTCGACGAGGGCATCGTGGTCACGGACGGGAATGCGCCGTTGACCGACTTGCAGAAGGAGTTTGGACCCAAGGGCTTTGGCTACGCCGGCGTCGACCTCTGCGCCGGCGGCACGCTGACCGCCAACGCGATGTTGGCGCAGGGCTTGAAGGCGGGCGACCAGGCGGTGGTCTTCGGCATCTTCAGTCAGGCCGAGCGCGGCGTATCGGAGAAGTGCCTCGCCGACACGCTGGAGAAGGCCGGCCTCAAGGTCGACCGGGTGGAAATCCCTCCGGAGGTCAACAGCGACGCGTCGCTCGGCATCCCGATGTTCGCCGCCTATGTTCAGTCCCATCCGAACCTGAAGGCGATCGGCATGCAGCACGGAAGCGTGACCGGCGTTATGGCGGACGCTTTGAAAAAGGCGGGCAAGAAGCCGGGCGACATCATCGTCGGCGGCATCGACCTCGCCCCGGCGACGATCGGCGGGCTGAAGTCGGGCTATGTCAGCGCGACGCTCGACCAAACTCTCTACCTGCAGGGCTTTTTTCCGGTCCTGCAGTGCGTGATGAGCGCCAAGTACAAGATGCCGGGATTCTCGCTCAACACCGGCGCCGGCACCGTCACGCCGAAGACGATCGACGCGCTCACCAAGCTGATCGACGCGGGCATCCGCTGACGCGCTTGACGAAGCGGATACGACGCCGGCGGTCCCCCGTCGGCGTCGGCATTTGCGGCGACTGGATCAAAGCCTTCCGCTTTTCGCGCGATTCCGGGCTTCGACGAGCTCCACGCGGCGCCGGGAGGCGGGGGCGGAACAGAAAAGGCGCGGAATCCCGGGACGAGGCCAACGATCCTCCGGGCAGAAGGGGACAAGAAATATTTTTCCCCGGCTGTCGTGCATAAGGCGTTGATAAGTCTCGAATTCGAAGCCAGAGTTGGAAGGGTTTGGAGGGAAATTTCGCGTCTTTTCCGCGCCGGAATCGCGCTCCGGACGCGCTCCGGACCCGCGCCGGGCGCGTCTTTGAAGCGTTTTTGAAGGCGTCTTTGAGCGAAATGTGCAGGGCGCGCTAAGCAACCGCACGGTTACGTGGAAGCCTTGCCTCGCCCGGTCTTCTCCCGCAGAAGCCGAACACAACAAATGTAATCTGGTCTACCGGCCGGTCAGCGACTGCCGGCGGATGCGCCGGTCGATCAAAGTCTGGAGCACGACCGAGATGACGATGACGAGCCCGAAGGCGAGCTGGGTATAGAAGGCGTTGATGCCCGCCGACACGATGCCCGCGTTGATCGAGCCGATGATGAACGACGCGACGAAGGTGCCGACGACCGAGCCCGTGCCGCCGAACACCGACGTGCCGCCGAGGAAGACCGAGGCGATCGTGTTGAGGAGCGACCCTTCGCCCGTGCTCGGCCAGAAATAGTAGCCGTAGATCGAGCTCAGGAGCCCGCAGAATACAGCCGTGACCCCGACCAGTACGAAGGCCTTGATCTTCACCCGGGCGACGTTGACGCCCATGAGGCGCGCGCTGATCTGGTTGTCGCCGGTCAGGAACACATGCGCGCCGAACTGGGTCCGGTTGAGCAGGATCCATTCCGCCGCGAGAATGGCGATCATCCACAGCGTCTGGACCGGCAAGCCGAGGGGGACGGCGCGCAACAGCGCATGCATCTGGGGATACTGGTCTGCGGTCAGCGGCACCCCGGTGCCGCCCATCAGCACCAGTTCGAGCCCGCGGAACAGGAACTGCGTTCCGATGGTGATGACGAGCGAGGGGATGTTGAGCGAAGCGACCAGGAAGCCGTTGACGAGGCCGCAGACGGCGCCGGTCGCCAGCGCGCAGATAAGGCCGAACCACCAGGGCGCGCCGCCGTAGGCGGTCACGAGGCAGAACGCCGCCGTGCCCAGCGCCATGACCGAGGGGAACGACAGGTCGATCTCGCCGGTGATGACGACGAAGGTCAGCGACAGCGCGACGATGCCGAACTGCGGCGTCGCCTCGGCGAAAGCGCGGTAGATGTCGAGATCGGAGAAGAAGACCCTGGGCGCGAGGATGGCGAAGGCGAGCCACATTGCCAAGCCCACGCCGATGATGCCGAGCTGGCTGCCGTAGCGCAGCAGCAGCGAGGGCGGCGCGGCGCGGTTGTCGGCCGGCTCTGCGGGAAGACCTGCCTCCGCCATCGGATTACTCGAGGGTTCCGGTGCGGGCGACGTGATAAAGCCGCTCGATCAGCGCGTCCATGGTGATTTCGCTTCTGTTGTAAACGCCTGCGACCTTGCCGCGATCGAGGACATAGAGCCGGTCGACGACCGGATAGACGTTGAAGATGTTGTGGTCGATGAAGATCGCTGACTTCCCCACCGTCTTGATGTTGCGCACGAAATCGAGGGTCTTCTTCGTCTCGCTGAGCGAGAGGCCCATGGTCGGCTCGTCGAGGATCACGAGCTCGGCCTCGAAATAGAGCGCGCGGGTGATCGCCACCCCCTGCTTTTCCCCGCCCGACATCGTCGCTACGACGTTATTGGGATGGACGGCCGCCGAGGTGAAGCCCATGTGCTCGCGCATCAGGCGCGCCGCCTCGCCGCGCATGCGCTCGACGTCGAGGAGGCCGAGGCGGGTTCTGAGCTCGCGCCCCATGAACATGTTGCGCCAGATCGGCTGCTTCTCGCAGAGCGCGCGCTCCTGGTAGACGGTCTCGATGCCGAGGTCCCTCGCGCGCGCCACTGACCAGTCGTCCATGCGCTCGCCATGGAAATAGATCTCGCCGCCAGAATCGGGCGTGTGGAATCCCATCACCACCTTGACGAGCGTCGACTTGCCGGAGCCGTTGTCGCCGAGCAGGCCGACGATCTCCCGCCGGTTGACCCTGAAGTTGACGCCCAGGAGCGCCCGAACCTCTCCGAACGACTTGGAGACGTTCCTGAGTTCGATCACCGGCGGTTCGCCGGCGCCGGATGTCGCAGGCTCCCCCATGCCCCCTCCGCACTGATTTCTTGGAAAATCGAGGCGCCGCCGGGCGCGCCTCGATCATGGACTCGACCGGACCTTACCGGATTTCCTTCGCCGCCAGTGGCGCGACGGCGTCGACATTCTTCGCGTCGACGAACGCGCCCGCCGTATTGATGTCCAGACCGGAGAACCCGAACTTCTTGGTCAGGCAAATGTTGAGGATCGGCAGGTAGCCCTGCAGATAGGGCTGCTGGTCGATGACCAGCTCCTGATAGCCCTCCTTGATCGCCTTCGCCGTATTGGGCGACATGTCGAAGCCGGCGAAATAGACCTGGCCCGGCTTCAGCGAGGCGGCGCGGGCGTAGACGCCGACGTTGGCGGTGAGCGCCCCGTGGTCGGTGACGACGAGCTTGATGCCGGGATTGGCTTTCATCACGCCGACGAAGGTCGCCGTCCCGGAGTTCGGATCGGCGTCCGTCGCCTTGTCGATCTCCTGATAGATCACCTTGGCGCCGGCCTTTTCGAGGGCCTCGATCACCCCGACTGTGCGCGAGCCGCGGTCGCCACCCTGGCCCTTGAGGCCCCAGACGAAGGCTTCGTCGCCGGACTTGAGGCCGGCGCGTTTGGCCGCCTCCGCGCCGAGCGCCACGCCGGCGGAGTGGTTGTTCGCGCCGACATAGCCCATTCCCTCAGGCCCGTATTTCTTCTGCGCCTCGGGCAGCGCGGTATTCGCCGTGGTGAAGATGATGCCCTGGGCGAAGGCCTTGTCGATCTGCGGGTCGGTGGCGGCGTCGCCGGGATGCCCCATGAAGGCGATGCCGTCGACCTTGGTCGCGATCGCCTGCTGGAGCTGGTTCAACATCGTGTTGGGGTCCCAGTTCGAGAAGTAGTAGGTGACCGACGGCCCGAGGTCGAGTTCGGCCTGGCGGTAGCCGTTATAGACGTTGTTGGCGAACACGCCGCCCTGCGGGCCGCCCGGGAAGGCGGCGATCTTGACGCCCTGGCACCATTTGGCCGTCGGATCGGTCGCGTGAGCCGATTGCGCCGCACCCAAACCCAGCACGAGCGCCGCAGCGGCGCGCAGAACATGTTTTGCCTGGTATTTCGACATCAGAAACCTCCCTATCGCCTCGTCGGCGATTCTTCACGTTCCACTTTGGGAATGTTCAACCACCGGCGGCCCGGGCGACCTTAAGCTCCACCAAACCGTCCGACGATGAGGGACTTTAGCGCGAACTCAATCTTCATACAATTGGCTTCGCTCTTGCCGCTGTCACGGCTATGATGAACTAGATACGAAAACGGTGGGAGGACCCGAGAGGATGGCTGAGGAGCGGATGTTCACGCTAGGCCTCGATTTCGGCACCAATTCGGTGCGGGCGCTCGTCGTGCGCTGCTCGGACGGCGCAGAATACGGCAGCTGCGTGGTCGACTACCCTTCCGGAACGCAGGGCGTCCTGCTCGATCCGAACAACGGCTATTTGGCCCGGCAATACCCCGGCGACTATCTCGTCGGACTCGAGGCAAGCCGTCAAGGGCGCGCTCGCCCAGGCGACGGCAGAATCCGACTTCAGCGCGTCGAAAATCGTCGGCGTCGGCGTCGATACGACAGGGTCCAGTCCGCTGCCGGTCGACGAGAAGAACTGGCCGCTGGCGCTCGCCGAGAAATGGAAGAACGATCTCTCGGCGCAGTGCTGGCTGTGGAAGGATCACACCGGCTGGCGCGAAGCGCGCAAAATCACCGACCTCAGCGCGAGGATCCGGCCGCAATTCATCGCCAAGTGCGGCGGGACCTATTCCTCGGAGTGGTTCTGGTCCAAGATCTGGCATTGCCTCAACGTCGCCCCGGCGGTGTTCGAGGCGGCCTATTCGTGGGTCGAAATCGCCGACTGGATCCCCTCCGTTCTCGCCGGCGTCGAGGACCCGCTGCGGGTCAAGCGCGGCGTCTGCGCCGCCGGCCACAAGGCGCTCTACGCGGACGAATGGGGCGGCTTGCCCGACAAGGCTTTTCTCACCGAGCTCGATCCCCGGCTCGGGGCCTTGCGCGACCGTCTCTATGAAAAGGCATATGACGCGAAAGAGCCGGCCGGCGCGCTCTCACCCGAATGGGCCGCTCGCCTCGGCCTAACGGCAGGGATTCCGATTGCGATCGGCGAATTCGACGTCCATTACGGCGCGATCGGCTGCGGCGTGCGCGAGGGCACGCTGGTCAAGGTGATCGGCACGTCGACCTGCGACTGCGCCGTCGTTTCGGCCGACAAGCCGATCGCCGACATTCCCGGCATCTGCGGCATTGTGAAAGGAGCGATCCTGCCGGGCTTCTTCGGGATCGAGGCGGGCCAATCGGCGGTCGGCGACATTTTCAAGTGGTGGGTCGAAGGCGTCTGCGGCGGGGACGCCGCGCTCCATGCCGAGCTTTCCGCCGAAGCGGCCAAACAGAAGCCGGGCCAGGCGGGCCTGCTGGCGCTCGACTGGAACAACGGCAACCGGACCATCCTCGTCGACCAACTTTTGTCCGGGCTGATCCTCGGACAGGATCTCTACACGACGCGCGCCGACGTCTATCGGGCGCTGATCGAATCGACGGCCTTCGGGGCGCGGGCAATCATCGAGCGCATCGAGGAATACGGCGTGCGCATCGATCGGGTCGTGTGCAGCGGCGGCATCGCCGAGAAGAATCCGCTGCTCATGCAGATTTATGCCGACGTGACGGGTCGCGCGATGCTTGTCGCCGGCTCCAGTCAGAGCTGCGCGCTGGGTTCGGCGATCGCGGCCGCCGTGCTCGCCGGCGCCCATCCGGACTTCGAGACCGCCCAGTCCGCAATGACGGGACTGAAGCCGGCGCATTACGAGCCGAGCGCGGAGAACCGAAGGGTTTACGATCAGCTCTACAGGCTCTATCGCGAACTCTACGACAGCTTCGGCGGCCTGACGAAATCGGCCGACCTGACGCGGGTCATGAAGGACCTCATCGAGATCAAATACGCTCAGCGGGCGTAAGACATTCTGGAGCGGTAAAGGGCCGCCGCCGATCGCGCGTCCGCCCGGGCCGAAGAAACGGAGATGAGTGCGGGCATGATCAATCTTGGCTCCCCGGAAATCTGGTTCGTCTGCGGGTCGCAGCATCTTTACGGGCCGGGGCCGCTGCAGCGGGTGGCGGCCGACGCGCGCGACATGGCGGGGGCGCTGGCCGAGTCGCCGAAACTGCCGCTGAACACCGTCTTCAAGGCGCTGCTGACGACGCCCGACGAGATCGCTGAGCTTTGCATGCAGGCGAACTCCGACGCGAATTGCGCCGGCCTCATTCTCTGGATGCATACGTTTTCGCCCTCGAAAATGTGGATCCGCGGGCTCAACGCGCTGCAAAAACCGTTCGTCCATCTCCACACGCAGTTCAACCGGGACCTGCCGTGGGCCTCCATCGACATGGATTTCATGAATCTGAACCAGTCGGCGCACGGCGACCGCGAGGCGGGGTTCATCCACACGCGCATGCGGCTTGCGCGCAAGGTCGTGGTCGGCCACTGGGCCGATCCCGAGGTTCATGAGCGGATCGGCGCGTGGATGCGCGCCGCTCGCGCCTGGCACGACTGGCAGGGCGCGAAGTTCTGCCGCTTCGGCGACAACATGCGGCAGGTGGCCGTCACCGAGGGCGACAAGGTCGCGGCAGAGATGAAATTCGGCTTCGCGACCAACGGCTACGGGGTCGGGGAACTCGCATCGGCGGTCTCCGCCGTATCGGACGCCGAGGCGAAGGACCTGGCCGGCGAATATGAAGAACGCTACCTCGTCGTTCCCGAGCTGCGCAGGGGCGGCGAGCGACATGACTCGCTGCTTTACGGAGCGCGGCTCGAACTCGGGTTGCGCTCGTTCCTTGGCAAAGGCGGCTTCAAGGGCTTCACCTCGACTTTCGAGGACTTGCACGGACTGAAGCAACTTCCAGGCCTCGCGCCGCAGCGTCTGATGGCCGATGGCTACGGCTTCGGCGCCGAGGGCGATTGGAAGACGGCCGCGCTTGTGCGCGCGATGAAGGTTATGGCCGACGGACTGCCCCGCGGCACGTCTTTCATGGAAGATTACACCTACGATCTCGGGCCCGAGGGCGGGCTGGTTCTGGGCGCGCATATGCTCGAGGTCTGTCCGTCGATCGCGGCGGCCAAGCCGTCGCTCGAGATTCACCGCCTGACGATCGGCGGGAAGGAGGACCCGGTACGGCTTGTCTTCGACGCGCCGCCTGGGCCCGCGCTCAACGCGACGCTGATCGACCTCGGCGCGCGCTTCCGCCTGCTCGTGAACGAAGTGACCGTGGTCGAGCACCCTCCGCTGCCGAAGCTGCCGGTCGCCCGCGCCGTCTGGGAATGCAAGCCGGATTTCAAGACCGCCTGCGCCGCCTGGATTCTGGCCGGCGGGGCGCATCATACGGGATTCAGCTACAGCGTGACCGCCGAAATGCTGGAGGATTTCGCGACGATCGCGGGCATCGAGTTCGTGAAAGTCGGCGACGAAACCAGTCTTCCCGCCTTCAAGCAGGATCTGCGCAACAACGATGTCTATTACTATCTTGCGCAAGGCTTCCGGGCCTAGCGGGCCTCGAGACACACCCAAGGCGGGGCTTGAATGTTCACCGAACTGAAGCGCGAAGCCTATGAAGCCAACCTCGCCTTGCCGCGGCATGGCCTCATCAACCTCACCTTCGGCAACGCCAGCGCGATCGACCGCGCAAAAGGCGTGTTCGCCATCAAGCCGAGCGGCGTCGATTATGCGTCGCTCAGGCCCGACGACATGGTCGTCGTCGACCTGGACGGACGTCGGGTCGAGGGGCGGCTCAATCCGTCGTCCGACACGCCGACCCACCGAAGGCTGTTCCTCGCCTTCGCCAGCGTCGGCGGAGTGGTCCACACGCACTCGTCACACGCGACCGCTTTCGCGCAGGCCGGGCGTCCGATTCCGATCTTCGGCACGACGCACGCCGATTACTTCAACGGAGAAGTGCCGGTCACCCGCAAGATGACGTCGGAGGAGATCGCCTCGGCCTATGAATGGGAGACGGGCAATGTGATCGTCGAGCGCCTGCAAGGCCTCGATCCCGCCGACTTTCCCGGCGTCCTCGTCAATCGCCACGCCCCGTTCACCTGGGGTCCGAGCGCCAGCAAGGCGGTGGAGACGGCCGTCGCGGTCGAATGCATCGCCCACATGGCGCTGATGTCGATGCAGCTCGCGCCGGACCTCGAACCGATCGAGGCTGAGCTGCTCGTCAAGCATTTCAAGCGCAAGCACGGCGCCGGAGCCTATTACGGGCAGGCCTGACGCGAGTGAGCGAGAGGAGGCGCTTGCGCGCCGCCCCTCGTTGCTTCAGCTTCTGGAAGTCAGCGCAGCGAGATCTGCATGCCGCTCAGATCGAGCGAGAACATGAAGCCGACCTGGCGGCCCCGGAGGCGCAACACCACGCCCCGGGCGTTCGACAGCTGCGCCGCTGATCGGCCTCCTGCGACCGACAACCCGGCGCCGATCGCCGAATAGATGCCCTCGATGTCGGCCGGGCTCTGGAGGTGGGACGCTGTGCCCACGAGCTCTGTGCCCGAGGCGCCGATCGTCGCGCCGGCGCTGATCCCGCCGATCGAAAGCGGGTACTGCCGGCCTTCGAAGGACAACACCCCGCTCCCGCCGGAGGCGCCAAAGATGAATCCGGCGCTGAGGATCCTGATCGCGATGGAGCCGGTCGCCGCTTCCGCCGGCGGCAAAAAGGCTCCGGTCGCCAAAGCAGACCCAGCAACGATCAGGCTGCGGCGCGTGATGTCTTTCATGGTGGTGGACCCCCCTGCAGTTCAGACCCGATCCGGCGTCTGGTTCTCGAGACGCGCTCGACAACGTCGACTGCATAGACCCGCCCGCATGCGATTGACAAGTCGCCCTTCTACGGCTTGGTGTCCGCGGGCGTCGTCGGGAACACTGCTACAGCCGCTTGTTCGTCGCTTTCGGCGCCTTCGATCGTTCGCCGATGCTTGGCCAATTCAGCCCCGGCAAAGTCCATGAACGCGCGGACGCGAGCCGACCGGCGCAGATCGGAATGGGTCAGGATCCAGAGCCCGACGTCGACGTCGCCAGACGGCTTTCCGATCCGGGCCAGCGCCTTGCGCGGATCGCCGAGAAAACAAGGCAAGAGCGCCGCTCCGAACCCGTGCGTCGCCAGTTCGAGCATGCTGTGAACCGAATTCACCCTGGCCGCAAGCCGCTCCGGCGGGACTTGCGTCTCGATCCATCGCCGAGCCGCCGCCGGCCCCAAACTTTCGCCAAATCCGATGAACGGCGCGGAATCGATCGTTCGCGATCCAAGGGCGGAGACAAGGTCGCGACGGCAGTATATTCCCCATCTCACAGCGCAAATCCGCCGACCGACAAGCGTTTCGGGCGGGTCGTTGGTCACTCGGATTGCGACGTCCGCGTCGCGCCGCGAGAGGTTGAGCGCATTGTCGCACAGCACCAGCTCAATGACCACGCCGGGATTCTGGGTCTGGAATTGCGCCATGATGGCGGGCAAAAAATGTTGCCCGATCGCTTCCACCGTGGTGACGCGCAACCGGCCCGTGGGCTTCGCGTCGCGGCCAGCGATGCGCCTCTCGAACTCGATGATGGAGTCGGCCATCGTCGTGGCCAGCGCGACCATCTCGTCTCCAGCCGCCGTCGTCTGGTAGCCTGAGCGGGAGCGTTCGAAAAGGCGGGCGCCGATCGACTTCTCGAGCGCCGCGAGCCGGCGGAAGACCGTCGAATGATTGAGGCCCAGGAGTTCCGCCGCGCCCGCCAGCGAACGCGAATCCGCGATCGCCTTGACCAGCCTAAATTCGTCCCAGCTCAGCTCTGCGCTCATGGCCGCCGCGGTCGCATGCAGTCCGCCGCTCGCACCCTGCTCCTGCTCGCGGCTCATCCGCAAGCCTCTCCCTCATAACCGATTTCCCTGGCCGACGCCCTCACATTCCTCTCGGCGCCGCCGCCCGCCGAAGCCGGTCGTTGATCGCCGCGCCCAATCCGCGATCAGGAATCGGGGCCGCCGCTATGGTCCGCGCTCCGGACGCATCCAGCGCCCGCAGATGCGCGAACAGATTCGACGCCGCCTCGACGAGATCGCCCGACGGCGAAAGGTCCAGCCGGGCCAGCGCGCATCCGCCCGCGAGCGCGCCGGCAAAATCAAGCGCGGCTTCGTCGGGTTGCGCTTCAGCAGCCTCGAGCCGAACGCGGGCGCGGGGCGCGTAATGCGAGTCGAGCTGTCCGGGCGCGTTCGGCGCCTTTGCCGGCGCCGCCGCCGAGCCGAGAGGACCCCCCAGCGCCGCCTCGATCGCTTCGCGCGGCACTGCGCCGGGACGAAGCAGCCTCGGCGCGTCCAGGCAAGCGACAATAGTCGATTCGAGCCCGTGGCGGGAGGGGCCGGCGTCGAGGATCCAGTCGATCCTGCCCTCGAGGTCGGCGAGGACATGGGCGGCGGTCGTCGGGCTGACCCGGCCCGATCGATTGGCCGAGGGGGCGGCGAGCGGAACTCCGGCCGCTTCGATCAGCCGGCGCGCGACAGGATGAGCGGGAGCGCGAAGCGCGAGCGTGTCGAGGCCGGCGCGCGCGAGCAGGCTCACCCGGCATGCCGCGACGACCGGCAGGACGAGGGTGAGGGGGCCCGGCCAAAACGCCTGCGCCAGCCGTTCGGCGTCCGGGCCGAATATTGCAAGCTCCCGCGCCGCCTCGATCCCGAGGACATGCGCGATCAGCGGATTGAAGGCTGGCCGTCCTTTGGCCGCGAAGATCCCGGCGACGGCCGCATCGGACGTTGCGTCCGCGGCCAGCCCGTAGACGGTCTCGGTCGGCATCCCGACGAGGCCGCCGGCGCGCAGACACGCGGCCGCGGCTGCGATCGTCTCGGGAGTTGCGGCGGCCAGATGCGTCGTGCGGCGATTGACCGCCATGAGCGCTTCCTGTCGAGCGTTGCGCTGAAACTCGTCTATACATAAACTCGCCAGGGTTTGCCGGATCAAACGAAAAGAGCGAGCGCGCCGCGAGCTGCGCCGGCGCGCCAGGCAAAGCCCAGGAGTCGCCATGACCTACCGTTCGCCGGTCGCCGACATTCTGTTTTCTCTCCAGGCGGTCGCCGGCCTACCCGAAATGATCGGCTCGAACCTGCACGGAGATTTCGACTGGGGGACCATTTCGTCTGTCGTCGAGGAAGCCGGACGCTTCGCTACCGAGGAAATCGCGCCGCTTAATCGGTCGGGCGACGTCGCAGGGGCGCGTTACGAAAATGGGGTCGTGACCATGCCGGCCGGCTTTGGCGACGTCTATCGCCGCTGGGCCGAGGCGGGCTGGGGCGGCGTCTCGTCGCCGGTGGAATTCGGCGGAATGGGAATGCCGCATCTCGTCAACGTCGCCTGCACCGAGATCTGGAACGGCGCTTCAATGGCGTTCGCGCTCTGCCCGCTGCTGACCGAGGGAGCCATTGGCGCGCTGAAAGCGCACGGGTCGCGCAACCTGCTCGACACTTATCTTGCGGCGATGATCTCGGGACGCTGGACCGGGACGATGAATTTGACCGAACCGCAGGCCGGATCCGATCTCAACGCCGTGAGGACGCGGGCCGAGAGAGCTGTGGACGGGACCTACCGCCTTTTCGGCCAGAAGATCTTCATCACCTACGGCGAGCACGACATGGCCGAAAACATCGTCCATCTCGTGCTGGCGCGCCTGTGCGGCGCCCCGGCCGGCACGCGTGGGCTGTCGCTGTTTGTCGCGCCGAAGTTTATCGTCAATCCGGACGGGTCGCTCGGGCCACGCAACGACCTGCGCTGCGCCAGCATCGAGCACAAGCTTGGCATCCACGCCTCGCCCACCTGCGTCATGATCTACGGAGAAAGCGAGGGCGCCAAGGCTTGGCTGGTCGGCGAAGAGAATCGGGGGCTCCCCGCCATGTTCGTGATGATGAATGCGGCGCGCCTCGCCGTCGGGACGCAAGGGGTGGCGATCGGCGAGCGCGCCTACCAGCAGGCGCTCGCCTTTGCACGCGACCGGCGCCAGGGCCATCGACCGAACGGCGGCGACGGCATGGCGCCAATCATCGAACACGCCGACGTTCAGCGCATGCTGATGACGATGAAGGCGTATGTGCATGCCGCGCGCGGAATCTGCCACCTGACCGCCGCCTCGCTCGATCTCGCCAGTCACGGCCGCAGGCAGGAGGAGAGGACGGCTGGCGCGGACCGAGCCGCGCTACTGACGCCGATCGCCAAGGCGTTCTCGACCGACGTCGGAGACGAAGCGGCGTCGCTCGGCGTGCAGATCCACGGCGGCATGGGCTTCATCGAAGAGACCGGCGCCGCTCAGCATATGCGGGACTCTCGCATCGCCGCGATCTACGAAGGCGCCAAC
This sequence comes from uncultured Alphaproteobacteria bacterium, assembly GCA_963768555.1. GTDB lineage: Bacteria > Pseudomonadota > Alphaproteobacteria > Rhizobiales > Beijerinckiaceae > Roseiarcus. Next base: position 148,372 of record CAVYIZ010000075.1, read on the forward strand.
GGCATACACGGCATCGACCTGGTGCAGCGCAAGCTCCCGCTCGCCGGCGGCGAAACGGTCAGGAACGAAATCGACGGAATTCGGGCAATCGCAGAAGCCGTCGAAGAGCGCGGCGCCGAGACGTTCGGCGCGACGGCTCCACGCCTCATGGAGGCGGCGGACGCCCTCGATCAGGCGACGCGGGACATGCATCGATGGCTTGCGGGAGACCAGGAATTGGCCTTGGCGGGCGCGTCGCAATATCTGCGGCTGTTCGGAATGACCCTCGGGGGCGCGTGCCTGGCGAAAGCCGGCCTCGCCGCCGAGGCGCTTGCCGCCGACGGCAATCGGAGCGAAGTCGGGCGCGTCGGCCTTGCCCGCTTCTTCGCCGAAAAGCTGCTTCCCGTCGCGCCGGGCATCGCGCGCGCCATCGCCTCGGGCGCCGAGCCGCTGCAATCCTATGAGACCGTTCTCGCAGACAGCGCATGACCGACCAAGTTGGGACCACGCGTGAAGGCCCGGTCCCGTCCGCGCCCCTGGAGGCCCGGGAAGAAGAACGCGATCACGAGCGCAGCGCATGAAGCGCTGATCGACGTTCTCGACAAGGCCGAGCGAGCGGGGGCGCGCTCGTTCTCAGCGGCAAGGGCGGCGTCGTCGCGGCGGGCAATAATATCGCCGACTTTCTCGCGGTCGCGACGGGGGCCGGGAGACGCGACCCTTGCGATTCCGGCCTGGCGTCTCGTCAGCAAGCTCCTAGATTTCCGCTGACCGGGGCGGCTCGGGCGGATCAGCCGCCGTACCGGCCCGCGAGCTCCGAGGCGAGCCTCGAGGTTTCCGTAAGGTAGCGGGCGATGACCTCGCCCGCGGCGGGGGTGCACGTGCGGTAGGTCAGCCGATAGCCTTCAAATCCCCTATTGTAGGCGCCCGCAAGCAGATCGCGCTGCGACTCGCCGAGGCCGTCCGCATCGAGAAGCGACTTCATTTTCGTTCGGAACTCGGCGCCGTCGTCCGCGCCGCACAGATCGCGCAGGTAGGCGAGGGCGCCCATCATCTCGGCCAGTCTCAAGAGCTGCGGTTCGTACGGGGGCGGCGGCTCGACGGGCGGCGCCGGCGGCGTCGGCGCGCCCCCGGACGGCGCGGCCTTGGGCGCCGACTTGGGCTCGGCCTTTGCCGCCGGCGCTTCGGCCGCCCGAGCGTCGGCGACCAGAAGCGCCGCGACGCTCGCCATGACGATCGCGATCCGTCTCACCGCCGCTCCCTTTCGATGCGGTGCGCGCTTTCCAGAATCTCGCCGAGCTCAGGCGTCGTCAGGAGGGTCGCGCAAGCCCCCGGTTCGATCCACGCGACGGCGTCGATCTCCTTGCTGACGCGGGCCTCGCCCCCCGTCCAACGTCCGACGAACGAGGCGATGACGAAATGAGCGCGAACGCGTGCGCCCTCGCGCAGGATAGGCTCGACGTGGCGGTTGAAGCCGATGATTTCGGCCTTCACGCCAACCTCCTCGAGGAGTTCGCGCTTGACCGCCTGGATCAAGGTTTCGCCGAGTTCGACGACCCCGCCCGGCAGCGAAAAGCGCCCCGCCATCGGCGCCCGCGCGCGACGTCCGACGAGCACCCGCCCCTCCCGGAACACCGCGACCGAGACCGCGAGAATCGGCCGGGCGGGATAGAGGCGATCGTCCGCCGGCCGCTCAGCCATGCCGGCCGCCGATCGGGGGCGTCGTTCGCGTAGGCGCGAGGGAACGTGCGGAAGCGATCAAGGTCTCAATTCGCCCATGTTTGGAGCTTCTTCCCATAGAGCCTCAATGGAGGCGCCGGCAACGCCCCTTGTCATCGGCTCGCCGAGCCGACTAGGTTTCCGTCACTGGAGCCGTTCAGCGAAAGGCGGATTTCGATGGCGATGCTCGTGCTCGGCCTGGTGATTTTTCTCGGGCTTCACTCGACGCGCATTTTTGCCGAACGCGGCCGCGCCCAGGCGATCGCGCGGCTTGGCGAGGGTCCGTGGAAGGGCGGCTATTCGCTCCTGTCGCTGATCGGCTTCGCGCTCATCGTCTGGGGCTTCGGGCAGGCGCGCCGGAACGCCGCCGAGCTTTGGACGCCCCCGATGTGGACTTGCCACACGACCATCCTGCTCATGCTCTTCAGCCTGATCCTGATCGGGGCTTACATTTTCAAGCGGAGCCACATCGCCGTCGCCGTGCATCACCCGATGGTCTGGGGCGTCGCGATCTGGGCCGCGGGCCACTTGATCGCAAACGGCTCGGCGGCGGACCTCCTGCTGTTCGGCGCGTTCCTCGTCTGGGCGGTTGCGGATCTTTCCAGCTCCTACTCCCGCGACCGGCTGAACGCCGTCGCCTACCCCGCGCCGAACTGGGGCGCGACGATCGGCGCGATCGCGCTCGGCGTCATTTTGTGGATCGCGCTGCTGGCGGGCCTGCATCTCTGGCTGTTCGGCGTCTCGCCGATGGGCTTGTGAAGCCGGTTCTGGTCACTTCGGATCGATCGGAGTTTCGATTCCGAGACGCGTCTCGATCGCTTCGGCCGCGTCAAGGCATTCGTCGTCGCGCAATCGCCGCCCGCTGATCAAAACTCCGATCCGGCAGTCCCGTAACGGAGCGGCGTCCGGCCGGCGCGCAGGCCGATGGCAGCGCCCCGCGGGCGCAACCGCCGAGTCCCAAAGCGCGACGCCAGCATCGAAATCGACTCGCGTCGAGCTGAGACCGTCGGCTGCTTGGCGCGACGCCGTGGACATCGACGTGGACATTGAAACGTTGCGGCGGCCCGTCCATACTGACATGCCAGAGCGCTGCGAGGACCGAGGAGACGTTCGACAATGGCCGAGAAGCCCAAGACCAAGACCAACGGTGAGTTGAAGGCAGACTCCAAGCGGCCCCTGCGGTCGCGCCTCTGGTTCGACAATCCGGAAAATCCGGGCATGACCGCGCTCTATATCGAGCGCTATCTCAATTTCGGGCTGACCCCGGCCGAACTGCGGTCGGGCAAACCGATTATCGGCATCGCCCAGACGGGCTCCGATCTCTCGCCCTGCAACCGCCATCACCTTGATCTGGCGAAGCGGGTGCGTGACGGGATCATCGCGGCGGGCGGCGTTCCGTTCGAATTCCCGGTCCATCCGATCCAGGAGACCGGCAAGCGGCCGACCGCGGCGCTCGATCGCAACCTCGCCTATCTCGGCCTCGTCGAAATCCTGATGGGCTATTTCATCGACGGCGTCGTGCTGACGACCGGCTGCGACAAGACGACCCCCGCCTGCATCATGGCCGCGGCGACGGTCAATATCCCGGCGATCGTGCTGTCGGGAGGCCCGATGAACAACGGCTGGCATCATGGCCAGCGAACGGGCTCGGGGACGATCGTCTGGCAGGCGCGCTCCGATCTCGCCGAGGGCAAGATCGATTACGAGCAGTTCATGGAGATCGTTACCTCCTCCGCGCCCTCGATCGGCCATTGCAACACGATGGGCACGGCCTCGACGATGAACGCGCTCGCCGAGGCGCTCGGCATGAGCCTGCCCGGCTGCGCCGCGATCCCGGCGCCGCACCGCGAGCGCGGCCAGATCGCCTACGAGACGGGCCGCCGTATCGTCGACATGGTGCGGGAGGATCTGAAGCCTTCCGACATCCTGACACGCGAAGCCTTCGAGAACACGATCGTGATCAACAGCGCCATCGGCGGTTCGACCAACGCGCCGATCCACGTCAACGCCATCGCCCGCCACATCGGCGTCAAGCTCGACATCGGCGACTGGGAGAAAGTCGGCCATCGCGTGCCGTTGCTGGTCAACATGCAGCCGGCCGGCAAATACCTCGGCGAGGAGTTCCACCGCGCGGGCGGAGTGCCGGCGGTCGTGCATGAACTGATGAAGCGGAAGCTAATCCATGAAAAGGCCGTGACCGCGAATGGCAAGACGATCGGCGAGAACTGCGCTCGAACACGATCGGACGATCCGGACGTCATTTTTCCGATCGAGAAACCCCTGAAGGAGAACGCCGGCTTCATCGTCCTGTCGGGAAACCTGTTCGACGACGCGATCATGAAGACAAGCGTGATCGACGAAGAGTTTCGGGCCCGCTTCCTCTCGAACAAGGACGATCCGGACGCGTTTGAGGGGCGCGCGATCGTGTTCGACGGCCCGGAGGACTATCACCATCGAATCGATGACCCGGCGCTCGGGATCGACGAGCGCAGCATTCTCTTCATTCGCGGAACGGGGCCGATCGGCTATCCGGGCGGCGCGGAGGTCGTCAACATGCAGCCGCCCGCGGCGCTCATCAAGAAGGGCGTCCACGCGCTGCCCTGTATCGGCGACGGCCGTCAGTCCGGCACCTCGGGCTCGCCCTCGATTCTCAACGCCTCGCCCGAAGCGGCGGCGGGCGGCGGCCTTGCTCTCCTGAAGACCGGGGATAGCGTGCGCGTCGACCTGAAGAAGCGCCAGGCCAATATCCTGGTCTCCGACGCCGAGCTCAACGGGCGCCGTGCGGCCCTCGCGAAGCACGGCGGCTACGACTACCCGAAGAGCCAGACGCCGTGGCAGCAGATCCAGCGCGAGATGGTGGCGCAATTCGACGAAGGCATGGTGCTCAAGCCAGCCGTCGCATACCAGCGGCTCGCCCAGACGACGCCGGCGCCGCGGGACAATCATTGATGACCCCTTGGGTCGGTCGAGATAGGAATTCGTGTTCGTCTCACACTGGAATTTAATTATGAACCTGGACACGAAAGAGGCCGTGGCTTTAGCTAAGTCCTGGGTGGCTGACCAATTGTCAGCCGAAGGAGTCCAGGACATAGGTCTCGAAGAAGTGAAATTTGAAGGCGGATATTGGCATATCACTTTGGGTTTCTCACGCCCTTGGGACCGAAACAACTTAGCGGTATTGGCGGGGGGACGCGGCCTAGCACGAAGCTACAAGGTGATAGTGATATCCGACGATAGCAAAAAAGTTGTCGAAATGCGAAATCGTGAAGCGGCCTAAAAGTGAAGAGGGCTGTCGTCGTAGACACTCAATTGGTTGTACTTCTAATTGTAGGCTTAACAAATCCAGACTTTATAAGTCGGCACAAGCGGTTAACTCCTGTCTATGATCGGACTTATTTCGAGCGTTTGAAAACCATGCTTTCAAGTGCGCCAAGAATTGTTTGCACTGCGCATATCCTGACCGAGGCCTCAAACCTACTGCGCCAAATCTCTGAACCTATGCGGTCAGAGATCATGTCAACATTCAAACGATTCATCGACACGGCTGCCGAGGGGCAGGTGGAGGGCAGGAGCGCTGCGAAATTGCCAGAATTCATTCGTCTCGGCCTCACCGATGCAGCGATCCTCTCGCTCAACGCAAATGAGGTGCAGTTGCTCACGGTCGACCATGACTTGCACACCGCATCAGCCAAAATGGGGTTTGACGTCCTGAACGTAACGCCGTTGTTGCTTGAGTGAACTGGGGGCTCTGAAGAACCGTGAAGACAGAAGATTACAACGTTACCTCCGAGCAACCCATCGGCCCCCTCGTCGAGACCCATCACGCCAAACGCCCGGAGCGGCTCACGCTCGAGGGCCGATGGATCACGCTCGCCCCGCTCGACGCCGAGAAGCACGCCGAGGCGCTCTATGAGGGCTCGAACGGCGACGCGGAGCGCGAGCGCGTCTGGACCTATCTGTTCAACGGTCCGTTCGCGAGCCTCGGCGATTTTGCCGCCGACATCGAGCTCAAGGCGCGCTCGGTCGACCCGCATTTCTTCGCCGTCGTCGACAACGCCTCCGGCCGTGCCGTCGGGTTTCAGGCGCTGATGCGGATTGATCCGTCCAACCGGGTGATCGAGGTCGGCAACATCATGTACACGCCGGCGATGCAGCGGACGGCGGGCGCGACCGAGGCGCAGTATCTCTTCGCGCGCTACGTGTTCGACGTCCTCGGCAACCGGCGCTACGAATGGAAGTGCAACAACCTCAACGCGCCGTCGAAGCGCGCCGCCGAGCGCTTCGGCTTCACGTTCGAGGGAATTTTCCGCCAGCACATGATCATCAAGGGCCGCAACCGCGACACCGCCTGGTTCTCGATGCTCGACAGCGAATGGCCGGCCCGCAAAGCCGCGTACGAGCGGTGGCTCTCGCCCGGCAATTTCGACGCCGGCGGGCGCCAGAGAGAGAGCCTGTCCAGCCTCATGCCAAGGAGCGCGTCATGACTCCGACCGTCGCCGACAAGCGCCGCCGCTTCGCCGAGCTGCATCGCGCCCCGGGATGCTTCGTCATGCCGAACCCGTATGACGTCGGGTCGGCGAAATACCTCGCCTCGCTCGGCTTTCCGGCCCTCGCGACGTCGAGCGCAGGCATGGCGTTCGCGGCCGGGCTTCCGGACGGCGGCGTCACGCGCGCCTATGCGCTGAGCCACATCGGCGAGCTCGCCGCCGCGGTCGACCGCCCGCTCAACGCCGATTTCGAGGCGGGCTTCGCCCGCGACGCCGAGGGCGTCTACGAGAGCGCCAGGCTCTGCATCGGCGCGGGCGTCGCCGGCTTCTCGATCGAGGATTATTCCGGGGCGCCCGACGCGCCCCTCTACACGCTGAACGAAGCGGTCGAGCGGCTGAGGGCGGCGCGCGCGGCGATCGATGCGAGCGGTGAAACCGTGCTCCTCACCGCGCGGAGCGAGGCGATCTGGCGCGAAAACGCCGGCGGCCTTCCCGAGGCGCTGCGGCGGCTCGCGGCTTACGCGGAGGCCGGCGCCGACGTGCTGTTCGCGCCGGGGGTGAAGACGGCCGACGAAGTCGCCGAGGTCGTGCGGGTCGCGTGCCGTCTCCCGGTCAATGTGGTCGTCGGCGCGCCGGGCCTCACCCGCCTTGAGCTCGAGGACCTCGGCGTCAAGCGCATCAGCACCGGCGCCGCGCTCGCCCGCGTCGCCTGGGGAGCGCTGATGCGCGCGGCAGGCGACATCGCCGCGAACGGACGCTTCGACGCTTTCGCAGGAATTCCTTCGTCGAGAGAGATTGAGAAGGCGTTCGGCGTTTCAGCCCCGTAGCGGCGCCGAGGCCTTGTTTCGTGGCGCCCATGCCAAGCGGAAGCAACGCCAACCCCAAATCCATGCCAACTCTTGGCAAGAGGCGCCCATTGCCGTTTTGAGGCTTTTCAATAGCTTGCGCGGCGCCATGGGCGATTCCCCAGCTTGAGAGCCGCTGCAACCGAGTTTGGACGAAAGGCGCCTGCTGCCTTGCTTGGGATTAACGTAACTTATATCTGTTAACTTCCGAAAAGTCGAGGCTTTCGTCGGCGCCCTCGGACGCTGCCGGAATGCAACCGAATCGCCGCTGCCCATTATGGCCGGAGACGGCGTCAGGAATGGTCGAAAGTCGATTGCGTCCACCAACCGCCCGCAGCGCAGGCGGAAGCGACGGGACAAAATAACAGGTCGCGCGCGAAACTGAACAGGTACGTAACAGGAGGGTAACAGGAGCCCAACAGGCCGTAATACCGAAGCTTGATGAGCGCGACTTTCGCGCTCATCAGATTCCACGCATCGGCGCGAGCGCGGGGGTCGTGTTGCCGAAGCTGGTGATCGGTTCCGAACACCGAGCTTTATAACAGGCAAAGAAATCCGGGGGACAAAGTTTCGGGCGCTTCCGCGGAAAGGAACCCGCTTCACTCGCCAGGCTCGCGGCGCCGCCGGCTCGATCTAATCGCAACTCGCATTAGTGGACGCTGGCGGCCGCCCCGGACCGGATAGTTGGGCTTCCGGACATTCCTTGACGACCACAGACGTCGAAAAGATTCCCCCAGCGCGACGGCGCTAAAGAAGCGATCCGCCAGTGGATTGTCCTTGCGAGCCTTCCGCCGAGAAGGACCTGGCGGCGGCGGCGGCGCGACCGGGATTTGGCGAGTTCAGCCTTGAAGTCGTCGAAGCGTCAAAAAGATGGAGGCCCTCGGGCGCTATCGATATCCCGATCTCGGATCCCGGGACGTACGACACGCGCTGTCGCAGGACGGCGATGACGTCGACGGCGCCCAGCCGCCCGAACACATGCGTTTCCGCGCCGGTCGGCTCCGTCATGCTGACGAGCATCTTGATCGGCGAATTCGGATCGGGAACGATCGCCTCCGGGCGAAACCCGCACACGACGCTGAGGTTCGCCCGACCGGTGCGGGGGCGAGAAATCGAATGTCAATCCGCCCTCGCCGACAAAACTCGTGGCGGACTCGAAGACAGCCGCCCAGAGACGAAATTCATCGCCGGCGATCCGAGAAACGACGCGACGAACACATTGGCCGGCCTGTCGTAGAGTTCGAGCGGCGTTCCGACCTGTTCGACGATTCCCTCATGCATAACCACGATCCGGTCGGCCACGGTCATCGCTTCGATCTGATCATGCGTGACGTAGATGCAGGTTGTCCCCAGACGGCGGTGAAGTTCTCGGATTTCGTCCCGCATCTGAACGCGCAGCTTTGCGTCGAGGTTCGACAGCGGCTCGTCGAACAGAAACACTTGCGGATCGCGTACGATCGCCCGACCCATGGCCACTCGCTGCCGTTGCCCGCCCGAAAGCTGGCCTGGCCGCCGATCGAGGAGTTGCCTGATGCCCAGAATCGAAGCGGCCCGGTCCACCCGAGCGACCCGCTCCGGCTTCTTGAACCGTCTCAGCGCGAGGGAGAACTCCATGTTCTCGCGCACCGTCATGTGCGGATACAGGGCATAGTTCTGGAACACCATCGCGATGTCGCGATCTTTCGGATTAGGATTGTTCACAAGCCGGTCGCCGATCATGATCCGTCCGCTGGTGACTTCCTCGAGGCCGGCGATCATGCGCAGCAGCGTGGACTTGCCGCAGCCCAGGGGCCCACGAGCACGACGAACTCGCCGTCGCGCGCCTCGATGTCGACATTGCGGATGACTTTCACCGAACCGAAGGACTTTTCGACATTCAAGATGCTGACCCCGGCCATGCCTCGTCTCCAAGAATCTCTAGGCGGCGGTCGCCGGGGCCGCCCGCCGTGCTTGCCGCAGGCAAGCCTGGGGCGCACACGCGCGCCTCGTTGCATGAGCAGGCCCCCCCGTTGAGGACGAGCGCGATTTCGCCGTCTCTGAGCGCCAGAGCGCTGTCGTCGCGAGCCTGCAGCCGCGTCGCGCCGACAGCGACCGCGATGCAGTCGCCCTCGACCTGGAGATCGAATGCGTAAGGCCTCTCGAAGGTCCAGCTGAACGAAGTCTCGGCGAGCGTGACCACCGAATCGTGGCAGGCCCGAACGAGGCGAAGGAGCCCCGGTCTCACGAGGAGCGCCGCGTAATAGCGGCGCAAGCCTTGCACGCGAACGGCCACGCCGGCGTATTGCGCCAGGTGAACTGTGAGCACCGTCTCGACCCGATAATCCGTCCACCCCCTTCCGCCATGGATGATCATACCCTCGCCGCGGTCCTGCGAGATGCGGAACGCCTGGGGGAAGATCGACGAGAAGATGCTGACTGCGTTCACCCAGGCGCGTCGCCAGAATTCGCCCGGTTCGTCGGGACGGCGAAGCCGAAGGTCCGGCGGTCCGTCCCACCGCAACCAGTCGAGGACGACCGCGCCCTGCTCAGCGCCGGCGTTCGACCGCAGCGCAAGCCCGACGGATTGAATCGGCTGTCCGCCCAAATCCGGCAGCCGCCAGCCAAGGACGGCTTCCCCGCCGCGCGACAGATTTGTCCACTCGCCATCGACGGCGTGCAGGGCGTCGTTGCCGCCGTAGACCAGGATGCGAAACGCAACAGCGACGTCGCCGGCGTTGTTCGCGTCGGCGACGACGCGCGCCGAGACCTGCTGCCCGGAATAGACGAGCGGCGTCGCCATGAGTTCGTAGGTGCGCATGCGCGTGACGTCGGGCGGGGTGAAGGTCGGCGTCAGCGCGGCGACGGGATCGTCGCCAAGAGCGCCGTAGCTGAGCTTCAGGGCGCGGCTCTGTTCGAAAGGGACATTGGCGAGCTGCAGTGTCGCGGTCGCTCCGGAAAAGGGTCTGAAGCCCTGCGCGCTTCCGGGCGGGGAGAAATGGAACTCCGCGCCGTTCTTCCTCGGCGGCAGAGGCGCGAGACCCGCGAGGCACCGCCCGAGGTCGACGAGGCGTGCGCTGACGCGCACGGCGTCGTTGATCGAACCTCCCCCGTCGGCTGAGGAGATCAGCATCCGGTCGGCAAGAGGCCCCCGCCAGTCCTTCCCCGCCTCGATGCCTTCGAGGCCGAGCATTGCGCCCATGAGACATCCGACGTTGCCGGCGTTGCAGTCCGTATCCCAGCCGGAAGTGCAGACGATCGTTTGAGCCAGCGAAAAATCGTCGGGGGCATAGAGAACCGTCATGAGCATCAAGGCGTGATTGGGTACGACGTGGCAATTGCCCGGATATTTGTCGTAGCCGTAATGCGCCTCGATCTCGCGTCGTGCGTCGCGCCAGTCCGGATATTGGCGCCGCCACTTCCGAATGTCGGCGATCAGCCGCGCAATCGGACTCGCGCGATCGATCTGGGCGAGGCCGACGTCGATCAGATGCTCGACGTCGCGCGACAGGAAGGCCTCGGCCTCCATGGCGGCCCAGAGTTTTGCGGCGTCGACGGCCGCGCCGTCGTGGCTGACCCTGGCTGCCTGCTCGGCGAGACGAGCCGCAAGCGCCGGATCGCCCGCCGCGACGATGGCCCAGCCGTCGATGAAGATCTGCGCGCCGATCTGTTCGGCGACCGTCTCGCCGTTGGTTGCGATCGAACCGCTCGCCGGCGCCTCGACTCCGCGCCTCAAATTGAGCCAGGCCGTGTGCTCGGTCGAATTGCCATTGCCGCCCCACCAGAGGATCGAGCGATTCTCGACGATGTAGTTCAGCCATGTCTGGCCGATCTCGCGCGCTGTGATGTCGGGCTTCGCCCCATGGTCCTCAAGCGCGCGAATGAAGGTGAAGGTCCCCGCGACGTCGTCGTCGGTGACGACCAGCGGGCAATCAAGGCGGTCGTGGACGTAATACTCGATCGGGCCGAGCTCGCGCAGGATGCGCTGATGGGTCCAGCTCTCGAACGGCCTCCCGAGGTAGACGCCGATGAGTTTGCCTAGCACTGCGGCGTAGGCGCGCTCCGGATAGTCGGGAGGCAGGGTTCGCATCAGCGCGCCCCTAGATGATTTCGAGATAGTCGCGGTCCAGCAGCGCCGGGAAGGACGAAGTCACCGGCTTTCCCTATGTCTCGCGCGGCTACGCAGCCCAGACGATGAAATTCTGGCAGTTCTACGCGCCGGGCGGAGGCGTCGTGACGCAGGACAAATGGTATAAGATGTCGTGAAGGCGCTCATGTTTCCTCCCTTGTCGTGCGTGTCGAACGCCTGACGTTTCCTTCGCTTTTGCTTCTGGCCCGTGCTTCCGGCCCGGAAGCATCTCGAGGCTCCCGTCGCGGCGGCTCACGACACGCGCGTCATTCACCGCGATCCGCGCGGGGCCATGATAGTATGAATTGAGAAAAAATCGAACGCTCTTTACATACTCGCGAGCCGGCGTGAAAGGCAGACGCAATGGCGGACAATCGGAGGCGACTGGCCGCCAAGCGTCAGATTCGGCCTCTCCTCCGATTAGATCCCCGCCGGCCGCCTCAGGTCGAGGGTCAGCGGAAACTCGGGATGGGGCGTCTCGGGCGGCGGCTCGTAGGCGCCGGGGGTGTGGCCGCGGGCCTCGAAACGGGAGAGCCGCCGCGCCTCGGCCTCGTTGCGAGTTGACGGGAAAGGTGTCGTAGCTGCGCCCGCCCGGATGGGCGACATGGTAGACGCAGCCGCCGAGCGCCCGGCCGGACCAGGTGTCGAAAATGTCGAGCATGAGCGGCGCATGCACCGGTACCGCCGGATGCATCGCCATCGCCGGCTTCCAGGCCTTGTAGCGCACGGCGCCGACCGCGACGCCCTCGGTCGACGTCTGGCGCAGCGGCACGCGCCGCCGGTTGCAGGCGACGACGTAGCGGTCGGGATCGGCGGTCGTCAGCTTGACCTGCAGGCGCTCGGTCGAAGAGTCGGCGTAGCGGGCGGTGCCGCCGATGGCGCCGGTCTCGCCGAGCACATGCCAGGGCTCCAGCGCCTGACGGAGCTCGAGCTGGACGCCCTCGTATTCGACCTCGCCGCAGAACGGGAAGCGGAACTCGGCCTGCGCCTCGTACCAGTCGGAGCGGAAGGCGAATCCGTGCGCCTTCAGGTCCGCCAGCACGTCGATGAAATCCTCCCAGACGTAATGGGGCAGCATGAACCGGTCGTGCAGCGAGGAGCCCCAGCGCGGCAGCGGCCCGTCGAGCGGGTCTGCCACAGGCGGGCGACGATCGCGCGGATCAGGAGCTGCTGGGCGAGGCTCATGCGGGCGTCCGGCGGCATCTCGAAGCCGCGGAACTCGATGAGGCCGAGCCGCCCGGTCGGCCCGTCGGGCGAATAGAGCTTGTCGATGCAGATTTCAGCCCGGTGCGTGTTTCCGGTCACGTCGGTGAGGATGTTGCGCATCAGGCGGTCGAGCAGCCACGGCGGCGGCGCGTCGCCGTGGCCCGGCTTCGGGATCTGCGCCAGCGCGATCTCGAGCTCGTAGAGGCTGTCATGGCGCGCCTCGTCGATTCGCGGCGCCTGGCTGGTCGGCCCGATGAACAGGCCGGAAAAGAAATAGCTGAGGCTCGGATGCCGCAGCCAGTGGATGACCAGGCTCTTCAACAGGTCGGGGCGACGGAGGAACGGGCTGTCGAGCGGGGTCGCCCCGCCGACCACGACATGATTGCCGCCGCCGGTTCCCGAATGCTTGCCGTCGATCATGAACTTGTCGGCGCCGAGCCGCGCCTGGCGCGCCTCCTCGTAGATCGCCTCGGTCGTCGCCACGCATTCGCGCCAGTTGGTCGCCGGATGGATGTTCACTTCGATCACGCCCGGGTCCGGCGCGACGCGGATCACATTGAGGCGCGGATCGACCGGCGGGGCGTAGCCCTCGATCTGGACCGGCAGTCCGATTTTTTCGGCCGCCGTTTCGGCGGCCGCGACGAGCTCGAGATAATCCTCGAGCCTCTCGACCGGCGGCATGAAAACGCACAGGCGCCCGTCGCGCGCCTCGACCGTCAGGGCGGTGCGGACCGCGCCGTCGATGTCGCCGAGGATCTGCTCGATGCGCTCCTGGCCCGGATGCGTCGGCTGGTCCGCGGCGAAGGATGCGACCTGCTGGGCGGGCTCCCTCAGCGCTTCGCGCTCCGGCAGCGGCTCGCGCGGGACGGTCGGATCGGCGTCGATGACATAGGGAAAGGACGCCGGCGGAACATAGGGGAGCGAGCCTAGCGGCAGGCGGTAGCCGACCGGGCTGTCGCCGGGCGCGAGATAGAGGCCGCCGCGGCGGGTCTTCCATCGCTCGCTGCGCCAGCGTGTGCCGGTCGCCTTCGCCTGCCAGCGCTGGATCGGCAGCACGTAGCCGGACGGCTCGGTCAGTCCGCGCGAGAAGACGCGCGCGATCCGCTGCCGCTCCTCCGGGTCCTTGAGCTTGGAGTTCTCCGGCGTCACATTCTCGGGCAGATTGCCTTCCTTGACGATCCACTGCGCCGGGTCCTCGTAGGCCGGCGCGATATAGGACGGATCGACGCCGAGCTCGCCGGCGATCGCGCCGAGCAGCGCCTGGGCCTTGTCGTGCCGCGGCGGCCTCTTCGCTCTCGGCGGCGATAAGCCTGGCGTTCGACCAGATCGGCTTCCCGTCACGCCGCCAATAGAGCGAAAACGTCCAGCGCGGCAGGGACTTCGCCCGGATACCACTTGCCCTGTCCGTAATGCAAAAATCCGCCCGGCGCGAAGCGGTCGCGCAGGCGACGGATGAGCCGGTCGGCGAGCGCCCGCTTGGTCGGGCCGACGGCGTCGGCGTTCCATTCGCCCGCCTTCGAAATCGTCGATCGAGACGAAGGTCGGCTCGCCGCCCATGGTCAGGCGAACGTCGTCGGCGACGAGCGCCCTGTCGACCTCCTCCCCCAGCGCGTCGAGCGCCTTCCACGCCTCTTCCGAGAAGGGTTGGTGATGCGCGGATGCTCGGAGACGCGCTCGACCCGCATGTCGAACGAGAAATCGACGTTGGCGAAGCTCGCGACCCCCGAGATCGGCGCGGCGTTGCGATAATGGGGGGTCGCGGCGAGCGGAATGTGGCTTTCGCCGGCGAGCAGGCCCGAGGTCGGGTCGAGGCCGATCCAGCCGGCGCCCGGAAGATAGACCTCCGCCCAGGCGTGAAGGTCGGTGAAGTCGTGGTCGGTGCCCGGCGGCCCGTCGAGCGCGACGAGATCGGGCTTGAGCTGGATCAGATAGCCGGAGACGAAGCGGGCGGCGAGGCCGAGATGGCGCAGGATCTGCACCAGCAGCCAGCTCGAATTGCGGCACGAGCCCGAGCGGCGCTCGAACGTCTCCTCCGGGCTCTGCACCCCCGGCTCCATCCGGATGAGGTATTTGATCTCCTGGGAAAGGCGGCGATTGAGGTCGACCACGAAATCGACGGTGCGCTTGGGCGAGCGGTCGATCCCGTCGAGCCAGGCCTGCAGCCGCGGCCCGGCGGGCTCGGGCGTGCGGTAGATGACGAGGTCGGGCCGCAGGTCCTCGCCATATTCGAACGGCCAGATTTCCGCGCTTTCCTCGACGAAGAAATCGAACGGATTGTAGACCGTCATGTCGGCGACGACGTCGACCTCGATCCTCAGTTCGTCGACCAGCTCCGGGAAAACATAGCGCGCCAGCCAGTTGCCGTACGGGTCCTGCTGGAAGTTCACGAAATGGTTGGCCGGCGTCACTTTCAGGGAATGCGAGATCACCCGGGTCCGGCTGTGCGGGGCGGGCCTCAGCCGGATGATCTGGGGCCCGAGCGACACCGGCCGGTCGTATTTGTAGTGCGTCAGATGGTGGATGGCGGCTCGGATCGACATGGGCCCCATGGCGGCTTCGTGACGGATTTTGGAGCCTTTCACAATTTGCTGCGACGCACAATCACCTGTAGCTGCGCGCTGCCCAGCGCACCAGACGCGGCCAGCGGCCGCGTCGGGTGCGTCCGTGAGAGGTTCTGTCAGCAGGGTTCCACTGCTGACGCGCGATCCTGCCGCAGGCAGCAGCTGCGTCCCGGATTTGGCCGCTGCGCCGAGGCTCAAGCGGCGAAGGGCTTGGCTCTCGCCATCTCGTCTGCGGTGGACTCCGGCGTGTCGGAGACGTCCTCGAGATCGGTTTTCGTGTAGCCTCGCTCCGCTTCGGATTTGCTCGCTTTAGGGGTCATGCAAAAGGCTCCTTACCTTGCAGGTCGCCGCGCGAGGGGACACACTTACAAATGGCCCGCCGTCGAAGGCCGCGAGCGGTCAAGCCAAAAACAGCCGAGGTTTTCCGCGGCTCGATCGACGCGCGTGACAATCAACGCGATCATCTTTAAGCGCCATAATTCATGTCAAAGCCCGGCCGCGACCGACCCGTTCAATGTCTCAATTGGTTTCCGAAATTATTTCCACCGGCGGCCGCGAGCTTGAAAGGGAAGACGAATTTCAACAGTGGTTCTTCGGGAGCAGAGGCGAAGCCGGGGGCGTATTGCGAATAAAATTGCCGTGCTGGCGCCAATACGTGTTCGGCAGGGCGATATTGCCGAAATATCATGCGGACTTGCAATTTCACAACAACGAACGATGTTTCGCGGAGCTCGAGGTGAAGTTCGAGCGCAAAAAATATTTGTTCGTCATGGAGAAGTGGCAGGAAGGGGAACCGCTGGCTCCTTTGACGGAAGCCGTCGAGAGGCTCGCGAAAACGTCGGCTGACGCCACCTTGCTGGTTTTCTCGGCGAATCCATTCGGGCAGACGGAGGAATTTCTCCGCCGGATCGATGGGCTGCCGGGCGTCGAGGGCAGGAGCGGCGTGCATCGGTTTCGCACGAAAAACGACAAGGACGAGGACTACGAATTCTGGGTCGGGGGCTGGCGGGTCGCGAGCACGCGGTCGGCCGCGACTGGCCGTCGTGCGTTGGGATAGGGTCGGCGCGGGGCCGGCAGGCGGCCCTCACCCGGCGGCCTTCGGCCGCCGCCCTCTCCCGCAAGCGGGCGAGGGGAGTTGAGATCGCCGCCGCCGGGGGCTATGGGCGGGGCGGATTCGCAGCTTTGAGAGATCGGACGTTGGGTGCACGGGAACCGAAGGTCGACAAGGCGCTCGCGATCGGGCATGGGCTGAAGCCCGACGAATACGCGCGCTTCCTCGCGCTCATCGGCCGCGCGCCGACCTTCACCGAGCTCGGCATCGTCTCGGCGATGTGGAACGAGCATTGCTCCTACAAGTCCTCGCGCCTGCATCTGCGCAAACTGCCGACCAAGGCGCCCTGGGTGATCCAGGGGCCCGGCGAGAACGCCGGCGTCATCGACATCGGCGACGGCGAGGCCTGCGTCTTCAAGATGGAGAGCCACAACCATCCCTCCTTCATCGAGCCCTATCAGGGCGCGGCGACCGGGGTCGGCGGCATCTTGCGCGACGTGTTCACCATGGGGGCGCGCCCGGTCGCCTGCCTCGACTTCCTGCGCTTCGGCGCGCCCGACCATCCGAAGACCCGCCATCTCGTCGCGGGCGTCGTCGCCGGCATCGGCGGCTACGGCAATTCTTTCGGCGTGCCGACGGTCGGCGGCTCGGTCGGCTTCCATGAGCGCTACGACGGCAACATCCTGGTCAACGCCATGGCGGTCGGCGTCGCGAGGGCCGACGAGATCTTCTCCGCCAAGGCGACCGGCGTCGGCAATCCGATCGTCTATCTCGGCTCGAAGACGGGGCGCGACGGCATCCACGGCGCGACCATGGCCTCGGCCGCCTTCGAGGCCGACGCCGAGGAGAAGCGCCCGACCGTGCAGGTCGGCGATCCGTTCGCCGAAAAGCTGCTGCTCGAGGCCTGCCTCGAGCTCATGGCCTCGGGCGCGGTCGTCGCCATCCAGGACATGGGCGCGGCGGGCCTCACCTCCTCGGCGGTCGAGATGGGCGCGAAGGGCGATCTCGGCGTCGAGCTCGACCTCGACGCGGTGCCGTGCCGCGAGGCCGGCATGACCGCCTACGAGATGATGCTCTCCGAAAGCCAGGAGCGCATGCTGATGGTGCTGAAGCCCGAGCTCGAGGCGAAAGCCGAGGACATCTTCCGCAAATGGGGGCTCGACTTCGCCGTCATCGGCAGGACGACCGACACGAAGCGCTTCGTCGTGAGGCACCAGGGCGAGGTCAAGGCCGACCTGCCGATCAAGGAGCTCGGCGACGAGGCGCCGCTCTACGACCGGCCCTGGACGCCGACCGCGCCGGCGCCCGTTCTCGACGGCGCTGCGGTCGTCCCGCCCATGCCGACCGACGCGGCGCTGCTCGAGCTCCTCGGCTCGCCGGACCTTTGCTCGAAGCGCTGGGTCTACGAGCAATACGACTCGCTGATCCTCGGCAACACCGTCCAGGGCCCCGGCGGCGGCGCGGCGGTGATCCGGCTCGGCGACGGGCCGAAGGGCCTGGCGCTGACGACCGACTGCACCGAGCGCTATTGCGAGGCGGACCCGCTCGAGGGCGGCAGGCAGGCGGTCGCGGAAGCCTGGCGCAACCTCGTCGCGGTCGGCGCCCGGCCGCTGGCGCTGACCGACAATCTCAATTTCGGCAATCCGGAAAAGCCGCACGCGATGGGGCAGCTCGTCGGCTGCATCGAGGGGATCGGCGAGGCCGCGCGGGCGCTCGACTTCCCGATCGTGTCGGGCAACGTGTCGCTCTACAACGAGACGATGGGCTCAGGGATTCCGCCGACGCCGGCGATCGGCGGCGTCGGCCTCGTCGCCGACGTCGCCAAGACGATGTCGCCCGGCTTCAAGGCGGAGGGCCACGACGTCCTGCTGGTCGGCGGGGCGCCGGGCTGGCTCGGCCGCTCGGCCTGGCTCGCGACGGTCATGGGCTGCGAGGAGGGCGCGCCGCCGCCGGTCGATCTCGCCGCCGAGCGGCGCAACGGCGAGTTCGTCGCCGCGCTCATCGCCGAGGGACGCGTCACCGCCGTGCAGGACCTGTCCGACGGCGGGCTTGCGGTCGCGCTCGCCGAAATGGCGATGGCGGGCGGGATCGGCGCGAGGGTCGAGGCCGTAGGGCCCGGAGCACGCCTTCTTCTTCGGCGAGGACCAGGGCCGCTACGCGCTGACCGCCGCGCCCGCCGAGACGGCCGGCATCGTCGAAGCGGCGGCGCGGGCGGGCGTGCCGTCGATGCGGATCGGCGTCACCGGCGGCGACGCGCTGAAGCTCGGCCGGGCCGAGGCGGTCGCGCTTTCGGCTCTGCGCGCGGCGCACGAATCCTGGCTGCCGGATTACATGGACCATCCCGCGGGGAGAGCGGCATGATCCCTTCGTCGTGGTCAAGACCAAGGCCGGCTTCGCTTACATAAAGCCCGAACGCATCGTCGCCGTCAGCGCGACCGACGCCGCCGAGTGCAGCATCCTCATGACCGACGGCGTGACGATCGCCGCCTGGGAGCCCGCCGAGGACATCGTCGCGCGGCTCGAGGCGGAGGCGCGCGAGGCGGACGAGGCGGCGCATTTCAAGGAGCACAACCAGCATGGCCATGTCCCGAACCGAGATTGAAACGATGATCCACGAGGCCTTCCCCGACGCGCGCGTCGAGGTGAAGGATCTGGCGGGCGACGGCAACCACTATTCCGCCAGCGTCGTCACCGCCGCCTTCAAGGGCAAGAGCAAGGTGCAGCAGCACCAGATGGTCTACGCCGCGCTCAAGGGCAAGATGGGGGGCGATCTGCACGCGCTGGCGCTGACGACGTCGGAGAGCTGAGGCGGCGGCGGCCAAGGCCGCGCGGCGCCGACTTCAGGTGGACGCGGCGCCGAGCCCGTATTCACGCCAACCCCTTGCAACGGGATAAATCACCAACTAACAATGCTTATCTCGCTCCGTCCCGCGCTTCGTCCACCCGCGTCGAAAGGCGAGCCGGGGGGCGACCGGCCGACGCCGCAACGGCTCGGGCCAAAATCGTCCAAGCCGAACCAAAGCCAATCCAAGCTGGACCAAGGAAACGGGCTTGGATTTTCTTGATTTCTTGTGCGCCAAGGAAGCTGGCGCGATCCTGCCGGTGGAAGTCCGGCTCGGGTAAGCCGTAGCGGGCGCCCGATAACGAGTGTTGCGGGTCGTCGGCGACGGCGGCTGCGAAGCGTACACAGCGATCGTGTGGGGTATGTATTGAGCCCGAAAGCCAAATGACGCAGAGGCCGAGACGTTAAAGACCGTCGAAGGCAACATGGGCGGTACCGTGATGCGAGGGGCTGTCGCTCTGCCGTGGTCGAAGACCACATCACGCAGAAAGGAACGCGACGGAACCTGGGAGGCCTCGTCTGGCCCGCAGTCGCTACGGCGATCCCGGGCCGCGACAGGAAGGCGAGGAGCCGAAGCTGCCGCGGAACAGGCGAGGAGTCGGACGGCCTCGTAGAACCGGTGAAGCGCCCGAACAAAGCCGCGATGAGCGGCGGCGGAGGGCGTGGAGGGAAGGGGCCCGGCGGAGGGAGGGCAGACGGCAAGCATGCCCCGGACACAGCGCCGGACAAGGCATCCGTGAACCGCCGCCCGCCTGCGGACCGGCGCTGCAGCGGACTGAAGTCCGCGCCCGGCCGGTCACGCCCGACCTTCGGCAGGAGCCCGGTGCGGGGTGCGAGAGGAAAGCTGGAATGAGCTTGCCAGTGAAAGTCTGGTCCGTTCAAAGCCGAGCAGGCAGGACGGGAGCGAGTTTTGCGGGCGTCGCGGCAACGCGGGGTCCGAAGCGTAGACAGCGGTTGGACGGGGTGTGGCATTGACTCCCGAAATCGGCATGTTGCGGAGGCAGAGCTGGCGCCCGCACCAGCGAAAGCCGCACATCCCGTCTCGTCATGCGAGAGACTGGGTGCTCCGCCGGGGGCTTAGACCACGTCACGGCCGAAAGGCCCATTCCGGAACCTATGAGACCCATCAGCGTCCACCGGCGGTCACCGGTGGGGGCGGCGAACGAGGGACAACCATAGTTCGCCGCATCGCGGATGGGAGTCGGACCGCTCCATACTATCGATGAAGTCGCCGAAGGAAACGAGGCGATGGAGAAAAGGGAGCGGCAGGAAGGGATCACGACGGGGCAGGCGAAGGGCCAGACACGGCGCTGGCAACCCTTGCAGCCGAACCTCGCGCGTGTGAACGAGGCGGCCAGACGTTCTGGCCAGACGCGGTTCACGGCACTGCTGCATCACGTCGATGTCGCTGCGCTCGAAAGGGCGTTCCGGCGGCAGAGACGCGCGGCCAGTCCGGGCATCGATCGGGTGACGGTGGAGGACTACGAGCGGAATTTGGAGGCCAATCTCCAGCGTCTGCACGCTAGGGTCCACAGCGGACAGTACTGGCCCAAGCCGGTGCGCCGAACCTACATCCCGAAAGCTGACGGCAGTCTCCGCCCGCTCGGCATTCCGACACTGGAAGACAAAATCGTCCAGGGGGCGGTGGCCGAGGTGCTGAATGCCGTCTACGAGGCCGACTTTCTGGGGTTCAGCCACGGCTTCCGGCCGGGGCGGAGCCCTCACTCGGCCTTGGACGCTCTGGACAAGGCCCTGATGACGCAGCGCGTGAACTTTGTGCTCGATGTCGACATCCGCACCTTCTTCGATTCCGTCGACCACGGATGGCTGATGCGTATGCTGGCGCACAGGATCGCCGACCCCCGGGTGCTTCGCTTGATCAAGCGATGGCTCGAGGCCGGCGTCCTCGAGAGCGGCCAATGGAGCGCGGTGGAGGCGGGCACGCCGCAAGGGTCGGGGATCAGCCCGGTCCTCGCCAACGTGTTCCTCCACTACGTCGCCGACCTCTGGGTTCACCAGTGGCGAAGGCGTCGGGCGGCCGGGCAGGTGATCGTCTGCAGGTACGCGGACGATATGGTGCTCGGCTGTCAGTTCGAGGCAGATGGGAAGCAACTCCTCGCGGACCTCAAG
This sequence comes from uncultured Alphaproteobacteria bacterium, assembly GCA_963768555.1. Classification (GTDB taxonomy): domain Bacteria; phylum Pseudomonadota; class Alphaproteobacteria; order Rhizobiales; family Beijerinckiaceae; genus Roseiarcus. The sequence continues at coordinate 169,294 of CAVYIZ010000075.1, forward strand.
GACAGGCTGGAGCAGTTCGGCCTGTCGCTCCACGAGGGCAAGACCCGGCTGATCGAGTTCGGGCGGTTCGCCGCCCGCAACCGAGCGGCCGCCGGGCAGCGACGCCCGGAGACCTTCGACTTTCTCGGCTTCACGCACTACTGCGGCAAGACCAGAAGGAACAAGTTCATGGTCAAGCGGAAGACGCAAGCCAAGCGCCTGGTCCGAAAGCTGAAGGCAATCCGAGAAGAAATGCAGCGCCGCATGCATGCTCCCGTGCGGGAGCAGCATCGGTGGCTGTGTCAAGTGCTGAACGGTCACTATCAGTACTTCGGCGTGATCTTCAACTATCGATCAATGCGCGTGTTCAAGGACTGCGTCGTCAGGCAGTGGCGCAAAGCGCTCGGCAAACGCAGCCAAAAGGGCCGCATGAACTGGGCGACCTACCGCAAGCTGCTGACTGCCTTCCCCCTCCCGGAACCCGTGATCCACCAGGCATGGCAGCAATGATCGACCCGCCTCAGGTCCTTTCTGAAGAGCCCACTGCGGTAACGCCGCACGGTGGGATCTGTGGGGGCGAAAGCCAGCAATGGCTGAGCTACCCGACAAAGCCGCACGTCCGGTTGTGTGTCCAGCGAAGGCTGGCATGTTCAGCAGGAGAAAGGCCTGCCGGGGCAAGAGTCAGAGGCCCCGTAGTTTGGATAGCAGGGTGGCGGGAAACCAAGACCCTGAAGCCTATCGACAACGTCTCCCTCGGGAAGACGACGAGTTACCGGGCCGTAACGACATTGAACGCAAAAGTGGCCTCGAAAGTGCTAGCCCCGAAGGCCGAGTCCTCAACCGGAGGGCGAAGGCTGCATGGGGAGCCGAAATCTGACCGATGCGGCTCCTTCACTTCGGCGGGGTGGAAGCGACAGCACGGTGGCAAGGACATGCCGAGCAACTGGAGAAGCCCTCCTCGTCCCGGCGAGAAATCGCCGGAGCAGGGTAGATCGTATAACCGGCTCAACCGGGAAGTCGATCGAAGGCGAGAGGGTGGCGGATGGGTTCGTAGTAGCGTTGAGGCGGGGTAACGCCCGTGGAGCGAAGGAGCCCTGCTGTTTGTAATGTCTCCGACCGCAAGGAAGGCAAGGACGAGATGACAAAGGCGTCCATCGATTTGCAGGACCTGAGGCGGAGAATATACGTCAAGGCGAAGGCTGAGACGTCCTGGAAGTTCTGGGGATTGTACGTCCATGTCTGCAAGCTGGAAACGCTACGCGAGGCGTATGCGCTGGCCAAGAAGAACGATGGGGCTCCGGGAAGTGACGGGGTGACCTTCGAGGCCATCGAGGCGCAGGGCGTAGAGGCTTTCCTCGAGCAGATCGTGGACGAACTGGTCGGGCGTTCCTATGCGCCATTGCCGGCCCGGAGGCAGGAAATCCCGAAGGATGGCGGCGAGGTCCGCGTCCTTTCGATTCCGGCGATCCGCGACCGGGTGGTGCAGGGCGCGCTCAAGCTCATCTTGGAACCGATCTTCGAGGCGGACTTCCAACCGGGGTCGTTCGGATACCGACCGCAACGGACAGCTCATGAAGCAGTAAACCGTGTGGCGCGGGCGATCGTTCAGCACAAGACGCGCGTCATCGACATCGACTTGCGTAGCTATTTCGACAATGTCCGACACGATCGGCTGTTGGCGAAGGTGGCCGAGCGGGTGGACGATGGCGACGTGATGCACCTGCTGAAGGTGATGCTCAAAGCCAACGGCAAACAGGGCGTTCCGCAGGGCGGGGTGATCTCGCCGCTGCTCAGCAACATCTACCTCACCGAGGTTGACAGGATGCTGGAGCGGGCGAAGGAGGCCACGCGCCACGGCAAGTACACCTAGTCGAATACGCGAGGTTCGCTGACGACCTGGTGATCTTGATCGACGCCCACCAGCGACATGACTGGCTGATGGCGGCGGTGGAGAAGCGGCTGCGCGAGGAGCTCGCCGAGCTGCAGGTCGAAATCAACGAAGAGAAGAGTTGAATCGTAGACCTCCGCCGAGGCGAGAGCTTCGGCTTTCTGGGGTTCGACTTCCGCCGAATACGTAGTCTGCGGGGCGCATGGCGCGCCCACTACACGCCCAAGCTCAAAAAGCGGACGGCGCTGCTACGCGAGCTCAAGGATGTGTTCCGCCGCCACCAATCGCAACCGGTTGATCGGGTCGTCAAGTTGATCAACCCGGTGTTGCGCGGTTGGGTGAACTACTTTGCGGTGGGACACGCCAGCGAGTGCTTCGGCTTCGTGAAAGACTGGGTGGAGAAGAAGATCCGGCGTCATATGCTGCGAGCCCGGAACCGGAAGGGCTTCGGCTGGACGCAGTGGAGTAGGGGATGGCTGTACCAAACTCTGGGGCTGTTCAACGGCTACCGAGTGGTTCGACCAGCGCCGAAAGCCGCTCCGGCAGGATAGGCCCCATAAACCTTGAGGCGAAGCAAACGGGAGAGCGCAGTGCGGGAAATCCGCATGCTGCGTTCGACGAGGCGGGGGCTGGAAACGTGGCACGGCCGAGATGGTGTGACACTCGCAGACGAAAGAGCGAGCCAACGGGAACACAAACTTCGGCCTAAACCGGCGCGCCAGTCCCCGACCCTACCGACCGCTCACGCCACACCGCGCCCCTCCTCGACTCTACTATCCACGGAAATGACGGGCTGGCCCAGCCGCCTGAGCCGCAAGGACTTCGGCGTTGATGTATTCGAACTGGGCATTGCGATCGGGGTGGCTGGAGCCCTCGTCGGCTTTCCGCTTGACCTGCCGTGAGAAACCGATCTCGATGAGCAGCTTGCGCACGCTGGTGGGGCTGATCGAGTGGCCCATGGCGACAAGCGCAGACGCCAGCTTGTCGAGACTTTTCACAGCAGCGCGCGGGCCGGGTCGCCCAGCGTCGCCGGCTCGACGAGACGTTTGAGATCATCGAGCAGCGTTGCGTCTGTTTCGGTCAATGATCGCGGGCCGCCGCCTTCACGGCGAACTTGGCCGGGAGCAACTGGCGGCGCATCGAGGTCCTTCAGTCCACGCCCGATGGCGCTGCGCGCCAAGCCCGTGACGCTCACACGCCCGCCACCCCACCCCATCCGGCGGCGCGCGCCTCGCTCGCCGCAAACAACCGACGACCGCGTTCGTCCCGTTTCGAACCGTCCGCTTCCCAACGTTGCCAAATGCCCGCCAATCGATCATGCAAACGCTGGTAGCGCGCAGCGCCGCACCGAGGAATCGCCCACCACCAGTCACAATGTCGCATGGCCATTCACGGCCGGCCCCGATTCGCTTATCGTTGCGGCTGTCCTAAGATGCCCGCCTGGACCAAACCCCGGCGAGTAACCTCGAGCCTAATAAACCTGCCGCCCGAACAGGCTCGCGGTCAGGTCGACCAGCAGCAAGGCGCTCTTTCCCCGTTCGTCGAGGAACGGATTGAGTTCCACAAGGTCCAGCGACGGCGACTTGCCCCACTCGCAGAAGAGCTCCATCACCAGATGGGCCTCGCGATAGGTCGCCCCGCCGGGAACCGCCGTCCCGACGCCCGGCGCAATGGTCGGGTCGAGGAAGTCGACGTCCAGGCTGACGTGCAAAAGCCCGTTCGCCGCGCGGACGCGGTCGATGATCCGCCGGATCGACACGGCGAACCCGTCCTCGTCCAGCCGGCGCATGTCGACGACGTCGACCCCGCGCGCCTGCAAGAGCCTGCGCTCGTCGGCGTCGATCGACCTTATGCCGAAGAGATGCACGCGGGAGGGGTCAACGAGGCCGCGGGGTTCGTCGCCGAAGAGGTCGTCGAAGCCGGGTTCTCCGCTCAGCATCGCCACCGGCATGCCGTGCATGTTGCCCGTGGGGGCGAGGTTTTGGGCGTGTTGTAGTCCGAGTGCGCGTCGAGCCACAGGACGAACAGCTCCCGCCCCGCCTCGGCGGCGTAGCGCGCGACGCCGGCGACCGAGCCCATCGCCAGGGAATGGTCGCCGCCGAGGACGACGGGCAGCCGCCCCTCGCGCATCACGGCGTAGGTTTCGCTCGCGAGGAGCCGCGCCCAGGCGGAGACTTCGGCGAAATGGCGCGCCTTGCCGTCCGGCGGTCGGGGGCGGACGAGCGGGTGGGGAAGCGCCAGATCGCCGCGATCGACGACGTCTTGGCCGAGCTCCTTCAGCATCCTCTCGATGCCGGCCGTGCGGAGCATCGCCGGACCCATCGCGCAGCCGGCGACGCCCGCGCCCGCCTCGACCGGGACGCCGAGGATCGTGATCGCGTGGCGGCGCGGCTGCTTGACCACAATCCCCTCCTCCGTCTTTGTCCGTCAGGCTCACGCGCCGCCCTCTACGACCAGGATCTCGTCCATATCACAGGGAGGCGGTGAGACGGAGCCTGGCGGCGCAATCCGGACATCGTGAAGGCGGTAAGCTTTCGAGTTTAATGTGGCGTCGTCTTCCGCCTCCAAAAAACGGAATATTTCTTGACCAGGATGCGGACCATGTATGACGTCTGTTCTTACGCTGCACTCCTCGGGAGAAGGCCGAGTGTCCGGTTCCGCCGAAGCCGCTCCGCCGAGCGCCGCTTGCAAAGCGTCGGTCGAAGCGCTGTGCGCGGCCCGTTTGGCGAAGGCCGGGCGGGAACCGCCGATCGTCGGTGTGTTGAACCCCGGCGGCGCTTCGGTAGCTGGCGCCGCGGGGCGGGGAGGGCCTGACGGGCAGGTGAGGAAGTCCGGATGAGCCTCGCAGTACCGGGGGAAGCACCCGAACAAGGCCGCGATGAGCGGCGGCGGAGGGTGTGGAGGGAAAGGGGGCTCAGTCGGAGGGGTGGTAGACGGCAGGTGATGCTCCGGGCACCGAACCGGACCAAGCACTCCTGTAGCCGCCAAGGCCTGCGGATCGGCGCTGCGGACCAACGTCCGCGCTTGCCCGATCACGTCTGACCTCCGGCAGGAGCCCGGTGCGGGGTGCGAGAGGAAAGCTGGAATGGCTTGCCAGTGAAAGTCTGGTCAGTTCAAAGCCGAGCAGGCAGGACGGGGGCGAGATTCTTGCGGGCGCCGCGGCAACGCGGGGTCCGAAGCGTAGACATCGGTTGGACGGGGTGTGAATTAACTTCCCGAAATCGGCATGTTGCGGAGGCAGAGCCGGCGCCCGCAGCAGCGAAAGCCGCACATCCGGTCTCGTCATGCGAGAGACCGGATGCTCCGCCGGGGGCTTAGACCACGTCACGGCCAAAAGGTCCATTCCGGAACCGATGAGACCCATCAGCGTCCACCGGCGGTCACCGGTGGGGGCGGCGAACGAGG
>CAVYIZ010000076.1:0-99034 GCA_963768555.1 uncultured Alphaproteobacteria bacterium
GTCCCTTGCCTTGCTCGACCCGCAGCGTCATGCGCTGGCTATCGATGTCGGACACCTTCAGGGCCACGACCTCGGACACGCGCAGGCCCGCCCCGTAGGCGACGCTGAGCGCGGCCCTGTACTTGACGCCGGGCGCCGCTCGAGAAGGCGCGCCACCTCCTCCTGGCTGAGCACGACCGGCGCCTTGCGCGGCTCCTGCACGGTCGTGAGATGGCGAACGAGGTCCGGCCGTTCGAGCGTCACCTTGAAGAAGAACCGCAGCGCGGCGACGGCGGCGCTGATGCTCGGCGCGCCGACCCGGTCCTTGGCCATCTGTAGTTGGAATAGACGAACGTCCTCGCTCGTGGCGGCGTCCGGCGAACGGCCGAGGAAGGCTGAGAAGTTCCTGACGTGCCGGACGTAATCCTTCTGCACCTTCTCCTTGAAACGGCGCGCCGTCATGTCGTCGATCATGCGCTGACGCAACGGGCTGATAGGCTTGTCGAGCATCGCGAAAGCTCCTGTCCCGCATGGGGTTGAACCCCACGATCTAGAGACAGTCCCAACCCTCGCGTAGCCCCGAACCGTGCGCCCAGGCGACTTCGCTAGTCGCGTCTACCGCGCGAGCGGTTTAGTCCAGGGGCGGAGTGCGGGCATTCCCTGGCGACGCCTGGAGGGGCGGTGTCCGCCTATTCCTGCCGTCCGGCAAACCGCGAATATCCCTTCGCGGCAGTCCCGGCTCGGGCGGCCCTTTTACCTCGGATCGCTGAATAGAGTCGCTGTCGGCTTCTTGAGGCGCTTTTGCTCTAGGATCGAAAGAGAGAAGTCCTGGGCGGCTTTCGGCCGGCTTGGCTCTGACATAGTCCGATAACATCAGGGACCGCTTTGGCTGCCAAGTTGTGCGTACTCTTATTCGGTCGCATAAAAACGGAACAAAAACAATGGCTTACTATAATAACTGGCGGAGAGGGAGGGATTCGAACCCCCGGTACGCTTGCACGTACTCCGCATTTCGAGTGCGGCGCGATCGACCACTCTGCCACCTCTCCGGAAGCGGCGATTAGCATGGGCGCTCGGCGCTCGCAAGGCGTTGCCCGTTCCGTACTGTTCCGCTGCGTTCGAACCGGCTTCTGTAGACGCGTTCGCCGAGCGCGTCCGCGCTTGGCGCGGGCCGCGCTCACCGCGCACCGCTCATCTTCGGGTACAACCCGCGAAGACGATCAGACGCCCGTTTCCACCGCCTCCATTGCGAGCCGCGCCATCATCGGCACCGCCTTCCCGTATTGCCGGGCCGCTCGGGATTCGAGGCGTTGCCGTCGAGCGAGCGCTTGTACACCCCTTGCGCGATGGCGATGATGCGGAAGAAGCTGAAGGCGATCAGGAAGGTCCAGTCCGGAATCCCTCGAGCTCGGCGCGGCGGCAATAGGCCGCGACATATTCGGCTTCGGTCGGAAGGCCGTGCGCTGTCCGGTCGATGTCGCCGAGCCCGCCGGAAGTCTTGGGCATCCGCCAGAACATACACTGGTAGGCGAGGTCGGCGAAGGGATGGCCAAGCGTCGACAGCTCCCAGTCGAGGACCGCGAGCAGGCGAGGCGAGCGGAGGTCGAAGATCATGTTGTCGATCCGCCAGTCGCCGTGCACCAGGGCGACGCGGCCGTCGTCGGCGGGAACGGGGCCCCGAGCCAGACGATGAGGCGGTCCATGTCCTCGATCGTGTCCGTCTCGCTAGCGCGGTACTGTTCGCTCCAGCGCTGCAACTGGCGCGCGAAATAGCTGCCGGGCTTGCCGAAATCGGAAAGCCCCGCTACGGCGACGTCGATCGCGTGGAGCTTCGCCAGCCCCTCGTTCATCGCGTCGAAAATCGGCCTCCGCTCGTCGTGGTCAAGCTCGGCAGCGCCGATTCCAGAAAATCGGCCCTCGACATGGCCATCAGTAGAAGGCCGTGCCGATGACGCTCTCGTCCTCGCAGAGCGCCAGCGCCCGCGGCGCCGGGAACCCCGTGCCTTCGAGCGCCCTGCAGCACGCGAAACTCGCGCTCGATCATGTGCGCGCTCTTGAGCAGCTTGCCCAGGGGCTTGCGGCGCAGCACATATCGTCCGCTGGCGGCCTCGATCAGATAGGTCGGATTCGACTGGCCGGTCGCGAATTTGGTCGCCTTGCTCGGTCCGCGAAAGCCATCGACATGCGCAGCCGCCCAGGCGTCGAACGCCCGGGCGTCGTCCGGAAACGCCCCGCTCATCGCGCCGGCGTCTCGTTGGAGTAGCGCTTCATCTCGGCCTTGGCGATGACCCGCCGGTGGACGGCGTCCGGCCCGTCGGCGAGGCGTAGCGTCCGCACCTGGGTCCACATCCGGGCGAGCGGGAAGTCCTGGCTGATGCCCGCTCCGCCGTGCAACTGCACCGCCTGGTCGATCACTTCGAGCGCCACCCGCGGGGCGATCACCTTGATCTGGGAAATGAGGGGCGCGGCGGCGCGCACGCCCTGGGTGTCCATCGCCCAGGCGGCCTTGAGGCAGAGGAGACGCGCCATCTCGATGCTCATCCGGCTCTCGGCGATGATGTCCGGATTGGCGCCGAGACGGCAAGCTTCTGGCCGAAGGCGGTGCGCTGGGCTGCGCGCCGGCACATGGCCTCCAGCGCCCGCTCGGCCTGGCCGATCGCGCGCATGCAGTGATGGATGCGGCCGGGCCCGAGACGTCCCTGCGCGATCTCGAAGCCGCGCCCGCGGCCCAGAATCAGCGCCTCCTTGGGAACGCGCACGTCGGCGAAGCGGATATGCATGTGGCCGTGCGGCGCGTCGTCGTCGCCGTAGACCGTCAGAGCCCTCAGCACTTCGACGCCCTTGCTCGCCGCCGGCACGAGGAGCATGGAGTGGCGCGCGTGCGGGGACGCGTCGGGGTCGGTCAGCGCCATCGTGATGTAGAGCGAGCAGCGCGGGTCGCCGGCGCCCGAGGACCACCACTTCTCGCCGTTGAGCACCCATTCGTCGCCTTCGAGCCTTGCGTCCATGGCGATGTTGGTCGCGTCCGACGAGGCCACCCCGGGCTCGGTCATGAGATAGGCCGAGCGCGCCCGGCCGTCGAGCAGATCGGGCAGCCAGCGCGCCTTCTGCTCGGCGTCCCCGAACCGCTCGAGCACCTCCATGTTGCCGGTGTCCGGGGCCGAGCAGTTGAACACTTCCGAGGCGAGCGGCGACCACCCCATCTCCTCAGCCAAATAAGCGTATTCGACCGTGGTGAGGCCAAAACCCTTGTCGGAGCCGGTCAGCCAGAAGTTCCACAGGCCCTTGGCGCGCGCCTTCGCCTTGAGCCCCTCGCGAATCTCGATCATGCGCTTCGTCGGCTTGAAGCGGTCGCCCTCGCGCCCGACCTCGGCCTCGTACGCCTCCTCGAGCCGCATGATCTCGTCGCGCACCATCGCGCGCACGGCGGCGATGAGCGGACGGACTTTGTCGGTGACGCCGAGATCCACGTTTCTCTCCCTAAACTCGTTGCCCCGCGATATGGCGCCGAAACCCCGCCCGCGGCAAGCGCGCCCTCTCTCGTTTCCCGGCCTGAGGCGAATCGCCCGCTTGGGCGGCGAGCGGGTCGGGACAAAGGCGGGCAGTTCAAGTCGCCTTCAATTTTCTCCCATACTTGGCGTGCGGGGCCGAAACTTGCTTTCCGTGATTTGCATGACTGCTCGGCGAAGCGGACGGGCCGCGTCTGCGCGCTGTCTGGACGGCGAATTTCCTTTCATTTCCTTTCATTTCCTTTTCCAAATCGAGCTTTTTCAAAGGCTTGCAGCAGAAATTGGGAACCCCCTCCCCCCGTCCCCGCTCGTCTGTCCCTCATGGGCGAGGAGCAAGCCCTCGATCATCCCGGAAGACGCGCCGAATTCGATCTTCGTCATGACACGCAAGGTAACATGAACTTCCGGCATTTTGGAAGAAAATGTTCGCGTAATGTTCTTGCGGCATCTAGGCGGTTGGCGCAGACGGCCAAACAAAATTCTTAACATACAATTATGCATGTGTCACTATAATACGACAATTGGGGTGCGATCCAAAGTGATGCAATCATGCTGCGGATTTTTGTGATAGGGAGGGGCGGTTTTGATTTGCGGGCGAGCTGTTTTGGCCGCGCTTGCTCCAATAGGCGTCCCAGTCGCCGTTGATACGGGTGACGCGCAGGGCGAGCATGGCGTCGGCGCGCTCGACGCGCCACCAAGCTCCTGGCAGCTTCAGGCGCTTCTGTGCGATATAGCGATGCGCGCTTTCGATCTCTCCGGAGCCGATCGGCAGATCCCTGGCCAAGGCGTCACGATAGTCGAGTTGGTTTTTCCGACCGCTCAAATAGCGATGGCAAGTTCGGACGGGAGCTTGATCGTCGGCCAACTGCGGGGGCTCCAAGTGACGAGCGAGCGCCTGCAGCGTCTTCTCCAAATGCCCTGTCTTGAGAGCCTCTTGCAAAATTCAATGAGCGCGACGCAATTCGCCTTCATTAGGCGTTGTGAGCGGCCGAGGCTCAGGCCGGCGCGGGCCGAAACTGCGTGACGCGGAGTATTTGATCGACGGCGAGCGCGACGACGCCGAACATGAGGTGGCATTTGACCTTGATCGCGCCGCGCACGCGGACGGCCCGCGCGCCGAATTCGTCCTTCAGTCGGGCGTTCACGCGTTCGGCCATGGTTCGAAAATCAAAGAGCCGGTCGTCGGGGTCGGGTATGTGGATGAGTTTCATGCGCTCGACTTCTTTGGCCCATTCGGCCTTGGCTTCGTGCTGGGCGCGAAAGTTGCGATCGATGATCGGCGCATGGCCGAGCGCCTTGCTGTGGTCATGGATGGCGGCGGCGTCGTAGGCCGCATCCATTAGATCGTAGAGATAGGAGACGCGGGCGCCGGTCATGGTCATCAAGGGAATGGCGACCTGACTGTCGTGGACGGAAGCCGAAGTCAGTACGCAGGAGACCGGGATTTGGCCGCAGGCGACATCCAGATGCAGTTTGTAGCCGATCCAGGTTTCCTTGTAGCCCTTGCTGTTCTTCTTGGAGCCGACATCGCACGCGGAGGGCAGATCGGCGAGCATCTGATCGAGGTTCTGCGTGGTCTGCCGTTCGAGCCGGGTCGGCTCGGGTTTTGGCCGTTGCTCGTCCTTGCGCGGGCGTCCGCGCTTGCGCGTCGGCTGAGCGCCATCGGGCGGCGGGGCGGATCCTCACTTTTGTCGTTCGGCTCCGTCTTGACCGGCTTCTCGCGCGCCTCGATCTCGGTGGCGTCGCGCGCGATCACGCCGACGATGCGCCCGCCGAGCGAGCGCTCGATCAGCGCCGCGTGCATCTTGGCGGGCAGATCGGACTGCGCAAACTCCGCGAAGGCGCGGGAAAACGTCGCTTCCGACGGCACTTGCGAGCGTCGTTCCCAACCGAGAATGCGTCGCAGCGACTTGTCGACATCGAGGCGCTCGATCAGCGCGGTGGTGGTAGGAACGCCCAGCACCGCCTTGGCGACGAAGGCCCTGGCGAGGGCGCGGCGATCGCCTTGCGGCCGGCCGGGGCCTCGGGGCGGTTCGGGAACGAAGGCCTCGAGGCCGATCACGTCGAGGGTCGTGACGAGCCGCCCGAGCGCTTCGGTCATCGGGTCGATTTCCTCACGAAGCCAAGGAAACAGAGTGCCCTGGATATGGTTCCAGCGGGCTTTCATGGCGTCGAGAGGATCGTTGGTCATGCCTGTTATCGCGAATCAGGGCGATGGAACCAAAACAATATTTCAACATCCGCTAAAGACAAGGCGTAATATTTTATAGCATATCACTTGAAACGCGCCGGACTTGATCTAAATATATTGCCTCTCTACGTTAGGATGTCCGAATAATTTTGCAACTGCCTCTCATTACGGCGGCGCGTTCAACGCCCGGACTCCCGACCCCGGAGAACAACCGCGGCGACGGCGACGATGATAGAAATCGATCAAGCGGGATGCGAGACGACGGGGATGACGCAAGAGAATTCTGGCAGTGCCCTCGAGGCTAAGCAAGGAAGAGACGCAGCCGGTGGGAGAAGGCCACGGGCTATGGTGGGCGGAAACGTCGATCTGGACGGATCGCATGGTTTCGGCGCTGGGCGACGGCGTCAAAGGAGGCAAATGGTTCAGCCTGGTGGATAAGGCCATCCGTCCTGCGACCCTCGAAGCCGCGTGGCGCAAAGTCGAGCGGAACAAGGGATCGAGCGGGATCGATGGGCAGAGCGTGGAGCGGTTCGCGGCGGGCGAGAAGCTTTATCTGGCCGAACTTCATGAGAGTTTGAAGTCCGGCGGATATCGCACCTCGCCGGTCAAGCGGGTCGATATCCCGAAGGGCGGGGGCAAAACCCGTCCGCTCGGGATACCGAGCGTGAAGGACGGCATTGTCCAAACGGCGCTCAAGATGGCGATTGAACCGATCTTTGAGACGACGTTCCGGGACGGCAGCTATGGCTTCCGCCGATAGCGCCAGCAAGCTCATCATTTTTCCAAAGTGCATGTCCGATGGCATCCGACTGCGTACAAATCGGAGCACAAAAAAACTGGCCGAGGCGGGTGCGAATTCCGATTCAATCCGGCCGGGGATTCCGATTTGATGCCGGCCACCGTTCCGATTTGATTCCGGCCACGTGCACCCGTGTACGACGACGCCACGCTGGCGCGACTTCGCGCCCAGAGTTTCGCGGCTCAAATCGCAAAAAAAATCCTCCCGGCCCTCGTCCACATGCGGGCCGCGCTTCCGGCGCGGGGGCAAGTCTAAAGCCATAGCCACCCTGGCCGTCTCGTCGATCACAGCGACAATCTGTCGCTTGGCGAGCGCGGCGTCCGTCTCATGCTCGCAACGAACACCAAACAGGCGCAGGTCGTTTTCAGGTACGTACTCGGAATTCTCGAAGGCGTGCCTGCGCTGGCGCAACTGATCGTTTCCAAGACGGCCGAGACGATCAGTCTGGGCAATGGGATCGACATTGAGATCAGGGCGGCGAGCTTTCGGGGCCTGCGCGGTTTGACGGTCGTCGCGGCGATCTGCGACGACCTCGCCTACTGGCTCGGCGACGACATCGGTTCCGCGAACCCGGACTCAGAAATTCTGGCCGCTTTGCGCCCGGCGCTTGCGACGACATCCGGGCTGCTCGCGGCGATCAGTTCGCCTTACGCAAAGCGGGCGAACTCTACCGCACTCATCGCGAGAACTGTGGCGCGGAGGGCGATCCCAAGATCCTCGTGGCGCAGGGCGCGAGCCGTGATCTCAATCCGAGCCTGCCGCAAAAGGTGGTGGACAGGGCGTATCAGCGCGACGCTGCGAGCGCGGCTGGTGAGTATGGCGGGTCCTTTAGAGCAGATCTCAAGGGCGTCTTTTTCCAGGAGGCTATCGACAACGCGGTTGTTCCCGGCAGACTGGAGCTGCCCTTCCTCTCCAGCGTGAGCTATTTCGCTTTTGTCGATGCCGCTGTGGGAAGCGGCCAGAACAGTATGTCGGTCAGCATTGCGCACCGTGAAGAAGACGGCTGGCCGTGCTAGACTGTGTGCGCGAAGTACGGCCGCCCTTCAGCCCTGAAAGCGTTGTCGAAGACTTTGTCACATTGCTACGGTATTCTTATCGGATAACTGAGGTCCATGGCGATCGTTGGGGTGGTGAGTTCGTCAGAGAGCAGTTTGAGAAGCGCGGCATTCGGTACAACGTCTCAGAGCGGACCACGAGCGAATTGTATTAAGGAAATGTTGCCCTGCTCAATTCTGGCGGGGTCGAGCTGCTCGACCTTCCTCGACTGTCAGCGCAACTCCTGGGCCTAGAACGGCGGACCGCGAGGGGGGGGGGGGTGGGCGTGACAGTATCGATCATACGCCAGGTGGCCACGATGACGTCGCGAACAGTACAGTTGGCGCTCTTATACTGGCCGCTGGCATCGGCGATCCGGATGCACTGATGGTGGAAGAGTACTTGCGAGCATACGGACCTGAAGGAGGCAACGATGCACGGTGGCACAGCTAAAACAATTCGCCTTGCGAGTTGAGACGGCCGTTTCCTCGACAGTACCGCGGCGCACACGCGATAACAATGCGCCGGTGCACAGAGTGCTTGTAGCTACATTTACTGAAAGTGGATATATCAGCGAGAGAGAAGGTGACGAACTGAACCTAGAAACGGCAGTTGGAGACCCATAAATCGTATAACACGTTGAATCATCTGGTATTTCTGGCAATTATTCAAACGCGGAGCAGTTGACGGTAGCTCAGCAATTTCAATAGCTTACGCGCCAACTGCCGTTTCTAGGCTGAAAGTTTACCTCGTCAGCAACGAACCGGTGCTGACCTCCGTGACGGGCGATCTTGCGTTGGGCGGCCCGATTTCACCAGCGCAGCTCGAGAAGATCAGCGCCGAAATGAACGCGCCCGGGCCTCTGACGGAGGAACGGTTGCTGAGACTGGTCGAGTTGTGGCAGCCCGGGAAAGGCAAGAGCGCGGTCCTGGGCCCGCTGTCGTCCGCGGAAATGGAGCGCCTCAGCGCGGGAATGTTCGGCCCCCAGACGCCAGCCAAGTTACAAAAATTGATTGAGGAGACATGTTTGCGAGTATTTGAGCGCCGCCGCCGAAGCGATCGCGCCCGACGCCGCCGCGCGGGAAACCTGGATCGAGGCGCAGAAGGACGCGCTCAGAGACGGGCGTCTCGAGATGACGTTGCGGTCGCTCGTCGGTCATTGCGAAGCGCCTGAAGTCGACGACGAACAAGCGCCGGTGCGCCGATGCCATCGTTATTTGAGCAGCCGCAAGAACCAGTTGAACTATCGACAGGCGCTGGCCGAGGGACTGCCGATCGGATCGGGCGAAATCGAAAGCGCGCATCGCTACGTCGCCCAACAACGTCTCAAGCGGCCCGGCGCCTGGTGGCGCGTCGAGCACGCGGAATACATGCTCGCTTTGCGGATAACCCGAATAAACGGCGACTGGGACGCCTATTGGAAAAACCTCGGCCGAACCACTTTGGTTCACACCCCCTTCGACTTCCGGGCTTGCGAACGGCCCAGGCGTGGACTTACACCACTCTGAGCAGTGCGTCCTCACGGATGCACCTGACGCGGCCGCTGACCGCGTCGGCCGCGATTGAGCCGGTGGCGCCTCAGCAGGGACAGATTTTGCGTGCAAGACTTTGAAATTGTTCCCTCGCGGACAAAACTGCACGGGCCTCGGACGCAAGCGTTCGCAAATAGCGAATTGGGAGTGGGGCAGGATTTTACGCCTTCGCCATTCGGCACCCCTTATTCGCTTCTCGAAGCGCCCCTTGCGCTTCGCGCCCCTTTCGCGTATCACGCGGCCCTTCAAGAACCGCCCGGCCGGAAGGGCTGCCGTGGCGGTTCTTTTCGCTCATTCCGACGCGAACGGGACCTCGGTCCCGCTGACATTCCAATAGGGCGTCAAGCCCTGGAGAGCCAAATGCCCAAGATGAAGACGAAATCGGGCGCGAAGAAGCGCTTCAAGATCACCGGGACCGGCAAGGTCGTCTACGCCCAGCGGGGCAAGCGCCACGGCATGATCAAACGCACGACCAAGCAGATCCGCAAGCTGCGCGGCACGGCCATTCTGTTCAAGACCGACGGCGACAACGTCAAGAAGTACTTCCTGCCGAACGGCTGACCCCTTTTCCCGGAGTTTTGAACGATGTCACGCGTCAAGAGGGGCGTAACTTCCCACGCCAAGCACAAGAAGGTTCTGAAGGCCGCCAAAGGTTATTTCGGCCGCCGCAAGAACACGATCCGTGCCGCCAAGGCCGCGGTCGACAAGTCGATGCAGTACGCCTACCGCGACCGCAAGAACCGCAAGCGCGAGTTCCGCGCCCTGTGGATCCAGCGGATCAACGCGGCGGTGCGGGAGCACGGGCTGACCTACAGCCGGTTCATTTCCGCGCTCGCGACGGCCGGGATCGAGGTTGACCGCAAGGTGCTGTCCGAGCTCGCCATCGCCGAGCCCGCGGCATTCGCCGCGATCGTCGAACAGGCCAAGGGCCACCTGCCCAAGGCGGCGTAACAGCGGCTCCCTCTCCCGCATAGGGCGTTCGTACGAACGCCCTATGCGGGAGAGGATCGGGGTGAGGGCAAGGGCAAGGGCAAGGGTGTCCCGCCCCTGCCAGACCCTCATCCGGCGCTGCGCGCCACCTTCTCCCGCATGCGGGAGAAGGCTCCGGGCGGCGGCGGCCACAATTCAGGCCCGCCATGTCCGACCTCGCCGCCCTGCAACACCAAACGCTCGCCGCGATCGAAGGCGCTCCCGACGAGGCGGCGCTCGAGGCGGTGCGCGTCGCCGCGCTCGGCAAGAAGGGCTCGATCTCCGCGCTCCTCGCCACCCTCGGCAGGCTGTCGCCCGACGAGCGCAAGACGAAGGGCGCGGCGATCAACGCGCTCAAGGACGCGGTCGCCGAGGCGCTCGCGACGCGGCGGACGGTGTTGAAGAAGGCGGCGCTCGAGGCCCAGCTCGAGCGCGAGACGCTCGACGTGACGCTCCCCGTCCGCTTGCCGGGGGTCGAGACCGGGCGCATCCATCCGATCAGCCAGGTGACGGACGAGATCGTCGCAATCTTCGCCGAGATGGGCTTTTCCGTCGCCGAAGGCCCGGACATCGAATCCGACGACTACAACTTCACCAAGCTCAACTTCCCGCCCGGCCATCCAGCGCGAGACATGCACGACACCTTCTTTCTCGAGCCGGACGCGAAGGGCGAGCGCAAGCTCCTGCGCACGCATACGAGCCCGGTGCAGGTGCGCACGATGTTGAGCCAGAAGCCGCCGATCCGCGTCATCTGCCCCGGGCGCACCTATCGCACCGACTTCGACCAGACGCACACGCCGATGTTCCACCAGGTCGAGGGCCTCGTCCTCGACGAGAGCGCGACGCTGGCCAACCTGAAATGGGTGCTCGAGGAGTTCTGCAAGGCGTTCTTCGAGGCGCCGCGTATCGGCATGCGCTTCCGCCCGAGCTTCTTTCCCTTCACCTCGCCCTCGATGGAGGTCGACATCCAGTGCCGCCGCTCAGGCGGAGAAATCCGCTTCGGCGAAGGCGATCACTGGCTCGAGATTTTGGGGTGCGGGATGGTCCATCCCAACGTGCTCAGAAATTGCGGCATCGATCCGGAGACCTTCCAGGGCTTCGCCTGGGGAATGGGGATCGACCGCGTCGCCATGCTCAAGTACGGGATCCCCGACCTGCGCGACTTCTTCGACGCGGACCTCCGCTGGATCAACCACTACGGCTTCAAGCCGCTCGACATCCCGACCCTGGCGGGGGGCCTGATCGGGTGAAGGCGAACGGGCGGGACGGGCCCGGCGTTGACGCCCCGCGTGGCGGCGCGACGCGAAAAGCTGGAACGAAACGATGAAATTCACGCTCTCCTGGCTCAAGGACCATCTCGACACCTCGGCCCCGCTCGCCGAGATCGTCGAAACGCTGACCCGCGTCGGTCTCGAGGTGGAGAGCGTCGAAGACCCGAGCGCCAAATACGACGGATTCGTCGTCGCGCGCGTGATCGAAGCCAGCCAGCATCCGAACGCCGACCGGCTGAGGGTCTGTATCGTCGACGCCGGCGGCGGACCGGCGCAGGTGGTCTGCGGCGCGCCGAACGCCCGCAGTGGAATGAAGAGCGTGTTCTCGCCGGTCGGGACCTACATCCCCGGAAAGAAGATCACGCTCGCCAAGGGCGTCATCCGCGGCGTCGAGTTCGAACGGCATGCTGTGCTCGGCGGCGGAGCTCGAGCTCAACAACGATCACCAAGGCATCATGGATCTGCCGGACGACGCGCCGGTCGGCGTTGCCTACGCCCGCTGGGCGGGGCTCGACGACCCGGTGATTGACGTCGCGCTTACGCCGAACCGGCCCGACGCCACGGGCGTCTCCGGGATCGCGCGCGACCTCGCGGCGGCCAGGCTAGGCGCCCTCAAGACGCCGGCGCCGAAACCGGTTGACGGCGTCTTCGACTGCCCGACCAAAGTGCGCCTCGATTTCGCGCCCGCTGACGCCCATCTCTGCCCGGCCTTCGCCTTGCGCCTTGTTCGCGGCGTCAGGAACGGTCCGTCGCCGGAGTGGATGCAGAAGCGCCTGCGCGCGATCGGGCTCAGGCCGATCAGCGCGTTGGTCGACATCACCAATTACGTGACCTTCGACCGCGGCCGCCCGCTGCATGTGTTCGACTTCGCCAAGGTCGAGGGCGATCTGACGGTGCGGCGCGCGCGCCAAGGGGAGAGCGTGCTGGCGCTCGACGGCAAGACCTACGCGCTCGACGAGAGCATGGTCGTCATCGCCGACGCCAAGGGCCTCGAGTTCGATCGCCGGAATCATGGGCGGCGAGCACTCGGGCTGCGACGAGTCGACCCGCGACGTCCTGATCGAAAGCGCGCTGTGGGACCCGACCAACATCGCCCAAACCGGCCGCAAGCTCGGCATCGTCACCGACGCGCGCTATCGCTTCGAGCGGGGCGTCGATCCCGCCTTCTGCGTTCCCGGCTGCGATCTCGCGACCGGGCTGGTGCTCGACATCTGCGGCGGCGAACCCTCGCGGATGATCGTGGCGGGCGATCCTTCCGCGCCCCGGCGCTCGATCGACTTCCCCTACAGCGAGATCAAGCGCCTGATCGGCGTCGACATCCCCCGCGAGGAGGGCGAGGCGATCCTGAGCCGGCTCGGCTTCGGCATCCGGAACGGAAGGGTCACCGTTCCGTCGTGGCGGCCGGACGTCCTGGTGAAGGCCGACGTGGTCGAGCAGATCCTGCGCATCGTCGGCGTCGACCGGGCGCCGATGACGCCGCTCCCCCGCCCCGGCGAGGGGGCGCCGGCGCCGGTGCTGACTCCGCCGCAGAAGCGCACCCGCCTCGCCAAGCGTACGCTGGCCTCTCTGTCGCTGCGCGAAGCGGTGACCTGGTCCTTCATCTCGAAGACCGCGGCCGAACTTTTCGGCCAAGGCCGGCCGCCGCTTGCGCTCGCCAACCCGATCGCCCCCGACCTGTCCGACATGCGCCCAAGCCTCGTCCCCGGCCTCGTCGCCGCGGCCGAACGCAACGCCCGCCGGGCGCTGAACGACGTCGCGCTGTTCGAAGTGGGGCAGATCTTCCTCGGCTCGGGCGAGAACGACCAGCGCGTCGCGGCGGCGGCGCTGCGGCGCGGCCGGGCGAAGGCGAGCGGCGAAGGCCGGCACTGGAGCGGCGGCGGAAGCGTCGACGCGTTCGACGCCAAGAGCGACGCGATGGCGCTGCTCTCGGCGCTCGGCGTCGCCAATGCAGTGCAGGTCGCGCCCGGCGGTCCCGCCTTTCTCCATCCAGGGCGTTCCGCGACGCTGCAGTTCGGGCCGAAGAATGTCGTCGGCTGGTTCGGGCAACTGCATCCAAACGTCTGCGAGACGCTCGACGCCGAGGGGCCGATCGTCGCCTTCGAGATCATTCTCGACGCCATGCCCGCGCCGAAGGCGAAACTCACCAAGGCCAAGCCGAGGCTCGAGCGTTCGGATTTCATGCCGGTCGAACGCGACCTCGCCTTCGTGGTCGACGCGAACGTGCGCGCCGGCGACATCCTGAAGGCTGCGCAAAGCGCCGAGCGGACGCTGGTGTCGGACATCGGAGTGTTCGACGTCTACCAGGGCAAGGGCCTTCCGGAGGGCGCGAAATCCGTCGCCATCAATGTGACGCTGCAGCCGCGCGAGCGCACGCTGACCGACGCGGAGATCGACGCCGCGATGGCCAAGATCGTCGCCGAAGTGTCGAAGAAGACGGGAGCGACCTTGCGCGGGTGAAACCATGGCGAAGCGCGCCACGCTCATGCTGTTGGCTCTTGCGGCCGCGTCGGCCGGCGCGGCGCGCGCCGAAGACGATCCCGCCTGCGCCAAATACCAGGACCCGCTCGCCTACAACGCCTGCCTCGCGAGCCACGGGCCAAAAGCGAATATCGCAACCAACCCGCGGCCGGCTCAGGCGGGCCACGCCGCGCGCGTCCAACCAGAGGGCGGCAGGCCTGCTCCGAGGCGGAGCACAGACGGGTGGCGGCACGCGAACCGGGGCCGCGGCCGGGTCCACATCGAATTTCGGGTGAAGTGAACCGCGTCGACGTACGAGCGCGACGCCCAAGCCCGCGGAAAGCCCGGGCGCCGCGCTCTTGATCCCCGCGCGGTGGGAGGCCCAGCGCGGGGGCCCGCGTCGCGCGCTTCCCCAAGCGCGGCGGCGCGAAACTCGTCGTCGGCCACGACGGACGCTTTATTCCCGCTTCGCGCCCGAGCGATCTTCGACGGCACTTTATCGAAGTGAACGGAGTACGCTGTGAGCGGCGTCACAGTGAAAACACATTTTGCGGGGCGGTCTTCAGATGAAGATGGATGCCGTTCGATGTGTGACGCTCATCACAGACGGTTGCGGACGGCATCAGTTAACCGACAAGTAAGGCCGCGCCCCTCCCCGCGGCTGAGCTTGGTTCGTTCCGCCGCCCGCGCGAGGCGGGGGTATTTTTGCGCGCCGCCGCTTGACGTCGGGGCTAACCTCATCCACCGTCTGTTCGACTGGTCGGGCGGAAGCGATGTCGGCTCCCAATACGCTCGCGGCGCACCCGTGTTTCAAGACGCTCGACCCCGGCGCCTGCCGGGTTCTCGACCGTCAGTGCATATGGCTCAAGACGTCGGCCGGCGCGTGGCTCGTCGATCAGTCGGCGCACGACCGCGACGTCTATTTCATCATGAGCGGCCACCTGCGGGCGGTGCTCAACCAGGCCCGACAGGACCTCATCTTCAACGAGATGCACGCCGGCTCGATCTTCGGCGAAATGGCGGCCGTCACGGCGCGCCGCGCGCGGCCAGCGTCTTCGCGGTCACCGATTCCGTGGTGGCGAAAATGCCGGCGCCGGTCTTCGTCGAGACGGTGTTCTCCCATCGCCCGCTCGCCGAGGCGGTCATCTCGACACTGATGCGAGCGTCTTCGCGCCATGTCCGAAAGGGTCGGCGAACTCGGCGCGCTCAACGTTCGGGCGCGCGTCCATGCGGAGCTCCTGCGCCTCGCGCGTCCGGACCGCGACAATCCGAAGCGCGCGATCATCGTCACGCCGCCGAACCAGTCGGAGCTCGCCGCGCGCATCAACACCCGCCGGGAGACCGTGTCGCGCGAGATCAACGCCATGGAGCGCAGCGGCCTCATCGAGCGCCGCCGCGGCGCCATCGTCATCAACGACGCGATCGGGCTCAGCGCGGCGATCCAGGCGGCGAGCGGCGGCTGAGCTGAGTCGCCATCTGGCGGCCGCCCCATCCTTACCCGCTTGGGGACCGGCCGACATCCGGTCGGGAAAGCCCGGCGAAACTTCCTGACGCCCTCAAAGACGGTCTTTCGTCCGTCCCCAAGATCACCCCAAGATCTTGGCGGTCGGACCCTTCCGCGGCCATACCATCTTCGGGCGCGGATTCAGACTTTTCAAGCGCTTGCGGCGCCATTTCCAGGCCGCCGGTCAGCGGCGCCTCAGGCGCGAGGCGGTCTTGCGCGGCGAGGACGGACGCGAATTCTTCGCCGAGCATGGCCGCTACATCTTGCGGGCCCGAGGCGTCAGGGGCCATACCATCTTCCGGCGCGGATTCAACCTTTTCAGGCATTTGCGGCGCCATTTGCAGGCCGCCGGTCAGCGGCGTCTCGAGCGCGAGCGGAGCTTGCGCCGCCGCGGCGACGGCGGACGCGAATTCTCCGCCGAGCTTGGCCCCTACATCTTGCGGGCCTGAGGCTTCGGGGCCCATGCCACTTTCCGGCGCGGATTCAGTCTTTTCAACCGTTTGTGGCGCCATTTCCAGGCCGCCGGTCAGCGGCGCCTCAGGCGCGACGGGGACTTGTGGAGCGAGCCCGAGCGCGAATGCTTCGCGCGGTCGGGGCGTCGCATCTTCGGGATCCGAGGCTTCCTCGGCCGTACCGTCCACAGCCGCGGATTCGATCTTTTCAAACGTTTGCGTCGCCATTTGGAGGCGGGCTGTCAACGGCGCCGCGAGCGCGGGGGAGCCTAGCGCGGGCGCATCGAGGCGTGATGCGTCCGGGAAGCGCCGCTCGGCCGCGACGAAGCCGTGATAGCGGTCGAGCTCGCGCACGATTTTCACGACCCGGTCAACCGCCTGAAGGTTGGCCCCCGACATCGCGCTATAGGAGACGAGGAGCGCCTCGTTGAGACGGCTCACCTGCATCGCGAGGAACTCGGCGGGCGGCGCAGGCATGCGGCGAGCGAGAGTCTCCCGAATGAACGCGCGCATGTGCTTCTCGGTAACGCCGCAAGCCGCAGCGATCTCGGGGACCGAAATGCCGCTGTTCAAATATTCGACGACCAGCTTTTCCCGCTCGGCCCTCAGCCGGCGCGCCGCGCGCCGCGCCTCGATCGATCGGTCGCGGGGGGCGGCGGGCGGAACGGATTGGACGCATTCAGACACTCGGTGCACTCCTTGAGGACGATGCGAGAACAGATATAGAACATCACCCCCGCCTTGGCAAGAAATTGTTGTGTTTTCTCTCGATAGCACACGGCTCTGGTGTGTATTGCTTCCCCAGTTTGCTGGGGAAGGGGGTGCGCGACTTTCGAGATGTGCGAATGCCGTAGGGTCGAGCCCGGGGGCGCAATGCCCTTTGCGCCGCCGAGCCGAATGACCGGTGCGGCTGGGGAAGGATAACCGCTGCGCGCGGCGCTCTGCCCGGCGGCAGGTCGGGACGAAGGGATGGCCGTCGCGGTCGAACCCAGGGATGTTCAGGCGGCGGCGAGCGAGGCGGTCTCGTGGTTGGGGTCGTAGAGGGTCTGCTTTCTAAGCATGGCGCAGGCTATGGCCAACCATCGGTCGCCGAGGGTTCGCAGCGCGCGTCCATGGCTCTTGCCGCGCCGGCGCAGTGCGGCGTAGCGCTTCCGGCTTTCCGGATCGGTCTGCATGGCCACGCGGGCCCAGTGATAGACGGCCTCGCGCAGACGCTCGTTGCAGGCCGAGCGGCGCACCACCAGGCGCGCTTTGCCGCTGCGGCGGGTGACCGGGGCGACGCCGGACAAGACCCGCAAGACCTGATAGTCTCGGCGCCGCAGGGGCTCCGCGGCCTCGGCGAGCAGCGTGGCGAGATTGGTCCTTCCCACCCCCGGCAAGGAGCGCAGGATCGTCACGTCGCGCTGCCCGGACCTCTGCCCCGGCTCGCTCTCCGGTTCGCCATCGTCTTTCTGTTCGAGGCGCGCGCAGAGCGCCTCGAGCTTCTGCTCGGCCTCCTTGATCTGGCGGTTGACCAATCGCGCCCGTTCGGCGGCGATCTTGATATGGGCTGCCGCCGCTTCGGTCGCGCCGGCGGCGACTTCGAGCGGCGTCTGGCGCAGGATGCGCAGGGTCTCGGCGGCGCCGATCCGGCGAACGCGGTGATCCTTCAGGACTTTGGCGAGACCGGCCTCATCGATCCGGGCGGCCTTGGCGGGGGTGGGCGCGAATTCCCACAGCGCCAGGAAGTTCTCGGCCGTCAGGTCGTCGGCCACTTGCAGCATCTGCGGGTAATAGCGCCACAACTGCTGGCGAATCCGATTGGCGAGACGACTGCGCTCCTGGCTCAGCTCTTCGGCGATGCGCGACCATTCGCGCAACTCGACGAGCGTGGGATCGTCGACGGCCAACCGCCGGAACGCGCGTCGATCGGTGCGCAGGCTGTCGGCCAGCACATGCCCGTCCCGGCGGTCGTCCTTGGCGCCGGCGACCGTGAAGCGATCACGAAACCGATCGAGCTGCTTGGGGTTGATCGCGAACACCGCGAACCCCCGCTCGAGCAGCGTCTCCACGACCGGCCCATGCGGCGTCTCGATCGCAACGCCGATGCGGGCGGGCGGCGCTCCGCTCCTCGCGACGAGCCAGTCGCACAACTCGCTCAAGTCCGCGCCGCCATGAGCGACCTTGCGCTCCCCGACCGTCTCCCCGTTGCGATCCAACAGGCAGACGACATGGGTCTGGCTCGCCCAATCAAAACCAACAAACCATTCGATATCCTCAGTCATGACCCGCCTCCTTCGGCTTCGGGCCGCCACGACTCCGGTCGATCCCTGTACTGGCGCTCGAAGCGCGACCTCCTAACGGACCTTAAGTCGCAGCCAACCCGAGGGGGCGCATGTCCTTCCCAGGCGCTCAAAGCGCAGGGAGCCTTGGGCCGCTCCCCAAGGCTGGCCGGATTACCGGCCGTCATCGTGATGGCGCAGTTTTCGGTTAATCCTTTCGGCATGGCCGTTCTCGACCAGGAGCCGCGCCCTTCAGCCGGCGTCCGGAACCGGAGTTCCGGGAGCGACAAGATGCGCACCGAAGATCGGAGTCCCCGCTTCGAGGATCTCGACGCCTGGTCGAGTCTGGAGGCTGTCCACGCGATGTTCGAAGGGCAGCTTTCGGCGGTGGCCGCGGTTCGCGCAGCCCTGCCGGATATCGTGAAGGCGGGCGAAGCCGCCGCCGCGCGGCTCGGCTCGGAGGGGCGCATCGTCTACGCCGGCGCCGGAACGTCGGGCCGCATCGGCGTCCAGGACGGCGCCGAGCTTTCGCCGACCTTCGATTGGCCGGAAGAGCGGGTCGTGTTCGCGATCGCAGGCGGCGAGCGGGCGCTACGCTCGAGCGCCGAAGGCGCGGAGGACGACCGCGACGCGGCGCGACGCGCGCTGGCGCATTTTGCGATCGGCGCAAGCGACGTGGCCGTCGGACTGGCGGCCAGCGGCGCGACGCCTTACTCGGTTGAATTCATTCAGGGCGCGCGACGCCGGGGGGCGCTGACGGTCGCGATCGCCAATAACCCGGATACTCCGCTCCTGGAGTCGGCCGAGCACGCCATTCTCATCGAGACCGGGCCAGAGGTTCTGGCCGGGTCGACGCGGATGAAAGCGGGCACGGCGCAGAAGGTCGTCCTCAACCTCTTCTCCACCCTGGTGATGATCCGCCTCGGGCGCGTCTATCGCGGATTGATGGTCGACATGCGCGCGCGCAACGCAAAGCTTCTGCGGCGGGCGACGGCGATGATCAGCCATCTCGCGCATTGCGACGACGAAACCGCGAAACGCGCGTTCGACGCCGCCGACGGCGATCTCAAGGTCGCTGTGCTGCTGGCGCGGGGAATCGACGTCGAAACGGCGAAGGCGCTGATCCGACGCAGCCGCGGCCATCTGCGGTCGGTGCTGGCGCATCACAAGGCGGGATAGGGGCGATCGAGCGCGTCCGGAACAAACGATCGACCCTTTGTCGACACTTCGTGCTTCTTCGTGTTCTTTGTGGTCATTCTATTCACCACCAAGACACGAAGGGGCGCAAAGGCACCGCGAATTTTATCACGCGTGCGTTGTGCCGAGGACACGGATCCGGCCGTGTGCGCGACTGCGCGGCTTCTTCGCTCTGACCGTGATGTCCACGTCCTGACCGAGGGCGGTTAGCAGTCGCATCAGCCGGTTACTCGAAAAATTCGCGAGCCGCCCGTTGAGCAGCGCTGACACTTTCGGCTGGTCGATGCCCATGACCGCCGCCGCTGCGACCTGGGTCAAGCGCTGCCGCTTGATCACGTGTCGGATATGGCTCGCAAGCTGCGCCTTGGTCAGCTCCTCCTCGGCTTCCGGCACGCCGATGTCGGCGAAGACATTGCCGCTGCTTTCGGTCACCGGGATGTCGGTTACTCGCTCTCTGCCCATTGCTCGTAGTCCTCTCTCGCTCGCTTGAGCCGTTGGTCGATCAGATCCAGTCCGACCTTCGGCGTGGCGGCGCCGCGCTTGGATTTCTTCTGGAAGGCGTGCAGTACGTAAACGGCCCTGGCGAAACGCACTGTGTAGACGGCCCGGTACGTCTCACCGTCGAAGTCGTCGACGATCTCCAGGACGCCGGCGTCGCCAAACCCTTTGAGCGGCTTGGCATAGGGTGCCTTTCGGCCAATCTGCGCTTCCCACAGCGCTCCGCCGACTCGCCGCCGCACCTCCACCGGAAATTCGCTCACGTCCTCCTTGCTGCTGCCGACCCAGCGCACCGGCTTGGGTTGGGCTTCGCTGATCGGATTCACCAATCTTCCCCAGGATATGCCTGATCAAGCATAAATTCAAGCCGTTCCGTCGAGCAGCGAAGCGTTCCGCCTCATGTTCGTCCATCCGCGAGTGGCGAGTTCTTTGCCGCGCCGATCAATGAGTGCCGCCAGGATCAATGCCGCCAACGCCGCGCTGGCGATCGCCGTCTTGAGCATATGACGACCGAACTGCAACACTGGCGTTAACGCAGTGTCGGTGTTATCGTTTGAGGCAGTCGCAAAATTATTCGGACATCCTAACGTAGAGAGGCAATATATTTAGATCAAGTCCGGCGCGTTTCAAGTGATATGCTATAAAATATTACGCCTTGTCTTTAGCGGATGTTGAAATATTGTTTTGATTTCATCGCCCTGATTTGCGATAACAGGCATGACCAACGATCCTCTGGACGCCATGAAAGCCCGCTGGAACCATATCCAGGGCACTCTGTTTCCTTGGCTTCGTGAGGAAATCGACCCGATGACCGAAGCGCTCGGGCGGCTCGTCACGACCCTCGACGTGATCGGCCTCGAGGCCTTCGTTCCCGAACCGCCCCGAGGCCCCGGCCGGCCGCAAGGCGATCGCCGCGCCCTCGCCAGGGCCTTCGTCGCCAAGGCGGTGCTGGGCGTTCCTACCACCACCGCGCTGATCGAGCGCCTCGATGTCGACAAGTCGCTGCGACGCATTCTCGGTTGGGAACGACGCTCGCAAGTGCCGTCGGAAGCGACGTTTTCCCGCGCCTTCGCGGAGTTTGCGCAGTCCGATCTGCCCGCCAAGATGCACGCGGCGCTGATCGAGCGCTCGCTCGGCGGGCGCATCGTCGGCGTGATCGCGCGCGACGCCACCGAGATCGAGGCGCGCGAGAAGCCGGTCAAGACGGAGCCGAACGACAAAAGTGAGGATCCGCCGCCGCCCGATGGCGCTCAGCCGACGCGCAAGCGCGGACGCCCGCGCAAGGACGAGCAACGGCCAAAACCCGAGCCGACCCGGCTCGAACGGCAGACCACGCAGAACCTCGATCAGATGCTCGCCGATCTGCCCTCCGCGTGCGATGTCGGCTCCAAGAAGAACAGCAAGGGCTACAAGGAAACCTGGATCGGCTACAAACTGCATCTGGATGTCGCCTGCGGCCAAATCCCGGTCTCCTGCGTACTGACTTCGGCTTCCGTCCACGACAGTCAGGTCGCCATTCCCTTGATGACCATGACCGGCGCCCGCGTCTCCTATCTCTACGATCTAATGGATGCGGCCTACGACGCCGCCGCCATCCATGACCACAGCAAGGCGCTCGGCCATGCGCCGATCATCGATCGCAACTTTCGCGCCCAGCACGAAGCCAAGGCCGAATGGGCCAAAGAAGTCGAGCGCATGAAACTCATCCACATGCCCGACCCCGACGACCGGCTCTTTGATTTTCGAACCATGGCCGAACGCGTGAACGCCCGACTGAAGGACGAATTCGGCGCGCGGGCCGTCCGCGTGCGCGGCGCGATCAAGGTCAAATGCCACCTCATGTTCGGCGTCGTCGCGCTCGCCGTCGATCAAATACTCCGCGTCACGCAGTTTCGGCCCGCGCCGGCCTGAGCCTCGGCCGCTCACAACGCCTAATGAAGGCGAAATGCGTCGCGCTCATTGAATTTTGCAAGAGGCTCGTTTGTTATTCAATTAAGTAAGACTTCGTCACCCCACTGTTGTTTGACTTTTTAAGCGGGAGGCGTCGGCATGGCGATTTTGCGCATTAGCCAGCAACCCGGCTCCCGGCCGAACAGGCATCACATCGCCGTCGACGCTGAAGTCCCCGGCTTTCAGCCTCTGAGTTTCAGCCGCGAAATCGAATTCGCGCTTTCGCCGCAGGATGGCGAGAAGATTCGCTGGTATCTCGAGGACTATCTGCAGTTTGATGAGGACCCGGCGCCGCAGATCGCCGCCCGCGTTGAAAGCCTCATGGCCGAGCGCGGGGAGGCGCTGTTTCGCGCGATCTTCGAGGGGCGAAACGACGCCATACGGCTTTGGACGTTGGTCGAGCCGCATCTGTCCTCGACGCGAATTGAGATTATCTCCGGCGTCGCGGAGGCAACGTCTATCCCTTGGGAGCTGATCCGCAATCCCAATACCCGCGTCAATCTCGCTTTGTCGGCCCAGGCGTTCGTGCGCGCGCAATCGGGCGGCGCAAACCACCCTCGCTCCATCTGCGGCCGCCGACAAGGTCCGCATCCTGCTCGCGATCTGCCGGCCGAGAGCGGAGGACGACGTTCCCGTTCCGTTCCGTCGCCAGGCGGCTCGTGAAGGGATTGAGCGACGAGGACCGGGAAGCCTTCCAACTCGACGTTCTGCGGCCTCCGACCTACGAGCAACTCGCGAAAGAGCTGAAGCTCGCCAAGGAGAGAGGCGAGCCCTATCACATCGTGCATTTCGACGGGCATGGCGTTTACGCCGACCCCAAGAACCTCGAAAGCCAAGGTCAAGTCCTCAGCAATCTGATGCTGAAGGGCGCGGCGACCGGGCCCTTGCGGCTATCTGGCCTTCGAAGACCCGGACAGCAAGACCCGCAGCAAATTCGTCGACGGCTTCACGATCGGCGGCCTGTTGAGAGACGCCGGCGTTCCGATCCTCATTCTCAACGCCTGCCAATCCGCCTTCGCCGAAGCAAGGTCGAAGCCGAGCGAAGATGCGCCCGCGGCGGCGATCGAGGAGATCGAGGCTTATGGCTCTCTGGCGCAGGCGGTGATGAACGCCGGCGCCGCCGGCGTCGTCGCCATGCGCTATTCGTCTATGTCGTGACGGCGGCGCAATTCGTCGCCGAACTCTATGGGGCGCTGGCGCGCGGGCGAACGCTCGGCGAGGCCGTGGCCTGGGCGCGCGGCAATCTCGCCGATCGAACCGAACCGGAAGATCGCCTATGAGCGCGGCCCTTGCAGGACTGGGTGCGTGCCCTTGGTCTGGGAGCGCACGCCGCTGCGTCTGTGGCCGCAAAGACAGGAGGGCGCGCCGCTCAGGATCAAAATCGACAGCGGCGGGACGACGGCGGGCGCGCTCGATCCCAATTGCCGAAGCCTCCGGATGTCGGCTTCTTCGGCCGCGACGAGACGCTTTATGCGCTCGACCGCGCCTTCGACCGGCACAGCATCGTGCTGCTGCACGCCTTTGCCGGCAGCGGCAAGACGACGACCGCGGCGGAATTCGCGCGCTGGTATAAGCTGACGGGCGGCGTCGAAGGGCCGGTGCTGTTCACGAGTTTCGAGCGCCGTCTGCCGCTCGCCCGGTCGCTGGACAAGATCGGCGAAATGTTTGGCCCCGATTTGGAGCGCTCGGGCGTCCAATGGGGCGCGGCGAACGACGTGCAAAGACGGCGGATCGCGTTGGACGTGCTCCAGCAGATACCCGTTCTCTGGATTTGGGACAATGTCGAGCCGATCACGGGCTTTCCCGCCGGAACCCCGTCCGACTGGAGCGCGGCCGAGCAGCAGGAACTGCGGGATTTTCTCTCTGGAGGCGCGCGACACAAAAGCGAAATTCCTGCTCACCTCGCGGCGCGACGAACAGGCCTGGCTCGGCGAGGCGCCGCGCCGCGTCGAGGCGCCGCCGATGCCGATGCAGGAGCGGCTCCAGCTTGCCGGCGCCATCGCCGAGCATCGCGGCAAACGCCTCGCCGATCTGCCGGATTTGACGCCCTTGCTGCGATTTACGCAGGGCAATCCCTTGACCATTCTCGTCACGGTCGGCGAAGCGTTGCGCGCCGGGATCGACAGCAGGGACAGGTTGAAGAGTTTGTCGCGGCTTTGCGCGGCGGCGAAGCGAAGTTCGAAGATGAAGAGACGGAGGGACGCACCAAATCGCTCGGCGCGTCGCTGAGCTACGGGTTCGCCAGCGCTTTCAGCGACGATGAGCGCAAGAGACTGGCGCTGCTGCATCTTTTTCAGGGCTGTGTCGACGTCGACGCGTTGCGCGCGATGGGCAATCCCGAGGCCGAGTGGGCGGTTGCGGAAGTGCGTGGATTCACCCGCGAACAGGGCATCGGATTTGCTCGATCGCGCCGCCGAACTTGGGCTTCTGGTCGCGTCAGGCGGCGGCTATTACCGCGTTCATCCGGCGCTGCCCTGGTATTTTCGCGACCTGTTCGCGCGCCATTTTGCCGAAGAGAGGGGCGAGCGGGCCCGTCGCGCTTTTGTCGAAGCGACGGGTGGCTTGGCCGATTTTTACCACAATCAATACGGAGCCGGAAATCGCGAGGTCCTTCACGCCCTGACGGCGGAAGAGGACAATCTGCTCGCAGCCTGGCGCCTGGCGCGCCAGCATGGTTGGTGGCGTCGAGTCGTTTCCGCAATGCAGGGCCTGCGGATACTCTACACGGAAACCGGACGCGGTCCCGCCTGGCGGCGGCTGGTCGAGGCCGTGACGCCGGATTTTGTCGATCCCCGTAACGACCGGCCGCTCCCCGGACGCAAGGACGAGTGGAGCCTTGTCACGGAGTATCGTGTTGACCTTGCGCTGGAGGAACGCAATCTCGCCAAGGCCGAGCGCTTGCAACGCCTCAGCGTCGATCGGGATCGCGAGCGCGCCCGCGCAGCGCTGGCGACGGCGCCCGGGCAGCGCAGCGATATTCAGCGCAACGACATCCGCACCCTCGCAGTAAATATTGAGGGACTCGCGAACGTTCAGATGGATAAAGGTGAGTCTGGATTGCGGCAAGAGTCTTCGTGAGGCGTTCGATCTATACGGAACCATCAACGCCTCATATGAGCAGGGAGTGTGTGCCCTCAGTCTCGGCACGGCCCATATGCTAGTCGCGGGTCTACGCGATTTCGATGCTGCAGAACGCTGGCTCAACCAAAGCCTGGGTTTGCGCCCTTCCAGAGACAACACCGGTCGCGGCAAGGCGCTCGGTCAGCTCGGCGGCTCCTCGCTGAATGGAGTGGGTAAGGCCGTTTTCTGGGTTGGCTTGGGGAGCGATCGGTTGGGATCGAGTTTATTGTGAGGGGATGCGAGACACCGATCTTTTCCAGTTGGCCCTTGGGTTGCAGTCGCCGTGGACGGTGACGCGTGGCGAATTTGCGGTCGAGGATGGTCGGCTCGATTTGTATGTGGATTTTCCGCGCGGGAGCCGGTTCGCCTGCGCCGAGTGCGGGCGCGAGGGTTGCGCGGTTCACGACACGAAGGATGAAACGTGGCGGCATCTGGATTTCTTCCAGCATCGCACGCTGTTGCACGCGCGTGTGCCGCGAGTGAGCTGTCCGAACTGCGGCGTGCGCAAGGTCGCGACGCCGTGGGCTCGCGCGGGATCGGGCTTCACGCTGTTGTTCGAGGCCTATGTGCTGATGTTGGCCAAGGCGATGCCGATCGCCAATGCGGCGAGGTTGCTCGGCGAGCACGACACGCGCTTGTGGCGCATCGTCGAGCATTACGTCTGGCGGGCGGTGGAGAAGCTTGATTTGTCGGAGGTGCGGCGCATCGCCGCCGATGAGACTTCGGCGCGGCGCGGCCACGACTACATCAGCCTGTTCGTTGACATGGCGCGGCGCAAGGTCGTCTACGTCGCCGACGGCAAGGACGCGGCGACCGTGAAGGAATTCGCGGATTTCCTCGAGGCGCATGGCGGCCGGCGCGAGGCGGTGACCGACGCCAGCATCGACATGGGGGCCGCATTCGAGGCGGGGATCAAAGAGAACTTGCCGAACGCCGAGATCACGTTCGACAAATTTCACGTCATCAAACTCGCCAACGAGGCCGTCGACCAGGTGCGGCGCGAGGAGGCGCGGAACAACTTCCAGATCAAGGGCCGGCGCTACATCTTCCTGAAGAACGTCGATCATCTGACACAGGAGGAAAAGGAGACGCTGTCTCGGTTGGAAGCGCAGAACCTGGACACGATCCAAGCGATGCAGATCCGCATGAACCTGCAACAGCTGTTCACGATGAGCGTCAAATCGGCTCGCCGTTTCCTCGACCGCTGGAACGCCTGGGTTCAAGTCTGCGACCTCGCGCCGATGAAGAAGCTGGCCAAGACGATCACCGCCAAGTCGGAAGGCATCCTCAGATCGATCGCCACCGGCCTTTCCAATGGCGTCCTGGAGGCGATCAACGGCAATGTCCAGGCCGCCAAGCGCAAGGCCAAGGGCTACCGAACCAAACGAAACCTCAAAGCCATCGTCTACCTCATCGCCGGCGACGTGCTCGCTAATTCACCCACTTGAAATAGCGACGAGCCAGCTCGGCTCGCTCTCTCTCTCCGCCGTTTCCTAGATGCCCGGGCCAAAGGACGACCTCAGGACGAGTTTCTCAATTTGCTCAATGACGCGGCGCAACATTACCAACAGGCTCTTCAGCTGTTTCCGTCCAGTGCGATCGACGACCTCGGAGTTACCCACCACCACCAACTTGGCTATATATTCGGCGAGGTTCGCGATATCGACCGCGCGCTGCAGCATTACCAGCAGAGCATTCGCTACAAAGAACAAGCGGGCAACATCTTCGCCGCGGGAGAGACCCGCTTCAATGTCGCCATCGATCTGCTGCTCGCTGCGCGGCACGACGACGCCCGCGCCTATGCCGAGGCGGCGCTCGCGAACTTCCGTAAGTTCGGCGACTGTGCTGCAGCACAAATCCAGAGGGCTGAGCAATTGATCGCCGACATCGACAAAGTCGGCGGCAGAACAGCAGGAAAAGCATGAGCGCCGAACCGGTCAACCTCCCCGTTCTCGGCGCAATGCCGCGCGCGGCCGCCGCCGCGAAGCTGCGCGAAATTGGCGAAAACCAGGCTGCGGAGGCGCTGGAGCGCGCCGCGCCGCCGCCGACGAAAATGGGTGCGGCCGACTGGTGGCCGTTCGGCGACAAGCCGTGGCAGCATACTGCGCATGCCATCGGCTTTCTGCCGGCGGGCGGAAGCGGAACGCAAAACATCATCGGCGTCGGCGAGGCGCAGGCCGACGCTTCTCTCAAGAACGCGCGCATCAACGTCGCGCTCAATGTGCTGCGGGTCGCCGATTATCCGGGCGGCGGCACGCATCGGGTGCTGTTCGATTTCTACGCCCGCAACCAGGTTCCGGGCGCGAGCGAAGACCTGCATTTCAACGCCGCCTATCGCGCCCGGGAGGGCGAGCGCGCGGCGGTGCGCGGCTATCCGATTTTCGTCGGCCTCGGCGTCGGCGCGGTCGGCGTCGCCTTTCACTTCCACACCGTCAACGTCAAGAACGACGCGGACGAAGCCTTTCTCGACTTCCTCGAAGGCGACGCCTTCAAGGCCGGGCTGAAGCTCGCAACGACGGCGCAGCCGGCGATTGCGCCGCTCAGCGGCATGGCGCTCGCGCTGACCAAGAGCATCGCACAGCGCAATCGCAACGTCTCGGTGCAGGACTGCTATCTCGGCCTCGATTTCGCCCGCAATGCAATGGGCGCGCGGCTCGCCGTCGGCGACTACATCGCCGTGCAGATCCCCGAGACATTGCAACGCGTCTGGGATTGGGAGGACTGGGTCTACGAACCCCGCGCCGGCCTGATCGTCTCGCGCGCCGACAGCAACGCGCTCATCCCTTACAACTACGTCGTCTTTGGC
This sequence comes from uncultured Alphaproteobacteria bacterium, assembly GCA_963768555.1. Taxonomy (GTDB): domain Bacteria; phylum Pseudomonadota; class Alphaproteobacteria; order Rhizobiales; family Beijerinckiaceae; genus Roseiarcus. The sequence continues at coordinate 27,531 of CAVYIZ010000076.1, forward strand.
GTCAGTCGCTACGAAGGCGAGTGAGGTGGCGGGCGCTCGGCCGACAAGGTCATCGCGAGGAGCGAAGCGACGCGGGGCTGTCGGTGAGTCTCTCCCTTCTCCGCGAAGTCATCGAGTTCCGAGCGGGCGGCGCGTCCCCCCTTCTCCGCGAAGCGGGGAAGGCGCCCGAAGGGGCGGATGGGGTGTGGAAAGCAGGTGTGCTCCGACGTCGGTTCGCGCTGACGTGGTGCAATCCGACTCGGTTTGAAGAAGCGGGCCACACTCCATCCGGCCCTTCGGGCCCCCTTCCCCGGCAAGCTGGAGAAGGGGGTGCGCGACCTTTGAGATGTGCGAATGCCGTAGGGTCGAGCCCGGAGGCGCAATGCCCTTTGCGCCGCCGAGCCAAATCGAACCTGTCGAGAGCGCTCGACCTCGCGCGAGCTCAGCCTGAGCATTCGACGAAGGGATTACCGGCCGTCATCGTGATGGCGCCGTTTTCGGTCGATTTGCCCCGGTTACAATCGTCGGCGATGCCTATCCCGCCTTGTGATGCGCCAGCACCGACCGCAGGTGTCCGCGGCTTCGACGGATCAGCGGCCATCACGCCGTCATCCAGGCCGGGGTCGCCGCGCAGGTGGCCCCGTCGCAGTCGGTAATCGTGCGAGCATCCTCCACGCCTTCAAAGTAACCGTGGGGCCATCTGTCGATAGCACATTATCAGTCAGCAGATTTTCGCATTGGTTGACTCGACCGACCCCAGACGCAGCGGGAATTCGGGATCCTGTTTGAAAGCGGAGCGACCGTTTGCCGCATTGCATATAGCAACTGTTGTCATGAGTATCTAACAAGGACGGACGGCTCAGCTAACCAGCCCGCCCTACGAGTCAAATGGGGGCCTGCGAGGAACCGCCTCCAAACAGAAATCTATCAGGAGGAAAAGCGATGAGCCCCGATCCTTCCGCGAGCAAGTCCAGGCCCCCCGCCTATGAAGAGCGCGTGGCGGCCAAGGACTCCGAGCGGTAAGCTGCAAAGGGTCATCTTGCGGGTCATCTTGCGCAACCAGGAAAAATGTGCGCGAGGGCGCCCAGATGCGAAAATCGGTCCGACCCCGCCTTATTGCCCTTCTCATTCGGGAAACTCGACATGGAAATTCCCGGTAAAGTCTTAGTCGTCACCGGCGGCGACTCCGGTCTTGGCGCCGCCGTGGCGCGCCAACTGGTCGCCGATGGCGGCAAGGTCGTCATCGCCAACGTCAATGCAGCCGCCGGCGAGGCCGTCGCCGCCGAACTGGGTGCGGCGGCGCGCTTTGTCGCGACGGACGTGACCAGCGAAGAACAAGGGCAGGCCGCGATCGCTTGCGCGCTCGAGGCTTTCGGCCATCTGCACGGGCTGGTGAATTGCGCGGGCGTGCTGCTGGGCGAAAAAATCCTCGGGCGCGAAGGCCCGCATGGGCTCGCCTCCTTCGCCAAGGCCGTCAATATCAACCTGATCGGCAGTTTCAACATGATGCGGCTGGCGGCGGAGGCGATCGCCAAGGAAGAGCCCGGCCCGGACGGCGAACGCGGCGTGATCGTCAACACCGCGTCCATCGCCGCCTTCGACGGCCAGATCGGCCAGGCGGCCTATGCGGCGTCGAAGGCGGGCATTGTCGGGCTGACGTTGCCCGCCGCGCGCGAACTGGCGCGACACGGCATACGCGTCGTGACCATCGCGCCGGGCATTTTCGACACGCCGATGTTGGCGGGCATGACACAAGAGGTGCGGGATTCGCTCGGCAAGAGCGTGCCCTTTCCCTCGCGCCTCGGCCACGCGGCGGAATATGCGGCGCTCGTCCGGCATATTTGCGAGAACACCATGCTGAACGGCGAGGTCATCCGTCTCGACGGCGCCCTGCGGATGGGCACGCGCTGATCCTCCACTCAACATTTATCGGGAGAAAAAAATGACTTCGTCAGACCCTGTCGTCATCGTCGGCTCGGCCCGCACCCCCATGGGCGGCTTTCAGGGCGACCTGAAGGACGCGACCGCCCCCGTGCTCGGCGCCACAGCCATCAAGGCGGCGCTCAGTAGGGCAGGCGTAGCGCCTGACCAGATCGACGAGGTGGTGTTCGGCTGCGTCCTGCCCGCAGGTCAGGGACAGGCGCCCGCGCGGCAGGCGGGCCTCGGCGCGGGACTGCCCTATGCCACGGGCGCGACGACAGTCAATAAAATGTGTGGATCTGGCATGAAGGCGGCCATGTTCGCCCATGATCTGATCCTGGCCGGGAGCGCCAGAATTGCGGTCGCCGGCGGCATGGAGAGCATGACCAACGCCCCTTATCTGCTCGACCGGGCGCGCGGCGGCTATCGGCTCGGCCATGGCAGAGTGATCGATCACATGTTTCTCGACGGTCTTGAAGACGCCTATGACAAGGGGCGTCTGATGGGAACGTTCGCTGAAGATTGCGCCCAGGCCTATCAATTCACGCGCGACGCACAAGACGATTACGCTTTGGCCTCCCTCACGCGCGCGCAAAAGGCCATTGCCGACGGCAGTTTCGCCGGGGAGATCGCGCCGGTGACCCTGCGCTCCGGCAAGACCGAAACGACGGTCGCGCAGGACGAACAGCCGGGCAAGGCCAAGGCGGATAAAATCCGCGGCTTGAAACCCGCCTTCCGCGAAGGCGGCACGGTCACGGCCGCGAATTCCAGCTCGATCTCCGATGGCGCGGCGGCCTTGATCATGATGCGCGGGTCCGAAGCCAAGTCTCGCGGCCTGCGCCCGCTGGCGAAGATCGTCGGCCATGCGACCCATGCGCAGGAGCCGCATCTGTTCGCCACGGCGCCGATAGCCGCGATCAGGAAACTCGCCGATCGGACGGGCTGGCGTCTCAGCGAAGTGGACCTGTTCGAGATCAACGAGGCCTTTGCCGTCGTCGCCATGGCGGCGATGCGCGATCTCGATCTGCCGCATGACAAGGTGAATATCCATGGCGGCGCCTGCGCGCTCGGCCATCCGATCGGCGCCTCGGGCGCGCGCATCCTGGTCACTTTGATGGCGGCGCTGACTAAACACGGATTGAAGCGCGGCGTCGCCTCGCTGTGCATCGGCGGCGGCGAAGCCACCGCCATGGCCGTCGAGATGCTCTGAAGGAACGGTCATGCTGCTGACGGAAACGCAACGCGAGATCCGCGACATGGCCCGCGATTACGCGCGGGAGAAATTGGCGCCGACCGCCGCCGACCGTGACAGGGAGCACAAATTCCCGGCGGCGGAGATCAGGGAGATGGGGCAGCTCGGTTTTCTCGGCATGACGACGCCGGAAGCCTATGGAGGGTCGGACGTAGGCGCTGTCGCCTATGCTTGCGTTCTGGAGGAAATCGCGGCGGGCGAGGGCGCGTGCTCGACCATTCTGAGCGTGCATAATTCGGTCGCCTGCGGGCCGATCGTCAAATTCGGCACGGAAGCGCAAAAGCAGCGCTTTCTGCCAAAACTCGCCAGCGGCGAATGGGTCGGCGGCTTCGCCCTGAGCGAGCCCCAGGCCGGGTCGGACGCCGCCAATTTGTTGACGCGCGCCGTACGCGACGGCGATCATTACGTTCTCACCGGAACCAAGCAGTTAATCACGTCGGGCAAGAACGGCAATGTGATCGTCGCGTTCGCGGTCACCGACCCGGCCGCCGGCAAGAAGGGCATTTCCGCCTTCATCGTGCCGACCGACGCGCCCGGCTACAAAGTGGTGCGGGTCGAGGAAAAGCTTGGGCAGAATGCTTCAGACACCTGCCAGATCGCCTTCGACGAAATGCGCTTGCCCGCCGATCTGCTTCTCGGCGCGGCAGGCGAAGGCTATCGGATCGCGCTTTCCAACCTCGAGGGCGGCCGGGTCGGCATCGCCGCGCAATCGGTCGGCATGGCCCGCGCCGCTTTCGAGGCCGCCCGCAACTATGCGCGCGAGCGGATAACGTTTGGACGGCCCATCGCCGAGCATCAGGCTGTCGCCTTCCGCCTCGCGACCATGGCGACGGAGATCGAGGCGGCGAGGCAATTGGTCCATCATGCGGCGCAATTGCGCGAGGCCGGATCGCCTTGCCTAACCGAAGCCTCGATGGCGAAGCTCTTCGCGTCCGAGATGGCCGAGCGCGTCTGCTCCGCCGCGCTGCAGATCTTCGGCGGCTCCGGGTATCTCAGGGACTATCCGGTCGAACGGATCTACCGCGATGTCCGCGTCTGCCAGATTTACGAGGGCACAAGCGACATCCAGCGCATGGTCATAGCGCGGGGCCTATAGGAGAGCAAAAACCGGGCGCTGACCGGAATCCGGATTATCGAAATCGCCGCGTTGGGCGTGGCCGATGTCCCGCGCGCGGCTCGGCGACCTCGGCGAGATCTGCGGCGCGCTGGGCCAAGATCGCGGCGGTCCAGCCGAAGCTTCCGGCGTTCACCAGTCTGCTCGGCCGCAACAACCCGCTCTATGCGGCCGCGGCCTGCGTCCTGTTCGGCTTCGCCGACGCGATCAGCATCCATCTGCAAAGTCTCGGCCTGCCGAACCAGTTGACCGACATTTCCCCTTACGTCGCGACGCTCGCGGCGCTCGTCGTCACCCACCGACGGCGCCGGCGCGTGGAAAATCCCCCGACCGAAGTCGCCGCCGCGGCGCCCAGCAAAACGGCGGCGCGGTGGCGCGCGCCGATCGGGCCGTTTTTCGCGGATTTCGTTTGTCTCGCGAGGAAGGTCATCGTCGAGGCGGACGGCCGCACGCACGAGACGGCGGACGCAAAGATCAAGGATGCCGAGAGAGACGCGTGGTTCCAGCGGGCCGGATATCGCGTATTGCCGTTTCCGGACGACCTTGTCGTCGGGGGATTGCCAATCGTCATCGCGCATTCGCGCGGCCGCTTCGCGAAACGCGGTGACGCTCGTGCAAACCGACTTGGGGTCGGAGCAGCGGCGCACACCCCATCCGGCGCTTCGCGCCACCTTCCCCGCTTCGCAGAGAAGGGGGCAGCCGGCGCTCCACGCATCACTGCCCCTTGCGTCAGCGCGCCTCCGCCTTGCCGGGCGTCGCTGCGGCGACTTCCGCTGGGAGGCTTGCCGCGCGCGGCCGCCGTCGGTGGGTGACGACGAGCGCGGCGAGGGTCGCGACGTAGGGCGAGATGTCGGTCAACTGGTTCGGCAGGCCGAGGCTTTGCAGATGGATGCTGAGCGCGTCGGCGAAGCCGAACAGGACGCAGGCGGCCGCCGCATAGAGCGGATTGTTGCGGCCGAGCATCACCGCGACGACCGCGATCCAGCCGCGGCCGGCGCTCATGTCCTCGGCGAAAACGCTGACCGCGCCGAGCGAGAGCTGCGCGCCGGCGAGGCCGGCGAGCGCGCCGGCGACGAGCACGGTCACGATGCGGAAGCGGGCGACGTCGACGCCCAGCGTCTCGGCCGCGTCGGGCTGTTCGCCGACGCCCCGAAGCCTCAGGCCGACCGGCGTCTTGAACAGGACCACGCTGACCAGCGCGGTCAGCGCCCAGGCGACCCAGGTCAGCGCCGACTGGCGGGCGAAGGCCCAGCCGAGAACCGGCACGCCGACGAGCGGCGCGATCGTGACGCGGCCGAGCCCGACGACGCCGGGATCGCTGAAGGTGCCGCTGACCCCGAATACGACGCGCAGAAGATAGGCGGTGAGCCCCGACGCCAGCAGGTTCATGCCGATGCCGATGACGACCGGATCGCCGCGGAAGACCGTCGCGCCATAGGCCAGCACGAGCGAAAAGACGACCGCCCCCGCCATCGCCGCCGCGACGCCGACGAGCGCGCTATGGGCGAAATAGCTGCCGGCGATCGCCGCGAAGGCGCCGACCAGCATCTGGCCCTCGAGCGCGAGGTTGAACACGCCGACCCGCCCGCACAACACGCCGGCGAGCGAGGCGAGCAGGATCGGCGTGATCGCCTGCACCGCCGCCTGGAACAGAAACGGCGTGAAGAGGCCGCTCATCGCAGGCGCCGGCCGACGCCCTGCCGCATCGCGAGGAAGAGGATCACGATCGCCTGCAGGACGAGCGACAGCACGCGCGGCACCGAGGTGTCGCGCTGCATGGCGAAGCCGCCGGTCTGCAGCGCGGCGAAGAAGAAGCCGGCGACGATGGCGCCGACCGGCTCGCCGCCGACCAGCAGCGCCGCCATCAGCCCCGACCAGGTATAGGCCGGCGTCAGCAGGGCGCCGTCGATGAAGCGGAACTGCGAGCCGAGCACCACGATCGCGCCGACGAGCCCGGCGATCGCGCCGCTGCACGAACATCGTCAGCACGGCCTGCCGGTCGAGCCTCACGCCGCCGTAGCCGGCGAAGCGCGGGTTCTTCCCCCGCATGCGCAATTCGTATCCCGCGACCGTCCGCCGGTCGACGAAGACGAACGCCGACCGCGATCGCCGCGATGATGAGGCTGCCGACGTTGAGCGCCCCGCTCAGCGGATAGAGCCGCGCCGCCGCGGGGACCATCGCCGTCTGCGGCAGCCCGGTCGTCACGTCGCGCAGCGGAAAGCGCGCGAGATACGAGGTCACGCCGACCGCCGGATAGCTGAGCAGCAGGCTCGAGATCAGCATCGGGATGCCGTGGCGCGTCTCGCCCCAGGCGGCGAGCGACGCGTAGAGGCCGGCGCCGAGGGCGGCGGCCGCGAGTGCCGCGGCGGCGACCAGCGCGCCCGGGCCCGGCAGAGCCAGCGGCGCGAGCGCGCCGATCAGACCGCCGATGACGAGCTGGCCGTCGCCGCCGAGGTTCACCATGCCGCCGCGCAAAGGGATCGCGGCGACGAGCGTCATGCCGACGAGCGGCGTCGCCCAGTTCAGCGTGTCCGGCAGACTGCCGAGCGACAGAGAGCCCGCGACGATGTCGGCATAGGCGCGCAGCGGGTCGTGGCCGGAGGCGAGCACGAGCGCCCCGCCGGCAAGCGCAGCGAACAGGACGGCGAGCGCGACCGGCGGCGGCCGCAGGCGCTGACGGTTCATGCCGCCTCCAACGTCCGCCCCGCCATCAGCAGCCCGACGGTGACTTCGTCGGCCTTGTCTTGCGAAAGATCCGCCAGAATGCGTCCCTCGAACATGACCAGCACGCGGTCGGAGAGCGCGAGAATCTCGCTGAGTTCGGCCGAGACGAGAAGCACCGCGCGTCCCTTGTCGCGCTCGGCGACGAGCTGCTCGTGGATATATTCGGTCGCGCCGACGTCGAGGCCGCGCGTCGGCTGCTCGGCGATCAGCACCGGGGCCTCGTGCGACAGTTCGCGCGCCACGACCACCTTTTGCAGATTGCCGCCCGACAGGGTCCTGACGCTGACCCGCTCGCTCGGAATGCGGATGGCGAAGCGCCGGATGAGCGCCCGCGCCCGCTCGGCGAAGGCGGCCGGGACGACGAGGGGGCCGCGGGCGAGCGGCGGCGCGCGGTGAAAGCCCATCGCAAAATTGTCGGAAGCGCTGGCCGTCAGCGCCGAGCCGACGGCGGCGCGGTCTTCGGGAATATAGGCGATTCCGGCGGCGCGATGCGCTTCGACGTCCGCCTCGCTCACATCGGCGCCGCGAACCTCGACGCGCCCGTCGTCCGGTCGCCTCAAGCCGACCAGCGCCTCGACGAGCTCGCTCTGCCCGTTGCCCGCGACGCCCGCGATCCCGACGATCTCGCCGCCGCGGACGGTCAGGTTCACCCGGTCGACGGCGGGCCTGCCCGCAGGGCCGGCGACGGTCAGATCGACCGCCTGGAGAAGCGGCGCGCCGATGCGCGGCGGGCCCTTGTCGACCTTCAGGTTCACGTTGCGCCCGGTCATCGCGCGCACGATCTCGCGCGGGCTCGTATCCGCGGTGCGCAGGCTCGCGACCGTGCGGCCGTCGCGCAAGATCGTCACCCGGTCGGTGATCGCCGTCGCCTCGTGGAGCTTGTGGGTCACGAACAGCACGGTGCGGCCCTCGGCCGCCAGGCGTCGCAGCACGTCGAACAACGCGTCGCGCTCGGGGGGCGTCAAGACTGCGGTCGGCTCGTCGAGAATGAGGACGCGCGCGTCGCGATAGAGCGCCTTCAAAATTTCGACGCGCTGGCGCACGCCGACCGACAATGCGCCGACCGCGGCGTCGGGGTCGACGGCGAGACGATGGCGCTCCGCGAGTTCCGCGACGCTGGCGCGCGCCGCGCCCCGGTCGATGAACGGCCCACGCTTCGGCTCGACGCCATAGACGATGTTCTCCCACACGCTCAGCGAGGCGAAGAGCTTGAACGACTGATGCACCATGCCCATGCCGGCGGCCATCGCGTCGATCGGCGAACGGAATCTTACCGGCGCGCCGCGCAGCCGGATTTCGCCGGCATCCGGCGCCATGAGGCCGAACAGGATGCTCATCAGCGTCGTCTTGCCGGCCCCGTTCTCGCCCATCACCCCATGGATTTCGCCGCGCTCGGCCGAGAGGTCGACGCGGTCGTTGGCGACAAGTCCGCCGAAGCGTTTGACGATCCCGACGGCTTCGATCTCGGGCACGAGACGGCTGGTGTCCTATTTCGCCGCCTGCATCGGGTCAGCGATCTTGATCGAACCGTCGACGATCTGATCGCGCAGCGCCTTCACCTTGGCGATGACGTCGGGATAGTCGGCGATCGTGCATTTCGAAGCCTTGACGTCGGGGTCGAGGGCGGTCAGGGACATGCCGCCTTCCTTGAGGCCGAGCGCGACGATCGGCGGCTGCGTGCCCGCCATGATGCCTTTGACCGCCAGCTCGATCGCGACGTCGGTCTTCTTCTCGACATTGTCCATGACGAAGCCCGGGGCCTGCGGGCACTGGTTGACGTCGACGCCGAAGGCGTTGACGCCCTGCGCCTCCTCGACCGCCTTGAAGATGCCGCCGTTCGAACCCGCGCCTGCGGCGAGGATGCGGTCCGCGCCGTCCGCCACCATCGCCGCGCCGCGCTCCTCTCCGCGCGCGGGATCGGAGAACGGGTTATTGCCGCCGACCCAGAGGGTCGGCGAAATCTTGACGTCGGGCTTGACGTGCTTCGCCCCCTCGATGAAGCCGTCGGTGTAGCGATGCAGGAAGGGGATATCGAGCGCGCTGATCGCGCCGACCTTGCCCGTCTTGGTCGTCCAGCCGGCCTCGGCGCCGGTCAGATAGCTCGCCTCGTATTCGCGGAACACCGAGCAATGGATGTTCGGCTTCATCTTGTCGAAGGGGCAGCTGTCGACCTGCAGGAACTGCACGTTCGGATAGGCGGCCGCCACCTCCGGCAGCATGTCGTTGAACTCGAAGCCGACCGCGATCACCACCTTGGCGCCCGCCTTGGCGGCGGCTTCGAGGTTCTGGCGCTGCGTCGTCGGGTCGGAGCTTTCATAAGTCTTCGCCTCGCCGCCGAGCTCCTCGGCGGCCCGCTCCGTGCCGACCTTGCCGAGCTTGAGGAAGTCGTTGACGCCGAGCGGGTTCGGCGAAACGTAGATGAAGAGCGGCTTGTCGGCGGCGAAGCTCGCGCCGGAGATGAGGGCGGCGAAGGGGAGAAAGGCGAAGGCTGCGGCGCGCTTCATGGCTGGTCGTCCTTGTAGCTGACTCTGGTGGACATGGCCCTCACCCCAGCCCTTTCCCGCAATCCCCGGGTCGAGCCCGGGGAGGAGAGGGGGCGAATCCCCCCGAGCTTGACCCGGGGGTGGCGCGAAGCGCTGGATGAGGGTTCGATTCCAACGTGGATTTGCCCTAATACGGCGTGTCGCCGCCGTCCGCGCTGATTGCCTGGCCGCGAATGATAAGGGCGTCGTCGCTCAAAAGGAAGGAGATCGTGCGGGCGACTTCGACGGGTTCGATGTGCCGCATGCAGCTGCGAGCTGACGAGTTGGGGAAACACCTCGCCGGGCGGCGCGTCGATGAGCCTGCCGTAGGCGACCGCGACGTCGCGCAGCATGTCGGTCGCGACCCCGCCCGGGCAGACGCAGTTCACGTTGATGTCGTGCGGCGCGAGCGCCGCGGACAGAACCCGCGTCACGTTGATCAGCGCGGCCTTGCTGGCGCTGTAGGCGAGCGACTCCATATGCCCCTTCTTGCCGGCCTCCGAGGCGACGCTGACGATCGCGCCGCGCGCCTTCGAGGCGATCATCGACCTGGCGACGAGACGCGACGCCTCGTAGGCGCCGAACAGGTTGATGCGGAAAATTTTCTCCCAATCCGCCCAGGAGGTCTCGAGCGGATCGGCGTGGACAACGATCGCCGCGCAATTGACGAGGCCGTCAATCCGGCCGAGCCGCGCCTCGGCGGCGGCGACGGCGCGCCCGATCGAGTCTTGGTCGGCGAGGTCGAGGGGGACGGCGAAAGCCTCCGCGCTTCGGGTCGCCGCGACGGCCGCCGCGAGCGCGTCCGTCCGGATGTCGGCGAGCGCCACCCGCGCGCCCTCGACCGCCAGCAATTCGGCGGTCGCGCGGCCGACGCCGCCCGCCGCGCCGGTGACGAGAATGTTTTTGCCTTCGTGCCTCTTCGAGCGGGCCGGGTCGCGGACCGGCAGCGGACGGTGCGGCGGACGGGTGGAGAACTGGCCCATGGTCAACCTCCAGGTGGCTCGGCTTCGTGTACCTTGGTGCTCTTTGTGGTGAAAGAAATTTCACCACCAAGGACACAAAGGGCCACGAAGTCAGAGCACGCAGAACGATGCAATATCAATGCGAAGCGCCGGGCGAGGCGTTCAATCTCGCGCCTCCTCGGCCAGCCTTCGCCACCAGGTCTCGTCAAAATTCCAGCCCGCCGTCGGCGAGGGCGAGGGCAACAGCCAAACTCTTGTCGCGCCGATGCGCGCGCCGCTGTCGCCGAAGCCGGCCGCCCGGCCGAGCCAGCGGCGGCCGCCGGTGAGGCTGGTGAAGGCCAGCAGGCGGGGTTGCACGGCCAGAATCTTGGCCGTCAGCGCGGCGCAGGCCTCGTCGCCGAGCGTGCCGGCCGGCAGCTCCCGGTCCATGCCGCTCACATGCTTGGCGATATCGGTGAGGCCGAGACCCCACTGCGGCAGCTCGAGATAGTCTTCGGCCCTGACAAGCCGGGGCGTCAGGCTGACCGCGTGGAGAACGCGCCAGAACTTATTCTGCGGATGGGCGTAATAGGCGCCGCGCGCGGCCGACACCGTTCCCGCCGCCGTGCCGCAGAAGACGATCCTGAGGCCGGTCGCCAGGACATCCGGCAGGACATGCGGGGTCGCCAAAGGCTTCGGATCGATCAATCCGTTTCCCTGATGGATTGCAGTTTAGCCTTCAGGTCCTGGCAGACCTGACACAGGCGGTTGTGCTGAAACGCAATAGCCGAGCGTTCGTCGCGAAACAGGTGATACGAGCCCCGGGGCCGCCCCCAGGGCAGGAAGCTCTGCGGCTGACTCGGCGGCCGCCCGCAGACAGGGCAGTCCGAGAAGCCCCAAACTCTGTACGGATGATCTGGGCCAAAGGTGAGCGGCGGAGGGGCGTCGATCATTGGGGCCTCCTTTCCCGCGGCCTGTCGCCAACCAGGCCAACGCCATCTGTATGATACCTTGAGACCCGTCGCCAGAACATCCGGGAGCATATGCGGCGTTATCAGATGGTTAGACGTCTTTCTCTCTTTCTCCGCTTGAAGCATAAACAGAGATGCAAACATCATTCGGACTGGCAGTAGGGCAACAGGCGGCAGCGCTTCTTTTGCGCGTCATTCCCAATCAGATCGACGATCGCCCGCGTTGGCCGTTTCGCGATCAGCCCGGGCGGCCCATCTTGGACAGCCATTCGGCTTCGTCGAGCGGCGTCAGGTCGATCGGCACCAGACCGGCGCGGCTCAAGAGGAAGATGTCGGCGCCTATTGACACCGGTGTGCTGTCGCGTTCGTGGATCCTGCTGCAGAACTGGCGGAACTCGTACGAACACCGGACGGTCTCGACAAACGCCTCGCCCAGAAGCCTTCTGCGCACCTCAGAACTCGATAATGTGGTCATTCTTGTCGTCCTCCACCACCATTGTTTTTAACGAGAGCTTAAGTTTACCCTACCGTGCGCTTCATGTCCCTGGATCACATTGTCGCGCCCTTCGCTGGCCGGTTTCGAACGGGCCGACCCGACAGGAATCATCAGAAACATCCGGTGCGTCAAAGCCCTCGATAGGCGCACTTATAAGTCCCGCCATCGTAAGTCAAAATTTTGCCGTCAAATGGAGTTGCGGCCTCACTATGCCATCTTATAACAATATTGCCGGCCTTGTCAGCAAGAGTAGCCTCCACTGGGCCAATCAAACGCAAAACGTATTTGCCACAATGATAGGTTGCAACCGGTGTCGCGAATGAACTCAGGGGCGACGCCAACACACCTGCAAAAATTGTGAGAAATTTCACGTCAAGACATCCGGCAGGAGATGCGGCGGCGCGCCTGCGACGTTCAGATTGTCTGGTTGTAGGCGCCGACCTCGGGATTCTCGCGCAAGATTCCGTCGACCGCCCTGAACATCTCCCGCATCCGCGCTTCCGAGACCGGGCTTTCGACCACCACCACCAGCTCGGGCTTGTTGGAGGAGGCGCGCACGAGGCCCCAGGTGCCGTCCTCGACCGTCACCCTGACGCCGTTGACGGTGACGACGTCGCGGATTTTTTGGCCGATCAGCGTCTCGCCCTTTTCCTGCATGGCTTTGAAGCGCGCCGTGACCCGATCCGCGACGGCGTATTTCCCTTCGTCGGGGCAATGGGGCGACATGGTCGGCGAGCCGTACGTTTTCGGCAGATCGCGGTAGAGGTCGGCCATCGATTTCTCAGGGTTGCGGTCGAGCATGTCGAGCACCGCGATCGCGGTGACGAAGCCGTCGTCGTAGCCGCGCCCGACCGGCGCGTTGAAGAAGAAATGACCCGACTTCTCGAACCCGGCCAGCGCGTGCAGGTCGCGCACCCGGCGCTTGATGTGCGAATGGCCGGTCTTCCAATAGTCGACCTTGACGCCGTGGGCGGCGAGCGCCGGATCCGTCGCGAACAGGCCGGTCGATTTGACGTCGACCACGAAGGTCGCGCCTCTGTGGAGCTTCGACAGGTCGCGCGCGAGCATGACGCCGATCTTGTCGGCGAAGATTTCCTGGCCCTCGTTGTCCACAACGCCGCAGCGGTCGCCGTCGCCGTCGAAGCCGAGCGCGACATCCGCGCCCAATTCCCTCACCGCCTCCGCCATCGCGTGCAGCATATGCAGGTCTTCCGGGTTCGGGTTGTAGCGCGGAAACGTCCAGTCGAGATCGCAGTCGAGGGGGACGACCTCGACGCCGAGAGCTTCGAGCAGTCGCGGGGCGAAGGCGCCGGCCGTCCCGTTGCCGCAGGCCGCGACGACCTTAATCCTGCGGCTGAATTTCGGACGGTTCGTCAGGTCGGCGAGGTAGCGGGACGGGAAATCCGGGACGAACTCATAGGCGCCGCCCTGTTCGGGCAAAAAGTCGCCGGCGATGACGATGTCGCGCAGGCGCCCATCTCCTCGGGGCCGAAAGTGACCGGCCGCGCCGCGCCCATCTTGACACCGGTCCAGCCGTTGTCGTTGTGCGAGGCGGTCACCATCGCCACCGCCGGGACGTCGAGCGCGAACTGGGCGAAATAGGCCATCGGCGTGATCGCAAGTCCGATGTCGCGCACTCTCGCACCGCCCGCCATGAGCCCGGCGGTCAGCGCGAGCTTGATCGAGGCGGAATAGAAGCGGAAGTCGTGGCCGACGACGACGTCGCGCGGAACGCCGAGCTCTTTGAGGAGGCGCGCCAGCCCGAGGCCGAGCGCCTGCACGCCCATCAGGTTGATCTCCTTCTCGATGAGCCAGCGCGCGTCGTATTCGCGAAAGCCGGTCGGCTTCACCATCGGCTGCAATTCATAGGCGTAGGTGTTCGGGAAGAGTTCTGGCGAGGGTTTGGGGAACAAGGCGGGACGATTCTCGAGGTTGGAGGCGACGCCAGACTAGCCCGACGGGCAGAGCGCGGGCTACCCCTCGCCGCACAGAGCCGCGTAGTCAAGCGCACCGGTATTTGGAAACGCGTATGCGCTTCGCCAGCGCCTCGGGCAGTTCGGCGAGCGCGACGCCAGTGGCCGCAAGTGTGTAGTAGCCAACCGGCGCCGAGGCGACCCGTCGCCTCCCATCCTGCCCGCCCGGATGGCTCGACGCCGCTGGCAAAGGCCTCCCGATCGTGCCCTCAGGAATCCCCTCATTTCGAGAACGGCCTGATTTCGGCGCTTTTCGGCCCTCACGTAGAGCGAATGGGGAGCCCTAAGGCCCCGCATTTGTCGTGGCGCGACCTCTCTCTCGACGATTGCGAGACCCGAACTCGCACTTCAGGACTCGTCATACGAGAACTCGCCGCATCAAAATGCTAACCTCCAGTTGCATTTTGGCCCTCGAAAAAATGAGGGGATGGCTGAGGATCGTGCCTGTCCGACAGCGGCTCGATGCGCAGCGCTGACGCGATAGACGTCACTCAGCTGCCGACCCGCTTGAGATATCGTTCCGCAGCGGCCTTGAGCGAAGCGCTCGGCTCGCGGGGATTGAGGAGCGCGTCGGCGAACGCCCGGCTGTCCTCGGCGCTCAGCCGAATCGTCGGAGTTTCTTCGATGACGCGCACGGCCGCGTCATGCACGCTGGCGATCACGAAATCCGTGAGCGTCCGCCCTTGCAGCTCGGCGGCGCGCTGAAACAGCGCCTTCTGATCGCGCGAGATCCGCGCTTCCAGCCGTTCGTCTCGCGTCTTGACTATGGATTTCCCCGGCATGGCGCACACACGTTGAATTGTATCCTGAACCGGGCCACCAGGTACGGCTGACAGGGGAACATTTCAAGCGGCGGCTCGGAACGGGTTTTCAAAAAAAGGGGCGCGCCATGAGCGAGGCCCGGAAACTCGCCGCGATTCTGGTCTCCGACGTCGTCGGCTACAGCCGGCTCGCCGGAGCGGATGAAGATCGCATCCTGGCTCAACTCTGGGCGCTGCGCAGCGACCTCATCGTCCCGACCATCGCCGTCCATCACGGCCGCGTCGTCAAGGGCACCGGCGACGGCGCAATCGTCGAGTTCCGCAGCGCCGTCGACGCGGTGCGCTGCGCCATCGAAGTGCAGAACGCGATGGTCGAGCGCAACGCCGGCGTGCCGGAGGACCGGCGCATCGTTTTTCGCATCGGCATCCATATCGGCGACGTGGTCGAGGAGAGCGACGGCGACCTGATGGGCGACGGCGTCAATATCGCCGCTCGCCTTCAAGGAGTCGCCCAGCCTGGCGCGATCTGTCTTTCCGAGGACGCCTATCGGCAGGTCAAGTCGCGACTCGATCTGAAGGTCAGCGATCTCGGCCCGACCCAACTCAAGAACATCGCCGAGCCGGTCCATGTCTATTCGCTGGAGGTCAGCCAGCCTGCGCAGGTGAAGCCCGCAGCGCCGGCGCCGCCGGCCGATCAGGCGAGATCGCTGGCTTCCAAGCGACGTTTGGGCTCCGCCCCGCTCGCCGCCGCCATCGCCGTCTTTCTCCTGCTGGCCGCCGCTAGCGGCTGGACCTTGCTCAGCTGGCGCGGCGTGAAGCCGGCCGAGGCCGCCCATCTCTCGCTCGTCGTGCTGCCCTTCTCCAATCTCTCAGGCGATCCGTCGCAGGATTATTTCGCCGACGGGATCACCGATAACCTCACCACCGAGCTTTCGCGCATCCGCGACAGTTTCGTCATCGCGCGCCACGACTTCATCTTCCAGCTTGAAGAGGTCGGCCACGTCCTCCTCGAACCGGTCGGCCCAAAGATGCGCGCCGGATTCGGCGTCGACAAACTGCGCGTTCACGCGCACCCGGCTCTGCTCGCGCTGCACCGAGCCTTCGAGCACGTAGCGAACGCCAAGCTCCTTGCCGATCGCCTTGGCGTCGATGCTCCTGCCCTTGTAGGTGAAGGCGGTGTTGCGCGATTGGCCCGCAGCCTGGACGTGGCGTTGACCAAGGCCGAAGCCGAGAGGCGAAGACGGAATTGGCGGAGGCGCGCCGCCTGAATCCCAAAATCACGGTCAAATGGATGATGGAGCATACGCCGAATCTTCCCGCCGTGTTCGAAGGCGTATGTAAAGGCCGGGCTGCCGGAAGAGTGAGAGGCGCGCGCTCACGGGAACTCGGCAGCGCGATAGGAGCGTAAGCGACTCAAACAGACGCAGTCGGCGACCGAGTTGTCGCCGGACGCTCATTCGGCGCGCTCAGCGAGCGACCGCCGGAGCGCGGCGGGAAGCCGCGCCGGACGCCCGTCCCGGATCGCCGCGACCAACACCGTGGCGGCGACCAGTTCCCTCCCGTCGCGAAAGATCCGCTGCCGGAATTCGATCGAGGCGCCGCGCACGGCGGCCGCCTCGGTCTCCACCCGAAGGAGATCGTCGATCCTCGCCGGGGCCAGATAGCCGATCTGCAGGGAACGCACGGCGAAGACGATGCCCGAGCTCTCCGCGAAGTCCTGGTGCGTGAACCCGCGCCCGCGCAGCCATTCCGTGCGCCCGCGCTCGAGGAAACGCAAATAGGAGGCGTGATAAACGCGGCCGGAAAAGTCGGTGTCTTCGTAATAGACGCGGACGAACAACTCGCTGCACTTGGACGACATATCGTTGGCTCTCCCGAAGATGCGGATTAAAGCCGAGAGCCCGCGTCCCGCCTAGACACTTCCGCTTGTGCGCTTTCAGAATTCACGCAAAGCGTCGAGTTGAAGTCGGTCAGAGAGTCCCCCTTCTCCGCGAAGCGGGGAAGCAACTGTGAAGTTCGGCGTAGCCCGGTGCTCGGCCGGGCTCAAGGCTGGCGCTGCGCGCCGCCGCCTTCGGCGGCTTCGGCCTTGACCCCGTCCGCTCACCGGTCTTTTTGGCATCCATGCAGTCGGCGCGATGCGCCGCCCGGCGGCCCCGCGAAGCCTCGCTCATGCGGCGGCTCGAGTCGGTGGATTCCAAGTCTGATCGCGCGCGAGCATGGTGTTCAAGATCACGATCAGCTTGCGCATGCAAGCGATCAAAGCGACCTTGGCTTCCTTGCCCTTAGCGCGCAGGCGTTGGTAGTAGGCCTTGAGCACCGGGTTGTGCTGGGTGGCGGCGCCCATGACCGGCATATAAAGAAGATTGCGGAGCTTGCGTCGTCCGCCCTTGATGCGGCGCACGCCTTTGCGCTCGCCGCTGTCGTCGTCGTAGGGCGCGGCGCCGATGAGGGCGGCGGCGGCCTCGTTGGAGATGCGTCCGAGCTCGGGCGCCCAGGCGATCAGGCCGGCGACCGCTTGATCGCCGAGCCCCGGCACGCTGTCGATGATTTCTGCCCGTCGCGCGAACGCCGGGTTGGCTTTGATCTTGGCGGCGATGGCGGCGTCGAGCTTGCGCAGCTCGGCCCGCATCGCCTTGGCGATCGCGCCGAGCGCCTTGGCGACGATGGCCGGCGGGCCATGCTCGCCCTGCTGAGCGAGCCGCCCTTCCAGATCTTTCAAGGCGGTCCGCGCCTGGACCAGCCGGTCGACCTCCTCGCGCGCCGGATCGGCCGTTTGGGCCTCGCGATCGGAGAACGTCTCGGCGAACCAGGCGATCGTCTCGGCGTCGATCGGGTCGTTCTTGGCCAGCCGCCCGGCCGCCTTGGCAAAGCAACGAACCTGTTTCGGATCGACGACAAGGACCTCGAGGCCGGCGGCGCGCAGCGCTTCCGCCCAGCTCCGCTCATAACCGCCGCTCGCCTCCATCACCGCCCGGCCGACCCGGTGCGCGTGCAACCACGCCGCCAACTCGGCCTGGCCTTCCGGCGTGCTCGACGCCGACAGGCGCCGCCCCGCCGAGCGAATGCAGGCGTCGGCTTTGCTCTTTGCAACATCGAGGCCGACAATTCGCGTCTTCTCTGGCATACTCCCACTCCCTTCCTTGCTCGTGCGGGCTCTCACGCCCATGCAACTGTTCGGGTTGAGGAAGACGCCAGACCTGTCCCTCGCTTCCCCGCAGGTTTCAGCTGTGGTGGCCACGGGCTCAGGTCCGGCGACGGGCGGTTGCTTGGACAACCGCCCGTTCGCCGAACTCTCTCACAATTTGCGGACACAAGGTGGCCCGAAGGGCCGGATGGGGAACGGAAAGCAGTGGGCCGGTCGATGCCAGGTTCGCGGTGAAAGTCGCGCAATCCGACTTGGGTCCAAGCAGCGGGCCACACCCCATCCGGCGCTCCGCGCCCTGAGATGTGTGAATGCCGCCTTATTGCCGCAAGATCAGCATCCCGTCGCGCTGCTCGACTCTGACGAGCCGCTTGAGGAAGCTCGCCCCGATCAGGTTCACGTCGCCCGCCTCAGGCGCGAGGATGAGCGCCTCGACGTCGTTCATGTAGAGGCCGCCGACGCTCATCGCATGGAGCCTGACCGGCGAAGCAATCGACGGACCGTTGGCGGTTGCTGATCGTCCATTTCGGCCCCGGACCGGGAGCGAGGCCGATCCGGGCGGCGGTCGAGGCGGAGAGGGCGACGAAGGTCGCGCCGGTGTCGATCATCATGCGAACGGGGCTTCCGTCGACGAGCGCGTCGGTCACATATTGGCCGCGCGGGTCGGCCACGATCGACGTTTCGCGATACCCCGAGGCGGACGGTTCGGCGGGCGTCGTCGACGCAGCTTCCTCGGCCGGCGCGGAGGGGGCGCGCTCGGGGCCGGCCCCGAGAGCGCGGCCACGAGACGGTCGAGATAGGACGGCGCAAGGAGCGCTGCGGCGACAGCCCCGATTGCGAACAGGAGAACGCCCTTGACCATGCCGGTCCCTGCGCGACGCCGCCACTGGGCGACGTCGAAACGGCAGTCTTGTCGAAGAACAATCAAAATCCGGTAAAGACGGCCGCTCGAAAGCGGCCGGCTTCGGGTCCGCCTGTCCTTCGGGGTCCGCCCGTCAAAGCACGTCGTCATGGCCGGGCTCGTCCCGGCCACCCACGCGGTTCCGCGCTTCCAGCCGTGGCAACCTTCCCGATCAACTGATGAAGTATTTGTGTTTTCAATTGATTGCGACGACCGGCATATAGGGAAATTAGCCTTTGCCGCACGAGCGCGTGGATGGCCGGGACGAGCCCGCCATGACGGTGACGGGCCGCGTCCTTCAGAGATATCGGTTCACTAAGTTCTCGAAAAACTCCTGCCGTCCGGAGCGCGGCTTCGGGTCGATCTTCTCCTCCGCGACGCGCTTGGCGATCGCCTCGAGGCTCGCGTTCGCCTTCAGCATCCGCTGAGCTTTGGGCTCGTTCCAGCCGGCATAGCGCTCTTCCCTCAGCGCGTCGAACTTGCCGTCCTCGATCAGGCTGGCGGCGGCGGCGAGGGCCTCCGCGCAAGCGTCGATGCCGCCGATATGGCCGAGCAGCAGGTCGGCCGAGTCGATCGACTGGCGGCGCACCTTCGAGTCGAAATTGAAGCCGCCGGGAGCGATGCCGCCCTGCTTGAGAATGAAATAAAGCGCCGGCACGAGTTCGGCTGCGTTGTTGGGGAACTGGTCGGTGTCCCAGCCCGATTGATAATCGTTGCGATTGGCGTCGACCGATCCGAGAAGCCCCAGCGAGGAGGCGAGCGCAATCTCGTGCTCGAACGAATGATGCGCGAGAAACGCGTGGCCGACTTCGATGTTGAGCTTGACCTCGTGCTCGAGGCCGAACCGGCGCAGGAACCCTGCGACGGTGGCGACGTCGAAATCATACTGGTGTTTGGTCGGCTCCTGCGGCTTCGGTTCGACCAGCAGCACGCCTTTGAAGCCGATCTTGTGCTTGTAGTCGACGACCAGCGAGAGGAAGCGGCCGAGCTGCTCCAGCTCGCGGCTAAGATCGGTGTTGAGCAGGGTCTCGTAGCCTTCGCGGCCGCCCCACAGCACGTAATTGGCCCCGCCGAGCTTATGCGTCGCGTCGATGGCGTTCTTCACCTGCGCCGCGGCATAGGCGAACACGTCCGGGTCGGGGTTGGTCGCCGCGCCCGCCATGTAGCGCGGATGGCTGAAGAGGTTCGCCGTGCCCCACAGGAGCTTCACTCCGGTCGACTGCATCTTGGCGGCGAAGACGTCGGTGATCTCGGCGAGGTTTCGGCGAAATCGGTGAGGCTCTCGCCCTCCGGAACCGCGTCCCTGTCGTGGAAGGTGAAGAACGGGAAGCCGAGGGTCGAGAACATGTCGAAGGCGACGTCGGCCTTGAGCCGCGCCGCCTTCATGTCGGGTCCCTCCCATGGCCGCTCGAAGGTCGGCGCGCCGAACATGTCGGAGCCCATCCAGGCGAAACTGTGCCAGTAGCAGACGGCGGGACGCAGATGCTCGGCCATCGTCTTGCCCATCACGATGCGCGCCGGATCGTAATGGCGGAAGGCGAAGGGATTGTCGCTGTTCGGTCCCTCGTAGCGCACGGGCCCGATATCGCCGAAAAATCGCTTGGTCATCATGTCCTCCCTCAGCTCTGGTCTTAAGCGGCGCGGAAGTCTCGCACGAAGCGGGTGAGCGCTGCGAGCCCGAGTGCGCAATCCTCGAGCGTGATCGATTCCAGCGGGTTGTGGCTGACGCCGCCCTTGCAGCGGACGAACAGCATGCCCGCCGGACAGTGACCTCCCATCACCATCGTGTCGTGCCCCGCCCCCGACGGCAGGATTCTGGGCCGAACGCCGACCTCAACGACCGCCCGCGTCAGCCCCGCCACGATGCGCGGATCGCAGACGAAGGCGTTCGCCTCGTGCGTTTTCGCGACGGTGGCGCGCACGCCGCGCGCGACGGTGATCGAATGGATGCTCGCCTTCAGATCGGCGAGCGCGGCAGCGCGGCGGGCGTCGTCCGGCGCGCGAAGGTCGACCGAGAACTGCACGTGACCGGGGATGACATTGGTCGCGCCCGGCCAGACCTCGAGACGCCCGACGGTGGCGACGAGATCGGCCTCTCGCCGCGCGCGCGCCTCGATCGCGAGGGCCATTTCCGCGGCGGCGGTCAGCGCGTCGCGGCGGAGCGACATCGGCGTCGCGCCTGCGTGGCCCGCCGCGCCGTCCACGCCGACTTCGAGCCGCGTCGCGCCGTTGATGGCGGAGACGACGCCGAGCGGCAGACCTTCAGCCTCCAAGAGCGGACCCTGCTCGATATGCGCCTCGACGAAGGCGGCGACATTGTTCGCCCGGATCGACCCGGCCGCGTCGGGATCGCCGCCGAAGGCCTTGAGCGCGTCGCGCATCAAGACGCCGCCGCTGTCCTTCTGATCGAGCGCGTCCTGTTCATACGTTCCCGCGAGCGCGCGCGATCCGGTCAAGGTCGAGCGGAAGCGAACGCCTTCCTCGTCGCCGAACGCGACGATCTCGACGGCGTGATCGAGCCGCTCGCCGTGCCCCGCCAGCCCTTCGACCACCGCGAGCGCTGCGAGCGCGCCATAGTTGCCGTCGTAGCGCCCGGCGTCGCGCACCGTGTCGATGTGCGAGCCGAGCATCAGCGCGGGCGCGCCCGCTTGCCGGCCCTCATAGCGCGCGACGACATTGCCGGCCGCGTCGATCCTCGCATCTAGGCCAGCTTCGGCGCACCAGCCAATGAATGCGCGAGCCGCCCGCTTGTGCGCGTCGGAGAGAAAAAGCCGGGTGAGGCGTCCCGGCTCGTCGGTGAAAGCCGCGAAGGCGTCGAGCCGGGCCATCAGCTCCCGGCCTGCGGCGAGCTCGGCGTCGGAAAGATGTTTCGCTGTCATTTCTGCGCCAGATCGAGCTTGAGCCAATGCGCCAGCACCGCCCGCTCCTCGTCCGTCATCTGGGTGAAATTGTTGGGGGGCATCGCATGGGTCAGCACGGCCTGCATCCGGATCGCCGGGGCGAAGCGGGCGATGTGCTCGGGCGTATCCAGCACCACGCCCTTCGGCGCTTCGCCGATCTCCTCCATCGGCGCCGGCGCGTGGCACATCATGCAGCGCACCGTCACGATGTCGACCACCTCCTGCGGCGCCTTCGGTTCGGCGGCGCGCGCGGCCATGGCCGGAAGCTCCTTGAGCCCCATCAGTTCGCGCATCCCGGGCGAAGCCGTCGCCGCGAAGAAGAAAGCGCAAACGATCGCGAGCGCCGCGACCGCCCAGGCCCACCACGGCGCCTTCGCGTGATCGAGATGCCACACGTTGTAGAAATATCGGATGATCGCGCCCGCGACGATGACGCAGGTGACGATCGCCGGGATGACCCTCGGATTGGAGAAGGTCATCGGATAGTGGTTCGACAGCATCATGAACAGGACGGGCAGCGTGATGTAGTTGTTGTGGGTCGAGCGCGTCTTCGACGTCTTCACCCATTTTGGGTCGGGCTTCCTGCCCGCCAGAAGCGCGGCGACGCTCTTGCGCTGGTTCGGCATGATGACGAAGAAGACGTTGCCGGTCATCATCGTCGCCATCAGCGCGCCGGTGTGGATGAGCGCCCCGCGGCCGGAAAAGAATTGGGTGAACACCCAGCTCGTCAGAACGACATAGCCGAAGCCGACAAGCGCGAGCAGCGGTTCATTGGCGCCGAGCGGCGAGCGGCAGAGAAGATCATAGACGATCCATCCGAGCGCCAGCGAGGCAATCCCGATCAGCGCCGCCTGCCACGGCTCGAGCGGCATGACCGCCGGATCGACGAGGAAGAACGTCGACTGGCCGTAATAGACCCAGCAGAGCAGCACGAAGCCGCTGATCCAGGTCCAGTAGGATTGCCATTTGTGCCAGATGAGCTCCTCCGACAGCTTGGCCGGCGCGAGCATGTATTTGCTCATCTGATAGAAGCCGCCGCCGTGCACCTGCCACGACATGCCGGCGAGCGCCGGATCGTCGCCGGCATGTTTCCTCAAGGACGCGTCGAGATGCATGAAGAAGAACGACCCGCCGATCCAAGCGATCGCCGCGGTCACATGCAGCCATCGGATCAGCGCCGAACCCCATTCCCAGGCGAAGGCTTCCAGCGCCCCCATCAATCTGCCTCCTCGGCGCCGGGCGACCCCGTGCGACCGAAGGCCACGATAATGGCGCGCCGCCGCTTTGGGTAGGGAGAACGAGAGTCGGCCGCGGAGCCCAACAGCGTTTCGCCGACGGTCCCCGCCGGCACGAAGATCGGGCCCGCCTCAGCAGCCTGCCTCGCCGACGCGGCAAACCGGCGGCGGCCCTCGTGTTTTTCCCTGTTTTTCGCTGTTACAGGACAGAGAACAAGGAGAATGGAGCTTTTTCGGGCTGACTTTAACGGATAAACTCCATTTAATTTCAATTGCTTACACGAAAATACGTACTCTCGCTAACGGTAAAATTAACAGGGAATTTTTTAATCAGGGAGCCACTTGCAGAACGTCTGAGCGCGTCGGCTCGCGCACGAATGAACATAGCTGAGACGTGTTGGCTTGAGTCGTTTTTGACGGTTGCAACGCCGCTTCCGCCGTTTTTTTGCCTTCGCGGACATTTTGGCGTGGATTTTGGCCATGTTTCGTCGACCTCCCGATTTTTTGGGAGGCTCCGGACCCGTTTTCGCGCCGCGATGCGGCTCGCTATGCGATGAGACGGATGATCTGAGAAACGGTGATGACCAGAATGCCGAACATCAGATGGCACATCACCTTCGCGGGGCCACGCACCTGGACGGTTCTGCCGCCGTGGTTGTCTTTGAGGTTGGCGTTGACCCGTTCGGCGCCGCTGCGCTCGTTGTAGCGGATATCCTCGGCGGCGCGATGGCCGACGAGCGCTCGACGCTTGTCTTCCTCGGCCAATTCCTTCTTGAGGCAGGCGTCGCGGCGCGGGTTGACATCGATGATCGGCACGTGGCCGAGCGCGCGGCTATGCGCCCTGATCTCGGCCGCATCGTAGGCGCTGTCCATGAGATCGTAGAGATTGACCAGACGCCCCGCCGTCATCGTCGCCAGGGGGATGGCGACCTGACTGTCGTGGACGGAAGCCGAGGTGAGAACGCAACTGACGGGAATGTCGCCGTCCGCGGTGTCGATATGCAGCTTATAGCCGATCCATGTCTCCTGATGTCCCTTGGCGTTGCGTTTGACGCCGACGTCACAGTGCTGGGGCAGATCGGCGAGCATCTGGCTCAGCGTCATGCCGGCCTGGCGTTCCAGCCGGCTGGGCGGCTTGGGCGCGGGCCGCTCGCCCTTGCGCGGACGCCCGCGCTTGCGGGGCTTCTGCTCGAGCGCAGACGGCTCGGGCTTCTCTGCGCGTTGCGGCTTTTCATGGCCTTCGATCGCCGTCGAATCGCGCGCGATGTGACCAACCAGCCGATCCCCGTGGGTCTTGCGGATCAAGGCTTCATGCAACCGCGACGGCAAGGCGCGGTCGGCGAACTCGGCGAAGGCGCGCGAGAACGTCGCCTCGCTGGGAACCTCGGACAGACGCGACCGAGAAACGGGAAAAGTTCTCCTTGAAACTTCTGCCAGTATACGGATAGGGTCTCTCGTAGCGACATCGTCGGCGGTTCCTGGCTTTCTGCTTGTTTTTCCTCGCAGAATCAACATACCAGAAACCGGCCGCCGACGGTTCGCGACGCTTGAGAAATCACCCGAAAATTCGAAAATTCCGGCCGTCCGAGCCGTTTTGCAAGTGGCTCCAGGGAAATTATTTGCGCGTATATATCAGGGAAATAATTCGGCTAGGAAATGACCGGCGGCGGAGCAAACAGCCAGGGAGACCACAAACAGCCGTTAGCCAAGGGTGACGCGGTCGCGTTCTTTTCGTCGGCCGGGGTTAACAGTCTTTCCAGCGCGCGCTTCGATCCTCTGGTTGCTGCCCTATGGTTGCTCCGCTCATTAATGCCAACATGAACCAATTTAAATTGGAATCCATGGCTTGGCCCCACGCCGATGACCAAGTTTTTGAAACAAAAGGGGGTTAATTAGGTCTTAACCCTAGGTCGTCTCAAATGCGGTCGCCGCGACTTCTTTGCGGGCTCGAAAGGAGAAACAGACATGGTCAATTCTCATGGCCGTTTCGTCTGGTACGAGCTGATGACGACAGACATAGAAACCGCCAAGGCCTTCTACGCCAATGTCGTCGGCTGGGGCACGCGGGACGCCTCGATCTCCGGTTTCACCTACAGCCTGTTTACTGCTGCAGACGCCCCCGTCACCGGGCTGATGAACCTGCCGGAGGACGCGAGGAGAACGGGCGCGACGCCGCATTGGATGGGATATGTCGGAGTCGACGACGTGGACGCTGCCGTCGCCCGGATCAAGCAGCTTGGCGGAACGGTGCACGTCCCACCAACGGATGTCCCCAACATCAGCCGCTTTTCGGTCGTCGCCGACCCGCAAATGGCGACGCTTGCGTTGGTCAAGGGGCTGAAATCCGGCCAGGCGCACTCCGCTGAGCGGGGCGCGCGGGGGCGCGTGGGCTGGCACGAGTTGCTCGCCGCCGACTGGCAGAGGGCGTTCGCTTTCTACGGCGAGCTATTTGGCTGGCAAAAAGCCGAAAGCCATATCGGCGTGATGGGCACGTATCAGGGGTTCTCCGCCGGAGGGCAGACGATCGGCGGCATGTTCACCAAGCCTCCGACATTGCCGCTTCCCTTCTGGCTTTACTATTTCAACATCGACGACGTCCACGCGGCGGCGAAGCACGTGGAAGCCGGCGGCGGCCAAATCCTCTATGGCCCGACTGCAGTGCCGGGCGGCCCCTGGATCGTCCATTGCACGGATCCTCAAGGCGCCATATTCGCGCTGCTGGACAGGCGCAGCCGCAAGGCTGTTGTTTATTTCGAGCGCGTGGCGCCGTGCGACCCGCCGATGCGCTGAGCCGCCGGTAGGGTCTGAGTTTGAAATTTCGACTTCGACCCGTCGCCGGCCTTCCGGACCGGTCCGATGAACGAGCGCGATGCGCGAGAAACCGGGCTCAACTCCCGCCGTCCACGACGCCAGCATTCAACTGCTATGAAAATAGCCGCAGGGGTGCTGAAGGCTCCGACAAATCGGCCCGCGCCGCCACCATTTTCACCGATAATGGCGCGCCACAGGCGCTGGTTGCCTCTCAAGTTCGACGCCAGCTAGCTGACCGCGATCCGTCATCGGCTGATCGTCACGGAAGGCAGACGCGGTTGCCCGCGACGAGATCGCAGTGACTGGTCCATCCAGGCTGAGGCGGCACAGCGCTCTAGTAGCCGTAAGCGGGCGTGCCCGTTGCCGGCGCATAGGTATAGCCTGAAGCGGCTGAGTAACCGGCGCCGGCGGACGGCGTCCCTCGCAAAGCGCCGCTGACCCACTGGAACGGTGCTGCGACCACTGCGCCGGCCGCATTGAACGGCGCCGCGAACGGGGCGCCGTAGCTGTAACCCGGGGCGTAACCGTAGCCGGAGCCGCCATATCCGTAGCCGAAGAGCGCCGACGCGCCGCCAAATACTCCGCCCAGGATCCCGCCCACGACGGCGCCGGCGCCGTTAAAGACGCCCTGCACCGCCTGGCCGGCTCCACCTACGACGTTGCCCACCGCCGCCGCGGGCCCCCACCCGTAGCCCTGGTTCTGCGCCTGCACCGGCTGTAGCGGATGAACGACAATATGACGACCCTCGCCATAACGGGCGTAGTGGCGATAGCGGGCGTGCGCATAGTGGGTGTGCGCGTAATGCGTGTGCGCGTAGTGTTTTTGCGCATAGTGCTCTTGCGCCGAAGCCGGAGCGGCGATGGCGAACGCCAGCGTCGCCATCCCGACCGTCGCCACGGATAGACCAAGAGTGCTGAATGGCATGAAACGACCTCCTATGGCGGGCAAACTCCGCCGCTATGGGATTCAACGACCAAGCAAGACAAAGGGCTACCGTTTGACGTCACCGCCGGGTTCACATTTTCGTGAACGACCGCGAGGCCACCCGATTTTTTCAGAAGGCAGCAAACCCCCGTGATGCCGCCCGCGCGGCAAATGCTTCCCGCTACAATTCGGGCCTCCTGGCAGATCCTGTCCCTGCCGGACACGGCGTTGGTCAGAATTCACCGCCTGGACAAGCACGTCATCTGGTACGGACCGCCCTTCGCGACATTCCCCGACGTCGACGGAATCGCGTATCGAGCGCGGCACAACAACAGCCAGATCTGCTACGCCTTTTCGATCGCGTCGATCCTGGCCAATGGGACGAGCTCTCCAACCACGCCTTAAGCACGATATTGCCGTCGCGGAAAAAATAATGCGACTCCACGGCGCTGTCTGGGATCCAATGACGCCGCTGTAGACGGAAGGATGCGATGACAAAGGGAGCTTTGAGTTCGCTAGCCTTCACGAAAATCGGCTCGCTCGCCCTACCCGGCCCAGCGTAGAGCCGGGTGGGACAGACGCCTGCTTCGGGTGGACACCATCTGATCGACGGGTATGACGAACGAGACAACACTTCGGAATGCGGTCGATGGCGGAACGCGACGGCTGCGCCAATGCACGAAGTCGCTGCGCTCCAGCCGCTGCGCGGGGGCGTGAGCCGAGAGGCCGGTAGCCGATGGAGAGGATAGCGATAGCGGGGTCGCCACGATCAACTCGCGTATTGTCGGCGTGCGACGCACGATCAAGAACAGCAGGATCATCTGCCGCCAGCACCCTCTCACACGGCGAACCACATCGACCGGCCTACAACGCAATGACAAAAATTGGCTTGACCACTCGCGCAAAACCAATTTGCTTGAATGTGCCGTCGGTATTTCTGCTCGCAAGAAATTGATTCACACTATGCCACTGAAAGCGGATCGACCGATTAAACGCACAACAGTTGCCGGATGCGCTATTTCTGCCACGCCCAACTATTTGAAATTACACGCGCCTACAAAATCAAATCCCCTATTTAGCAACAATCGTGCCAAAACGCTTAACCCGTCCACGTGTTTCGAGGCCGCCACTCTTCGAATTTCCTAAGTCGAGCACCTCATAGCACTCGCTGCTCCGCCGGTGCCCTACCTCCCGCGACTTCGTGCCTCGACGCTTTTTGGACGCCGGCCGGCTGCGCATGCGGAAACTCTCGGTGTCGCCGGCGTCCAAAAACCTGTACAGGAGCGGGCTTTGCTGAAGCAAGCCGGGAACGCGTTGAGGCCACCTTCCGCCCGTCCAGCAGCGAGGAAAAATCCCGTTGGGCGAAATTTTCCTCGCTCCGAGACTTTGGAGTACTGAATTACTCTCGCCGAAGAACATCCGATTCGCATTTCTTGTCGCTTTCGCCTCTATCAGCCGGGGCATACCTTGGTGCAAGGATTCGACTCAGGAGTTCTGATTCCATGACTGCGATTACCAAGCGTCGGGGCCGGCCTGTTGGCTCCGGCAAGAACGACGAGGCTACGTTGATGGGGGTCGCGCGGGCAATGGTTCGTGACCCTCTCTTGAAGCCGACTACGGCCATGAAGCGCGTCATCGGGTCGCGTGGGGCGCGCCTGGAAACTAATGAAACTTTGACCCGGCGCTTGCAGGTGAAGTGGCGTGCGCAGGGGACTGAGTTTCTCATTCGTGCGCGCCGCGAGTTGGAGGCGAAGCCGACCACTTTGCGCGATCTGCTTGTTGAGTTCGGAATGCAGAACCCCACGATTGCCAGGATTGATGCGCAGCTTAATCAGACCGTCGAAATGATCAGCAAAATGGAGAACCCGATTAAGCGTTTCATCAACTCGCCTGAGGTTAGGGCGGCAGCCGAACTCCTCGCCGAACTCGATAAGCTTATGAAGCGGATTAGGGCGGTTCAGCCGGTCGTTGCCCAGGTCCCGAAGCTGCCCTCCGTTCCTCATCTGCCAAAGTTGTCTGCGGTTCCCTATGTGCCCAAGCTGCCCAATGTTCCTCACGTGCGGGAGCAGTTTTCCGTTCAACTGGACGCCTATCAAGGTGCCGGAAAGACCGAAGAAACGACCAAAGCTTTCATAGCTTGGATCAAGGACAGCTGATTCCCGGGGTGGAACAATGAGCGCAAATGACGCACAGCCATCCCCTCATTTTTTCGAGGGCCAAAATGCAACTGGAGGTTGGCATTTTGATGCGGCGAATTCTCGTATAACGAAGTCCTGAAGTGCGAGTTCGGGTCTCGCAATCGTCGAGAGAGGTCGCGCCACGACAAATGCGGGGCCTTAGGGCTCCCCATTCGCTGTACGTGAGGGCCGAAAAGCGCCGAAATCAGGCCGTTCTCGAAATAGGGGATTCCTGAGCAAATGACGATGACGAAATTGACAGGTTCATCAAGAGACTTTTCAAAGAACGTCATGATAAAACTATTGATAAACCGAGCGGGGTAGAACATCCGGAATTTCATAGACCAAAGAAGCATCTTAGATTATGTGCTCAAAAAACCATCATCTCGGAGTGTGCCAAATCAGATGCCATAATTGGACAAGCCTACATGGATACAAAGATTTTGAGAAACTACATAGAGACTTACGGTTGGGATGATTCACTGAGAGTGCGCCATCAAGGAGGGAACACGGCATGGGTTAACTCCGTAGCGCATGCTAGCCCGCTTAATGCAGCGCTTTGAGGATTTCGCCGTCGCGGGTGTCGTGTTTTGGGCGATTTCTTTGGATTTCCCCTGGGCTTGGACGCGCCGCGTCGGCTCCGGCTTGGAGCCAGAGTTTGGGGCGGGGAGGGTTTGCGGGTTGAAGGGACGCTTGTGAATATTCGGGGCGCGCTCGAGCCCCGCCCGTCAGGTGACGAGGCGCGGTATGCGTACTGGCTGATGTGGGGTCTGCGCGTGTCGATGCCGAAACGTTCGATGTGGCGCGTCGCCCAGTTCGATACGCTGCGCCTGCGCCTCATCAAGATCGCCGCCCGCGTCGTCGAGATGAAGACGATGATCCGAGTGCACGCAAGGTCGCGGTTGGCGCGACGCCGAGGATGTAATCGAGGCCGTTCGCTCGACACCAGTCGAGAACCTCGGGGCTGCTAATGGCTGTCGGCCCGCAGCAGGATCTCAGTGTTGGGCCAGTTGGCGCGGATCGCGCGCAACAGACGGCGCAGGAAGGCCCTGATTTCCTTGCCGCCGGGCCGTTTGGCAGGCCGAAGGACGGCGGTGATGAAGCGGCCCTCGCCGTCGAACACGACGATCGGCTGAAAGCCATACTCGTCATAATGCGCGTTGAACAACCGCAACTGCTGGCCGCCATGCACCGCGTCGAACGTGTCGTCGATGTCAGCGTGATTCGTTTGGGAACTGTTTGGAAGGACTCGCAATAAAGATCGACCATCGCCCGGCCCATGCGCAGCAAGGCGCGAACGTTCGGCAAATTATCAAGCCGCGAGATCGTCGATTGCGAGCACAATTCCCGATCGGACGGCGACAGATCGAGCGCCATCTTGAACATCGGATCGCTTCGCAGACAATTGGCGTCGTTGCCGTCCTCATAGCCGGCGCTGATCATCAGGAGCCGAAAACGAATGATATCGGCCAGGCTGTGCGTCACTTGATCGGGAGCGCGGGGGTCCACGATACAGGCGGCGAGCCGGTCGGCGAGGCGAAGGCGCTGTTCGACCTCGCGCAAAGCCAGAACGCCGCCATCCGACGAAAGCAAACCACCATCAAATTTGACCACGACGGGCTTCCCGCCCGCCGGTGACAGACCAGGCAACGGCAGCATAGGATCATTCATGGCGGGGGTGGCCTAACTGAAATCGCGCAAATCGGCTTCGATAACCAAATTCTACATGACATCAGATATTTAAGCTACATCCGCCAACCCGCCGCGCATAATCCAGGCTAGGAGGATGCTCGTGCGCGATGGGGTTCTAAAAGAAGAGGCTCAAGTCGAAGGCCATGGCTATCCATGGCTATCAACTAGTTAGAACTTATAATGAGCTAGCCAAGAGAAAATTGGATGAATTGAATGTGTCTGCGCTCTCGGCCGAGAATGAAGACACGTTTGACACGCCATCAAGTAAGAGCAAGCGGGCCGCGGCGGAAGTATCAAAGTCCAACTCTGTTTACATAATAATTGATCCGAAACGGAAAGGTTGTTGCAAAATTGGCGCAGGAAACGGAGATAAGGAATGCCGCGAACGCGAAATAGAGGCGCGACGTTGGACATATTATGAAGCGAAACTTGTTCATATTGAACGCGTTGGATATGGGAATGGGTTGAGGATTGAAAGATCGGTTCAGCGGGAATTGGGCAGGAGATTTGGACGCAATGGAGAATGGGTTAACTGTGATTACACAGCCGCTTTGGAATAGCTCAAAGCTTGGAAGGAAAGACACTCGAAATGATGTTAGCTGGTTGGGCCGGAACGTTCCTATGGGTCGAAGTGAACGGTGCCGCTTGCTGGTGGTCCGATGAAAGCCCGCTCCGGGCGGAGATGATGTGTTCCGGCGCAGCGCCGAAGGTCCGGTGTCCAGGCGATTCCGGCTGTTCCCGAACCAGTGGACGGGGAAAATCTGCCCAAACCCGAAAATTCAAACTGAGACACGACCGAGCCGAGCCGGCGACGGTCTCGGTAAAGTCGGGAACCGCAGATCAAATCGCAGTTGCCCCGCCGACTTTGGCCGCGCCATCGCCATTCGCGTGGCCGTTGCCCAAGCCACGCCGAGGCCCATGCGATTGTCAGTCGGAAGCTTCCGATTTCGCGCCGCGACCGATCGCAAATTGACCGACGGGTCCCTCGACGTGGAATTCGACTCCCGTCATTTTTGCGAACAGATCGATATTCGCGATCCCGATAGCACATCCGCCGAGCCCCATGTCGGTCGCCATCAAGTAGAGCGTTTGCATCAATACGCCGACGTCCTTCAGAATGAGCGCATAGGCGATCGAGCTGTACTTCCATGAGATCCGGCCGAAGCGCGCGGCGATCGTGATCAAGATCTGGGGCGCGGCGGGGACGCCCATTGCGGTTTCGGCTCCCGCCAACAGCGCTTCGAGCTCATTCGCGGGGACGCCGATCGGCGCCAGCACGTGAGCGCCGGCGTCGTAATGATAGAAGCCGCGTGCAAGCCCTTCGCATAGGTTGACGGCCAGATAGAGCTCGAGCTCGTAAGCGGCGCCCGCCGACGGATACGGCCTGACGGTGTGACCGCCGTCGTCGAGGTCGAGCTTCGTGTTCGATCTCGACAGGACGCGCGCGGTCCCGTCGAGAAACTGCGAAAGCTCGGCGAGCGTGATCGGTCGCCGGTGGTCAAAGCTGCGCGTCGAATGGCGTTCGCGCAGGAGCTTTGCGACCGGCGAGATTGCCTCCGGATGCAGTGGCGAGACCTTGCGCAGGTCGATTGTCTTTCCTGGCCAGCTGGGCCGCACGGCTGGCGGCGCTGCAATAATCCCGGCCCACGGATAGGTTCCGCCCAGCGGATTGGCGTGCCGACCTTCGGTGCTGCGCGCATGGAACAGAAGATCGTGAAAGTCCCAAAGCGCGAAGCTGGGGTCGCCCTCGGCCATTCGAAGCCCACTCTCGCCAGCGCCGACCCTGAAAAGGATTTGGCAATCGAGGAGCAGGGCGAGAAGCTCGACCCCTGGAAAACCCTCCTGCCGACGCAGCTGTTTGAGTTTCTGCGGGGTGGAGAGCACGGCGATGGCGGTCGCAATCTTCGGATCGCAAATTTTGAACAGCGCGCCGGCGCGCGGCGATTCGAGGACCATCTCGGCGCCGCGCCGTCGCATGTAGGCGAACCGGGAAAGGACGAGCGAGTTGGCGTTGCCGAGCTCAGGCGCTTGCGGCCAATAGTCGGGAACCTGCGGTTCGATGACGACCAGCTCCTCGCCGTTGCGCGAGCGCCCGAGGCGGTACTCCACGAGGCCGCGCCTGGCCAATCGCTGGACCAAGAGGCCGATCTCCTGGTTGATGTTCCGACTGCGGGACGCAAACGAGCCAAGCGGCAGACCTGTGCGGAGTTTTCGCGCGCGATCCGCCGCCCGCGCGCTGAATGTTCCCAAGCCGACGGAATAGCCGTCGAAGCTGGCGACGATTTCTCCGTTCGCCTGCGCCTCGAGCCTGACGTGACCGCGGAGCCGGGCGGAAACATTTTTCGGAGCGGCCGGCCGCACTCTCTTTGGTCCGGGAGCGCGCAAGCCGCGATCGCCTTCAGGTATGCGGGTGGGCCGGATTGAGCTCGTTTTCCTTCAGCGACCGGTCACGCAATCCGAGTTTTACCGGCACATCGTAAAGCCGGCCAGGCGCGAAGCGGCGATAGAAATGCCGCAGTCCCGGAACGATCACTCTGACGACCGGCGTCTCGATGTCGGGCCGCGTCTGATCGAGGACGAGGAAATCGAGGCCCGCCTGCTTGGCGAGCGAGACGCAGGCCGCTGCCTGCTCGCGCGTGTCGAGATGGCCAAACTTCAAGCCGAATTCTGGTTGGACCATCGGATTTACGCTCGGCGTCAAATAGGGATGGTCCTCGAGGCGCAACGGAGCGACGCCGTCGAGGCTCGATTTCTCTCCCGTCCCGCCGCCCATGAGGCCCAGGGACAGAAATTGATTGAGCTCCGTCAGCGCCCGCAACACGGCGATCCTCGCATCGAAATGCGCGCCGGAGCCGAATTCGATATTTTCCCGACCGTTTTGCATCCAGTGGGTGATCGCCACATACGTCGGGATCCCGAGATCGCTGGTCACGTCGAGCACCCAAAGCCGGCGGCCGGTCTGGGCCAGCTGCTTATGCAGATCGCGAACATAGGAATCGTCGAACTGGCCGAGGTCCAATTCCGGCCGCTGCAGTTCGTTGTACCACCAGATCGCGTATGCATCCCTTTCCACGAGCTCGAGGAATCCCTGGACGATCGCTTCCTCGAGCGTGTTGCCGGCCGCGCAACCATTGGAATCCGCGGCGAAGGCCGCAGCGCCCCGGTAAAAGAAATACAACAGGCTGGTCGGAAGATATTTGAAGCGCGCGTCGCGGAGCGACCAGACCGGCGACCATTCGATCCTTGCCTTTCGATCGAAGAGCGCCGGGATCGCCTCCCGCCCGTCCGAGGCGGGCGTCGGCTCTACGCCTTGCCGCAATTGCGCGTCGCTGAACTGCAGGACTTCGTTTGGAGGAATGGCTTCGCCTGCCGGGAAATCGCCAAACCGCCGCTTTGCCCGGATCTCGTCGCCCTGAAAAATCCCGGAATAGCGCTCGATCGCCTCCATGAGGGCGCTGGCTTCACCCTGTTCGACCGTGCTGCCCTTGCCGAAGCTGCCGCCGCTCAAGCCCGCCCGGAGCTGATGAACCGTCTCCGCCGGCCCTGAAAAATTGTGCGTGGCGTACCAGTTGGTGTTCAAGGGCAAATCGGCTTGGATCCGCTCGAGACGCGAGACGACGCCGGTGAGCGGGCTCACGAGCCTGCGGAACCGCGCAACCGTGGCCGATGGCGCAACGCTGCGGAACCCGCCGCTCGTCATGACGACCTTGCCGCCTGCGCCAAGCTCGACCGGCGCCGGCGCACGGCGGGGATCACGCAGTTTCTTGCGGCCGCAGCTCGGACATTGCGGGCGGGCCGCCACATGATGCTTCACAATGGTCGAGCCCAAGAGGTCGAGGCTGAGGATGTGATTGCTCAATGGCGTGCGAAAATCGGTGGCGATCGTCTTCGCGACCTCGATGGCCGCAAGTTGGATGGCGCTCTGTCCGATGGTCTCGTGAACCAGAGGGGAGACGGCGACGCAGCGGGCCTGTCTGCGGTCGATGAGCGCCTTGACCTCCCGGTTCCTTTTCATCCGCTCGGCGAGACACATCCAGCAGGCGCCCTGTCCCGGCCGGAACACCGGCCCCACCAGGGGAAAAATGCCGGAGGGTTGGACGAGCGCCCACGGCGCGCCATCCGACAAATGCTGCCGGTTCAGTTCGGCCAATCGTGCTTCGAGGTAATCGTTCACCAACGTAACGGTCAGGTTGGGGGAGCACTTGACGACTCGAACGCCCAGTCCGCCAAGGGCGACCCCGAGTTCCGTTTCCCCTTGCACGTCGATTGATTGAATGCGCACACGACATTTCTGGAAATTTTGCTCCGCGGCCTCCGGCGACAGGCCGAGGCTCGCCCAAT
Organism: uncultured Alphaproteobacteria bacterium; assembly: GCA_963768555.1. GTDB lineage: Bacteria > Pseudomonadota > Alphaproteobacteria > Rhizobiales > Beijerinckiaceae > Roseiarcus. The sequence goes on from CAVYIZ010000076.1 coordinate 62,309, forward strand.
AGGCGGCCACGGCGCCATTCGAAGAGGGAGAGGCCGGAACGACATGGCGGCGGTCGACCAGCCGCTTCAGGGCTTCATGGATCCTGTCGGATGGAAAATCCTGCTCCAGGTCCCGAATGAGCTGCCGAAAGCTCCTTCCGCCCTTTCCGATCGCGGAGGCGAGCGCGCAATAGAGCTCGCCGTGCAGCAAGAACTTCCGGTCCTCGGAATAGAGGCACACGACGTCGGGCGGCAGAACATAGACGGTGAAATTCGGCGCGAACTGCGGGACGTCTTTGCCGCTATGCTGTGTGATCTTGTTTGCGTGATCGCCTGTCATGGGGTCAGTACGCGCACCAGCTCCGGACGCCAGTGCAAGGCGTATTCTCCGGCCGCCAGCGTCGTCAAGCTCTCACGACAGCGTTTTTCGATCAGGCGCGCCACCCGCTCGGCCGCGGTTCGCACGCCGGTCGCGCGCAATCACCTGTGAAGCGCTGCAACCAACATCCTTTGCCGGGCTTGGTCAAACCCGGGGACGACGACTCGCGTCTGCAAAAGCGCTTGAGTTTAGCACAAGACGGAGCAACCTCCCCACGACAGGCAGCAGCCGCCGCCCCAGCCCCAGCCGCAGCCCCCGCAGCCGCCGCAGCCTCCCCAGCCGCCGCCGCAGCCTCCAACACCGCAGCCTCTGCAACCTCCAACGCCGCAGCCTCTGCAGCCTCCAACGCGGCAACCTCTGCCGCCGCAGCCTCTCATGCCGCCGCAGCCTCTGCAGCCGCCTCCGTGTCCGCAGCCGCAGCCTCGGACAGCAGCAAGTTGTATGCCTGACAGGGAGGTTCCAAGGTTTTCGTTGTCGAAGAGATGGAACGTCCCCAAGCTGACGCCGGAGATTTCCTCCTCATCGAGACTGGGGACCTGGAACGGCGCCGCATTCTGCCAGAGTACATCGTCCACCGATCCGGCAGTCGGCGCCGCCAGAGACGCCGACCATATATCGGCTGGCGACCCGCCGGTCGACGCCGCCAAGGACACCCCGGCGATTCCAAGCACGGATACAGCTTTACTTGGGCGCTTCCCCTTCGAAGCACGCTTCGCTTGCGGCATAGCAGAGTTCCTCCTCTACTTTCCTTCCAACAAATGCGCGACGAACCTTTTGCATGCATAGCACCTTTCGGACGCTCTGGGTAGCTGCGCAAGGCGTTGCATTTCGGCGCTCGAGCGCTCGTCCGCAATCGCCAAACGTCAACTCAGCCATCCCGCGCCGCGACCGAAGCAGCCCGCCTCCGTTTTGTCGGCGACCTTAAGGTAACCCGCCCTTAACGCTATGGGGCTTAATGAGCGCAGACGAAGTCGGGCCATCCCGTCGCCCAACTCAGCCCAAGTTTCGGCCGATTTGGAAGGCAGACCGCGCCGCCGTTCCAAGTTCGGCCGCCGTCCGCCGTGCGGCTACGATGTCAAAAAGGTTCTTTTACGCTCATGAATCCCGCCGACGTAGCCGCCGCAGCCGCGACGCCGGAGACGAGCATCCTGGCGATGTTCTGGTCCGCCCACATCGTCGTCAAGGCGGTGATGCTCGGGCTCTTCCTCGCGTCCCTGTGGTGCTGGACGATCATCTTCGACAAGACCCGGCTGTTCCACAAATTCAAGAAAGAGATGGAGAATTTCGAGCAGGTGTTCTGGTCGGGCCAGTCGCTGGAGGAACTCTACACCTCGCTGTCGAGCCTGCCGAACGCCGGCGCGGCGGCGCTGTTCGTGGCCGCGATGCGCGAATGGAAGCGCTCGTTCCAGCAGGCGGCGGGCTCGTTTCGCGGATTGCATGCGCGCATCGACAAGGTGCTCGACGTCTCGATCGTGCGCGAGGTGGAGCGGCTCGAATCGAATCTCCTGGTGCTGGCGACCGTCGCCTCGACCGCCCCGTTCATCGGCCTCTTCGGCACTGTGTTCGGCATCATGAATTCGTTCCAGTCGATCGCGGCGTCGAAGAACACCTCGCTCGCGGTGGTGGCCCCGGGCATTGCGGAAGCGCTGCTCGCGACCGCGATCGGCCTCTTCGCCGCGATCCCGGCGCTCATCGCCTACAACAAGTTCCAGGGCGACGTGGCCAAGCAGCAGGCGCGGCTCGAAAGCTTCGCCGACGAATTCTCGTCCATCCTCTCGCGGCAGATCGATCATCATCTGTCGGCCGAGAAGGTTTCCTGAGGCCGGGGGAGCCGGGGCATGGCCGTATCGATCGGGGGCGGACGCAAGAGCAGCCGGGGACGGCGCGGCGTCCCGCGCTATGGCGCGATGGCCGACATCAACATGACGCCGTTCATCGACGTCATGCTGGTGCTGCTGATCATCTTCATGGTCGCTGCGCCCCTGCTGACCACCGGCGTTGCAGTCGATCTGCCGCAGACGAGCGCGGCGGCCCTGAACGTCGAGCGCAAGCCGATTGCCCTGTCGCTGAACGAGCAGGGCCAGCTCTATCTGATGGACGAGCCGATCGCCGACGCCGATCTCGTGCCGAAGCTTCAGGCGGCCTCGCAGAACGACGTCGAGCAGCGGATCTACCTGCGCGCCTCCAAGGTCGTTCCGTACGGAAGGGTGGCGCAGATCATGGCGGCCATGACCGAGGCCGGATTCAAGAAGGTGGCGCTGGTCACCGAGCCGACCAATCAATAGCCGGGAGCGGCTTTGGACGAGCGGCGGTCATACTGGGCTTGGGCGGCCTCGAGCGTGCTGCATGGGGCCCTGTTGGTTTTCCTGCTCGGCTTCGCCTCGGCGCCGAAATTCGACGACAATCCGGAATCGATCCCGGTCGAAACGGTCTCGCTGAGCGAACTCAACCAGGTCATGAACGGCGAGAAGGACGCGCGGCCCGCCCCCGAGCCCCCGCCGAGGCCCGAGCCCGCGCCGACGCCGCCGACCCCGCCCCAGCCGCCGCCGGATCTCCGCGCCGCCGAGGAGCCCCAGCCCGCTCCGCCTCCGACGCCGCCTCCCCCGCCGCAAAAAGAGGAGCCGCCGCCTCCCCCGCCGAAGCCTGCCCCGCCTCCCCCGCCGAAGCCTGCCCCGCCTCCCCCGCCGAAGCCTGCCCCTCCTTCGCCCTCGAAGCCTGCCCCGCCTTCGCCCCCGAAGCCTGTCGAGAACGCGCCGGAGCCGCCCGTGCGGCCGAAAGAGCCGCAGCCGGAGAAGCCTCCGAAAGAGCCGGAGAAGCCGAAGCAGGACCAGATCGCCAAGGCGCTCGAACGCGAGAAGAGCGAGCCCCAGCCCGAGAAGCCGAAGCCGTCGCGGGTCTACGATCCGAACGCGATCGCCAAGCTGATCGGCGAGACGAAGCCGTCGACGACCGCGACCGAAGCGAACACGGGCAAGGCGACGCCGCAGGGGCTTCCGCATCACGACGCGCCGCGCATGTCGCTGTCGATGGCGTCGGCGCTCGACGCCTGGCTGACGGAGAGCTACCTCAACTGCTGGACTCCGCCGCCGGTGATGCCCGAGGGGGACGTCTACGTCGCCCAGATCAAGGTCGTCTTCAATCCCGACGGCTCCCTGTCGGCGCGCCCGGTTCTCCTGAATCCGCCGACCGACCCCGCCTGGCGCGCGCATGCCGAAAGCGCGCTGCGGGCGGTCAAGAAATGCGATCCGCTGCACGTTCCCCCGCAATACGCGCCGTTTTTCGAGGAGTGGAAGGTCGAGACCATCCACTTCGATCCGCGCGAGACCCAAGGCTGAACCTGCTGCCCAAGCTGAAGACGGAGACCCGCCCATGAGTGTGCAATCGACCTCGATCGTGCTCCTACTTGCCGTCGCGCTCGGCGTGGGCGCCCTCGAGCGCGACCACATCTGGCCAAGGACCGGCGTCTCCTCCAGGGAGGCGACCAAGCCGCCGATGCCGCCGCTGCCGCCCGTCCGGCCGAACGCCGGTGCGGCGGCGCCCGTCGCGCCCGCCCCGACCGCCGTCGCCGCCGTGCCGCCGGTTGCGCCGTCCCCGCCCGTCGCAGCCGCCACACCGCCGCCCGTCCCGCCGACGCACATGACGCTCGCCCCGCCGACGCCGCCGGCGCACATGACGCTCGCCCAGCAGGCCGATTTCGACTCTTGGATGGTCAAAACCTATCTCGGATGCTGGAAGCCGGCCGCCCAGCCCGCCGACGCCGACACTTACATCGCCAAGGTGCGGCTCGCCTTCAAGCCGGACGGATCGCTCAAGAAGCCGCCCAAGCTCGTCAACCCGCCGTCGGACCCGGCCGCAAAACCTCAGGCGAAGAGCGTCATGCGAGCGGTGAAAGCGTGCAACCCCCTTCCGGTTCCGGCGCAATATCGCCCATTTTATGAGCAATGGAAGACCAAGACCATCCACTTCAATCCTCAGATCGCCGCCCGATGACGATGGACGGCGAAGCTTCTTACTTGTCGCCGCTTACTTGTCGCCGCGAGCCCCTTATGCCTTTTTCTTCGTTTGTCCTTCGCTTTTCCGCTCTCGCGGCTTTTCTTTTTGGCCCCGCTGGCCATGGGTTGCGCGCCGGCGAGCGCCGACACGGGCGACGTCTACGTCCACGCCGGCGCGAACTTCAAACCCGTGACCGTCGCCGTCACGCCATTCCTCGGCGAGGAAGGGGGCGATAAGATCGACGGCATCGTCAGCAATGACTTCGCCCGTTCGATCTTCCTTTTGCCGGTCAACCCGACCAGCTTTCCGGAAACCATCTCCAATCCGGACGTCCGCCCGAACATCGACGCTTGGAAGACGATCAACGCCCAATTCGTGCTGACCGGCCGCGTGCTTCGTCCCGACAACAGGCACGTGACCGCCCAGTTCCGTCTCTGGGACGCCGCGACCGGAGAACAGGTCGCGGGCGAGCAATATACGACGGAGGCGGCGAACGCGCGCCGGGTCGCGCACATGATCGCTGACTCGGTGTTCTCGCGGGTGACCGGGGAAAAGGGTTTCTTCGATTCGCGCATCGTCTTCGTCGACGAGACCGGCCCGAAGGACAAGCGCCGCAAGCGCCTCGCGGTGATGGACATGGACGGGGCCGACGTGAAGACGCTCGGCGGCAGCGGCGAGGAGCTCGTCGTCACGCCGCGCTTCTCGCCGTCCGCTCCCCAGGTCGCGTACATGTCGTTCGGCGCGGCCGAACCCAAGGTCACTCTCCTCAATCTCGAGACCGGGCAGCGCGAGGCGGTCGGCAATTTCCCCGGCATGACGTTTGCGCCGCGCTTTTCGCCGGACGGCCAGCAGATCGTCATGTCTCTCTCGGAGGGCGCGAACAGCAATCTCTATACGATGGATCTTCGCACCCGCGCCACGACCCGGCTCACCGACACCTCCGCGATCGACACGTCGCCGACCTTCTCGCCCGACGGCTCGCAGATCGCCTTCGAATCCGACCGCGGCGGCTCGCAGCAGATTTACGTGATGAGCTCGACGGGCGGCCCGGCCAAGCGCATTTCGTTCGGCGAGGGAAAATACTCGACCCCAGTCTGGTCGCCGCGCGGCGATATCATAGCCTTCACCCGCATCAAGGGCGGCTCGTTCGGCATCGGCGTGATGAAGCCCGACGGCTCGGGCGAGCGGATCCTGGTCGAAGGCTTTCATAACGAGGGCCCGACCTTCGCGCCGAACGGGCTCTACGTGATGTTCTTCCGCGACTTCGGCGGGTCCGGGGGTCCGAAGATCTACATGACCGACATTTTCGGCCATGGCGAGTTCCTGGTTCCGACGCCGGACTACGCCAGCGACCCCTCCTGGGGGCCGTTGATGCATTGACCTGTTGGTCTTCCGCGACTTCGAGCGGATCAAGCCGGCCCGAAGATCGACATGACCGGCATTTTCGCCCACAGCGGAGTTCCTGCGACGCCGAACTCGCCGGCGACCCCTCGTGGGAGCCCCGTTGATGCACTGACGACGCCTCGCGGAGCGAGCGTCAGGACGCGTCGGCTTGATCGTTCGTCGCGCCCGTTTTCGCGTCACGATTTGATGCGTCGCGATCTACTGGACTCCACTCTTTTCTTCGACGAAGAAACTGAAACAAGTCGACGAAAATCAAGACGAACCGCAAGACCGGGTTCTTCGTCACCTCCTCCGCGCTCGCGGGGCCTGCGATCGGGACCTCATGCGCCGGATCGCGCTCGATCGCCCGGCGATAGAGCCGCCAGGTCGCATGACCGAGGATCGGCATGACGATTGCAAGGCCGATGAACAGCGGAATCGAGCCCAGGATGAGCGCCGCCGCGACGATCAGCCCCCACGTCGCCACCGCGCCGGAATTGTCGCGGGCCGTGCGCAGCGAGGCGACGACGGCCGGGACGAGGCCGACGTCGCGATCGAGCATCAGCGGAAACGAGACGACGCTGAGGCACAGCGCCAGCGCCGCGAAGCAGAGGCCGATGAGGCAACCGACGACGATGAGCGTCCATCCTCGTCCTGTGGTCAGCACGTCGCCGAGAAACGGCAGCGCAGCCGCAGGCGGTTTCGGTCCGTAGAGCCAGCCGTAGAGGACATCCGCAATGCCGATCCAGACGGCGAAGACCGCGAACAGCCCAATCCCCAACGCGATGATCGAGGGCAGCGCGGGCGAACGAAACACAGCGAACGCATCCCGCCACGACGCGGAAAGGCCGACCTCGCGTCTCCGGCTCATCTCATAGAGGCCGACGGCGAAGAAAGGCCCGAGCAGGGCGAAGCCCGCGGCGAACGGGAAGACGAGCTGGAGCGCGTTGCGGAACGAGGTCAGCCCCACGAGAACGATTCCCGCTATTGCATAGAAGATTCCGACGAAGATGGGATGGGTCGGCATCGCCAGGAAGTCGTCGAAGCCTTCCCTGAGCGCGGCGATGCAGTCGGAGGGCTCGATCTTGCGGAGCCGGATTTGCGTTTGGAGCGCCTCAGGCCCGAAATAGACGTGAAATGTGGACGACATGACTGTCCTCCGAAGGTTATTCGGGGCGGCGTCCGGTCTTCGAAATTGCGCGGCCATCGGGCCGCGCTCTCGGGCGTTGCTCCGAGCGCCACCGTAAGGACAGTCTATAACCGGGATGCGGCCTTTTTGCGAGAGATTTAGGATTTCGCCTCTTCGGCCGGCGCCGCGTCGACGGCCTTCCGCGCCGGCGCGCAGTGCGGCTGGAACGCCTTCGTCAGCCGAATGCCTGTACAACCTCGATCATGCTGGCCTTCCCTCCTTCGCTGCATGGGCGCGGAGCTCGTCGGTGAGCACCCGTTTGTTCTCGGAATAATCCACGGGCGTCACGACGAGATGGACGCCGCCGCCGGCGAAGGCTGCTTCGAGGGCCGGCGCGAGGCCATCGGCGCTCTCCACCCGGCTGCCCTTCACGCGGTGGGCCTTGGCGAAGGCGACGAAATCGGGATTGCCGAAATTCATGCCGAAATCGGGAAAACCGTCCGCTTTCTGCTTCCAGCGGATCATCCCGAAGGCATTGTCCTGCAAGATCAGCACGACGAGGTTGAGCTCGAGGCGGGAGGCCGTTTCCAGCTCCTGCGCATTCATCATGAATCCGCAGTCGCCGCACACCGCGAGCACGCGGCGACCCGGGTTGAGCATGGCGGCCATCATGGCCGACGGCAGACCGACTCCCATGGTCGCGAGCGCGTTATCGAGCAGCAATGTGTTCGCGACGCGCGTGCAATAGTTGCGGGCGAACCAGATCTTGTACATGCCATTGTCGAGACAGACGATGCCGTCCTCCGGCATCGCCTGGCGCACATCGTGCACGATGCGTTGCGGCGTGGGTGGGTAGCGGCTTTCTTCCGCCCGCGCGGCAATGTGCGTCAGAATCCCTTCGCGCAAGGGCAGGAGCGCTCCCGCCTTCGGCAGCTTGCCCTCGAGGCGTTGGGCGAGCAGCTCGAGGGTAGGGCCGACATCGCCGATGAGCTCCGCATGCGGGAAGAACACTTCCTCGACCGTCGCCGGCAGATATCCCACATGCAACACCTTGGGCCCCATGGGCCCCATGAGGAAGGGCGGCTTCTCGACCGTGTCGTGGCCGATCGCGATGATCATCTGCGCGATCGATCGCGTCATGGACATAGTCGCGCTCCGAGAGCGCGGCGGTGCCCATGTAGAGCCCGGACCCGCCGGAGACAGAACCCTTTCCCATCTGCGCATTGAAGAACGGAATTTGCAGGCGCCGCACGAAATCGGACAAGGCGTCCGAGAGGCGCGGCCGGCTCGCCGCCGCACCCAGCATGATCAGCGGCCGCTCGGCTTCCCGGATCAGCGCCGCCGCCCGATCGAGCGCCGCAGGTTGAGCGACCGGCGCCTCGATCGGGTGCGGCGAGATCAGGGGTATATCGGGCGCCGGCTCTGCCGCGATGTCCTCGGGCAGTTCGAGATGCACCGGTCCAGGCCGCTCCTGCTGCGCCACCCTGAACGCTTCCCGCACCAAGGCGGGAATTGTCGCAGGGCTGACGATCTGGTGGGCCATCTTGGTAAGCGGCGTCATGGTCGAGACGATGTCCACCACCTGAAAGCGCGCCTGCTTGCGGCTGAGGACGCTCTTCTGGCCCGTGATCATGACGATCGGCATGGCGCCGAGGAGCGTAGGCGGCGCCGGTCGTCAGGTTGAGGGCGCCGGGGCCCAAGGTCGTCAGGCACACTCCGGGCGTGCCGGTGAGGCGGCCGTGCGTGGCCGCCATGAAGGCGGCCGCCTGTTCGTGGCGAGCCACCACCAGCTTGATCGAAGAGCGACGCAGCGCCTCGACCATGGCGAGGTTCTCCTCTCCGGGCAGGCCGAAGATTTGCGTTACGCCCTCGTTCTCCAGCGCGGAAACCAGCAGCTCGGCGCCATTCATCCGATTTGCCTCCTCAGATTGGTTGACGCTGGGCCAGGGCGCGGCTCGCGAGGCGCACGCCCTTCGCCTCGACGCCGAAGCCGGTCAGCAGCGCGACGATATCGCGACACGAGCGCGACGCTGATTTGAGGGTGATTGCGTGGCATGTTCGTATGCGGGCTCAGTCACCAAGGTTCAGCGCTCTGGGCGCGTGGCGTTCGCCGGCAGCCGGTCACAGAGGACCGCATTCGAGTGTCTACAGCGTCCACGAGGCGATCGATGATTCCAAGCAAATGCGCTGCCCCGCCATCCCGGATCAACCTGCAAAGCGAGCAGGGAGCCGCCGGAGAGCAGGCGCCAGCCCAGCGCCGCGGTCAGGAGCTTCTATAACCGCGACGCGGCGTTTTTGTGAGAGATTGAGCGGATTTCGCCTACTCGGCCGGCGCCGCGCCGAGGGCTTTCCGCGCCGGCGGGCGGCGCGGCGCGAACGCCTTCGTCAGCGCCACGATGACCGCTAGCGTCGCGACGTAGACGACGACCTGCAACACCGACGGCTGGTCCGAATAGCCGATCAGGGTGTGCAGGACGCGGCCGAACAGGCTCGTGTCGGAGAGGATCGCGGACGTGTCCCAGGCGGTCCCCTCGAGGAAGGAGGCGACTCCGGCCTGCTGCAGGAAGAGAACCGCCTGCGCGGCGAGACCGGCGGCGAGGAAGCTGATCAGCACCGTGGTGACGGCGAACAGCCGGCGCGGCGGGATCGTCACCAGTCCGAGATAGGTGACCGCGGTCACGCCGACGCCCGCGGCGAGGCCGAGCGCCGAGCCGATCAGGAGGTCCGCCGTCGTCGATCCGGCGGATGCGGCGAGGCCGTACATGAAGAGCGCGATCTCCGAGCCCTCGCGCATCACCGCGACAGCGCAGACCACCCCAAGGGCGACGATCGAGCGCCGGCCGGCGCGCACCGCGTCGCCGACCTGCTTCACTTGCGCGGCGATCTCCCGGCCGTGGCTCGCCATCCAGACGTTGTGCCAGATCAGCATGACGACCGCGACGAGCAGGATCGAGGCGTTGAAGATCTCCTGCCCGATCCCGGCGAGCGCTCCAGCGATCACGCCGGCGAAGGCGGCGACGAGACAGGCGCCGACCACGCCCGCCGCGACGCCGGCGGCTATGAAGAGCCTGCTGCCGTGCACGCCCTGCGTCACCGCGAGCACGATGCCGACGATGAGGCCCGCCTCGATGACTTCGCGAAAGACGATGATCAGGGCGCCGAGCATTGCGAGTTCCTAATCGTCGCCCCCGTTTAATCCGATCATTGCGTCACCAGAAAACCTTCGGTCGTCGATTCATGGTAGTCGTCGAAGAAACGGTAACGTCCCGGCTTGAGCGGACGCACCTGAACCGTGATCTTGCCGCCGCCCGCGACGACCTTCTCGACGCGCAAGGCCTTGCTTTCGAATTCCGCCGGCGTTCCGTCCTGGTTGACGACCTCGATGACGATCGGCTTGCCGGCGGGGGCGGTCGGCTCGGCGGGCGAGAACTTGTGGTCCTTGAGCCTGATGCTGACCTTGGCCGGCTCGTCGGCGAAAGCCGCCGGCGCGAAGCCGAGCGCAAGAACGAGGGCCGCGCCGAGGAGCGATGCGGTTCGTGCGGCAGTCATCGAGAACTCCGTCGCCGGCAGGGTCAAGGTCCGCTGCCGTCGAGTTTCGATAACAAGCGCGGGCATTCTTAACAAGAATGGCGGGTCCAATTTAGAAACGATTCAAATCGCCCCCTCCGCTCGGCGCCGCTCGAGCGGAGCGGACGCGCGCCGAACGCCGCTCGTCGATTTTCGCTGTTCCGGCGACCGCTGAGGGTCGCGCAAAATTGTTCGGGCGAGGCGAAAAAACCGCTTGCGCTCCGGCGCGATTCGCCCAAATAAACGTTTGCCCAATACGCACGTGCCTGTGGTCGCGTGTCGGTCGGCGGGGATCTGGACAAGAGGCCAGTCAACCGCCCGTGGAAGACCGGCAACCGGAGGCGAACCGGCGAACCCCGCCCAACGGGGGACGCGGCTTGAAGCAACGACGGACCGGGCTTTTTTGGTCTCTGCCGGCCCTCCAAAGGTCGGCGATCAAAGAGGCTTGTCTATCTTGCCGGGCGTGCGGACGGGATTTTCCTCGTCCAAACGATGGCCCTGAATCGTCGGAGCGGCAATTCCGCTCGGGCGCGTCATGGCTACGGCGCAGCAGCTGATTGCCCGAGGCCTTCGCCGGCGGCTCTTAAGCCTTCGGCGGGGGCGGCGAGCGATCGCGTCGGCGGGTCAACGACGTTGCGCCGCGTCTCCAACGCGCGGAGCAAACGGCTGTATCGCCGACAAATCCTTCATTTGCCAGGCGCGGAACGAGCTTTCGCGCTGTTGGGGGATGCCGCTCATGACGGACCGCATCAAAAAATTCCTCGCCCGCAACCGCGAGGACGGACCGCGCCTCGTCGTCGATCTCGACGTCGTGCGCGAGAATTACCTGGGCTTCGCCGGGGCCCTGCCCGATACGCGCGTGTTCTACGCCGTCAAGGCGAACCCCGCGCCCGAGATCCTGAGCCTTCTCGCCGGTCTCGGCTCGTGCTTCGACACGGCCTCGGTCGCCGAGATCGAGCAGGCGCTCGCCGCCGGCGCGACGCCGGAGCGCATCAGCTTCGGCAACACGATCAAGAAGGAGAAGGACATCGCGCGCGCCCACGCGCTCGGCGTCCGGCTCTATGCGGTCGATTGCGAGGCCGAGGTCGAGAAGATCGCCCGCGCGGCGCCCGGCGCAAAAGTGTTCTGCCGGATTCTCTGCGACGGATCGGGAGCGGAATGGCCGCTGTCGCGCAAGTTCGGCTGCACGCCGGAAATGGCGCCGCGCGTGCTCGAACGCGCCCAGGCGCTCGGCCTCGTTCCGCACGGGCTGTCGTTCCACGTCGGCTCGCAGCAACGGAACCCCCGCATGTGGGACCGGGCGCTCAAAGTCTCGGCCGCGATCTTCCGCGATCTCGCCGAGCGCGGGATCCAGCTCCAGATGATCAATCTCGGCGGCGGCTTTCCGACCCGCTATCTCAGGCACGTCCCGGGCGTCAAAACCTACGGGCAGACGATCTTTCGCGCGCTCAGGCGCCATTTCGGCAACCGTATTCCAGAGACGATCATCGAGCCCGGCCGCGGCATGGTCGGCAACGCCGGAATCATTGAGGCGGAGGTGGTGCTGATCTCGCGCAAAGCGGAGAACGACCGGGTTCGCTGGGTCTATCTCGACATCGGCAAGTTCAACGGCCTCGCCGAGACCACGGACGAGATGATCCGCTACCCGATCCGCACGGAGCGCGACGACGACGCGCTCGGGCCCTGCGTGCTCGCCGGCCCGAGCTGCGATTCGATCGACGTCCTGTACGAGAAGGAGCCCTATCTCCTGCCGATCACGCTCGAGATCGGGTCGAAGGTGCTGATCGAAGGAACGGGGGCCTATACGACCACCTATTCCTCGGTCGGCTTCAACGGCTTTCCGCCGCTGAAGGCTTATGTGATCTGACCAACTCGGCGGGCGGTCGCGGCTTCGGCGCCGCGGCCGATCCGCCGGGTGGTTGGCCACGCCCGGTCCGGAACAGGCGGCTAGGTCGCCGACAGGGTCGCATGCGCTGCAGCAGCCGAATCCGCTGGTAACAGCGGAAAAAACAGCGGATTTCCCGTTTCGGGCGCTCCGACGAATAAAATTCTACTCAATAAGATGAACGATACCAGCAGGTTCAGTGAAAATTTCCCCTGCGACCGGAACAGCGGATTAATTCGCGAATACAGCGGATTTCCAGCCTGAGGCTGCCGCATTCGCGCGCTTTAGCCCACGTGCGTTCGCCAGAGGTAATAGGCCAAAATCAGCAGAGCCAGGACAACGCCGTAGCGAATCTGGAAAGTTGAGACGACCCAGAGCCACCACGGCGGCGGCTCGGGCGCCTCGTCGGCTTCGACGATGGTCCCGTCCCGCAGAAACGGCAGCCAATATTTACGGCAGAAATCCTTGTTCAAGAAGTCGCTATGCGCCTTGCCGTTATGCCAGCGATCCTGCACCGCCGGTCGGCGGAAGCCGTAGGCGCCGGCAGAACCATAACCGAAGGTGACCGCCTCGGCGATCGCCGGCCAGAAGTCGCGGGTGCCCACTTCGTTTACGAGCGGCGTGCTAAACCGCTTCCGGTAGTCCTCGAAGCGAAAGCTTGACGGCACGACGCTTCCGCAGAAGATGATGCGATCAAATTCAAGATCGGTATACTCGCGCAATATCCGAGAGACGACGTAGGTGCCAAAGCTGTGGGCTACGAGCGAACAGCGGGCTCCTTCGTTGACAGCGAGCGTATGTCGGATTTGTTTTTCCACTTCGCTGATTGTACGGCGCCTGAAAAATTGGCCGGGAAACAGAAAGCGCAACACGTCGAAATACTCGTAATTCGTTGGCTGGACGACAAAACCTTCCTTGCGCAATGTGGATTGAATTGCGTTCTGCTACAGCGCCCTGGTGCGAATGCCATGCACAAGGACGACGACCGAAGTTTTCGTCTCTTCTTTCGACTCTTCCCGATATCGCATGAGGTCGCGACGAACCCCGTCGAGGAGCTCCGAAACCTTGTATTCGCGCGTCGCGCCTTCGGGGAAAAACGCGTAATCGGGGCCCTTTTCGCGCTCGAGCATCAACAAATGCCCGTAGCCGACCTGCGCTTTGGGATTGTCGGGCAGCGGCACGAGCGCAACCGGTTCGGCTTCGGGGTTGAACCGATGCACGGCGTCGAGATCGTTCAGCACGATTTCCAGCGCCGAGCGTCGCCGCGCCTCGGGCCCCGCGACCTCGATATCGACGCGGCGATCTTCGAGATCGGCGACGATCAGCATGTCGCAGCCGGCGGCGACAAGCTCGACGCCTTGCTTGAAGCGCGATCTCTTTCCCGTCAGATTGCGATGCGACTGGACAATGAAGCGCGGAATGAGTCCGGGCGGCAGGAAGCCATAGCGATAGCGGAAACGCAGCGGCTCCTCGGGCCAGCGGCGCCGCTCGGGAGCGCCGGGCGTCAGCGCTTCGGGAATGAGATAGCGCTCCTCGCCTTGGGCCGGAAGCCGGAAGCACAGGCCGACCTCCGAATCCTGCATCATCGTCAAAATGAATTCATGCCACCGGGACGGATAGACATTCGGATCGAGCCATTGGGTGAGATGGGCGCGCGAGAACTCGCCGTCGCATTCGTTCGATTTGGCCATTTCCAGCACGCGATAGATCGCGCCGGTCAGCCAATTCGGATCGAGCAAAGTGATTTCGCGGCTGGCGGCGGATGACTCGCGGCTCAATCCGTGCGCGACGATGACGCCGAGCTGATGCAGAAGCTGCAACAGCGCCCGCTGCTCATTGGCGTCGGCGATTTTCTCCACGCCCGAGGCCGGATTCTCGCAAAGCGGGACGAATTCCGCGTTCGGCAGCACCGAGCGTTGCGGCGTCAATTCGCGCAGCCGGCTCTTGATCGCGAGCCAGTTGTTCGGAATGGGATCGCGGACATGCTTGAGGCGCGGGTGGTCTTCGCTCGGATCGCGCGGTTTGTTATGGATCAAATAGCGCAGCAGCGAGGTCTTGCCGACCGCCTCATTGCCGACGACAAGGAGCTTGACCTCGTTGAGCGGCTGAGCCGTCCCTTCTTCTTTAGCTCGCTTGAAGGTGCGGTAGGCGGCGAGAATGACTTGGGCGTCGTCACTCGTCTCCAGAGCTTCCTTCGGCAACAGGCTGCTGAGGTCGCCGTTATCGCGGAGTTCCAGTCGGCGCAGTTGTGCGCTGTCAGGGCGCGCAGACCATGCGTCGAGAAGCATCTTGGCGCCCTCGGCGCGGATATTGTTGTTGCGCAGATCGAGAGACGTGAGGCCGGTGAGCGAGGCGGCGATGGCCTTGGCGCCCTCGGCGCCGATGTCGTTGCTGTCTAGATCAAGAGACGTGAGGCCGGTGAGCGAGGCGGCGATGGCCTTGGCGCCCTCGGCGCCGATGTCGTTGCTGCCTAGATCAAGAGACGTGAGGCCGGTGAGCGAGGCGGCGATGGCCTTGGCGCCCTCGTCGCCGATCGTGTTGCTGCTTAGATCAAGAGACGTGAGGCCCGCGAGCGAGGCGGCGATGGCCTTGGCGCCCTCGGCGCCGATGTCGTTGACCCTGAGATCAAGAGACGTGAGGCCGGTGAGCGAGGCGGCGATGGCCTTGGCGCCCTCGGCGCCGATGTCGTTGCTGCCTAGATCAAGAGACGTGAGGCCGGTGAGCGAGGCGGCGATGGCCTTGGCGCCCTCGTCGCCGATGGTGTTGCCGCCTACATTAAGAGACGTGAGGCCGGTGAGCGAGGCGGCGATGGCCTTGGCGCCCTCGGCGCCGATGTCGTTGCTCCAGAGATCAAGAGACGTGAGGCCGGTGAGCGAGGCGGCGATGGCCTTGGCGCCCTCGGCGCCGATCGTGTTGCTGCTTAGATCAAGAGACGTGAGGCCGGTGAGCGAGGCGGCGATGGCCTTGGCGCCCTCGGCGCCGATGTTGTTGACCCTGAGATCAAGAGACGTGAGGCCGGTGAGCGAGGCGGCGATGGCCTTGGCGCCCTCGGCGCGGATATTGTTGTTGCGCAGATCGAGAGACGTGAGGCCGGTGAGCGAGGCGGCGATGGCCTTGGCGCCCTCGGCGCCGATGTCGTTGCTGTCTAGATCAAGAGACGTGAGGCCGGTGAGCGAGGCGGCGATGGCCTTGGCGCCCTCGTCGCCGATGTCGTTGCTCCAGAGATCAAGAGACGTGAGGCCGGTGAGCGAGGCGGCGATGGCCTTGGCGCCCTCGGCGCCGATGGTGTTCCAGCTCAGATTCAGAGATGTCAGGCCGGTGAGCGAGGCGGCGATGGCCTTGGCGCCCTCGTCGCCGATGGTGTTGCCGCCTACATTAAGAGACGTGAGGCCGGTGAGCGAGGCGGCGATGGCCTTGGCGCCCTCGGCGCCGATGTCGTTGCTCCAGAGATCAAGAGACGTGAGGCCGGTGAGCGAGGCGGCGATGGCCTTGGCGCCCTCGGCGCCGATCGTGTTGCTGCTTAGATCAAGAGACGTGAGGCCGGTGAGCGAGGCGGCGATGGCCTTGGCGCCCTCGGCGCCGATGTTGTTGACCCTGAGATCAAGAGATGTCAGGCCGGTGAGCGAGGCGGCGATGGCCTTGGCGCCCTCGGCGCCGACGGTGTTGCCGCCTACATTAAGAGACGTGAGGCCGGTGAGCGAGGCGGCGATGGCCTTGGCGCCCTCGTCGCCGATGGTGTTGCTCCAGAGATCAAGAGACGTGAGGCCGGTGAGCGAGGCGGCGATGGCCTTGGCGCCCTCGTCGCCGATGTCGTTGCTCCAGAGATCAAGAGACGTGAGGCCGGTGAGCGAGGCGGCGATGGCCTTGGCGCCCTCGTCGCCGATGCCAAAACCCAAAAATACGAGTGAGGTGAGTCCAGGGAGCCGTCGGAGTTTGTCGGCGGGAGAGGCGATCGATGCCTTCACTCGAATGACGCGTTCTACGCCTTTCAACGTGGGCGGCCATTCTTCAACCCGGTTGCTCAGCCAAACGCCAGGCCCGACAATCGCCAGACGCGGCCAACGTTCGGCGCGCACCGTGTCGAGCCAGGCGTCGAGTTCGCTGGGTGAAATCGTGATGAGATTATTCGCGCTCGCCAATGTTGGGTCCTCGCCGACAACACAACTCGCGCACCCGACGCGGCTTCAGTCTCGTTCGAGAATCTAATTAAAAATGGCCGCTCCCTACAAGCCTCCCCAAGGCATTGAGTTGCCGCAGCCATGAGTGCGGACGCGCGGCCACAGTTGTTGACCGCCTACCCCTTTCACTTCTTCGCCAGCGGACAATCGCTCTTGTCGAGCGGCCGGAACGCCTCCTCGCCCGGGATGGTCGCCTCCAACTTGAAATAGTCCCACGGATATTTCGACTCGGCTGGCGTCTTCGCCTCGAAGAGATAGAGCGGATGGATCTTTCGTCCGTCGACGCGCCGAGCCCTTGCCGTAAAGCGGATCGTCGGTGGTTAATTCGCCGCGCCGGTCGAAGCCGGCTGGCTCTACGTCGCGCTGTTCCGGGAATAGGCGCAAATCCTTCGGAAAAAGGCGCCAAAACGTCATGGAACCTATAACAGGGCGAAGGTTTTGGGGCGGACCGGCTGCGACCGTCTCCTCCGCGACGCGGCCGCGGAGGGGCGCCGCCGGCGCGCTCGGCGCTTCCCGGATGGGCGCGGTTCGAGGCCGGGAATGTCCTCGGTCGTGCGATCGACCCACACCTCGAACGCTTCCCAGTCCTCGGCCGGAATGGCGATTAGGCCGCGATGGAGCGCCTCCGTCTCGGCAGCCGTGGCGCCCTGCCCTCGCCCCAAGGCTCGCGGATCGGTTGGAATCGACTAAACTGGCGGCGTGAACGAAACGACCGACCTTTCCGTTTACAAGGAGGCTTTGCTGTTCCTGGCGACGGCGGGCGTGATTGCGCCGCTGCTCTTCCGGCTCAGGATCAGTCCGGTGCTCGGCTATCTGCTGGCCGGCGTCGCGCTTGGGCCTTACGGCCTCGGGTCGCTCGCCAGGAAGGCGCCGTGGCTCGGCTGGCTCGCCCTCGGCAATGTCGAGACGATCGACAGGATCGCCGCTTTCGGGGTGGTCTTCCTTCTGTTCACGATGGGGCTCGAGCTGTCGTTCGAGCGCCTGAGGCGCATGCGCCGGCTGGTGTTCGGGCTCGGCCTTGCGCAGGTCGTCGCCACGATGCTGGTCCTGACCGCGATCGCCTTGGCGCTCGGCCTGCAGCCGGCGGCGGCGCTGACGATCGGCGGGGCGCTCAGCCATGTCTTCGACCGCGATCGTCATCCCGGTGCTCATCGAGGGCAAAAGACTCGGCGCGCCCGTCGGACGGGCGAGCTTCTCGGTGCTGCTGTTTCCAGGATCTCGCGGTCGCGCCGCTGCTCGTCATGGCGGGCACCTTCGCGGGCGGCGGCGGGGGCGGGCTCGGCGCGGCGCTGATTGGCGGGCTCGTTCCCGCGGCGCTCGCGCTCGCCGCGCTGATCGTGTTCGGGCGGCTGGCGTTGAGGCCGTTCTTCCATTTCGTCGCCGAGACGAGGAGCCCGGAATTCTTCATGGCCGCCTGCCTGCTGGTCGTGCTCGGCGACGGCCTCGCCGCCGCTGCGAGCAAGCTCTCCATGGCGCTCGGCGCGTTCGTCGCGGGGCTGCTGCTGGCGGAAACCGAATACCGGCGCGAAATCGAGGTGACGATCGAGCCGTTCAAGGGCCTGCTGCTCGGCCTCTACTTCGTTTCCGTCGGGGCCGAGATCAATCCGGCGCTCATCGTCGCCAAGCCCGGGCTCATCCTCGGTCTCGCGGCGGCCCTGATCGGCCTCAAGGGCCTGATCCTGTTCGCGCTGGCGCGCGGCTTCGGCCTGCCCTTGCGGGTCGGAGCGGAAATGGCGGTGCTGCTCGGACCGGGAGGCGAATTCGGCTTCGTGATGATCGGCGCGGCCCTCGCCGGCGGACTGATCGACCGCGCCCTGTCGACGACGCTCGTGACCGCGGTCGCGATCTCGATGCTCGCCATTCCCCCGCTCGGCAGGCTCGGCGCGCTGATCGACGCCCGGCCGCGTCCGCGCGCGGATGGGCCGCCGGAGGAGGCGCCGCCCGAAAGCGAGGAGGGCCGCGTCGTCATCGTCGGCTACGGCCGGGTCGGCGCGCTGATCGGCGCCATGCTCGACATGCACAAGGTCCCGTTCGTCGCCGTCGATTTGGACGCCCGCGTCGTCGCCGGCGCCCGCGACGCCGGCAAGCCGGTCTACTACGGCGACGCCTCACGCCCCGACTACCTGCGCCGCTGCGGCGTCGAAACGGCGCGGGCGGTGGTGGTGACGATGGATTCGCCGCGCGCCAACGAAGTGGTGGTCGAGACAACTCGTCGGCTGCGCCGCGACGTGATCCTGATCGCCCGCGCCCGCGACGCCGATCATGCGCGCAAGCTCTACGCGCTCGGCGTAACCGACGCGGTGCCGGAGACCATCGAGGCGAGCCTGCAGCTCTCCGAGGCGGTGCTGGTCGACGTCGGCGTGCCGATGGGCCTCGTGATCGCCTCGATCCACGAGAAGCGCGACGAGTACCGCGCGATCCTCGCCGCCGCAGGCGCGCCCGAACGGCCGCGCGCCGCACGCAAACCGAGGCGGGCCGAGGCTCCATGGAGAGGATGATTCTCAGGCGGCTCCTCCTTGTTCCGCCGACGCTGCTCGTCGTCGTGACCATCGACTTCGTGCTGATGCGGGCCGCGCCCGGCGGGCCGTTCGATCTCGAGCGGCCGCTCGATCCGGCGACGATGGAGAATCTGAAGCGGGTGTTCGGCCTCGACCAGCCGCTCTGTCGCCAGTATCTGGACTATCTCGCCGCGCTCGTCCGGGGCGACCTCGGGCCGAGCTACGGCTGGCGCGAATATTCGGTCAGCGAGCTGCTCGGCCATGCGCTGCCGATCTCGTTCGGGCTCGGCGCGTCGGCCCTCGCCCTCGCGCTTTTCGTCGGCGTCGCGGCCGGCTCGGCGGCTGCAGAGCGGCGGGAGAGCGCGCTCGACCGGCTCATCACGGCCGCCGCCGGCCTCGGCCTCGTCGCGCCGAGTTTCGTCCTCGCGCCGATCGCCCAGTTCGTGTTCGGCCTCGAGCTCGGCTGGCTGCCGGTCGGCGGCTGGAACGACGGAGCGCTCGCCAACCGCGTGCTCCCGATCCTGGTCCTGGCCGCTCCTCAGATCGCGGCGATCGCGCGGCTGACCCGCGCAGCGATGATCGACGCGCTGGCGTCCCCCTCGTCGCGCACGCTGCGCGCTTACGGCCTCGGCCGCCGGACGATTCTGATGCACGCCTTTCGCGCCGCGCTCCTGCCGCTCGTCTCCTATCTCGGGCCGGCGGCGGCGGCGCTGACGATGGGATCGGTGGTGGTCGAGACGATCTTCGGCATTCCCGGCCTCGGGCGCTATTTCGTCGAAGCGGCGCTCAACCGCGACTATCCCTTGGCGATGGGCGTCGCGATCGTCGTCGCGACAACGATCGTCCTTTTCAACCTCCTCGTCGACATCGCCTATTCGCTGATCGACCCGAGGGTCGGACATGACTAGTGGTCCGCTTCGGTCAAAGAGAATGTGTTGTCCGCCGTCGATAACAACCTGTCATCCCCGCGAAAGCGGGGATCCATCCGCTGGGCCGGACGCCTCTGGGCCCTGGCTTTCCGCGAGGGTGACAAAGCAAGCTGGTTTCAAACCGAATGAAGCGGACCACTAGGGCGCCGGGCGCGACGCGGGCCGCGGCGGCGCGTTTCTCGCGCAACCGTCCGGCGTTGCTTGCGTTTATCGCGCTGCTTGCGGCGGCGGCCTTCTGCGTGTTCGGGCCTTTCCTCGATCCCGCCCCCTACGACGTCGCCTATCCGGCCTATGTGCGGGCGCCGCCTTCGCTTCAAGCGCATCCGAGCGAGGCGGAGGCGCGCGCCGTGCTGGCGAGCATTGCGGCGCGGCTGCATGCGAGGCTCGACGTCGCCGAAATCGCTTGGCGCAGCGCCCGCGCGACGCTCACGAGCCCGAGGCCGATCGACGAGCGCGAGCTCGGCTATTTCGAACGCTCGGGCGCATTCGGCGCGCCGAGCGTCGTCGAGCGCCGCGACGACGGACGGACGCTCATCGTCGACGCGCCGTTCGAGAGCGTCAGGTTTATCGCCGGCGCCGACGCCAACGGACGCGATCTCCTCGCGCGCACAATGATCGCCGGACGCATCTCGCTTCTCGTCGGCGTGCTCGGCTGCGCGGTGGCGGCCTCGATCGGCGTCGTTTGGGGCGCGGTGGCGGGCTATGCCGGCGGACGGGTCGCGATGCGCTCGCGTTGACGCGCACCCCCGTGTTGCCTTCCGCCGTGACAAAAGCGTCGGCGTCCCGATTGATAATTTCGCGGCTCAATGGCTGGCCTATGCATTCCCCTGCCGACGCTTCGTCTCCGGCCTCGCGACCGAAAACGCACGGCTCGGGGCCGGTGTGGTTCGCTACTCCTTCACCGCAGTGGACTTGCACCACTTACTCCTTGCCGGTCTCCCGGCGCACTGTCACCGTAATCCACGCGCAACGCGCACGAAAACGTCTTGCGGTACATGCGGGACACTCGGCTCTCAAACCGGAGGGCGGTCAGGTCGATCCCGGCGCGGGAAGCCGCTCTTTTTTGCGAACGGCGGATGGCGAGCGGCCAGTCCAACGCTTGAAGGCATGATTGAACGAGGTCGAACTCTCGTACCCCAGGAGCCAAGAGATTTGCGCTGTCGTGTAGTGGGAGTTTTTGAGGGACTCGAGCGCGAGGCTGCGGCGCAATTGGTCGACGACCTCGACGAAGGTTGTGCCTTCGGCGGACAGCCTGCGCGAGAGGGTTCTGACGCTGACGGCCAACGCCTTGGCGACCGTCTCCGCGTGAGCCTGGCCGTGCGCCAGCAGCCGCTGGACCTCGTTCTCGACGGAAGCGCGGACTGAACCGATCGCCGTGTTGCGCGCTGTTGTCGCCTCGTCGCAGAACGGCCGCAGCGTCTCCAGCAAAGTCAGGTCTCCGGTGATGAGAGGAAGTGCGACCGTGTCTTTGGAGAACTCCAGTTGATCGGACGGCGCGCCGAACTCGACCGGGCAGCCCCAGAAGCGTTCGAACTCCGGCAAGTCGGCAGTGCGTGCGTGGGCAAAAGCTATTCGGATCGGTCGGATGTGGCGGCCTGTGATCTCTCGGATAACCTTGACAATCAGCGCCGCCTCGAACTCCGAGATATGCCTCGCGCGATGTCGTGGAACCCCGACAAAGCTGAGCTGGAGGATCACGCTTGCGGTCTGCCACACTATCTTCGCCCGCGCGCTTTCGTTGACAATGCGGTTGTAGCGCGCAAAGAGCGCCATCGCCTCGCCGAGATTTCTCGCGGCGGAAACCACGTAAAATAGCAGCCCGGCTTCACGCGGATCCGACTGCTCGGCGAGGTGGAGCCCGAACGCTGTATCGTCCATCGCCTCGGCGGCGTATTCGAGAAACTTGATCTGACCAATCGCGGATATGCGATGGCGCGGATTGTCGAAGGCGTGTTCGGACAGGCCGGCGCGATGCAACAACGGCCCTGTGGCGATGTTGCGTTTCCGAAGAGCCGCAATTGCGCACTTGACTGAGAAACCCGATGCCGCGGGGGCCGGACGGGCCACCTCCTCGGTCATTGCTCCGCCTCCTCACATGGTTGATATTCTCCTCCGGAAAAGAGGCTCGGCGCATTGATGGGGATCAAGAACACTTGCCGCGCACAGGCCGCCGCCGAGCAATTCGCGCCTGACTTCCTGCCGTTCATCCTGCCGACTGGCCCGGTGACCGTCTCGAACTTACCAAGCGGTTACCTCGCACCCTGCGCCCGATCTGGCGCCGTTGCTGCTCGACCTGTTGGCCGCGATGTCCGCACGCCGAGATCCATAGGTGAGGTCGCCGCCAAGCGGTCGAAGGACAGGTATCGGCTGGTGCATTCTTTTTTAATATTGAGAAGGCCGCCCTACGCGACGCGATCGTCAAGATCGTGACGCAGTTGTCAACGCTTGACGAGGGACAGTAGCCTTCCGCGGAAATTTTTGCACCCTGCCATCCGGCTGTAAACTATAGGGTTCCTGTGATCGCGAATTGAGCGTTTCAAGGCTATTGGCGAAAGAGCGCGCCTTCGCATTCGCCTGTATAATTGCCATGTCTATCAGGTAAACGAGAAAGCTTTCCTCAGCCTGATCAGTCATTCTGCGAACTCTGGTCAATTCGATTTCAATTAACTCATGCATTTCTCTTTCCCCTCCTCACAGCCGAACGTCGTGGGCAACACCATCACACCATCAACGTGGCAACAAGTGAACATCGGCGTCTGACAATGCCTTAGAGGCTGCAAAGCGCTTGGCCTACGCGGATTTGTGAGGCGCGAGACGGCGTTTGCCACAGGGCGGCGTCAGGGCTTGCATTCGCCAATCTTTCGCTAGCTAAGCTAGAACCGCATCCACAACGCCGATGAGATCATGCCGGAGATAGTGGCGAGGCGACTTGTCGACCATTGGAGCGTGCCTGGCTTCGTCGTCGTGAAGAAGCTGCCGATACTGGCGGTGCAGCGCTCGGGGCGGGATCTGTCTGATCATCGGCGAGCAATCGACCTCTCCCGCGCCCAAATCGCGTAAATGCGGGTGATGGCATGCTTCCCAATCGGGTAGGCGAGAGGTCCCCTACCTATTCCGTGAACCTCGTAGCCCTTGTCGACGAGCTCGCACGCGGCGTCAATCGCGAGTGCGTGGTTTTCATATCGCGAGAGGCGCTCCTCTTTCCCGTCCAGGAATAGGACATCCCAGGCAATCGCATGAGAATGCCCGGCCTTTGAATTGGCATCGCTCACCGAGTGTACCATTTTAGCGACCCGAACAATTGCATGCTTCTATCTCCGTGGCGATCGTCACCCAAAGCTGGAACCGTCGGCGACAGCGAGCCCGTCGCGCCATTGCTCTTTCGTGGACCGTCTTCCGGAGCGCATTTTCCTTCCCATGCCGCTGAACCAGTGATTTTGCCGCCTTGACTGCGTCCATACTTCGCGAATACTCGGCCATCTTGCCTCAAACCATTGTAAATCCGACGCCCAGCGCCATGTGTGATGCTGTAGTTTACAGGCGAACGCAACGGATCAATAGGGGCATTCTACGTAGACCCTCCGGGCGACCTGGAAACCGTTGGCGACCGAAACTAGCTGATCCGGGTCGGACACAGGCCCACCCCTTTCTTTGTAAGCCTCTGTTACACTGAAAGTTTTATGACGCGAGCAAGGTTACGATCGGATGCCGAAAGCGAAATTGCAAACCTACGACGCCGATGCGACAATTGCGGCGCTGGCGTGAAGAGGCAGCAAATTGGCGAACACGAGCAGCATAGATGCGACATGTTTTGGTTTATTGCCAGTCGCGGGCTGGAGTTCCCTACATGTGCAAAAAGCTCGTCGTAGGGCGCCGCCCCAGTCTTCCTCTACTGGGCGGTCCGCGAAGGCAGGGATCGGAATTACCGTAACACGACCGTCTTTACCTTTTTGTGCCGCCGTGTGACGTTGCGACATGACCCGCATCCCCGCATCGTCGCTCCGGGCCTGCGGCGCCACGTGACATGAGCGCGGCAATCGGACCGAGAGAATATTCTTCGAGCCGGAGGACTATCGTCTTTACAAGGACTGGCTGGCGAATCGCGTCGCCGCTTCGGCGTCGCCTGCTGGGCTTATTGCCTGATGCCCAACCACGTCCGTCTGATCCTGACGCCCGACGACTTCGTCGGGCTCGCGCTCGCGCTGGCCAGGGGGCGCTCGCTCTACGCGGGCTTTGTCGACGCGCGGGCGCGCCAGACGGGACATGTGTTTCAGGGCCTGTTCAGTTCGGTCGCCATGGACTAGGACCATCTCATGGCGGCGGCCCGCTGCGTGGCGCTCAACCCGGTGCGGACGGCGCGGTTGGTCGAGCGCGCCTGGGCGTGGCCATTCCAGCGTTGGCGCGCATCTGTCCGGCCACGACGACGGGCTCGTGCGGGTGAGCCGCTCATCAGCCCGGGCGCCGCGCTTCGCCGACCTCCTCGACACGGACGCGGACCGCTCCGCGCCACATTCTCCCGAACGGGCGAAGGGGTCGCCGCCGCAGGCGTCCGCCGGATCAACCGGCCGATCCAGGCGTCCCGCGCACCACCGCTTCCACGGGCGGCGTCGACCATCGCTTCGAGGAAGCGGCCGTCAATCGCCTCCTTGGCTGTTGGCTCCGGAGAAGCCCGAAAAATTTTCGCGATTTCTTCTCCTGTTATATATGCTCCTGTTACGCTCCTGTTATCGACCCGTTCGGTCTCGCATTCCTCCTGTTATTTCGCCCAATTGCTTCCCTTTGCATTACGGGCGTTGCGTCGACGCGACCGTCTTTCCACCGTTCCTGACGTCGTCTCTGCCCGCGATCGGCGGCAACGGCGACGGCCGAGCGCAGGCGATCGGAGGGTGCGCGTCCCGCGCGCCGGACGGGGAGAAGCCGCCCCTCCGTTGGGGGCATAAGGCCGGCGCCGCGTCCCTTGCCCCCTCAAGGCGGGCGCCCTCGCGGGCCGTTCCGCTGACGGTCCTCCATCAATGATCTCGTGAAAAAATCGTTGGCGAAAGCCGGAATTTGTGGTCGCGGTAGGGACGGTGATTACTCACCGCCCCCCGCGCAGATCCCGGCGTGCGGCTTTCCCGCACCGGGCTCCTGCCGAAGGTCGGACGTGACCGGGGTTGGGGCCTTCAGTGCCGGCCCGTACTCGATCCGTGCAAGAGCAGCGCCTTTGAGGCATGCGGGTTCCGGTACTGTGCCCGGAGCATGCCGCCCCACCCTCGCTTCCTTCGGCCGCGCCCCTTCCCTCCACGCCCTCCGCCGCCGCTCATCACAGCCTTGTTCGGGCGCTTCATCGGTACTACGAGCGCGTCCGACTCCTCATCCGTTCCCTGACGGATTGCCCACTAGGGTTCCCGCCACGGCCCGGGATCGCCAGCGCGACTGCGGGCCGGATGAGGTCTCCCAGGTTCCGACGGCTTCCTTTCGTGCGTGATGGGGTCTTCGACCACGGCAGAGCGTCAGCGCCTCGCAAAACGGCGCCGCACATATTGCCTTCGGCTGTGTCAACGGACTCGGCCTCTGCGAGATTAGCACTTTCGCGGCTCAATAACCCACCCCACACGATTGCTGTGTACGCTTCGCGGCGGTCGTCGCCTTCCGCCCCGCAACACTCGCTACCGAGCGCCCGCTACGGCTTACTCGGACCGGACTTGCACCGGCTGGACGCCGCCAGCTTCGCCTGGCGCACCTACATTTGCTTTTATCGATAAAGGAGCCCGACGACCACTTTCGCCTCTAAACCGCAGAAATCCGCTTTTTTCGCCATTGTCCCATTGCCCGCCGTAAGCCGTTGAAAACACTCAAAACGGCAATGGTCAGATCTTGTAACGAGGTGGCATGGATTTGGGGTTGGCGCCACGTCCGCTTGGCGCCGGCGCCTCGACTCCTTGGCATCGGCGCCGCGTCCCCCTTCTCCGCGAAGCCGAAGCGGGGAAGAGCCTGCCCCCGCCGTTACGGGTTCGGCTTAGGGTGATTTGGCCTGAGGCGGGCCCTGCGATCGCGCCCGCCCCGCTACGAGCGCGTTCGCCTGGGCGAGGGCGAGGCGCCTACTTGGCGAGCCTTGCGGCGAGCGCGGCGTAGAGCGCGATCGCGGCGCTGGCGACGACGTCCCAGCCGGCGAACGACAGGCCGAGGATGCGCAATTGCACCTCGTCGCAATTGACGACGCGGGCGGAGTTCAGCGACTTCATCAGGTCGTTGACGTCGACGGGGCCGCTGAGCGAGCCGGTGCATGCGGTCGGACCGGGCCACCAATGCTGTTCGACGCCGACGTGGTAGAAGGCGAGCCCGACATTGGCGAGGAATATTAGCGCCAGAAGGACGAACAGCGCGCGGGCGAGCCGGTGGGCGGAGCGGCTCGCGAGCCAGGCGGTCAGCGCCGCGATCGGCGCGCCGGCGTAGAAGGAGTAGCGCTCGGTGAGGCAGAGCTCGCACGGCGTGAAGCCGAAAGCCTGAAAGGTCCAGACCGCGGCGAGAACGACCAGCGCCGCGAGCAGGATCAGGAGGGCGCGGCGGGTCTGCGACGGCGGCAGGACGAGATCGATCGGGGTCATCAGAACACCTTGATCGCGATGACGAAGCCGGCGATGACGAGCGCGGCGAAGCCGCCGAGCACCGCCGCGAAATTGCGCTCCATCGCCTGGCGCAGCGGCTCTCCGAACCACCTCAGCGCGCCCGCCACGAGGAAGAAGCGCGCGCCGCGAGTGAGGATGGACAGCGCGACGAACAGCGGAAAACTGTAGCCGAGCAGGCCGCTGGTGATGGTGACGAGCTTGTAGGGGATCGGCGTCACGCCCTTGACCAGAATGACCAGCCAGCCCCATTGCGCGTAGGTCTGCCTCAGCGCCTCCATCTTCGCGCCATAGCCGTAGAGATTGACGAGCCAAAGGCCGACCGTGTCGTAAAGCATCGCGCCGATCGCGTAGCCGAGCATTCCCCCGATAACGGAGGCGACGGTCGCGATCAGCGCGAACCGCCAGGCGCGCTGGGGATGGGCGAGGGCCATCGGCGCAAGCAGAACGTCTGGCGGAATCGGAAAGAACGAACTCTCGGCAAAGGCGACCGCCGCCAGCGACGCTTCCGCATGGCGGCTTTGAGCGAGCGCCTTGACGCGAGCGTAGAGCGAATTGAACATGGCGTATCCCTTGGCCGCGGCGAGGTTTACGCCTTCCCCCTCGCCGCGTCCATCGGCTCGAGCCGCGCCGCGCGCGTTGGGGGAAGGCCCAACGTTGACCCTCCGCCGCCGCGCGTTCTATAGGAAGCCATCCGCTTTTGCGGGCCCCTATGGCGGAACTGGTAGACGCGTCCGACTCAAAATCGGATTCCGCAAGGAGTGCTGGTTCGATTCCGGCTAGGGGCACCAGTGAACGACCGGGCTGAAAGACATAGACCCCGACGACAAGGGCCAATCTGTTGGCGCGATCCAAAATCTGTTTGTTTGCGCGCCAGCCTCGGACAACGCGCTGCGCCGGGTCATGATTTGCGCCAGTCTTTGGAGCGGCTTAAGTGACCGACCTCTTCGCCGTCATCGGCAATCCGATCGGCCACAGCAAGTCGCCTCTGATCCATGGGATGTTCGCGGAAGCGACGGGGCAGGATCTCGCGTATGTCGCGATCGAGGGATCGCTCGGGCAATTTGCAGCCCGGGTGGATCAATTCCGCCGCGACGGCGGACGCGGGCTCAACGTCACCGTGCCCTTCAAGCTTGACGCCTGCGCATACGCGACCGATCTCTCCGAGCGCGCGCGGCTCGCGGGAGCCGTCAACGCAATGAAATTCCGGGGCGAACGGGCCCATGCCGAGAATTTCGACGGCATCGGGCTGACAAAGGACATCCAACGCAATCTCGGCTATCCTCTCGCGGGTAGGCGCATCCTCATGCTGGGCGCCGGCGGAGCTGCGCGAGGTGTAATCCTTCCGTTCCTCGACGAGAAACCCGCTCTTCTCGCGATCGCGAATCGAACGCCCGACAAGGCGCGCGCGTTGGCCGCGCAGTTTTCCGCTTACGGCAATATCGTGGGAATGGGTTATGGCGACCTCGCCGGGTTCCGGGATTTCGAACTCGTGGTCAACGCGACCTCGGCGAGCCTTGCCGGCGAATTGCCGCCTGTCCCGAGTTCAGCTTCTCGAGGGGGTGCCTAGGCTACGAGTTGGCCTACGGAAAGGGATTGACCCCGTTTCTGCGGGTCGCGCGATCCGCTGGCGCCGGGCGGCTCGCCGACGGCGTCGGCATGCTCGTCGAACAGGCTGCCGAAGCCTTCGAATGGTGGCTGGGAATTCGCCCCGACACGGAGCCGGTCATCGAACGCCTGACGGTCCGGCTGATCTGATCCATCACGGCGTATCATTCGAAAAAGCGACCGGCGCGTGCTCGGCTTTTCGGCGTTCGAGTGCACATATGCCGGCGCGACAGGCGACAGGTTTGGCGACGGGAATCCGTGGTATTCGCGGCCGGTAGCCTGGCGAAGGCGAGCTGGTCAGCGGCCGGCCGATCGCGCCGCTGCGGTCAGCTGCCTCACCAGGCGGGGAGTGACCTCCGTCGTGACGGGCAGTCCATGCGAGCGCGCGAAGTCGCGCAGGGCCTGCTCGGTCGCCGCGCCTTCGACGCCGTCGGCCTTGACCGGATAGCCGAGTTTAGCGAGCGCGCCCTGCGCGGCGAGGATCATCCGGGAATCGTCGCTGTGAGGCTCGCCACGCAAGAGGTCGCCGATTTGGTCGGGCGGGCGGACAGGCGCGTCTGCTCCCGCCGCGGGCTTCGCCGGCGGCAAAGGCGGGGGAGCCGGCAAGGGGGCCTCAGGGGCCGCATCCTCCGGAGCGGGTGCGCGAACCGCGGTGGGATTCGATGGCGCCGGCGCAGCGTGGTGCCCCGTCGGACCGAAAAACGGCGCGGGATGCCGCTCGCGCTGGAGCAGGAGCGCGTTGACGCCGATCCCTGCGAGCAGCGCCGAGAAGGCGGCGCCGACATAGACACGCGCCGGCAAGGCGAAGGCGCGAATCACGAGGCGCCGAACGGTCCCGCGACCGGCCCGCGACGCCTTCTCGGGCCGCACCAGCATCGAGTTGTTTCGGACGCGCGCGAGGGCTTCAGACATCCTGGTCTCTCAAGTCTCCCATGCGTGCGGCCGGCGCCGCCGGGGAGCCCTCACGGGCTCCCCGCGCTCTGGCGTATGACCATCCGGACTGAACCATAGATGCCGTTTCGCCAAGCCTTCCCGATGATCGCTCGGCCAGGCCGACCACCCGCAAAGGCCTCCTTGCAATCTTTCACCGGCGCCAAACGCGGTTACGGATTAGCCCGCGTGCCTCGCTTGAGGCGAAGCATCACGAAGATCGGTCGCGCCGCGCCGGCGTCCAGGCGCTGACGCGCCTCCGGCTGGGGCCGACGCCGCTAACGTTACGCCTTTTTGTCTTAAACGCTGATGAAGTTTTGGCTAACGGCGCGCAGCCGCAACGCTTCAACGCCGACGCCTTCGCGCTCGCCGCGACCTGTCCTAGGCGTCCCGGCGCGGGGACGTCCCGGCCAGCAGGTCGAGCAGCAGCGGCGCCAGATCGGGCGCGTCGTCCAGGACACCCCCCCCTTCGCGAGCCGCCACAGTGACCAGACCATATTGAGCCAGGTCCGCCATTCCGTAGGCGGCGCCGAAGATGAGGGCCGAAATCTGCTCGGGGTCCCCGCCCTTGAGCTCGCCCGCCTGCTGCGCGGTCCGCACAAGGGCGGTCACGGCCCCGAACGCTTGGCGAACTTCGGCCCCGAGCGGGCTGTCCTCGCGGCTCACCTCGAGCAGGAATCGGTAGCGGACCGGAAAGCGCCGCGCGAAATCGAAATAGGCCCTCACCAAGCGATCCAAGGCTCCGAACGGCGACCGGCTGGTCGCGCTTGCCTTTTCGAGAGCGGAATTGAAGTAGTCGAGGTTCGCCCGCACCATGGCTTCGAGCAGGGCGCGCTTATCCTCGTAATGGCGATAGGGCGCGGATTGGGAGATGCCGGCGGCGTCCCCGACCGCTCGCAGCGTCACCGCGCCCGGCCCCCCCGTGTCGAGCAATTGCATCGCAGACGCCAGAATACGATCTTTGGTCGATGGCATGGTTGACATGTGACACACAGCCCGTTTGCCGAGTCAACTCCGAGATTGTATTTGCAACCCGATGAATTGTGTAACCCGAATGTTCGGCAAGATCAACAGGGGTAAAAAAGGAAAATACGCAGAGGAGGCACCCGACGCCATACCGGCCGCCAATTGAACCAGACAAATGAGGTTAATCTGCGACCCTCGGACCGGCCCCGACGCCTCGTCGCCTCGCTCAGCCATGCCGAATCCGGACGATTGGCGCCAGAGCCCGTCGGGAGACCGGCTTCAGCGAACAAAATCCGCGCATTTCTGGACGTCGCCAGCGCCCCCACCCCAGGGCTGGATCGGCACGGTTGAAGTGGAATTCTTTGGCGAGCCTTCGATCAGCTTGTCGCTGTAAGTCATATACACCAATATATTCCGTCTCGTGTCGCATCCCCTGACGATCTGCATTTTCTTGAAGAGGATCGATCGTCTTTCGCTGAACACGACGTCGCCCTGAGAGAATTTCTCCTTGAACTTGATCGGGCCGTATTGACGGCAGGCGAGAGAAATATCGGACGTCTGTTCGGCGAGGCCCAAGGCGCCGGAGATGCCTCCTTTTTCCGGCGTGGTGTAGTGACACGCGACCCCTTCGACGACGGGATCGTCAATGCCATACACGGCGAGCTTGTCGTTCGGGGTCAGGAATTTGAACGTCGTCGATTTGCGGAAAATCAGGTCCGGATCCAGCGAATCGGCATGCGCCGGCAAGCGCGGCGACGAAAGAGACAACAGCGCCGCGAGGAGGGCGGCGGTCCGCAGGACATGACATCGGTAAGCTTGCTCGCTTTGGTTTGGCTCGGTCGACGCGCGGCAGGAGGATAGAGGCCTTTCGTCTTCCCGCCAATGACCCTCGAAAGGTCGCGGCAAAGCGTATCAAGCTGTGTGTGGCGCCGCCTTCCCGCTGGCGCCGGAAGGACTTGGCGGGCATATTGTCCGGGAGCCATCAGGGGCGGCTCACGGTTTCCTCTCCTCTTCGTGGAACGACGGGGCTCGCGTGCCTGGACAAATGTCGACCGCTGTCGCCGCAGAGGATTCCGCCGCCGAACGCTTCGACGCCTGGACGCGCGGCTACGAACCCTTGCCCGGAATTCCCGATGAATTCATGGATGAAGAGGGCCGCTGTCGTCCGCATTGGCGCCGCCTGCTCTCCGCTCTCGCCGCGTTCGAGCCGAACGAAATGCGGCAGCGATTCTCGGCCGCCGATCGGAGAATTCGAAGCCGCGGGCTTTCCTACCGAGTCGCCGGCGAGAAGGACGAGCGGGTCTGGCCGATCAGCCGAATGCCGCTGCTCGTCGCCGAAGCCGAGTGGCGCGAGGTCGTGCGGGGCGTCGTTCAGCGGGCGGAGCTGCTGGAGCGCGTTCTCGCCGACGTCTATGGCGAAGGCCGCCTGATCGCGGAAGGCTCGCTTCCGGCCGCGGCTGTCACAGGCTCGATGGATTTTGTCCCGTCGATGCGCGGCGTCAGGCCGCCCGGCGGAAGGGGCTTGCGTCTCTACGCCGCCGATATCGGCCGCGGGCCGGACGGCGGATGGTGGGTGCTCGGAGACCGGGCGCAGGCTCCCTCGGGCTGCGGCTACGCGCTGGAGAACCGACTCGTCGTCTCCCAGGCCTTTCCCGATCTCTATGCGCAACTCAACGTCGAACGGCTCGCCCCGTTTTTTCGCGCGCTCGGAGCGGGATTGAAGTCCGCCGGCGAGCGCGCGGAGCCGCGCATCGGCATCCTGAGCCCCGGTCCCCTGAGCCTCACCTACTACGAGCAGGCCTATCTCGCCCGCTATCTCGGCTTTCTGCTGGTGGAAGGCGACGATCTCGTCATGCGGGAAGGTCGGATCTTCGTCCGGACGATCGCCGGCCTCAAACGTTGCGACGTCCTGTGGAGACATGTCGACGCCGACTGGTGCGACCCGCTGGAACTGAACCCGTCCTCGCACATCGGCGTTCCCGGCCTGCTCGAGGCCATCCGGCAAGGCGGCGTCGCGATCGAGAACATGCCCGGGGCCGGCATGGTCGAATCGCGCGCCATGCTCGCCTTCCTGCCCGCGCTCGCCCGCCGGCTGCTCGGCCAGGATCTGCTCATGCCGAATATCGCGACCTGGTGGTGCGGCCAGCCGCGCGAGCGCGAGCGCGTGCTCGACGAATTCGACCGGATTTCGATCGCCTCGGCGTTCGGCGGCGAGCTTCCGGCGCTGAAGGGGCGGACAAGCGTCATCGTCGAAGAGCTCACGCAGAGCGAACGCGCCCGGTTGCGCGAACTCGATCGCCGCGCGGGGCCTGGACTATGTCGGGCAGGAAGTCGTGCGCCTCTCGACGACGCCGCGCTGGGCGGAAGACAGGCTCGAACCGCGCCCGTTCGTCCTGCGCGTCTATTGCGCCGCGACCCGCGACGGCTGGCGGGTGATGCCCGGCGGGTTCTGCCGAATCTCGGACCAACCGGACGCGCGCGCCGTCTCGATGGGCGACGGCGTCGAGTCCGCCGACGTCTGGGTGCTCGCCGAGAATCCGGTCGAGGCGTCGACCAATCTTCCTTCTCCCGAGAGCGTCCGGATCACGCGGCTGCTTGGAAACCTGCCGAGCCGCGCCGCCGACAATCTCTTCTGGTTCGGGCGCTATCTCGAACGCGCCGAAGCCACGCTGCGCGTCGTGCGTTGCCTCAGCGCCCGTTCGGTCGATCCGGACGCGCCGATGCGCCTGGGTCGGCAATCCCTGGAACGGCTGATGGGCGTGCTCGTCGGCTGGGGCGCGGTCGACGCGGCGGCTTTGGCGGAAGGCGCGACCGCCGCAAGCAACCAGGGCCTGCGCGACCCGGCCCGCTATGGGTCGGCGCTGTCTCTTGCGCGCTCGGCGCGGAATTCGGCTTCCGTGATCCGCGAACGCCTGACCCATCAGACCTGGGAGCTGATCGGACGGCTCGAGAACACGACCGATCCGGCGCCGCAGCGGCGTCTGTCGGCCGGCGAGATCGTCGACGTCGCCGACGAGGCGCTGACGATCATCGCCGCGCTGTCCGGCCTGTTCGACGAGAATTTCAATCGAGGCGCAGGCTGGGTGTTCTACGTGATCGGGCGCTGCGTCGAGAGGGGCGCGAACACCTGCCGCCTGCTGCGCCATTTCGCCGGCGACGACGCAACGGAACACACGCTGCGGGTGATGCTGGACCTGATCGATTCGCAGATCACCTACAGTTCGCGATACCTCGTCGGCGCGGCGTTGGCGCCGGTGCGCGACATGGCGCTGCTGGACCCGTTCAATCCGCGATCGGTCGCGTTTCAGGTCAATCGGATCGAGGAGGGAATTGCGACCCTTCCGGTGTTGCGCCGGGACGGAATTCTCGAGGAGCCGATGCGACTTACGACGCTGCTCAGCGCCGAACTGACGACGGAGAGGCCCGAGCTCTTGAACGACTTCGCGGATCCTCGCCGTCGAGCAGAGCCTGTTGGCCTTGGCGAACGCGATCGCCGCCCGGTATTTCCTGCAGGGCGCCGCCCAGGGCCGGGCGGAAAAGGTCACGGGACTCGCGTGATCTACGACGTCACCCATGTCACGCGCTACACTTACGGCGCGACCGTCGAACTGACGAACGGCGTCCTGCGGCTGATCCCGGTGTCGCGCGACGGCCAGACCCTCGAGCGTTTCGACCTCACGACGAAGCCCCCCTGTCTGCCGCCGACGGAAAGGATCGATCCCTTCGGCAACAGGGTTCTGAGCCTCAGGATCGAGAAACCGCACCGGGAACTGTCGGTGACTGCGGCGTCTCGCGTGCGGGTCGACCGCCCGCCCGCCCCCGAGGAATCGCCGCCCTGGGAGGCCGTCGCGGCCGAGGCGCTTTCGGTCGATTCGCTCGCCTCGGATTGCCCGGCCATCGCGCTTTATCCGTCGCGGCGCATTCCGCTTTTCGACGAGGCCACGGCTTACGCGCGCAAGAGCTTCGCCCGTGGACGGCCCGTCCATGAGGCGGCGCTGGAGCTGGCGAGCCGGATCCGCTCGGATTTCGTCTACGACCCGGAGGCGACGGAGGTCAGCACGCCTGCGCCTGTCGCTTTCGAACAGCGCCGCGGGGTGTGCCAGGACTTCGCCAACATCATGATCGCGGCGTTGCGCGGCCTCGCGCTTCCGGCGCTCTATGTCAGCGGCTACATCCGGACCATTCCGCCGCCAGGAAAGGAAAGGCTCGCAGGCGCCGACGCCTCGCACGCCTGGGCGGCGCTGTGGTGCGGCTCGGCGCTGGGCTGGATGGGCTTTGATCCGACCAACGCCAAGGCTGTTCGCAACGACCACATCGAAATCGCCCGCGGACGCGACTATTCCGAGGCTTCGCCGATCGAGAGCATGGTCCTGTCGTCCGGCTCCCATCGCCTCGAAGTGACAGTGGATGTCGTCCCCGTTCGAGCCAAGGCGGCCGCTCGCTGAGCGCCCGCCGACTTGATTCCTCTCGTCGACGAAACGATCCGCCGACCCGCCCTCTCCGGCTGGCGGCGCCCGGGCGAACGTGGTTTAAGGCGACCGCAGACGAAGAGGACTATTCTTATGGCGGATCATTCCATCCCGCATTTTCACAATGAGCCCGGCGTGCCGACGATCCGGGTGCGGGTCAAAGAATTCATGTGCACCGGCGCAAAGCCGCCATTCGATCATCCGCATATCTTCATCGACATGGGCGGGGACGACGAGGCGATCTGCTCCTATTGCTCGACCCGTTTCGTCTACGACGACACGATCGCTGGCGTCTGCGCGCCGCCCGAATGTGAACTGCGCGACCTGTAACCAATGAGCCGGCGCGCGATCATTTCCGGCGCCGGAATCGGGGGGCTTGCGACGGCTCTGGCGCTGTCGCAGGCGGGATTCGACGTCACTCTGTACGAGCAGGCGGGCGCGCTCGAGGAATTCGGCGCGGGGCTCCAGTTGACGCCCAACGCGACGCGGGTCCTTTCGAGCCTCGGCGTCCTCGAAAGCGTGCGCGCCGTCTCGACGGTCCCCGACGCGGTCTGCGTGCTGCGGGGCTCGGACGACGCCATGCTCATGCGAATGGCGCTGGACGACGCCGAGCGGCGGTGGGGAGCGCCCTATCTTGCCTTGCATCGCGCCGACCTGCAGCGCGCGCTGGCGGACGCGGCCGAATCGTCCGAACGTTCGCCTGCGATTGGGATCGACTGTCGCCGGCGCGGCGGCCGACGGCGATCGCGTCTCCGTCGGCTTGAAGCGCGGCGCGGCGACCATCGAGGACCAGGCGGATCTCCTGGTCGGCGCGGACGGGCTCCGTTCGCGCGTCCGCGAACGCCTGGGTCTGGGGGACGCCGACAAGGCGGCGTTCACCGGGCGGGTCGCGTTTCGCGCCACGGTCGAATTCGAGCCTGGTCGACCCGCGTTGGAGGCGGCCGGAAGTCTTGCTGCGCCTCGGTCCGAACGCGCATCTCGTTCATTACCCGCTGCGCGGCGGATCGGTCGTCAATCTGGTCGCCGTCATCGAGGCGAGGTGGCGGAGCGCCGACGACGATCATCCTTGGGACGGAGAGGCCGACCGGCCGGCGCTCGAGCGCGCTTTCGCCCGCTGGTCGGGGTCGACGCGAAAGCTTCTCGCGACGGCGGCAAACTGGCGGGCGTGGCCGCTTTACGGCCGTCCGCCGATCGGGACCTCTCGCTCGGCGGCATCGCGCTGGTCGGCGATGCGGCGCATCCGATGGTCCCGTTCCTCGCCCAGGGCGCGGCGCAGGCGATCGAGGACGCGGGCGCGCTCGGAAGCGCCCTCTCGCAGACAAGCGTCATTCCGGAAGCGCTCATGGCCTATTCCCGGTCGCGGGTCGCGCGCGCGACCCGGGTTCAGGTCGAAGCGCTGCGGCAGGGGCGCATCTATCACATGAGCGGTCCGGCGGCGCTCGCCCGCGACGTTGCGATGCGGCTGATGGGCCGCAGCGGCTCAAGGCCCGCTACGACTGGCTTTACGGGGCGTAGGGCATGGGCGCCTGCGCCGACCGGAAGCGGCGCCAACCCCAGATCCATGGCCTACTCCTTGCAAGTGGCGCCCATTGCCGTTTTGATGATGCGATCGGGTCGAACCGCCGTCGGGCCTGTGGCGCGGTCGGCCTGGAAGCGCGCGAATCGTGTGCTGCGGCGCCAAGAGTCCGGATTTTCGAAACCGATTTTGGACGCGCCCGCGGCCGAAACAGGCCCGTGAAACCGTGAAACTCCTTTCATTTGCTTTCATTTCCTTTTCCAAAATGATCTTTTTCAATCGGTTGCATCTAAACTGGGCCACCCCCCTCCCCCGGTCCCTTTCTCCGCGCCCGGTGCTTGAGTTGCCGAAGGTGCTCAGGGAACAAACATAGCACAATTTTCCGTTCCTTTGAACAACTTTAAGTTCGGAATGCGGTAGTTTTTAAAACCCCATGCGAAACGGGGGCCGCCCATACATGACGGGCTCCACCAATCTCGACAAAGGTCTCCTGTCGCGAGCTCGTTCCGGAAAGGGGGATGGGCGCCGCTCGCGGGTGGGCGGCCCGGTCGCCCCGAGCCAATCGCAACCCGCCCTAACGGGCGCCCAAGGATGCGCCGGCTCGGACCAGGAACTGCACCGAAAACTCCCGCCAGCAATCCCCAAAAAGCTCCGCCGAGCGCTATAGATGCTGACTTCCGACGTCGTGACGAGAAAGGCGATCAGCGCCGGC
>CAVYIZ010000077.1:0-34972 GCA_963768555.1 uncultured Alphaproteobacteria bacterium
CAGGCCGAGCGCACGCCGCGCAGCATTGAAATGCATGTTGACGAACAGGCCGTCGTCTCGGCCCCGTCGCCGAAATAGGCGGACCACTTCGAGTGACGCACGACGACGTCGAACTCGTCGCCGTGCGTGATCGAGATAGCGCTTGCCATCGGCGGCAGTGTGGACGATCTCGCGCTTGATCTCGATGCCGCCGAACGTCAGGCCGAGAACTGACGAGCGAATTCGTCATGGTTCCGGAAACGAACACCATGGCGCTCCCCGGCGCACCTTGCGCAGAAGCTTCTGTATGACGTCGTTGTGCGCTTGCGGCCGATACCATCCCGAGCGCCGCCCCGAGCCGTCGATGATGTCGCCGACCAGTCGATCGTGTCGCCTCGACGTGCCACAGCATGTCGAGGATGAGTTGCGCTCGGCAACCACACATTCCTAGATCCAGATCCAAGAGGAACAACGTGCGGTAGCGATTGAATCCCGTGATGCTTTGCCACGTCGCCCTCTCGCATTAAAGAGTAAATAATCCGCACTTTCCTGCGCAGATTCTAGTGTCGTTCGATGACGCAAAACTTGCTTTGCGTTATAAATCGCCGATAAACCGTGTCGAGCATCGGGAGCGGGCGTTGGACCTGGAATTTCCGGCCGCAAGGCGATCGTGTGCGCATCGAGCAAGGGTCTGGGACGGGCCTGCGCCGAGGCGCTGGCCGAAGCCTGCTGCGAGCTCGTCATCAACGGCCGCAGCGGGGAGGAGCTCGCGTCGGCGGCCAACGAGATTCGCGGCCGGACAGGCGTGGTAATTCGTGAAGTCGTCGGCGATCTCAACGATCCGGCGACGCGCGCGGCGCTGATCGCCGCCGCTGGACGGCACGAAGATCCACGCCAACGCCAGCCGGCACAGCGCGCGCTGTCGCATGAGCACGCCTGCAAGATCGAAGCGCAATTGAAAGCCGAGGTCGCCGATCTGATGGCCAAAGCCGAGGCGGCCGACGCGGCGGACATTCCCGACGGCATGTCGATCCCGGACGAACTGGCGCGGCGCGAGGAGCGGTTGCGCAAGCTGGCCGAGGCGCGTGAGAAGATCGAGGCGCGGGCCAAGGAACGCCATGCGCGCGAGCAGGCGGAGCACGAAGCCAGGCTCGCGGCGCGGCAGGCGAAGGCCGAGACGAGCGGGAAAAAGCCCGGCGGCAAGCCTCCCGAACCTCCAGTCGCGGGGCCGCGCCCGAAGGACCAGATCAACCTGACCGATGAAGACTCGCGCGCTCGATCGAGGATTTGAGCGGTCACGCCGCCGAGCCGTATTTGAGCCCGCCGAGAATGTCGAGGATCAGTTCCGCTCCGAACTCGCTTTGAATCACCAGATCGACGGGCCGTTTATCTTCCGCCATCGGGTGGTCACGCCGCTGCGACGTCGGTCTTCGAAAAATCGTCGCCCTTGAACAACAGCGGCTCACGGCGAGCGCGGGCGAGCGCGTAAGCGAAGCAGTCGCCGAAATTCAGGCTCGCCGGATGTCCGGAGCCCTTGCCGAAATCACGATAGGCGGCCCGCGCGATCTCGGCCTGATCGCGGGTGACGGGTTCGACGATGATGCCTGTTCCCATAATGAGATCGTCGAAGCGGCGCGATAACAGCGGGTTCCGGTTGGCGTCGACCACGATTGCAGCCTCGAGATAGTTGGCCGACGACAGCCGCTTGGGTCCGGCGGCCGCGGAAAGCTCGCGCAGGAAGCGCTGAGCCTCCGGCTCCTCTTTGAGGACCGCGATGACGGCCGAGGAATCGACAATCATTTCGGAAGGCCGTGCTCGTCATACAGCAGTTCGCCGTGGTCGATGGACAGATAGGGCTCGCGCCAGAGCCGCCGGCTGCCGTTGACCAGGGCCTCAAGTTTGCGCAAGCGCTCCTCGTCGACCGCGCCGACGTTCTCAATTCGCTCAAGGCGCTCGCGCAGCGCCGTGGTCACGGCTTGAGTCAGCGTCTCGCCGGTGAGCCGGGCGACCCGCTCGGCCAAAGCATGCGCTTCCGGATTCTTGATATTGAGGGACATATCGACCTCGAATTGCCTTTGCATGGATCACACCGAAAAAATCGCTCGGCGTCGGGCTCGTCGCGGACGACCGCGATCAGAGCGGAGGAGTCGACGATCACTTCGGCAGGCCTCGTTCGTCGTAGAGCAGGTTGCCGTGGTCGACCGAAAGCCAAGGCTCCCTCAGGTGCTTGCGGCGGTCCGCCGCAATCGCCTTGAGCTTGCGATAAAGAGCCTCGTCTGAACCCTCCGCCTGCTCGAGTCGCGCCAAGCGCTCGCGCAACGCCTTCGTCACGGCCTCGGTCAACGTCTCTCCGGTGAGCCGGGCGACGCGCTGAGCCAACTCGTGCGCCTACGGGTTCTTGATGTTAAGGGACATATCCACCGTCGGGTTTCTACATGTCTACCACAGGCAGCCGCGAATGTCTCGAATTCAGTTCTTGACTGAGCAATATCCGTGCTGACGTTGTTGTTATGACCGACGAGAACTGAGGGGTGCGGTCAGATCGGCGATTACCTTTCGTCGAGACAGCGGCGCCGAGCGACGAACGCATTACGTAAATACCGAAAATGCGCCATCGGGCCGCCGAAGCTGGTCGATCTTGGCGTAAAGCTTGGCCGTCTCACGCTCGCGCTCCTCCTCGCCGTCCCCCGAAGCGCTCGCCCCGCGCGCGAACAGGCTCGCGACATTGTCGAGAACCTGCTTCTTCCAGGCATAAATCTGGTTCGGATGCACCCCGTGCCGCTTCGCCAGTTCCGGAACCGTCGCATCCTCGCGCAGCGCCTCCAGCGCAACCTTCGCCTTGAACGATGTATCAAACTTCTGGCGTGACTTCGTCATTTCTCGCTCCATCGGTTGCGACAGAGCAGGACATTTCACACCTTAGCCAATGGTCCCAAATCCGGGGTCCAGTTCAGGAGCGGTCAGCTGCCGCTGGGACGCCGTCCGAGGAGGATCATCCGATAATCCGGCCGGCGGCGCCTGGCAAAACGCGAAAATTGGCATAGGGGCTGCGCCATGGCGCGTCCGCGAACGCGCCGCTGTTCGCTATTGGCTGCGGCTTTCGCCCTTCCTCGGCGGCTCCGGCGCGAAGCTCAGGCATCCCTTCGCGCTGAGGTGGACGAACGCGCCGCCGACGTTGGCGCTGAACGCGTGTCTGCTTCCCGAACGCGTCGCGCAGGCGCAGAGCGAGCGCCTCGATCTTTTCGAGGCCGATGCGGCTTTCGTCGCGACCCCTGCCTTGCGCGATCCGCCGCGCGAGCGTCCGCTGGACGATCGCGACCGGCTCGGCGAACAGGGCCCGCGCGTCGATCGGGCCGTCGGCGCCGAGCCTCGCCTCGACGTCGGCCGTCATTCGCTCCAGCGCTTCGTCCGCCTCGGCGGCGCGGCGCGCCAGGCGGACGAGGCCCCCCGCGTTCAGGCCTTCCTCGCCCGAGCCGGTCGAGCAGCGCGCGCAGGCGCGGGCGGGCGAAACGCGGGTTTGCGTTGGAGGGATCGTCCACGAATTCCACGCCGCGCGAGCGGCAGAAGGCGACGAGATCGCGCTTCGCGACGCCGAGCAGGGGCGTGCGATCGTCGACGCCGTCGCGCCGGCTGATCGCCTCCATGCCGCTCAAACCCGCGACGCCCGAGCCGCGCACGAGGCGAAACAGCACGGTCTCCGCCTGGTCGTCGGCATGGTGGGCGGTCGCGATCGCATCGGCGCCGATCGCGCGCGCATGCTCGATCAGCAGCCGGTAGCGCGCCTCGCGGGCGCGCTCCTGCACCCGGGTCGTCGGCTTGGCCCCCGTCCAGACGCAGCGTCTTGTGCGGGACGCCGAGCTTTGCCGAGAGCGCCGCGACCGTCTCCGCCTCGGCGGCGCTCTCCGGCCTCAAGCCATGGTCGACGGTCGCCGCGGCGATGCGCGCGCCGCGCCGCGCCGCCCATTCGGCGGCCATCAGCGAGAAGGGCGGTCGAATCGGGGCCGCCCGACGACGGCGATCAGCACCGTCTCTGCGCCGAGAAGCGGCGCAAACAACGCGTCGATTTGCGCCGCCGCAAGCGGATCTGCGCCGTCTGCGCTCAACAGTGATCCTTGGCCATTTCGCGCTCGGCGAGCTTCTTCACCGACTGGGTCGCGTTCGGATAGCGCTTGCCGAATTCGGCGAAGGTGGCGCAGGCCTGCTCGTTATTGCCGAGCGCGGCCAGCGCCTGGCCGAGGCGCACCATGCTCTCGGGCGCGCGCGACGATCGGGCGAAGTCGGTCGTCACCTTCAGGTATTGCTCGGCCGCCTGTCTCGCGCGCGACCGCTGGAAATAGGTCTCGCCGACGTAGAAGATCGCGTCGGGCGTCAGCCGGTGGCCCGCGTTGGCGGCCATGAACGCCTTGAAGCCGTCCTCGGCCTGCTGGATACTGGCCGTTCTGAAAGGCCTGCAGCGCGGCGTTGAACTGTTCCCGGGGGCGTCCAGCATCGCTACGCCGGAGCCCACGATCGTCGGCCCTGTGGGGAGCGGGGTCGGCGGCGTCGGACCCTTGCCGAGTTCGAGCGGCGGCGCCGGCGGGCGGGACCGGACGGACGAGCGGCGCGCTCGGCGCCGTGGTCCCGAGCGGCTGCGGCGCGCCCGGCGCGTTCGGCTCGGCGTTGGGGTCGAAGGCGTCCGACTTCCTCGGCCTCGCCGTCACGGGCGCCTCGATCACGGTCACGGAGGGAGCCGCGGCGGGCGGCGGCGCAACGGACGGCGCGCCGGAGACGACGGCGGCCGGGGCGGAGGCCGGCGACTTCGCCGGATCGTTCGCCGAAGCGGTATTCGACGTCCTGGCGGAACTTCTGGAACTGATCCTCCAGGCGAGGTCGGCGTTCTCCAGCTGCTCGATGCGGCCGTTCGCCTGGCGCAACGCCTCCTCGAGCCGGTTGATCCGCAGCACCAGCGCCGTCGCCTCGTTGTCGTCGGCTTGCGCCTCGCCGGGGACGTCGGCGGGCGGCGCCATCGGGGCGGCCTGCGCAGGCTGACGGTGGAAGAGGTCGAAGCCCTGGGCCTGCGCCGAGGAAGCGAGCGCGACGCACGCGAGCGCCGCGGCTGCCCTAGCCAAAGCGGAGACGTCATGGTCGTCCCCGGACTTGATCCGGGGATTGACCGGGCGATCGGCGGGATTGGACGCGAACGAAACGGGGAAACCGAGAAACTTGAACAATTCCAAAACCTTCATAAAAGCCGCGGGCGGGTTAGCGATCTCCGCGGCGACTGCGCGTATGTCCGGGCCAAATCCGGATCACGTCCGGGGACAGCCATCACGACCCATCGCCCTTCGAGGCAAAGACCCCGGCAGCGGGACGTATCAACTCGCCGGCGCGCCGTTCAATACGGTGACGGCGCGGCGATTCTGCGACCAGCACGAAATGTCGTCGCACACCGCGACCGGCCGCTCCTTGCCGTAGCTGATCGTCTTCATCCGCGCGGCGGAGACGCCCTTCGCGACAAGGTAGTCATGCACGGCCTGGGCGCGGCGCGCGCCGAGGGCGAAATTGTACTCGCGCGTGCCGCGCTCGTCCGCGTGGCCTTCGATGGTGAAGGAATAGCGGTTGTACTGGTTCAGCCAGGCCGCCTGCTTGTCGAGCGTCGCCTGGGCGGCCGCTGACAGGTCGGTCTGATCGGTGTCGAAAAAGACGCGGTCGCCGACGGTCTGGTTGAACTCCTGCACGCTGCCCGGACCCGCTGCGCCGCATATCCGGCGCCCGCGCCCGCGCCGGCGGCGAGATCGCTGTCCGCATTGTGGCGGGCGCAGGCGCTCAAGCGCCAGACCGAGCGCGAACGCCGCCGCCAATGCCAAAGAAGCCCTGGATTTCCCCGCGACCATGAAACGCTCCTGACCATGCCCACCCCGCGCTGACTAGGCGCCGAAGCGTTAAGGCAAGGTTCCGGCAACCTTACCGATCCCTTGCTGTTGTTTTCATGAATGCAAGGGAACCGCCGCGCAGCGTTAACAGTCTATTGATGGCCATATTGCGGCGCAAAAAGCCTTGCGCCGCGCCGCAGTCGGCGGGCATTGTCACGGGGCCGTGAACGGCGTTCGTCACGGAATTTTCGTCGGAATTTTGCTGGAATGAAGCATCATAGGCTGAGGCGGACCGCGCTTTTGGCGCTGGCGATGGCGTTTCTCGCCGCCGCCTGGATCTGGGACGGCCTGATCGCGGTCGCGCGCCTGATCGTCCGGCTCATCCCCTGGACGCGGTTCAAGCAGGCCTTCGTCGCTCTCGTCGACCGTCTGCCGACGCCCCTGGTGCTGCTGATTTTCCTCGTGCCGTTCCTGATCGTCGAGCCGCTGCTGGTGGTGGCCACGGTCGCCATCGCCATGGGCTACGTCGTTCTCGGCGCGATCGCATGGATCGTGCTCAAGATCCTCGCGATCGCGGTCATTCCGGCGATTTTCGACCTGACCGAGCACAGGCTGATGACGATGCCCTGGTTCGTCTGGGCCTATAACAAGGTGATGGTCTGGCATCATTACGCCCACCGCATCGTCGCGCCCTACAAACAGGCGGCGGCGGCGGTTCTGCGCCAATGGCGCCGGAGGGCGGCGGCGTCCATGAGCCGCGCGCCGGGGATCGCGCCGCTCGCCGCGCGCTTCGCCGCCCGCAGGCGCGCCGCCAACGGGCGCCCGCCGCTGCCGCTGAACGGATAGAAGAGGCGGCCGAGGCGTGGAATCCCACCGCGGCAGCCTGCTCGACTTCACTCGGGCAGTTGGACAACAACCGCGTCGAACGGTTCTTGCGAGATCACCTCGGTCTCGTGACCGAGGCCGGAGGTGTCTTCCATCAGCCAAGCGTCGCCGGCGGCCACAATCACGGGATCGCCGAGGCCCGGCGTGACCCGGACTTTCC
This sequence comes from uncultured Alphaproteobacteria bacterium, assembly GCA_963768555.1. Taxonomy (GTDB): domain Bacteria; phylum Pseudomonadota; class Alphaproteobacteria; order Rhizobiales; family Beijerinckiaceae; genus Roseiarcus. The sequence goes on from CAVYIZ010000077.1 coordinate 6,877, forward strand.
CGGAAAGACAGAACAAGATCTGCCGAGCCGGAGACGGATGTCGTTCCCCGCTCCAACCGACCGGGAGGCGAAGCACGACGTAACGCGAAGCAGGCGCTGGCGTGGAGACGTAGAGAGGCGCCGCCGGCGGCGCAAACTCGCGCATCTCCCGTTGGATCTCAGCTGTCTCGAAACAGCTGAAACCGGACTCGTTCGCATACAGTCGCAGCACCTGCATCGGAGCGGTCATTTGGCGCCCTCCCGTTCGAGTTCGCCGAGCAACTTGCGGCGGCCCGAAGCATGAAACGAGATCGTCAAAAAGCAAAGTCAAGGGAATTTGACTCGCGTGGAGTGGGTTGATAGATCGCCTCGCGAGGCCCAACTTTGCTGTTTGCTCGAGCGGCGCCCCGAATGGGGCTGAGACTGCGTAGAGCCGACCGAACCCTTTGAACTTGATCGGTTCAGGCCGGCGAAGGGACTGAAGCGGCCGGTCTTGGCGAGGGTCAGCGCGTGCGAGAGACCGGTGGGGAGATAATCGAACGTCTCCGGGATTTCCGGCTTGAGTGTTCAACGTCGGGGTAGGCGCTACAACTCAGAATGGCTTCTCGCTTGTGCAACGCGGGCGGCGCGTAGGCGCGCGAAATCGGCGCCGGCGTGGTGCGATGACCGAGTTAGCGGAGTTGCGGAGACAAGCAGGAACCCTTTGGACCTGCCGATACTGGCGTACAAGTCGAACTCCTCGGGGGTGACAAAACGTACGACTTGATGGTGCTTGGGCGTCGGCTGGAGATATTGGCCGATCGTGAGAAAATCGACCTCCGCGCTGCGCAGGTCATCCATCAATTGCAAGATTTCGTGACGCTCCTCGCCAAGCCCGACCATGATTCCCGATTTCGTGAGTAGCGTGGGGCACAGTTCCTTGGCGCGTTGCAGCAGGCGCAGGGAATGGAAATACTGGGCGCCGGGGCGAACAGTAGGATATTTTGACGGCACGGTTTCGAGATTATGGTTGAAGACGTCGGGGCGGGCCGCCACGACCCGCTCCAGGGCGCCGTGCTTGCGCAGGAAATCGGGAGTCAAAACCTCGATTGTCGTCAGCGGGGAGGCCGCGCGAATCGCTTGTATCGTCTGGGCGAAGTGAAGCGCGCCGCCATCCGCGAGATCGTCGCGATCGACAGAGGTCACGACCACGTGGCGCAGTCCGAGCTTTGCGATTGCGTCAGCGACGCGCGCCGGCTCCTCCCTATCAAGCGCCCGCGGCAGACCGGTGCGGACATTGCAGAACGCGCAAGCGCGCGTGCAAGGTCGCCCATGATGATGAAGGTCGCGTGCTTCTGTTCCCAGCATTCTCCGATATTGGGACAGCCCGCCTCTTCGCAGACGGTCACGAGCTTGTGCTCGCGCACGTCTCGGCGTATTTCGCCGACGCCGGCGCTCTCACCCTGATCCAGGGGGGCTTGGGCAGGACAGGCTGGTCAGGCCGATGGACTTTTTCGGGACGGCGCGGACGCGCGGCGCGCGAACGTCGCTAACGAGATCGAGCACTCGAAGTCATCGATATCTCCGCACCCATGCATAATCAGCGAGCGGTGCTCGGCCGCGCGTCAGTGCCGCGCCGCCCGGGCGCCCTGTTGGCGTTAGGACTGGAGATGTGCATTTGAGCGAGGCAGGGCCGCTCACGCGAACTCGTCAAAAACCTGAAGCGCCTTCGCCGCATAAACCGTGCCCGGACCACCCGCCATCTCGACGGCGACAGCAAGGATTTCGATAAATTCCTGTCGACCCGCGCCATGCTTCTTGGCGGCCGCGGTATGATAGACAATGCAATCGTCGCAGCCCTTGGCGACCGCGATCGCCACTGCAGTCAGTTCTTTGACTTTGGCGGTCAATTCGCCGGGTCAAGTCGCGGCGTCGGACAAGCCCTTGAAGGCCGACATCGTTTGCCGCTCGGCTTTGAACAAAGCGACAAGGCGAGAATTGATGGCATCCAGCTTTTCTTTTACGCCGGTCATGGCCCGGTTGCTCCATTCTTTCGAGGTTAACGTCGTTCCGAAAGGGCCCGCCAGTCGGCGGGCCAAGACGGTCAGTGCGCGGCTTGCGCGCGGATCAGTTCGTTGACCAGACCCGGCGCCTCAATCTGCGTCATGTGCCCCGCTTCCGCGACGATCTCGACGCGCGCGTTGGGAAGCGCCTTGGCGTGGGCGACGGGAATGATCGCGTCCCTGGCGCCCCACACGAGTTGGATCGGGATCGACGATTTCGCCAGGCGTTCGGCGAGCACCGTCGTTTGTCTCCCCTCTCTGAACATCGAGGCGGCCAAACCGAGCAGAGCGTCGTGAACGCCGTCCAGCCGCTTGTATTTCAAAAGATCATCCAGCATCGTCCGGGTGACGAGATCGGCGTTGGCGAAGAGAAGTTGGATGACGGGTTTCAAGTCGCGACGAGAATTCAGCGGCGACGAAGCCGTCGATGTAGCTGGAGTTGATCTCGTCGCCGAGGCCCGCCGTGTCGATCAAGGTCAGGGCCTTCACGAGCCGGTTGTCGCGCAACGCGACCAAGGCCGCGACTGCGCCGCCCATGGAATGGGCGACCAGCTGAGCGTTCTCAACCCTTTCGCCGCCATGAACTGCTGAACGGCGTCGGCGAGCGCCTCGAGTCCAGGCTTGGCGATCGCCTTCGTCGAGCCGCCGTGGCCAGGCAAATCAAGCGCATAAACGGACCCCGCCCCTGTCACGGCGTCGATATTGAACAGCCAATTGTTCAGGTCGCCGCCGAAACCGTGAATGAAGATGATCGGGTCGCCTTGGCCCGGTCTTTCCGCATAACGCAGCCGGCCCGACGGGGTTTCAGCATAGAGGTAGATTGGGCCTTCGTCCTCTTCTCCCTCGTCACTCGCCGCCGGAACCTGGAAGCCTCCGACATACTCGTCGATCGCCGCATCGGAAACTTCCGGCGGCGCCAACACTCCGAGCAACGCCTTTACCCGATAGACCTCGCCTAATTTGCCGATCCGTCGACGCAGCAGGCCTCCGTCAGCCGCCTCGACGGCGTTGGCGATCTTGTCCGTTTCGACATCCATGATTTCCTGGCCAGGCGATATGACCTGACCTTCCTCGACATGCCAAGCCGTAAGCTTACCCTCCTTCATGGAGAGGCCCCATTTCGGCATGACCAGCGGTATGATATTCTCGCTTGTCATCGTCTTACCTCACCATCGATTTGCGGACCGCAGAAGCGATCGCGTCCGCGGTAGGGACATAGATGTCCTCAAGGGCCGGAGAAAACGGCACCGGCGTGTGCGGCGCGGTGACCATCATGATCGGTCCTTTCAGAGCCTTGAAGGCCTCCTGCGCCACATGGGCTGAAACGTCGGTGGCGATCGAGCAACGCGGATTGGCTTCGTCGACGCAGATGAGACGTCCGGTCTTTTCTACGCTCTCGATGACCGTATCCCAGTCGATCGGCGACATCGTCCGCAGATCGATGACCTCGCATTCGACGCCGTCCTTTGTGAGGGCGGCGGCGGCGTCGACTGAGCGATGGACGGTTTGTCCATAAGTCACGATCGTGGCGTGCTTGCCTTCGCGCACGACGTTCGCCTCGCCGAAGGGGATCGTGTAGGATTCTTCGGGAACATCGCTCATATGGCCATACAAGTTCTTATGCTCCAGGAAGATCACCGGGTCGTTGTCGCGGATCGACTGGATCAGAAGTCCTTTGGTGTCATAGGCGTTGGACGGACAGACGACTTTCAGCCCGGGGATGTGAGTGAAGATCGGCGTCAGCATCTGGCTATGCTGCGCCGCCGCCCGGAAGCCGGCGCCGCACATGGCGCGGATGACCAGCGGCGTCTCCGCCTTGCCGCCGAACATGTAACGGAACTTGGCCGCCTGATTGTAGACCTGGTCGAGGCAGACGCCGATGAAGTCGACGAACATCAGCTCGGCGATCGGCCGTAAACCACAAGCCGCCGCGCCGATCGCGGCGCCGACATAGGCGCTTTCCGACAGCGGCGTATCGATCATCTGGTTGCGGTGTTTGGCGTAGAGTCCCTTGGTGACGCCGAGAACGCCCCCCAGGCATCCTCCTCGCCCGAGGCTCCAGCGCCGCCGACAATGTCCTCGCCCATCATGATGACGGTCGGATCCCGCGTCATCTCCTGATCGACAGCCTCGTTGATCGCATCTTTCATGCTGAGTTTGCGGGCCATGATTTCCTCCAATTCCTGCGATGGGTTCGAGTCGAGTATGCGACGTAGACGTCGGTGAGCAGTTCTCCGGCTTTCGGCAGCGGCGCAGCCTTGGCTTCGATGACCGCCTCTTCGATCAGTGCGACGACGGCGTTGTCGATCTTGTCGAACTCGGCCTCCGAGACGACGCCCGCCTCGCGCACGCGGCGCCGGAATATTTTTATGCAGTCCTTATCGGCGCGGATGTCCTCCAGTTCGCCTTTGCCGCGGTAGGTTTGCGCATCGCCTTCGAAATGGCCATGGAAGCGGACCATCTTGCACTCGAGCAACGACGGGCCGCCGCCGTCGCGGGCGCGTTTGACGATCTCGCCGGCGGCTTCGTAGACCGCGAAGAAATCCGTGCCGTCTACGCTCACGCCCGGCATTCCAAAGCCGGTCGCGCGGTCGACATAGGACTCGCCGGCGACCGCCCACTCGACCGAGGTCGAATTCGGCGTAGCCATTGTTCTCGACGACGAAGATCGCCGGCAAATTCCAGACGCTCGCCAGGTTCAGGCTTTCGAGAAACGTCCCCTGGTTCGATGCGCCGTCGCCGACGAAGCTGATGCCGACGCCGCCATGGCCGAGTTTCTGGGCGGCGAGCGCCGCGCCGCAGATGAGCGGGGCGCCCGCGCCGAGGATGCCGTTGGCGCCCATCATGCCCTTTGACAAGTTGGCGATATGCATCGAACCGCCTTTGCCTCGGCATGCGCCGGTCGCCTTGCCGTAGATCTCGGCCATCATCTCCTTCACGTCGACGCCCTTGGCGATGCAGTGGCCGTGGCCTCTGTGGGTAGAGGCGATTCGGTCGCGATCATTGAGATGCATCATGATGCCGGTGGCCGCGGCTTCTTCGCCCGCATAGAGATGAACGAATCCAGGGATGTCGCCGCGCGCGAAATCGACATGCAGACGCTCTTCGAATTCACGGATCGTCCGCATCATGCGGTACGCTTCGAGAAGCTTCTCCTTGCTCAATGGAAACGGGTTGTTGCTCATGACTATCCTCCTAGTTGGCGGTTGAAGACGGACAAGGCTCCGTCGGCCTCGACAAAACGGCCTTTGGTCGCAGCGTGCGCCATGCAGGCGCTCACGTCGATCGTGCGGAAAGCGGCGTCGCTGAGGATGATGCGGACCTCGTCCTCGTGCGAAAAGGTCACCTCGCGCTCGCCGTCGAAGGCGAGAGAGCCCGCGGGCGCGGTCGGCGTCATCGGCGTGTGCAGTTTGATCGTCTCCACGCTTTGGACGCCGACTTTTTGCATCAGGCCAGGAGCAATCGGCGCGGAAAGCCTGAAGGGTGCTGTCTCCGGCCGTTCGAAGATCACGCGTCGGCCATAAGGCGCGCCGCGCTTGACTGGCGCGAGCAGTCCGACGATCGATGACATGCCGATGCTGGTGGGTTCGGCGAAGGCGACGAAGAGTTCCATGAAACTTTCGGGCTTCCAGATCGCGCGAGATCCGACAATGCGATCGCGCACAACGGCGACATCGACGAGCGCAATCTCATGGCGATCATTGATCGTCACTTCGAGCCGCTTGTTGTCGGCGAAAGCCGCGGCGCTGGGCACCGCTCCCGTGACGGCGAGCCCAACGGCGAGACCGGTGACGGTCGGCTCGCGCGTCTCCGGAAAGGCATTGTTGGTCCCAGTCGAGATGCCCGCGATCGGCACGTTGCCGCACTCGGCGACGACTACGCGATGCGTGCCGTCACCGCCGAGCACGATGATCGCGGCGACGTCCATCCTGCGCATCTGTCGGGCGGCGTTCGTGCTGTCGGCGGCCTGCCCGGTCACTTTCATGTCGAGGAAGCGAAGCTCCGGAAATTTCGTCTCTCCTGCGTTCTCGGCGCGGCTCATGGCCCGCGTGAGATATCCGCGCAGGCCGGACCGATCCGGCATCATGACGACCTCGCGCACCCCGCTGGCGGCGAGACCAGCCAGAACCCGCAAGACGATGCCGGCCCGATCCGTGATCTAGAGGCATCCCGCGTGCGAAATCACGCGGCGGATGTCCCTCGCCGAGACAGGATTTGCGATGATGCCAACGACTGGACCGGTCACGCCGGGCTCCCGTTATCTCGTCTTCCGGATCACTCCGGCGCAAAGGCCGTGCCAATATAGAACGAGATTTTTTCCATATTGATTTCAAAGATTTGACTGAAACGCTCGGCGAGCGGCGTGATGCGCTGAAGCGTTGCGCGCAACAGGTGTTGCGCATCAGTCACGACGACCGGCGTGGAACAGTATGCCTTCTCCGGACTTCCGCGCCGTCATTTCCGGCTCGCGCAGCCTTGCGTGCGATCGACTTGCAGTCCCTGACCAGCGGCGGTTTGGCGGCACGAGGCCTGCTTTGTTCGGGCGCCTGAAGTGGGAAGCGGCTGGGCGCCACCGGTTTTTGCGGCGCGATCGAATGGGCGAATAGCGCTTTGCCGCTCTTCGTCCTAATCACGCGTTCGTCGGTGGGCCGACTTCTCGTGAAAAGAGGGAGCTCATTTGCGTCGAAGTCAAAGAAAGTTTCGAGCTTTTGTCCAATGATTTTGCCCGGCGCGCGCCAATCGAGACGGCCGCTGCTCGCCAATAGGCGCCGAGCGGCGTGAAGTCATCCCCGCGATCCGTCCGTCGGAGGATATCGCCACCGCACTTTCGGGGTCGACGTCCAGGAACTCGGGGTAGTGGCTAAACCGTATGATCCAATCGGCGCGGAAAGTCGCCATCAGGTTGGCCATTTCGATCCGCTGCGAACACGCCTTCACCAGATGAAGGGCAATATTCTGGCTCTCCTTGGGCTCCGGCGAGTGCAATGCTGAAATGTCCAACACTGCGGCCAGTTCGCCGTTGATGTCATAGATCGGCGCCGATGTGCAGGTCAGTCCGGTGTAAGTCCCGTCGAAATGGTCTGTTTGATGAACGGTCAGGGCCTCGCCGGAGTAGATGCATGAGCCGACGGCGCAAGTGCCCGCGCGCGCTTCAGACCATTCGGATCCGAGATAAAGGCCCGCTTTGCGGAGTTCTTCCTCCAAGACAGAGTCGCCAATATAGTCAACCGTAACGCCTTTTGCGTCCGCCAGAAGAAGCACGTAACGCTGCCCGGAGATCTGCCTGTACAGCAATTCGAGCCGGTATCGCGCCGTGCGGATCAGCTGCTCCATCCTATCACGATGCTGCCGGAGTTCGATGCTGGGAACGATATACGCTTCTCGAAGGTCGGCGGGATCAAGCCCATATTGCTGAACACAGCGAAGCCATGATTCCTTTATCATCGGTTCGCGCGAGCTTTGGCCTACTTGCGCGAATGTTTGGACCTCCCGTATGTGGTCGCTAACGCGCTGGGTCACCGCACGTCCTCCCAAGAGTTTTCATGGATCGAAGTATAGCGCACTCTAACGCGCTTCCGCCTAGTTCTTCAGTGCTGGGGTTGAAAAACTGCAGCCGGGCATCAACCGAACATGACGCCAATATGATGTTCCGGCCGGCCGGCGAGGTCAATGACGCGATCGACGCGGAATTTGGGGAGCCGCTGCTGTCCTTGCCGCTTTGGCCCAATGCAATCGGCCGCCGACATGCGCGATTTCCCATCATGACGGGCGGATGAACCGTCGATCGCCGCGCGTGCGACATCTCGCGCGCGACACCTGTAGCGTTTCGTCCGTCAGCCGCGGCGCGCCGCACGCCGGCGCACCTGTCAACCCATTGAAACGACCTCGAATAGCGTACGTCCTCGTCTGGCGTGGCGTTTGCTCGGCAGTTTGCGAGGACAATCCAGGAAGGAAAATAACTGTTCCCATCCTCCGCGAAGCACCCGGATCGGGGCCGCGAGGTCGAACATCCCATCCTCGGATTTGCATTGACACGGACGTGTCACAGGCCCAAATTTGTGACGCTCGAGGGGCGTCCCGAACGGGGCTGAGACGGCGAAGAGCCGAACCCTTTGAACCTGATCCGGGTCATGCCGGCGAAGGGACTGAAGCGGCCGTATTCCTCCATCCGGTCAGCCCCTCTCCGCCGACGCACCGCAACGCGCGAGGAGAACGGCCATGAACGAGATTCCCAAATTCGCCGCGCCGCACGACGTCACGACCGGGCCGATCGCGGGGTCGCGCAAGGTCTACGCCTCGCCGAAGGGCCGCGCGGACATCCGCGTGCCGTTCCGCGAGATTGCGCTCAGCGACCCGAAGGAGCCGCCGGTTCGGGTCTACGACCCCTCGGGCCCCTACACCGAGAGCGCGGCGCGGATCGATCTCGCCCGCGGCCTGCCGCCGGTGCGCGAGTCCTGGCTTGCTTCGCGCGGCTACTCCGCGATCGAGGGGCGCTCGATCAGGCCGGAGGACAACGGCGCCGTCTCGGCCGATCATCTCGCGCCGCTCTGTCCCGCGACGCGGACGCTACGGGCGGGAAGCCCTGGCCAGTTCGTCACCCAGTACGAATTCGCTCGCGCCGGCCTCATCACCGAAGAGATGATATATGTCGCCCACCGCGAAAACCTCGCGCGCGAGGCGGCGGTCGAAGAGGCGAAGGCGCGGATCGCCGACGGCGAGAGCTTCGGCGCGGAGATTCCCGACTTCGTGACCCCGGAGTTCGTCCGCAGCGAGGTCGCGCGCGGGCGCGCGATCATTCCGGCCAACATCAATCACATCGAGCTCGAGCCGATGGCGATCGGCCGCAATTTCCTCGTCAAGATCAACGCCAACATCGGCAATTCGGCGGTCAGCTCCGGCGTCGCCGAGGAAGTCGAGAAGATGGTGTGGGCGATCCGCTGGGGCGCCGACACCGTCATGGATCTCTCGACCGGCCGCAACATCCACAACATCCGCTCCTGGATCGTGCGCAATTCGCCGGTTCCGATCGGCACGGTGCCGATCTACCAGGCGCTGGAGAAGGTCGGCGGCGATCCGCTCAAGCTCGACTGGGAAGTGTTCAAGGATACGTTGATCGAGCAGGCGGAGCAGGGCGTCGACTATTTCACCATCCACGCCGGCGTCAGGCTCGCCTACGTGCCGCTGACGGCGAAGCGGGTGACCGGCATCGTCTCGCGCGGCGGCTCGATCATGGCGCGCTGGTGCCTCGCCGGGCATCGCGAAAGCTTCCTCTACGAGCGCTTCGGCGACATCTGCGACATCATGCGCAAATACGACGTCTCGTTCTCGCTCGGCGACGGCCTCAGGCCCGGCTCGACCGCCGACGCCAACGACGCGGCGCAATTCGCGGAACTCGAGACGCTCGGGGAACTGACCAAGGTCGCGTGGGACAAGGGCTGCCAGGTGATGATCGAAGGCCCCGGCCACGTGCCGATGCACAAGATCAAGATCAACATGGAGAAGCAGCTCCGCGAATGCGGCGAGGCGCCATTCTACACCCTCGGGCCGCTGACCACCGACATCGCCCCGGGCTACGACCATATCACCTCGGGCATCGGCGCGGCGATGATCGGCTGGTTCGGCACGGCCATGCTCTGCTACGTGACGCCGAAGGAGCATCTCGGCCTGCCCGACCGCGAGGACGTGAAGACCGGGGTCATCACCTATCGCATCGCCGCGCACGCCGCCGATCTCGCCAAGGGCCATCCGGCGGCGCGCATCCGCGACGACGCGATCTCGCGGGCGCGCTTCGACTTCCGCTGGCAGGACCAGTTCAACCTGTCGCTCGATCCCGACACGGCGCAGAAATTCCACGACGAAACCCTGCCGAAGGACAGCCACAAGGTCGCGCATTTCTGCTCGATGTGCGGGCCGAAGTTCTGCTCGATGAAGATCACGCAGGATCTGCGCGCAGAGGCGGAAGCGATGGCGGGCATGGCGGAAAAGTCGCGGGAGTTTGTCGAGAGCGGGGCTGAGCTCTACGTGAAGGCGGCGGAGTGAAATGCGCGCGACGGTCGTGGGCGCCGGTGTTGTCGGCTTGACGACCGCGGTGGCGCTGGCGGAGCGCGGAGCGGAGGTTTCGCTCGTCGAGCGCTCGCCGGAGCTCGGCGGCAATGCGTCCTGGCTCGCGGGGGGCATGCTTGCGCCGTTCTGCGAAGGCGAGAGCGCGCCGCCGCAGGTGGTCGAACTCGGGCGTCATGCGATCGACTGGTGGGAAGCCCATGCGCCGGGTGTGGCTCGGGCCGGAACATTGGTGGTCGCCCCGCCCCGCGACGTCGGCGAGATCGAGCGCTTCGCCCAGCGGACCGACGGCTACGAGCGCGTCGACGAAGCGCGCATCGCCGCGCTCGAGCCGGATCTCTCGGGGCGCTTCCACAAGGGCCTCTTCTTCGCCGGTGAGGGCCACGTCGACCCGCGCGCCGCCATGCGCGCGCTCGCTCGGAGCCTGCGAGGGCGGGGGGTCGAATTGCGCTTCGGCGAGGATGGGATGCGGCTCGGGCCTGAGGCGGGGATCGTGCTCGACTGCCGTGGTTTCGCCGCGCGGCCGCAATTGCCGGAGCTGCGCGGCGTGCGCGGCGAGATGATCCGCGTGCGCTCGCCGGAAGTGAGACTGACGCGTTCGGTGCGGCTCCTGCATCCGCGCATCCCCCTCTATGTCGTGCCGAGGGCGGAGGGCGAATACATGATCGGCGCGACCATGATCGAGAGCGCCGACAAGGGCGCGGTTTCGGTGCGCTCGGCGATCGAGATGCTGAGCGCGGCCTACGCGCTCCATCCCGCGTTTGGCGAGGCGGAAATCCTCGAAATGAGCGCCAACGTGCGCCCCGCCTATCCCGACAACGAGCCGCGCATTGAGGAGCGCAACGGCCGCATCTTCGTCAACGGCTTCTACCGTCACGGATTTCTGCTCGCGCCGGCGTTCGCAGAGCGGGCGGCCGCGCTCGCGATTGAGCGCGCGGGAGAGGCGATGGTGTTGCAGTCGGCGCACGACAGCGAGCCGCATCTGGGCAAGTGGCTGGTCGAGAATTTTGCCGGCGCTGGGGAGATCGAATTGCCCTCGCGCCATGAGGATCGATCCGATCCGTTCGAAGGATGGGAGCTTTGAGCCGCTCTATGAAAATAGGAGCGCACGCATGATGCTCGTCGTCAATGGCGAGAGTCGCGACGTCGAGGCAACGACCTTGGCGGACGCGCTTGCGGCGCTCAAGTACGGCGAAGCGAGAGTGGCGACCGCGCTCAACGGCGAGTTCGTGCCGGCGCGGGCGCGGGATGCGACGCCGCTGAGGGACGGCGACCGGATCGAGATTCTCGCCCCGCGGCAGGGGGGGTGAGATGGCGTTGAAAACGATGAAAGACGAGAAGCCGTGATCAATTCCTCCAACCTGATCCTCTACGGCGCGACGCTGACCTCGCGCCTGATGCTCGGCACGTCGCAATATCCGTCCCCTGCGATCCTCGCCGACGCGGCGCGCGCGTCCAGGGCGGAGATCGTCACCGTCTCGCTCCGACGCGAATCAGCGCGGCTGAAGGAGGGCCAGGATTTCTGGCGCCTCATCCGCGACATCGGCGCGCGCGTGCTGCCGAACACCGCCGGCTGCTACAGCGTGAAGGAGGCGGTGACGACGGCCGAGATGGCGCGCGAGGTGTTCGGCACGCCGTGGGTCAAGCTCGAGGTGATCGGCGAGGCGGACACGCTGCAGCCGGACGTGTTCGGCCTCGTCGAGGCGGCGCGGATCCTCTCTGCCGACGGCTTCGAGGTGTTCCCCTATACGACCGAGGATCTCGTCGTCGCCGAGCGGCTGATCGAGGCGGGCTGCAAGGTGCTGATGCCGTGGGGCTCGCCGATCGGCTCCGGCAAGGGGCTGAACAACGTCTTCGGCCTCCGCGCGCTGCGGGCGCATTTTCCCGACGTTCCGCTGATCGTCGACGCCGGCCTTGGCCTTCCTTCGCAGGCGGCGGCGGCGATGGAGCTCGGCTACGACGGCGTTTTGCTCAACACCGCCGTCGCCAAGGCAGGCGACCCGGTCGCGATGGCGCGCGCCTTCGCGCAGGCGATCGAGGCCGGCCGCGCCGCCTTCCTCGCCGGTCCGATGCAGCCGCGCGACATGGCCGCGCCTTCGACTCCGGTCATCGGGAAGGCCAATCTTTTGTGAGCGGACTGGAACTCATTCTACCCGATCGTCGACAGCGCGGACTGGGTCGCCCGCCTCATCGGGGTCGGCGCAAGACTCGTGCAATTGCGCGTGAAGGGCAAGGACGAGGCGAGGGTCGCCGAAGAGACGCGCGCGGCGCTGCCGGTCTGCGCCAGGGCGGGCGCGACGCTCGTCGTCAACGACTATTGGCGGGTCGCGATCGATGAGGGCGCGCCCTGGGTCCACCTCGGTCAGGGCGACCTCGACGGCGCGGACATTGCCGCGATCCGCCGGGGGGGCTTGAGGCTCGGCGTCAGCACGCATGACGAGGGGGAGCTCGCCCGGGCGCTCGAGCTCGATCCCGACTATGTCGCGCTCGGGCCGATCTATCCGACGATCCTCAAGGCGATGGCCTTCGCGCCGCAGGGCCTGGCGCGCATCGGCGATTGGAAGCGCCGCATCGGCGACGTCCCGCTCGTCGCCATCGGCGGCCTCACCGTCGAGCGGGCGAAGCTCTGTCTCGCCGCGGGCGCGGACGTCGTCTCGGTCATCACCGACATCACGCTGAACGCCGACCCGGAGGCGCGCGCGAGGGAATGGATCGCGGCGACGCGCCCGGCGTGACCCGGCGCACCCCGGTCGCGCTCGCCGTCGCCGGCTCCGACTCGGGGGCCGGGGCAGGGATCCAGGCGGATCTCAGGACTTTCGCGGCCCTCGGCGTTCATGCGGCGACCGCGATCACGGCGCTGACGGCGCAGAACACCCGAGGCGTGCGCGCGATCTACCTCGCGCCGCCCGATGTCGTGACGGCGCAGATCGAGGCCGTGATGGAGGATTTCGAAATCGCTGCGATCAAGATCGGCATGCTCGGGAGCGCGGCGATCGTCGAGGCGGTGGCGGCCATTCTCCCCTCTCCCCATAGCCCGTCGCTAGACGGGCATCCTTCCGGACGCCCTATGGCGGGAGAGGGGTCGGGGGTGAGGGGTCTGGCGAAACGCGCGCTTCATCGCGGCGCTGCCGCGCCGAACCTCTCATCTGGCGGCCCTCGGCCGCCACCTTCTCCCGCAAGGGGAGAAGGCAGTGGCGCCTTCGTCGTCTACGATCCCGTCATGGCCGCCTCGTCCGGCGAGGCGCTGAGCGGCGCAGGCTTCCTCGAGTCGGTCCGGGAGACGCTCCTGCCGCTTGTCGATTGCCTCACCCCCAATCTCGCCGAGGCGGCGGCGCTGCTCGGCGAGGGGATCGCCAAAAGCGAAGCCGACATGGCCCGGCAGGGGCACGCGCTGATTGCGCTTGGGCCGCGCGCCGTGCTGGTCAAGGGCGGCCACCTCGAGGGCGACGAGGCGGTCGACCTCCTCGTGACGGCCGACGCCGTCCGCCGCTTCGCCGCGCCGAGGCTCGCCTCGAAGAACCTGCATGGCACCGGCTGCACGCTGTCGAGCGCGATTGCCGCCCACGTCGTCCTCGGCAGGCCGCTGCCGGAGGCCGTCGCCGCCGGCAAGGCCTTCGTGCGCGAGGCGATCGAGGCGGGGCGCGGCCTCAAGCTCGGCGCAGGATCCGGGCCGCTGGTCCAGTTGAAGCTCAGACGCTGATTTTCCGAGCTGCGCGGTTGCGCTAGCATGAGGCGGCGCAGGGAGGCCTCATGGAAAGCTACGGAAGCGACTTCTACGACACTCTCCCGATTCTTGCTGATTTTGCCGAAGCGGTGAAGATCCGGAACTATCGTCCGCTGCCCGACGACTGGGTGGTCGGCTTCGCCGACGTCGTCGCCTCGACCCAGGCGGTGGCGGAGGGACGCTACAAGACGGTCAACATGGTCGGCGCGGGCGTGATCGCCGCCGTCTCCAACGCGCTGAAGCGCCGGTCGTTTCCTTTCGTCTTCGGCGGCGACGGCGCGAGCTTCGCGGTCTCCGCCGCCGACGCGGACGCGGCGGCGCAGGCGCTCGCGGCGATGGCGTTCTTTTCGCAGGCCGAATTCCAGATCGAGCTGCGGGCGGCGATGCTTCCAGTCGGCGAAATCCGGGCCGCCGGACGCGATGTGCGGGTCGCCCGGTTCGGCGCTTCGCCCCATTGCGCCTATGCGATGTTCGCGGGCGGCGGGATCGCCTGGTTCGAGAAGCAAGTCAAACTCGGCCGATACGCGCTCGCGTCGGCGCCGGTCGGCGCGCGTCCCGATCTTACCGGCCTTTCCTGCCGGTGGAGGGTCGCGCCGGCGAGGCGCGGCGTCATTTTGTCGTTGATCGTCGCCCCGCGCGGCGAAGACCCTCGGTTCGCCTCGCTTGTCGAGGAGGTCGTCGGCATCGTCCTTTCCGCCGCCGACGCCGGAAGTCCGATCACGGTCGAGAGCCTCAGCGTCGCGGAGCCGGGAGCGGCGGTCGGCCTCGAGGCCTCCGCCGCCAAGGCATCGGGCGCGTCCCGTCTCCGATCGCGGCTTGCGGCGCTCAAGAACTATCTGACGGCGGCGGTCTTCTACCGCTTCAAGCTGCGGACGGGGTCGTTCGACATGACGACCTATGTCGGCGACGTCGCCGCCAACGCCGACTTCCGAAAGTTCGATGACACCCTGCGGATGACGCTCGACTGTTCCGAAGTCTTCGCCGACGCGCTCGAGGCGCGTCTGACGGCGGCGGAGGAATATGCCGACTACGGGGCGTTCCGGCAGTCCGGCGCGCAACTCACCTGTTTCGTGCCGTCCCACGACGGTCGCGGCCACGTCCATTTCGTCGACGGCGCCGACGGCGGTTACGCCATGGCCGCGACCGCGATGAAGGCGCGCCGGCTCCTGAAGGCGAACGCCGCCGCCTGAGGGCCTGCGTCCGTCGTGGATATCCGCCGCATGCCCCTGCGCGCCGCGGTCCGATTTGCTAGGCTCGATGCGCATGGAAGCCTCGAGCGCCAATCCCGGCCCCGAAAGCGTCGCCGCCCGCCTGACGCCGATGATGGCGCAATATTTCGAGATCAAGGCGGCCAATCCGGACTGCCTGCTGTTCTACCGGATGGGCGATTTCTACGAGCTCTTCTTCGACGACGCGGAGGTCGCGAGCCGCGCGCTCGGCATCGTGCTGACGAAGCGCGGCAAGCACGAGGGCGAGGACATCCGCATGTGCGGCGTGCCGATCGAGCGCGCCGACGAATACCTCAACCGGTTGATCGCGCTCGGCCATCGCGTCGCCGTATGCGAGCAGCTGGAAGATCCGGCGGAAGCGAAGAAGCGGGGCGCGAAGTCGGTCGTCAGCCGCGGCGTCGTTCGGCTGGTGACGCCGGGCACGATCACGGAAGAGCGCCTTCTGGAGCCCGGGCGCGCGCGGCTGCTGGTCGCGGTCCAGCGCGTTCGCGCGAACGAAGCGCGCTGGACTTATGGCCTCGCGGCGCTCGATCTCTCGACCGGCGCATTCTCGCTGAGCGAGGCCGACGAGACCGGCCTCGCCGCCGAGATCGCGCGGCTCGAGCCGAGCGAGATCGTCGCCGCGCAGGCGGTCCACGACGAGGCCTCCTTCCAGCGCTTGATCGCCGACATGCGCCTGCCTGCGACGCCGCTGGCGCGCGAGGCGGCGGACGGAGCGGCGGCCGAGCGAAGAGTGTGCGAGTTCTACGGCGTCGAGACGCTCGACGGCTTCGGCGCCTTTACGCGCGCCGAGATCGCCGCGGCGGCGCTCGCGCTTTCCTATGTCAAGCGCACCCAGTTCGAAGCGAGGCCGGCGCTGTCGCCGCCGACCCGGCGGGCGCGCGGCGCGACGCCTCGAGATCGATCCGGCGACGCGCGCCAATCTCGAGCTGACCCGGACGCTCGAGCGGCGCGCGCGACGGCTCGCTTCTCGCGACCATCGACCTCACGGTGACGCCGGCCGGCGCGCGGCTGCTCGCCGAGCGCCTCGCGAGCCCGCTCACCAATCCCGACGCGATCAACGAGCGCCTCGATTGCGCTCGACTTCCTCGTCGAGGCCCACGCCCTGCGCGAGTCGCTGCGGCGGGCGCTCGCCGAGCGCGCCCGATTTCCTGCGCTCGCTGTCGCGGCTCAGCCTCGATCGCGGCGGTCCGCGCGACCTCGCCGCGATTCGGGATGGCCTCGCCGCGGCCGGCGCGATCGCGCGCATCCTGGAATCGGCTCGCGATCTGCCGCCGGAGCTCCAGCGCGACCATGCGGCGCTCAGCGTCGATTGCGCCGCGCTCGAGCAAAATCTTCAGGCGACGCTCGCCGACGACCTGCCGCTGGTGAAGCGCGACGGCGGCTTCGTGCGGCCGGGCGCCCTCGCCTCCCTCGACGAGGCCCGGGCGCTGCGCGACGAGAGCCGCCGCGTCATCGCCGAGATGCAGGCGTCCTACGCCGAGGAGACGGGCGTCAGGCAGCTCAAGATCAAGCACAACAACTTCCTCGGCTATTATATCGAGACGCCGCAGGCGCAGGGCGAGGCGCTGCTGAAGCCGCCGCTCAACGCGGTCTTCATCCACCGCCAGACGATGGCCGGCGCCCTGCGCTTCACCACAAATGCGCTCGTCGATCTCGAGGCGAAGATCGCATCCGCCGCCGAGAGGGCGCTTGCGCTCGAGCTCGACGCCTTCGAGCGGCTCCGCCAGGCCTGTCTCGCCGAGGGCCCGTCCTTGCGCGGCTTCGGCGCGGCGCTGGCCGAGATCGACGTCGCAGCGTCCCTCGCCGAACTCGCCGTCAAGCGCGACTGGACGCGGCCCCTGGTCGACGCCTCGCTCGCTTTCGTGATCGAGCGTGGCCGCCATCCGGTGGTCGAGGCGGCGCTGAAAGCCGCCGGCGAGCCTTTCGTCGCCAACGATTGCGATCTTTCCGGCGACGTCGCCGACGGCGGGCGCATCGCCGTCGTCACCGGACCGAACATGGCCGGCAAGTCGACCTATCTGCGCCAGAACGCGCTGATCGCGCTGATCGCCCAGATGGGCTCCTACGTGCCCGCGGCGCGGGTTCATATCGGCGTCGTCGACCGGCTGTTCTCCCGCGTCGGCGCCGCCGACGACCTCGCGCGCGGCCGTTCCACATTCATGGTCGAGATGGTCGAGACGGCGGCCATCCTCAATCAGGCGACCGCTCGCTCGCTCGTCATCCTCGACGAGATCGGACGCGGCACGGCGACCTTCGACGGCCTCTCGATCGCCTACGCCTGCGTCGAGCACCTCAACGCGGTCAACCGCTCGCGCGCGCTGTTCGCCACCCACTTCCACGAGCTGACCCAGCTCGCCGAGACTCTTGCGCGGCTCGTCAACCTCACCATGCGGGTCAGCGAGTTCAAGGGAAGCCTCGTCTTCCTGCACGAGGTCGTTCGCGGCGCGGCCGACCGCTCCTACGGCATCCAGGTCGCCAAGCTCGCCGGCCTGCCGGCCGCGGTCGTCAAGCGGGCGCGCAAGGTGCTGGCCGACCTCGAGGCGTCCCGCCCGAGCGGCACGCTCGACGCGTTGCCGCTCTTCTCCTACGAGCCGCCGCCGCCCGCCGCGCCGGCGCGCGACGAATTGCGCGAGGCGGTCGCGGCGCTGGATCCCGACGCCTTGAGCCCGCGCGAGGCCCATGCGGCGCTTTATGCGCTCAAGCGCGTACTGGAGGACAAGGCATGACGCCGCGCTTTCCTTCCCCAGCTATGCTGAGCTATGCCGGGGAAGCAACTGTGAAGTTCGGCGTAGCCCGGTGCTCGGCCGGGCTCAAGGCTGGCGCTGCGCGCCGCCGCCTTCGGCGGCTTCGGCCTTGACCCCGTCCGCTCACCGGTCTTTTTGGCATCCATGCAGTCGGCGCGATGCGCCGCCCGGCGGCCCCGCGAAGCCTCGCTCATGCGGCGGCTCGAGATCGGTGGATTCCAAGTCTGATCGCGCGCGAGCATGGTGTTCAAGATCACGATCAGCTTGCGCATGCAAGCGATCAAAGCGACCTTGGCTTCCTTGCCCTTAGCGCGCAGGCGTTGGTAGTAGGCCTTGAGCACCGGGTTGTGCTGGGTGGCGGCGCCGATGACCGGCATATAAAGAAGATTGCGGAGCTTGCGTCGTCCGCCCTTGATGCGGCGCACGCCTTTGCGCTCGCCGCTGTCGTCGTCGTAGGGCGCGGCGCCGATGAGGGCGGCGGCGGCCTCGTTGGAGATGCGTCCGAGCTCGGGCGCCCAGGCGATCAGGCCGGCGACCGCTTGATCGCCGAGCCCCGGCACGCTGTCGATGATTTCTGCCCGTCGCGCGAACGCCGGGTTGGCTTTGATCTTGGCGGCGATGGCGGCGTCGAGCTTGCGCAGCTCGGCCCGCATCGCCTTGGCGATCGCGCCGAGCGCCTTGGCGACGATGGCCGGCGGGCCATGCTCGCCCTGCTGAGCGAGCCGCCCTTCCAGATCTTTCAAGGCGGTCCGCGCCTGGACCAGCCGGTCGACCTCCTCGCGCGCCGGATCGGCCGTTTGGGCCTCGCGATCGGAGAACGTCTCGGCGAACCAGGCGATCGTCTCGGCGTCGATCGGGTCGTTCTTGGCCAGCCGCCCGGCCGCCTTGGCAAAGCAACGAACCTGTTTCGGATCGACGACAAGGACCTCGAGGCCGGCGGCGCGCAGCGCTTCCGCCCAGCTTCGCTCATAACCGCCGCTCGCCTCCATCACCGCCCGGCCGACCCGGTGCGCGTGCAACCACGCCGCCAACTCGGCCTGGCCTTCCGGCGTGCTCGACGCCGACAGGCGCCGCCCCGCCGAGCGAATGCAGGCGTCGGCTTTGCTCTTTGCAACATCGAGGCCGACAATTCGCGTCTTCTCTGGCATACTCCCACTCCCTTCCTTGCTCGTGCGGGCTCTCACGCCCATGCAACTGTTCGGGTTGAGGAAGACGCCAGACCTGTCCCTCGCTTCCCCGCAGGTTTCAGCTGTGGTGGCCACGGGCTCAGGTCCGGCGACGGGCGGTTGCTTGGACAACCGCCCGTTCGCCGACTCTCTCACAATTTGCGGACACAAGGTGGCCCGAAGGGCCGGATGGGGTGTGGAATGCAGATCTGGCTCGATGCAAGTTTGCACTGACGCTCGCGCGATCCGACTTCGGTCGAGGCAGCGGGCCACACCCCATCCAGCGCTCCGCGCCACCTTCCCCGGCGAAGCCACGGCGAAGCCGGGGAAGGAATCTCCTTCCTCCAGCCGGAATTCGTATGACCTCTCCCCAATTCTCGTCGCGACGCTCGCCGCCGCCTATCTCTACGTCGTCACGCCCGGGCCGGCGTTCCTGGCGCTGTTCACGTTGGCCGCCTCGCGCGGGCGCGTTTCCGGCGCCTGGTTCATCACGGGCCATCTCGTCGGCGACGTCACCTGGGGGGCGCTGGCGGTCGCCGCGATCGTCGGCGCCAACCGGATCGGCCCGACCCTGTTCGAACTGCTCGGCCTGGTCTGTGGGCTCTATCTCATCTATCTCGGCCTCCGCGCGGTGACGACGCGCAGGGACTCTAAGCCGCGGACGATCGGCGCGAGCCGGCCGCTCGCGAGCGGCATGGCCTTCGGCCTCACCAATCCAAAATCCTATCCGGTCGCGCTGGCGATGTTTTCGGCGATCGTCGCACCGTACATCGGCGCCCTGCGAGCCGTCGACGCGCCGCAGATGTTCGTCGCCGCTTTCGCGGGCTTCCTGCTCGCCGACGCGACGCTGATCTTCGCCGCCGGCCTGCCGGCGGTGAGAAAATTCTTCCTGACCCACGGCGTTGCGGTCACGCGGGTCGTCGGCGTCATCTTCATCCTGTTCGGCGCCCGGTCCATTGCCGACGCGGCGGGCGGGGCGATGCGGCGGACGGCGTGAGGCGGCGCTCTTCACCGCCACCCGCTCTCGTCGAAGCCAAGGCTGGCGCGGGCGGCGCGCCAACGCTCCCGTAGCGCAGCAATGTCCGCGTCTTCGAGCGGCGCGATGCGCTCGAAGACGACCGCGCTGACGCCGTTCTTCAGATGAAAGACCTCGCCGGTGGGGCGGAACTTCGCCCCGATTCCCTCACCCGTCAGCATCTCGCGCGACGGCACGATCACCGTCTGCTGATAGTCCGGATCGAGATGCGTCTGCACGGGATCGCCGACGATCGCGAAGGCGCAGTCCTTGAGCTCGGCGACCGGCGGCCCCTCGACCGTGTCGACATCCGACATCCTCACGTTCGTCTTAGGCCGCTCGCTCAAGACTTGCCGCTCCGGATGCAGCTGCCATAATTCCCCTATGAGCTGGCCGCTGAACGTATAGCTCGAGCCGAAACCGCAGACTTTGGCGTCGGGGCGCGCATGTTCGTCGACCCAGTCCCGCAGTCGTTCGAGTTCGTCGAGATCAGCGCGCGGAGCCCGAGGGAGACCGACGATCGGAGTTAGGCCCGCTGGATTGAGCGCGTGCGCAAGCGGCGAAAGCGTCAGCGCTGCGAAGCGCTGCGAGCGCCGCGAGCGCCGCCCGCGGCGTCCTGGCGAAGCCGACCATAAGCGCCGCCGCGGTTGGCGCGGCGATGGCCGGAGCAATCAGATAGAGATGATGAATATAGGGCGTCTGGATTCGAAGAAAGAGGAGCGCGGCGATTGCCCCGCAGCCGAGCGTGAGCCGCAATAGGCGCCGATCCCTGGACCGCGCAAAGAGAAATGCGGCGCCGGCCGCAGCGGCGAGCGCCGGAAGGATTCCAACCCAGTCGGCGAGCTGGCTCAGGAAGACCGACGGCGGCTTGCGATAGGCGGCGTAGGCTGACCCGTAATCGTGCGCGCTCAAGTTCGGAAGCCAGTCCACGAGGACGGGCAAAGCGAACGCGAGCAAAGCGAGGAAGCCGAGCGCGGCAGCCGCGATCGCCTCCCGCCAGCGGAAGGCGGCGCCGCGACGAAACCAGTCGATCGCGACTTCGAAGGCGAGCGCCGCCACAATTCCGGCCGCCGCAAATGCATACCAGCGGCGGAAGGCGAACATCGCGAAGAGCGCGAGCGCGAGAGCCAGGGCAACGCGGCGCGTCATGCGGGCGACGCGCGCATCATGGCCTTTTCCCAACGCGATGAGACGAGCCAGGCGCTCGGCCAATCGAAGCGCGCCGACGACCAGCATTATGCCGCCGACGTCGGGCATGCCGCGGGCGGCAACCGCTATTCCCGCCGGATAGGCGGCGAAAGCCGCGGCGATTCCGACCGCGAGCACCGTCGTGAAACCTTCCGCTTCGCGCTTGAGCCCGGCGCGGAGGCCGAGATCGCGGGCGAGAATTGCCAGAGCGAAGGCGGCCGGCGCGGCGTAGAACCCGATGAGCGCGAACGTGTAGACGGCGCGCGAGAACGGTTGGGTCAGCGCCAGCATGAGGCCGGGCGCCAAGGCCGACGCCCAAGAGTAATCCTGCACGATCGACTCGGCAGCCGCGGTGAGGAGCAGCGACCAATCTCCGGCGCGGGCCAACCGTGCGACGGCGATCGAAACGCCGCGATAATTCATGAAATCAGCGATCATGAGATCGCGTGAGGCCAGGACGATGGTGGCGGAATATGTCGTCAGGAAGAGCAGCGCGGAGGCGAACAACGCCGCCGAGCCGAGCGACGTCCTGCGCCGCTTGTGCGCCGTGCGAATGAGCCAGAAGGCGAGCGCGACTGCGAGCGCAGCCGACAGGAGACTGAAATACCTGAGCCGCTCGTCCGGTCCGCCAACGGCGCCGAGGAGCAGCAGACCTGTCGCGGCGGCTTCCGCCTGCGCCAGTCGCGGCAGCGCCTCGGCCTCGAGCAACGAGCTCAGCGCGACGATCGAAATCGCCGCCAGCGCCGCCAGGCCGAGGCTGAAGAACTGCGGACCGTCGGGCGCAATGTGGCGGGTGAGGCAGGCGAAGGCGACCGCTGGCGCAATTGCGCCGACGAAGACGAGGGGCCGGGCTGCGATCGAGCGGGGCGGCGCGGCGGCGTGTGCGCGCATAAATCTCATCGGTTTGGAACCGGGCAAGGAGACTAGAGCGATTTGGGTTTGGGCCTACTCATCGTCATTGCGAGTTGAGCACCGGCGGGTGCTCAACTCGCAATGACGCGCGCCCGCCGGTCGGTGCTGGCGTCTTCCATCAACGGCTCCGTCGCGCGTCGGCAGTAGAAGAAATACGGTTCAACTGAGCTCTGAAGCTGCGACCACTGCTCCGCCGGCGCATCCCTTGCTTGCTCAGACCCGGCGACAATACGGTCGACAAAAAAACGCGGACGCCGTTTCACTTCCAGATATATGCGGCCGACGTATTCCCCGACGATACCGGCCGTCAACAGCTGCAAACTTGCGAACAAGCTGATCGGCAACAACAGGGAGGCCCAGCCGGGGACGATATATGCGCTGCGAAAGATTGTGGAAGCGATCACCCAAACTGCAACGCCGAACGAGAGCAGGCTGGAGACGAGACCGACGAAGGCGATTAGCCGCAAAGGCGCGGTGGAGAAGGCGATGAGGCCGGTGAGCGCGAGGCTCATCATCTTCCAGACCGTGTAGGATGTCTCGCCGGAGATGCGCGGCGCTCGCGCATAGGGCACGATCTGCGTTGCAAAGCCCATGGTCGAGACAGGCCCCGCAGGAAAACATTCGCCTCGTCATACTCTTTCAACGCCTGAAGGGCCTTGCGCGACATCAGGCGGTAATCGGCATGATTGTGCACGAGCGGAACGCCCAGCGCGGCCATGAGTTGATAGAACGCCGTCGCAGTTGCGCGCTTGAATAGGGTGTCGCTCGAACGTTTCTCCCGAACGCCAAAGACGATCTCCGCCCCCTCGCGATACCGCTCTATCATCTCCGCCATTGCGCCGAGATCGTCCTGCAGGTCTGCATCGATCGAGATCACTACTTCGGCGTCGGACTGGCTAAGCCCGGCGAGCAACGCGCTTTGATGTCCGTAGTTGCGAGCGAGCTTCACGCCAGTCACTTCACGGCGCTGCCGCGTCTCGGCGCAGATGACCTCCCAGGTCAGGTCGCGGCTGCCATCGTCGACGAGGATGACCCGCAACAGACACTTGGCGTCATTTGCAGCGACAATCTTATGCAGAAATTCGATGATCGACGGCGTCGAGATCGAGAGCGTCTTTTCTTCATTGTAAGCGGGCACGACGACGTCGATAGAAGCGGGAAAGCTTCGCAGGCGCGGCGTTTGCTCGTCAGGGTAAGTCATGGCCGGCACACATTCGGCATCGCGTTTTGCAACGCGCAAAATGGGCCTCGACTTCTCGCATGAACCTGACGAACTTCCAGCGGGTCTTCAACCTCTGCTGGACGAACCCGCAGTACGAGTTTCGTCGCCGCCTTTGCAGGCTTCCTGCTCGCCGACGCGACGCTGATCTTCGCCGCCGGCCTGCCGGCGGTCAGGAAGTTCTTCCTGACCCACGGCGTCGCGGTGACGCGGGTCGTCGGCGTGATCTTCATCCTGTTCGGCGCCCGCTCAATCGCAGACGCAGTCGGCAGCGCCATGCGTCGGACTGCCCGAATCGGCGGCGGGAGCTGAGCGCGGCCCTGGGTCGAGGATGAGTTTCGAGAAGCGGGCACAATGCATACCCGTTGGGAAGATGGCGGGTATTAGATTCGACCCCGCCAATTTAACTGCGATTGTTATTGCAGCGCCGCCGCGATCTGCGCGTCCTCGACCACTGCGACGGTTCTTTGGTCGACGAGGTCGGCCCGCGCAACGGCTAACTTGCTTACCGCCACCGGGTCATCGGACTCCACCAGCGAGAAACCATTGCCTGTGCCAATTTTATGCCATCGGCCGATGATTTTCGCGCCCTCGACTGTCGGCTCCCCCTCCATGAAACGCTTGATTGCCGCCTTGATGTTTTCAGGCCTAATGTGAAAAGTGACCATGTATTTCACGTTCCCTCTCCTCTTGTTTTGACGTCGGTTCAAGCGCTCTGTTCCGAACGGGGCCAATCACTTTCAGCCCGTGGGGGATATGACAAAGATGAAAAACGCGCGCCGCTTGGGCCCGGCATCTCCCAAAACCCCCCGATTGTAGGTGGAAAATCGCTGTTTCAAAAATCTTGAAAGAGGCGCCAGCGGGAAGTCGGAGCAAGGAACGGATGGCCGACCCGGTCCATGGCGCCCATACTCCGTTGCGTCGCCTGAGCAGCCATCTTCGACCTCGCGTGCTTCGAATGAGGCCGCAGAAATCCAGCGTGTTCCGTGGCTGCCTCAGGCAAGCCGCAAGTCGTTCTTTTCGAAGACAACGGGGAAGTCCATGCCGAGCAGCATCGCCAACAAGGCCTATGGAACGGTCAGCGCCGACCGGCAGATCGAGATGAGCGGCCTCGAGTTTGTCGAGGAACTCGTCAGCGGCGCCTTGCCCCTGAACACAATGGCGGAAACTCTCGGTTATGACATCGTCGAGGTTTCCAAAGGCCGCGTTGTCGCAACGGCGATCCCCCACGAACGGCACCGCAACCCCGCTGGCGGGGCGCATGGCGGCTTGGCGGCGACGCTGCTCGACAGCTGCATGGGCCTCGCGATCCATTCGACCCTGGACAGGGGCGTCGGTCAGACGACCGTCGAGTTCAAGATTTCGCTGGTGCGGCCGATCACGCCGGAAACGGGTTTGATAAAGGCCGAGGGCGTCGTCCTGAACTGCGGCCGCCGGATCGGGACCGCCGAAGGTCGGATCACCGACTCGAGCGGGCGGATTCTCGCCCATGGCACGACGACATGCCTGATCCTTGAACGTCAGCCCAACGTCGGCCGGGGCCTGATCCATGTCGGGCTCCTCCTATCAGCCATCCTCGGCAGAAAGGATCGTGGCGGCTATGAAGGCGGGCGCTTCGGGGCCGATCATGGGCGGCAAGGAATGGGCCATGCTGCTCGCGCTCGCCGTGCTGTGGGGCGGCTCATTCTTCTTCAACGGCGTAGCCGTGCGCGAATTGCCCTCCTTTACCCTGGTCTGGTTGCGTGTCGCCTGCGCTGCGGCGGCTTTGTTGATCGTGCTGCGTCTGCTCGGGCAACGGATGCCGATGCAGAGCCGTGTTTGGATTGCCTTCTTCGGCATGGGGCTGCTCAACAATGTGCTGCCGTTCGTGCTCATCGTATGGGGGCAACATCGAATCGCAAGTGGTTTGGCGTCGATCCTCAACGCCACGACACCTCTGTTCACGGTGTTGGTCGCCGATCTGCTGACGCCCGATGAAAAGCTGACGCCTCCGAAGGCGGCTGGTGTCGTGGTGGGCTTCTTCGGCACCGCGGTCATGATCGGTCCGGACGCATTGCGCGGTTTGGGCGGTGACGCGCTTGCCGAATTCGCCTGCCTTGCAGCGGCCCTCTCCTACGCCTTTGCAGGTATTTTCGGGTGCCGGTTCAAACGCATGGGCGTTGCGCCGTTGGCGACGGCGGGGGCCACGGCGGGGGCCAAGTCAGCGCATCGACGATCCTGCTGCTCCCCGTCGTGTTGCTGGCGGATCGCCCGTGGACCCTGGGCATGCCGCACGCGGCGACGTGGGGAGCGGTGTTGGGGATAGGACTGCTCTCAACCGCACTTGCCTACGTGCTGTATTTCCGCATTCTGGCCGCAGCCGGCGCCACCAATCTTTTGCTGGTCACCTTCCTGATCCCGGTCACCGCGATCCTACTCGGGGCGCTTGTGCTGGGCGAACTCCTCCTGCCTCGACATTTCTTGGGCATGGCGTTGATCGGCCTGGGCCTCATGTTGATCGACGGGCGGCTGCCACGTTGGATCGCCGCACGAACAGCTGCGCAAAATCCCCTCTGTCCGTTGGAATAGGGGTTTCGCTCCGACGCGCGGACGGAGGCGAAATCGCCGATGCCGAACGGGAACAGCCCAAGCGCTAGGTAATGCCCGTTCTGTCTCAAAGCCCCCGATGGGGCACAGGCCGGAATTAATGGGCCAGGTTCAAAAAATCTGGCGACCGGCGCTCGGCGAATGCCTTGAACGCCTCGCGCGCTTCGGCGCTTTTCAGGCGCTCAAAGAAGCATGTGCTCTCGACATCCATTTGCGTTGTCAGGGCGCCGGTGTTCCGCATCAGTCGCTTGGTGGTTCTCAGCGCGCCGGCGGGCTGCTTGCAGATCCGCTCCGCCGCCTTGCGCGCCGTGGCGTGCAGTGCGTCAAGCGGGACGACCTTGTTCGCCAGCCCCCAGGCCAGCGCGGACGAGGCGTCGACGGCATCGCCAAGAGCAAACATTTCGAAAGCGCGGACATGCCCGATGCGTGCCGGCAGCAGCAGGCTGGAGCCGGCTTCGGGCACGAGGGCCAGGTTGACGAACGGGGTTGAAAGCAAGGCGTCGTCGGCCAGAAACACCAGGTCGCAATGCAGCAGCATGGTCGCGCCGACGCCCACGGCGCGGCCTTGCACAGCGGCGATCAGCGGCAGGGTGGCGCGCGTGAGGGCCTGCAGGAAGCGCAGGACGTGCCGCTCGCCCTGGACGCCGCCGGCCGCGGTCGCGGCGAACTCGCCCAGGTCGTTGCCGGAGGTGAACATATCGCCCTCGGACTGGATCAGCACGGCGCGGATCGCGGGGTCGGTTTCCGCGTGTTCGAGCGCGTCCGCCAACGCGCCGTACATCATATTGGTCAGCGCGTTCTTCTTGTCGGCGCGCGCCATGGTCAGCGTGAGGATGCCGCCCTCTTTTTCGATCTTGATATGCTCGGTCATTCACCTTCTCCCTTTGGAAACGTTGCTTGCAGATTGGTCAGCCAGCATCAAGGAAAATGGCCAACATTCGCCGGGCGCGGAGTGCGGCCCAGGAAACGCGCGGCTCTTGAATGCTCCTGTGTCGGGGAAGGTGGCCTCGACGCTCGCCAATTTCGGCCACGCGCGGCGGATCAGTTCGAAAATTCATGCGCAAGGAGCGGAGTTTTGCGGCGGGAGGATCGCGGTAGAGACAAACCGCAAGCAAAAATCTGGAGACAGCTCCTATGTTCACCGCCATGCCCGAAACAAGCCTCACCGTTGTTCCCGAGAGAATGTGGGAGGCCGTTCGGCGGCGCGATCCCGCCTACGACGGCCGCTTCTTTGTCGCGGTCAGGACCACCGGCGTCTACTGCCGGCCGAGCTGCAAGTCGCGTCCGGCGAAGCGCGAGAACGTCTTGTTCTTCTCGACCGCCGAGGCGGCGGAGCGGGCGGGGTACCGCGCCTGCAAGCGCTGCCGGCCCGACCGGCTCGGCGCGACGGATCCGCAGGTCGAGGCGGTTCGCCGCGCCTGCGAGCAGATCGCGTCGGCCGAGGAGGCGCCGTCGCTCGAAAGACCTCGCCGCCGAAGCGGGCTTGAGCCCGTTCCACTTCCATCGCGTCTTCAAGAAGGTCACGGGCGTGACGCCCAAGGCCTATGCCGCCGCCGAGCGGGCGCGGCGCGCAGCCGACAACCTCAGAACCGCCGCCACCGTCACCGAGGCGATCTACGACGCCGGGTTCAACTCTTCGAGCCGCTTCTACGAGACGGCGACGGCGCGGCTCGGCATGACCCCGACCGCGGCGCGGCGCGGCGGCGAAGGGTCTGTCGTCCGGTTCGCCGTCGGTGAGGCGTCGCTCGGCGCCGTGCTCGTTGCCGCGACCGAAAAGGGGGTTTGCGCCATCATGCTCGGCGACGATCCCGACGCGCTGGTGCGCGAATTGCAGGACCGTTTTCCCCGCGCGAAACTCGTCGGCGGCGACCCGGATTTCGAGCGCACGGTCGCCCAGGTCGTCGGCCTCGTCGAGGCGCCGGGCCAAAACCTCGACCTTCCGCTCGACATTCGCGGCACCGCCTTCCAGCAAAAGGTCTGGCAGGCGCTGCGCACGATCCCGTCGGGCCGGACGGCGACCTATGCCGAGATTGCCCGCGCGGTCGGCCGTCCGAAGGCGGTGCGGGCGGTGGCTCAGGCCTGCGCCGCCAATCCGCTGGCGGTCGCGATCCCATGCCATCGGGTGGTGCGAACCGACGGCGGCCTCTCGGGCTATCGCTGGGGCGTCGAGCGCAAGCGCAAGCTTCTCGATCGGGAGGTCGCATGATGGCCGTCCCGCTCCCCTTCTC
>CAVYIZ010000078.1:0-28129 GCA_963768555.1 uncultured Alphaproteobacteria bacterium
GGCGCAACAAGCGCAGTCACATAATTGGGCTGGCGTGTGCTCGCTTTTGCGTGTAAGAGCCCCGCCTTCCCATTTTCCGCGCGCGGCGAAAAGCGAACTGCGCGCCCTCTTCGGAGTCGCACCAATGGCCGTCCCCAGACGCAAAACTTCCCCGTCGCGCCGCGGCATGCGCCGCTCGGCCGATGCCCTCAAGGCCCCGACCTATGTCGAAGACAAGGATTCGGGCGAGTTGCGGCGTCCCCATCACATCGACCTGAAGACCGGCATGTATCGCGGCCGCCAGGTCTTGAAGCCGAGGTCGACGGCCGGCGAAGCCTAAGTGTTTCGCGCTCCTGTTCCATCGCGATTGAAAGCCGGCCTTTGGGCCGGCTTTAGTCGTCTTGCGCGCTCGCGCCCCGCGGCGACGTGGCCGGCGACTGGCAGGACTTGCGTGGCCGGCGCCGAGCCTTGAGACCGAAAGGCGAACGGCCGCGCGGTCGACTCGGCGAGTGCGCAAGTCGTCCCCATCCTCCTGCAAAGCTCGGAACAACTCCTTCCGCGCGTCTCTACCGCGGATGGCGGTTGAAATCGGGTAGCGGTTGCCGTGAACATTACGAAGCTTTCATGTTCGGGCCATGCGAAGGGTTAGGCCGTAAGCGGCAGAATGGCGAAAACGGATCGAGCGACCTCATCCGTCAGTGCGGGGTTCCTGTGATGTTTCGAGTCACGTTCTCGTTCTCTTCGCGCGGCGCTCCTCGGGGCGGCCGCGGCGGCGGCCTTGGGCGGGGTCGCGTTCGAGAAGACATCCGTTCCCGTCGCCGCCGCCGCCGCACGGCCGCGCCCTCGGCGATTGCGCCGCAGCCCGCGGCGGGCCCGGCGTCTTTCGCCGACATCGTCGACCGGGTGAGGCCGGCGGTCGTTTCGGTCAAGGTCAAGCTCTCGAACGCCGATACGTCCGACGACGAAGATTCCCGGCCTGCCGGACTTCCCGCCGAACAGCCCGTTCTATCGGTTCTTCCGCCATTTCGGCCTGCCGGGCGAGGCGACGGCGACAACACGCCCCGCCGCCACTCGACCATGGCGCAAGGCTCGGGGTTCTTCATCACCGCCGACGGCTATATCGTCACCAACAACCATGTGGTCGACCACGCGACCGAAGTGACGATCACGACCGCCGACGGCAAGACGATGCCGGCCAAGGTGATCGGCGTGGACAGCAAGACGGACCTCGCGCTTCTCAAGGCGCAGGGGAGCGACTTCCCCTTTGTGACCTTCGCCTCGCAGCCTCCGCGCGTCGGCGACTGGGTGATCGCGGTCGGCAACCCGTTCGGGCTCGGCGGCACGGTGACGGCCGGCATCGTTTCGGCCCGCGGGCGCGACATCGGCTCGGGGCCCTACGACGACTTCCTGCAGATCGACGCGCCGGTCAACCATGGCAATTCGGGCGGCCCGACCTTCAACGCCGAGGGCGAGGTGGTCGGCGTCAACACCGCGATCTTCTCGCCGTCCGGCGGCAGCGTCGGCATCGGCTTCGCCATCGCGAGCGACGTGGTCAAGAACGTCGTGCAGCAGCTCAAGGAAAACGGCGTCGTGACCCGCGGCTGGATCGGGGTTGAAATTCAGCCGGTGACCGCCGACATCGCTGATGATCTCGGATTGAAGAGCGCTTCCGGCGCGCTCGTCGCGCAGGCGGAAAAGAATTCGCCGGCCGCCGCGGCCGGGATCAAGAGCGGCGACGTGATCACGGCGGTGGACGGGGAGACCGTCGCCGATCCGCACGAGCTGGCCCGGCGGATCGCCGCGCTCGGGCCGAAGAAGACGGCGACGATCGCCCTGATCCGCAACGGTTCGCCGATGGCGATCGACGTCACGCTCGGGACCATGCCGGCCGACAAGACCGCCAGCGCGGAACCCGGATCCGGCGGCAACGGCAACGCGGAGAACGGCTCTTCCGCGCTGGCCAATCTCGGGCTGACGCTGCGGCGCGGCCAGGACGGCGTCCTCGTGACCGACGTCGATCCGGACAGCGCCGCTGCGGAAAAGGGCCTGAAGGAAGGAGATGTGATCCTCGAAGTCGCGGGCAAGTCGGTCACCCGGCCGTCCGACGTGGCTCAGGCGATCGACGCGGCCAAGAGCGACGGCAAGAAGAGCGTTCTGATTCGCGTGAAGTCGGGCGAGGGCGAGCACTTCGTCGCCTTGCCGACCCGCGCATCGTAGAGATCGTCGGCGTCTCTCGTCGGGCGCCGACCGGAAAGGACGGCAGGGTATTTGGGCTTGTCCCCGGCCCAGCGCGAAGCGCGCCCTGTCTGTCCAGTCGGCGGTCGCACATTCCCCGCCCGCGCGACCCCGGCAAGGTGGCGGCAGGTCCTTATCAAGCCCCCCGAGGACCTGCCGCCATTCCTTTGGTCTCTCGGCCAAGAACCGCTATATATCCCTCATGCGCATCCTTGTGATTGAAGACGATCGGGAGGCGGCCGCCTATCTCGCCAAGGCCTTTCGCGAGGCCGGCCATGTCGTTGACCTCGCTTACGACGGCGTCACCGGATACGACATGGCGGTCGAAGGCGGTTATGACGTCGCGATCGTCGATCGCATGCTGCCGAAGATGGATGGGCTGACGCTGGTCGGCGCGTTGCGCAATCAGAAGAACGAGACGCCGATCCTGATCCTGTCGGCGCTGGGCCAGGTGGACGACCGAGTGAAGGGCTTGCGCGCCGGCGGCGACGACTATCTCTCGAAACCCTACGCGTTCTCCGAGCTGCTCGCCCGGGTCGAAACGCTGGCCCGCAGGAAGCCCAAGGGCGCGCCGGAAGAGACGGTGTTACGCGTCGCCGATCTCACGCTCGACCGGCTTTCCCACAAGGTGACTCGCGCCGGCGAGGAGATCGTGCTGCAGCCGCGCGAGTTTCGCCTGCTCGAATATCTGATGCAGAACGCGGGGAAAGTCGTCACGCGCACAATGCTGCTCGAGCATGTGTGGGACTATCATTTCGACCCGCAGACGAATGTGATCGATGTCCATGTATCGCGCCTGCGCGCCAAGATTGATCGTGATTTCGACGCGCCGTTGTTGAGCACGGTGCGCGGCGCGGGATACATGATTTGTGACGGCGCTCGGTAAACTCTTCCGCGCCACCGCCTTTCGCCTCGCGCTGGCGATCCTGGCCCTTAGCGCCGTGGGCGCCGGGATCGTGTTGACCGCCGTAGCCTGGCAGGTCGTCAAGCTCGTCGACCAGGAGACCGCCCGCACGATCGACGCGGAGGCCAAGGGCCTCATCGACAGCTACGACCGTGGCGGGCTGATGGGCCTTTACTCGGCCATCGAAATGCGCAAGCGCCAGCCCGGCGCCTCGCTCTATCTGCTGACGGATCCCGCCGGAGAGCCGCTCGCGGGCAACGTGGCGCAAATCCCTCCTGAAGTCCTGGAGCAGCCCGTCTTCGTCGACGTTAACTACCGCAGCAACGTAGCCGGCGCCCAGATGCGTCAGGCATTGGTCAGGGTCTACCGGCTTCCGCCGGGGTTCCTGCTTCTGGTCGGGCATGACCTCGGCGATCGCGCGCGAATTGAGAAAATCATGGTGAGGGCGCTCGCGGTATCGCTGGTCTTCTTCGCCGCGCTGGCGGCG
Organism: uncultured Alphaproteobacteria bacterium; assembly: GCA_963768555.1. GTDB lineage: Bacteria > Pseudomonadota > Alphaproteobacteria > Rhizobiales > Beijerinckiaceae > Roseiarcus. The sequence goes on from CAVYIZ010000078.1 coordinate 3,606, forward strand.
CTCGGCGCGCTGTTCGTCGCGCGGCGGGTGCTCAAGCGCATCGACGACATCAACACATCGGCGCACGGCATCATGGACGGCGACCTCACCCGACGGCTGCCCGTATCCGGCTCGGGCGACGAACTCGACCGCCTGGCCGAGGGCCTCAACGAGATGCTCGCGCGGATCGGCGAACTCATGCAGGGCTTGCGCGAGGTGTCCGACAACATCGCCCACGATCTGCGCACGCCGCTCACCCGCCTGCGCAATCACGCCGAGGCTGCGCTCGCGTTCGGCGGCGACGCCGCCGCGTACCGGGCGGCGCTCGAAAAGACGATCGAGGAGTCCGACAGCCTGATCAAGATCTTCAACGCACTGCTCCTGATTGCGCGCGCCGAGGCCGGCGCAAACCTCGAGGGGCTTCAGCCCTTCGACGTCGGCGAAGCAGCCCGAAGCGTCGCCGAGCTCTACGAACCGATCGCCGAGGAGGAGGGCGTCGCGCTGAAGGTCGAGACCGAAGGGCGGCTGATCGTGCGGGGAAACCGCGAGCTCCTCGGACAGACGATCGCCAATCTGGTCGACAACGCGCTCAAATACGGCGCTCCGAGGGAAGGCGGCTTGGCAGCCGTCAGGCCGGACGTCGTCATCTCGGTGCGCCGCGCCGGGGCCTCAGTCGCGTTGACCGTCGCTGATCGCGGCCCCGGCATCGCGGCGGAGGACCGGGCGCGCGTCCTCGACCGCTTCGTCCGCCTGGAAGGCTCCCGCTCGCGGCCTGGCTCGGGGCTCGGCCTTTCGCTCGCCGCGGCCGTTGCGTGGATGCACGGAGGGACGGTCGAGCTCGAGGACAACGCGCCGGGTCTTCGCGTGTGCGTGACCTTGCCCGCCGAGCCGGCGCCGTTCTCGCTGCCGGCGGCGGTCGACGGGGGCGTGCATGAGCCCGTCGCTGGCTGAAAGCTTCGTCGCCGCCCCGCGTCTCGCCGCGCCCGCCGAGGCGCGCCGCAAGCTCGCCGCCCTGGCCGCGGAGCCGCAGGCGAGGCGCCTCGTCCCGGCGCTCGGCCGCGAGAGGGTTCGCGACCTCCTCCTGGGCCTCGCCGATCATTCGCCTTATCTCTGGACCCTCGTCACGGAAGACCCCGCGCGGCTTGCGCGTCTGCTCGCCCGGCCGCCCAAAGAGTCTCTTGACGCCATCATTGCCGCTCTCGCCGCCCGGCGCGACGAGGACGAAGCGCAGCTGATGCGGGCGTTGCGTCGCTGCAAACGGGAGACGGCGCTCATCGTCGCGCTCGCCGACATCGGCGGGGTATGGGACGTGACCGAGGCGACCGAGGCCCTGACCCTGTTCGCCGACGCCGCCCTCGGCGCGGCGCTCAGCTTTATCCTGCGCGAGAACGCGCGAATGGGCCGCCTCGCGCTTGATTTCGACGCGCCCGACCCGCAGAAGGGGTCGGGCGTGGTCGTCCTGGCGCTCGGCAAGCATGGCGCGCGCGAGCTCAATTATTCGAGCGACATCGACCTGATCGTGCTCTACGACGCGGCCGCCGCGTCGATCCCCGAAGGCGTGGAGCCCGCCCCCCTGTTCGTGCGCATGACGAAGGCGCTCGCCCGTCTCCTGCAGGAGCGCACCAGCGACGGCTACGTTCTCAGAGTCGACCTGCGCCTCAGGCCCGACCCCGCCTCGACCCCGGTCGCGCTCTCGACCATCAGCGCTTACGCCTATTACGAGACGCTCGGGCAGAACTGGGAGCGCGCGGCGCTGATCAAGGCGCGTCCCGCCGCGGGCGATCTGGATCTCGGCCGGCGCTTTCTCGCCGAGCTCGCCCCCTTCATCTGGCGCAAGTACTTCGACTATGCCGCGATCGCCGACATCCACGCGATGAAGCGCCAGATCCACGCAGTGCGCGGGCATGACCGCGTCGTCGTTCCCGGTCATGACGTCAAGCTCGGCCGCGGCGGCATCCGCGAAGTCGAGTTCTTCGTCCAGACGCAGCAGCTCATTTTCGGCGGAAGGCGGCCGCAGATGCGCGGATCGCGCACACTCGACATGCTGCGCCAGCTTCACGAGGACAAGTGGGTGACCGCCGAGGCGGTCGAGGACCTGAGCCCGGGCCTATGTCTTCCTGCGCCGCGTGGAGCACCGGCTGCAGATGATCGCCGACGAGCAGACGCAGCGACTGCCGTTCGAGCGGGCGGAGCTCGCGCGGTTCGCCAAGTTTTGCGGCTATGCGCGGCTCAAGACTTTCGTCAAAGAGCTGACCCTCCATCTGACGCGCGTCGAGCGGCACTATGCGCGCCTGTTCGAGGAGGCGCCGACGCTCAGCGGCGCCACGGGCAATCTCGTCTTCACCGGCGTCGTCGACGACCCGGAGACGCTGGCGACCCTGCGCCGCCTCGGCTTCCGCCGTCCGGAATCGGCGGCCGAGACGATTCGCGGCTGGCACTTCGGCCGGCGGCCGGCGGTGCGCAGCGCCCGCGCGCGCGAGGTGCTGACCGAGCTGACCCCCGCGCTGCTCGAGGCTTTCGCCGGCTCGGGCGACGCCGACGCGGCGCTCGCCGCCTTCGACGAGGCGATGGCGCATATGAACGCCTCGGTCGAACTTCTGTCGATCCTGCGCTCGAACGAGCACGTGCGCGAACTGTTCGGCGACGTGCTCGGCTCCGCCCCGAGGCTCGCGCAGGTGATCGCGACCCGCCCGCACGTGCTCGACTCGGCGATCGATCCGGCCCGGGGAAACCACTTCGAGGAGAGCCTCGGGGAAGAGGACATGCGCAAGCGGGCGGAAGTTTATGTGGCGCAGGCCCGGACCTACGAGGATGGGCTCGACCGGGCGCGCGGCTTCACAGCGGAGGAGATGTTCCTCATCGGCCTCAATCTGCTGTCGGGCCGGCTCGACCCCGACCGCGCGGGGCAAGGCCTACAGCGCGCTTGCGCAAGGGCTGGTCGGAACGATGCTGAAACGGGTCGAGGACGCCTTCGCCGCCGATCATGGCGCGGTCGGCGGGGGACGGATGGCGGTCCTCGCGATGGGCAAGCTCGGCTCGCGCGAGATGACGGCGGCCTCCGATCTCGACCTCATCCTGATCTACGACTTTCCGGCCGACGCCCGAGAGTCCGATGGCGCGAGGCCGCTCGACGCGGGCCTCTATTATTCGCGCCTGACCCAGCGGCTGCTCGCCGCGCTGACCGCCCCGACCAAGGCGGGCAAGCTTTACGAAGTCGACATGCGGCTCAGGCCGTCGGGCCGGCAAGGGCCGCTCGCGACCCAATTCTCCGCCTTCGCGCTTTACCAGCGGGACGAAGCGGAGACGTGGGAGCACATGGCGCTGACGCGCGCCCGCGTCGTCGCCGGCGACGCGAGCCTTGCGGCGGAGGTCGCCAAAACCGTGCGCGAAATCCTCCTGCGCAAGCGGGACCCGGAAAAAATCGCGCGCGAGGTGCGCTCGATGCGCGCGCTGATCGCCTCGGAAAAGGGCGACAGGGACCCCTGGGACCTGAAGCTCGTCAGGGGCGGGCTGATGGACATCGAATTCGTCGCGCAGCACTTGAGCCTCGCCTTCGCCCATGCGCGGCCCGGCATCCTCGACGTCTCGACCCGAAGGGTGATCGAAAAGGCGGGCGCGGCGGGCCTCCTTTCGGCCGGCGAGGTCGAGACGCTCGTCGACGCCCACCGTCTCTACACCGACGCGACCCAGTTCATGCGCCTCGCCATCGCCGGCCAGTTCGATCCCGCAAGGGCCGCCGCCGGCGTCAAGCGCCGCATCGCCGCCGCGACCGGCTTTCCCGACTTCGAGGCCTTCGTCGCCGCGATCGCCGAGGCGAGGAAGCGCGTGCGCGAGGCTTACGAGGCGATCCTCGGCCGATCACTGTCGCCGCGCGAATCGGGGGCTGGACGGTCGGGTTGCAACGGCGAGGGGCGTGGGCGATCGTGGCCGAGCTGAGCCGACCGGTTCCAGACCGACGGCATGCTGCCCGAACCAGCCGATGTCGAACGCCTCGTCGGCATGCTCGCTATCGCGATTTCGCTGCCGAGACCGCCAAACGCTGGCGATCGTGAACGCGCCTATCGCGCGAGCCCGTCGATCAGCGCCTTCAGCGTCGCGACGGTCGAAGGATCGGCTTCGCCGTCCACACGCTCGGGCCGGAAGTGGCGCTGAAAAGCCTCGACCACGGCCCGCGTGTGACGGTCATAGACCCCGCTGAGGTCGACGCTGTAGCCGTAGAGCGCCAGCATCGCCTGCAGCGCCCGCACCGGCGGGCCTTCTTCCTCGCGGCGGAAGAGCGCTTCACCGCCGATCGGCGCCGGCTCGACCCAATGGCCGACGCCGCCTTCCTTGAGCCGCCGCCAGGGAAAAGCCTCGCCCGGATCGCGCTTGCGGCCGGGCGCGACGTCGGAATGGGCCAGCACCCGCTCGGGCGGGATTCTCCAGCGCGACAGAACATCGCGCGCCAGCGCGATCGTCGCCGCGATCTGGCGGTCGGGGAAGGACGGCGACCAGCCGTCATGGCCGGGATTGACAATTTCCACGCCGATCGAGGCGGAATTCAGATCGCTTTCGCCCTTCCAGAAGGCTTTGCCGGCGTGCCAAGCGCGTGCGCCCTCGGCGACGAGCTGGTCGATCCGCCCGTCCTCCCAGACGAAATAATGGCATGACACTTCAGACGCCGGGTCCGTCAGCAGGGCGAGCGCCGCCTCGCCCGTCGGCATTCCGGTATAATGGAGGATGAGGCAATTCGGACGCGCGCCGCGCCGGTCGCCGAAATTCGGCGACGGAACGAAGCGGGCGGCGAGGGGGCTGTCGGGGGTCGGGCTGGAATTCACACTCTGTCATGGCCGGGCTTGACCCCGGCCATCCACGCGGTCATGTCGCTGCAAACGAATGATTTTCAAGCGCGACCCTCGGAAGCGGAAAGAACCTGGACGGCTGCCGGTCGTACGAAACTTGACGGGCCTCGACTACGCGGAATCGCGTGGATGGCCGGGACGAGCCCGGCCATGACGCTTGTCGATACCGGAAGTGCCCGGCCGCGGCATTGGGCGCTCAGTAATACGCCACGCAGATGCGGTTGCCGTTGTAATCGTAGCCCCAGCGCGCGCATTGGCCGGGCGGGGGGGCGCCGTAGGCCGGGCCGGCGTAGGGCGGGCGGCGGCGTCGAGGCGGCGCCGATCATTGCCCCCGATCCCGCGCCGATCGCGGCACCCGCCAACGCGCCGCCGGCGCTGCCGTGCGTGACTGCGGAGCCGATGAGCGCGCCCGCCCCGCCGCCGAGAACTCCGCCGGTGAGAGCGTTCTGCTGCTGTGGGGTCTGGCAGGCCGAGACCGAGACGGCGGCGGCCAACGCCAGCGAAAGGGCCAACATCTTTTTCATGGAAACGCATCTCCCGTCGGTCATTCTTTGGCTGTAAAGGCTCGCCCCTCGCGAAAGGATCACCCCTCTGTCGCGGCCGGAGCCATTCAAACGGGCCAGCCCCGCCCGTTCGCGGCCGCACATTCCCACAAACCAGGTGAAGCTGCAATGAACAACGGCCAACCCGGCTCATTCGGGGGGCGTGTGGCGGAATGATCACCATTTATGCCCTCGTCTGGCGCCAGACGTTCTTTTGGGCTGGGCATCATGCGCATTCTTGCTTGAGCTATGGCGGTCAGCCGACATTTTCGTCGCAGTGAGCGTGCGAGGACTATACCGCGCCGCTCAGGCGGCGTCTTCGGACACGGCGCGACGGTCGAATGCTTGGCCAGGGACGTGCCCGCGCCCCGGGCGGCCGGAGCCACAGGGGCGCGTCTCCCTTTTCTCCTTGACCGCCGCCTGCCGGCGCTCATATGCCCTTTCGAGCCAGTCGGCCGGACGGCCGCCGCTTTTCTCGAAGCGGAGGAAAGTCCGGGCTCCATACGGACGCGGCGCCGGATAACGTCCGGCGGGGGCGACCCCAGGGAAAGCGCCACAGAAAGCAAACCGCCCGGACGCGGCCGTTAAAGGTCCATCCGGGTAAGGGTGAAAGGGTGCGGTAAGAGCGCACCGCGCCGGCGGCAACGTCGGCGGCACGGCAAGCCCCGCCGGGAGCAAAACCGAATAGGAGCGACGCGCGGTTTCTCCCGCGGGGCCTTGTCCGTAGGCCCTGTCGCTCGGGTTGGTTGCTTGAGGCGCCCGGCGACGGGCGTCCCAGAGGAATGGCCGTCGCGTCGGGGCAAAACCCCGGCCATACAGAACCCGGCTTACAGGCCGGCTGGCGTTCTATTTCCGCCTCGTCCATTCTGGGCGGGCGTGCCATGAAGGCGGAGGACGAGGGGATGCTGCGAGCGGACAAGGTTCTTGCCGCAGGGGCCTGGACGGGCGAGCCGGCCGACAGCGTGGTGCTCGAGTTCGACGAGCGCTACCGCCGCCGCTTCGTCATGACCGGCGTCGGCGGGCTCGCCTTCCTGCTCGACCTGCCGGAAGCGGCGATGCTGCGTGGCGGCGACGGCCTCAGACTCGAGGACGGCCGGATCGTCGAGGTTTTGGCCGCGCCCGAGCCGCTCGCCGAAATCCGCGCCGTCGACGCGCTCGCCCTCATGCGCGTCGCCTGGCACCTCGGCAATCGGCACCTGCCGACCGAGCTGACCCCGAAGGCTCTGCGCATCCGCCGCGATTCCGTGATCGAGGACATGGCGAAAGGATTGGGCGCGCGCGTCACGCCGGTCGAGGCGCCGTTCAGCCCGGAAGGCGGCGCCTACGTCCAGGCCGAGCCGTCGCCGCAGGCGCATGCGGCCGAGCATCCTCATCACGGCGACGACGCCAATGCGCGCGCCCACGATCACGCCCATCACGGCCACGATCATTCCCATCACGGCCATGATCATGATCACGAGCATTGCGATCATCCCGACCATCGTCACCGGCATGATCACGATCATGCGCACGACCGCCACGATCATGGACACGCGGCCCGCTGAGCCCGACCGCGCGCTGCTGCCGCTGATGCTGTGGCTGTCGCCGGCGTTCCCCGTCGGCTCCTTCGCCTATTCGCACGGGCTCGAACGGGCTGTCGAAGCCGGCGACATTTTTGACGCGCGCTCGCTCGGCGGCTGGCTGGTCGATCTCCTGACCTTCGGCGCCCCCCGCGCCGACGCGATCCTGTTCGCCGCCGCCTTCCGCGCGGCGGAGTCTTGCGACTGGCCGGCGCTCCTGGAGACGAACGAGCTCGCCGTCGCGCTCGCGGCCTCGGCCGAGCGGCGGCTCGAGACGACGGCGCAAGGCTCGGCCTTCGTCGCCGCTGCGCGCGCCGCGTGGGACTGCGCGCCCTTGCGCGAATTTTCCGCCGAGGACCGCGTCGCCTATCCCATCGCCGTCGCCGCCGCGGCGGCCGGGCACGATCTGCCGCTTGAAACAAGCCTGCAGGCCTTCGTGCTGGCGCTTCTCGCCAACGCGGTCTCCGCCGCGGTAAGGCTCGGCCCGATCGGCCAGACCGACGGCCAGAAGATTCTGGCCGCCCTCGTGCCGCGCGTCCGCGCCCTCGCCCGCGAGGCCGCCAAATCGACCCTCGCCGACCTCGGCTCCGCCGCCTTCCGCTCCGACATCGCCGCCATGCGCCACGAGACCCAATATTCAAGGCTGTTCAGGTCGTGAGCCAAACTCCCCTCTCCCTTGCGGGCAACGGCATTCACAGATTTCAAACACCGGGCCCTCCTTCTCCAGCTCTGCTGGGGAAGGTGGCGCGGAGCGCCGGATGGGGTGTGGCCCACTGCCTCGACCCGAGTCGGATTGCACGAGCGTCATCGCGAACCTTCGTCGAGCCATACCTGCTTTCCGCACCCCATCCCGCCCTTCGGGCCACCTTGTGTCCGCAAATTGTGAGAGAGTTCGGCGAACGGGCGGTTGTCCAAGCAACCGCCCGTCGCCGGACCTGAGCCCGTGGCCACCACAGCTGAAACCTGCGGGGAAGCGAGGGACAGGTCTGGCGTCTTCCTCAACCCGAACAGTTGCATGGGCGTGAGAGCCCGCACGAGCAAGGAAGGGAGTGGGAGTATGCCAGAGAAGACGCGAATTGTCGGCCTCGATGTTGCAAAGAGCAAAGCCGACGCCTGCATTCGCTCGGCGGGGCGGCGCCTGTCGGCGTCGAGCACGCCGGAAGGCCAGGCCGAGTTGGCGGCGTGGTTGCACGCGCACCGGGTCGGCCGGGCGGTGATGGAGGCGAGCGGCGGTTATGAGCGGAGCTGGGCGGAAGCGCTGCGCGCCGCCGGCCTCGAGGTCCTTGTCGTCGATCCGAAACAGGTTCGTTGCTTTGCCAAGGCGGCCGGGCGGCTGGCCAAGAACGACCCGATCGACGCCGAGACGATCGCCTGGTTCGCCGAGACGTTCTCCGATCGCGAGGCCCAAACGGCCGATCCGGCGCGCGAGGAGGTCGACCGGCTGGTCCAGGCGCGGACCGCCTTGAAAGATCTGGAAGGGCGGCTCGCTCAGCAGGGCGAGCATGGCCCGCCGGCCATCGTCGCCAAGGCGCTCGGCGCGATCGCCAAGGCGATGCGGGCCGAGCTGCGCAAGCTCGACGCCGCCATCGCCGCCAAGATCAAAGCCAACCCGGCGTTCGCGCGACGGGCAGAAATCATCGACAGCGTGCCGGGGCTCGGCGATCAAGCGGTCGCCGGCCTGATCGCCTGGGCGCCCGAGCTCGGACGCATCTCCAACGAGGCCGCCGCCGCCCTCATCGGCGCCGCGCCCTACGACGACGACAGCGGCGAGCGCAAAGGCGTGCGCCGCATCAAGGGCGGACGACGCAAGCTCCGCAATCTTCTTTATATGCCGGTCATGGGCGCCGCCACCCAGCACAACCCGGTGCTCAAGGCCTACTACCAACGCCTGCGCGCTAAGGGCAAGGAAGCCAAGGTCGCTTTGATCGCTTGCATGCGCAAGCTGATCGTGATCTTGAACACCATGCTCGCGCGCGATCAGACTTGGAATCCACCGACTCGAGCCGCCGCATGAGCGAGGCTTCGCGGGGCCGCCGGGCGGCGCATCGCGCCGACTGCATGGATGCCAAAAAGACCGGTGAGCGGACGGGGTCAAGGCCGAAGCCGCCGAAGGCGGCGGCGCGCAGCGCCAGCCTTGAGCCCGGCCGAGCACCGGGCTACGCCGAACTTCACAGTTGCTTCCCCGCTTCGCGGAGAAGGACCTCCTAGCGATTGTCAAGGCCAATGAGCGGGTCTGCAAGCCCGCTCGGGTGTGAATTCATGGGCCTCCTCTCCTGCACATCAGGAAAGCGCCGTGCTTCCCCGCTTCGCGGAGAAGGACCTCCTAGCGATTGTCAAGGCCAATGAGCGGCCACAATTCCCGAACAAAACTCGGGCCGCGCGTGACGCTGACCGATTTTGCGGCCTGCGGCGGCTTCGAGGGTCACGATCGGGTCTTGTCGGTCACCTCCTCGTCTTCGCCTTCGCGCAAGGCGAAGTCTCGTGGGGAATCGCATGCAACCGGCGCGAGTCTTGCATCATCGCCGCGGCATCGGAGGCGGCCGGTCATGACCTCCGGGCTGGGAAACGGACGGTTTTGGTTCATCCGGCCGGTCCGTGCGCCAGCGCCCGGACCCGTCGCCGGGCGTCGAGGATCGTCGCCAGCGCTTGCGCTCCGCCGCCGACGCGAATGATCAACTGGCGGGCATGGCTGACGACGCGTCCAGGCAGGCCGATCAGGTGGAACCGCAGCGCCTTCATGCGCTTTTCCGCCCAGCTTTCGCCGAGCGCCAAGCGCTTCAACGCCGCGTTCAGATTGAACGCCAGGATCGCCAGCGCCCACCAGGCGGCGTTGGCGCCGAACAGCCCTGACGGCATCTGTCCGCCGGCCAGATCGGATTTCATCGCCGAATGCGCCTCCTCGCTCTTGCCGCAACGCTCCCGCAACCACCAGATCACCCCGTCGCCCGGACCCTGCCGGTTGGTCACCACGCCGAACAGCTTGTGGAGGCCCTTGCGGCCGAACGCCTGGGTGGGAAACGGCAGCTCCTTCTCGTCCCCCAGCTCCAATTGGCGCAGCGGCTCGCGGATCGCCAGGAAACGATAATCGGCGCGCTTGCGACTGTGTCCGGCCCAATCGGGGACGTAGACGACATCGGCCCATTGCTGATCGGTCGCGTAGGACTTGCCGTCGACAATCCGGATCAGCGGCCGCCACTCGCTCTCCGGCGTCGCCAGCGCGGCGGCGCGGAAAGCCTCGCTCACATCGGCCCCGATCGCAAAGTCGATCACGCCGAAACGCAAGTCCTTTCCCTCGCCGCAATAGAGCAGCAATTCTTCCTGGTAGCCCGCCGTGTCGGAGCGCAACGCAACCTTCTTCACGCTCTCCGGCAGATGGCGAAGGCTCTCTTTCAGCACCCGCAGTTGCTCGTGTCCGGCCGGCACGTTGCCGTCGCGGAACTCCGAATACAGCATCGCGCCCTGTTCCGCCCACCAGCAGTTCAGCGGTTGATAGGCCTTGAACTTCTTGTAGCAGTACAGCGCATCGCGCTTGTGGGTCTCGATCAGCGTCGCGTCCATGTCCAGCGTCGCCGACCTCGCCGGCTGGTGTTGGTGCAGGAACGCCAGCAGCGCCTGGTTCACCCGCCACAGGCCCTCGAGCTCTTCCGTCACCGCCGGAATGAACGCCGCTCCCGCCGCCGCCTTAGTGTCTGGTCCGAAAGTTGTTGAATCTGCGTGAATCGGTTGCGAGATCGTCGAACGATTCCATCAGGCGAAAGCCTTAGTGACGCTGCCCAAGCGCTGGATCGTCGAGCGAACGATCGCCTGGCTCAACCGCTGCCGAAGACTGGCAAAGGACTGGGAGATTCTCATCCTCACAGCCCTCATGTTCCTTCGTTTCGCCTCCATCCGCCTCATGTTGCGAAGGCTTTGCAATCCCTCGTAGACTTTCGAGTCAGAACTCTTAGGCGAGCTCGGATCATGAAACCGCTCCAGCCAACCTGACAGCGCCGACGGCGAGGGCGTCGCCCGCTCGCGTTCGCGCCGAAAGCGGCTCTTCAACGACCGTCGTTCCGCGCGCGACAGCAAATCCTTCTCGATCGCGCGCAGGATCGCGGAAAATCCACTGTCGCGCTCCAACCGCTCGATGTCCTCGACGCAATCGCCGCCCGCGAGGTTCAGCAAGATCACCGCCAGGGCCATCTGAATGTCGAGCCAGCCGCGGCCGCCCGCCGCCCGCACATGCCGCCGGATCGCCGCGCCGAGCCCGCTGGCCTTTATCAGGTCGAGATACAGCGCAAGACCGGCAAAAGAGGTGACCCCATGGCTCGAGCGATTCCGCCTCATACTGGAAATCGAGCAGCCCCTGTGCCACCATCGCGCACCCCGTTGGTGATGGTTTTCGAATCGCAATCCAAGACTATCCTCCTGATGAATCAGGACCAACGGGGAACCAAAGTTTTTCTTGAGGCGGAATCCAGGGCGGGTCTGCAAGCCCGCTCGGGTGTGAATTCATGGGCCTCCTCTCCTGCACATCAGGATAGCGCCGTGCTCGCTCCGTCAACCGCGCAAGAGCGCGATGCTTCGCTTCGCTACGCCCCCTTCGGGGTGACTTCCGCTGCGCGCGGCGCTCTGCCCGGCGGCAGGTCGGGACGAAGGGATGGCCGTCGCGGTCGAACCCAGGGATGTTCAGGCGGCGGCGAGCGAGGCGGTCTCGTGGTTGGGGTCGTAGAGGGTCTGCTTTCTAAGCATGGCGCAGGCTATGGCCAACCATCGGTCGCCGAGGGTTCGCAGCGCGCGTCCATGGCTCTTGCCGCGCCGGCGCAGTGCGGCGTAGCGCTTCCGGCTTTCCGGATCGGTCTGCATGGCCACGCGGGCCCAGTGATAGACGGCCTCGCGCAGACGCTCGTTGCAGGCCGAGCGGCGCACCACCAGGCGCGCTTTGCCGCTGCGGCGGGTGACCGGGGCGACGCCGGACAAGACCCGCAAGACCTGATAGTCTCGGCGCCGCAGGGGCTCCGCGGCCTCGGCGAGCAGCGTGGCGAGATTGGTCCTTCCCACCCCCGGCAAGGAGCGCAGGATCGTCACGTCGCGCTGCCCGGACCTCTGCCCCGGCTCGCTCTCCGGTTCGCCATCGTCTTTCTGTTCGAGGCGCGCGCAGAGCGCCTCGAGCTTCTGCTCGGCCTCCTTGATCTGGCGGTTGACCAATCGCGCCCGTTCGGCGGCGATCTTGATATGGGCTGCCGCCGCTTCGGTCGCGCCGGCGGCGACTTCGAGCGGCGTCTGGCGCAGGATGCGCAGGGTCTCGGCGGCGCCGATCCGGCGAACGCGGTGATCCTTCAGGACTTTGGCGAGACCGGCCTCATCGATCCGGGCGGCCTTGGCGGGGGTGGGCGCGAATTCCCACAGCGCCAGGAAGTTCTCGGCCGTCAGGTCGTCGGCCACTTGCAGCATCTGCGGGTAATAGCGCCACAACTGCTGGCGAATCCGATTGGCGAGACGACTGCGCTCCTGGCTCAGCTCTTCGGCGATGCGCGACCATTCGCGCAACTCGACGAGCGTGGGATCGTCGACGGCCAACCGCCGGAACGCGCGTCGATCGGTGCGCAGGCTGTCGGCCAGCACATGCCCGTCGCGGCGGTCGTCCTTGGCGCCGGCGACCGTGAAGCGATCACGAAACCGATCGAGCTGCTTGGGGTTGATCGCGAACACCGCGAACCCCCGCTCGAGCAGCGTCTCCACGACCGGCCCATGCGGCGTCTCGATCGCAACGCCGATGCGGGCGGGCGGCGCTCCGCTCCTCGCGACGAGCCAGTCGCACAACTCGCTCAAGTCCGCGCCGCCATGAGCGACCTTGCGCTCCCCGACCGTCTCCCCGTTGCGATCCAACAGGCAGACGACATGGGTCTGGCTCGCCCAATCAAAACCCGAGCCACTTGCAAAACGGCTCGGACGGCCGGAATTTTCGAATTTTCGGGTGATTTCTCAAGCGTCGCGAACCGTCGGCGGCCGGTTTCTGGTATGTTGATTCTGCGAGGAAAAACAAGCAGAAAGCCAGGAACCGCCGACGATGTCGCTACGAGAGACCCTATCCGTATACTGGCAGAAGTTTCAAGGAGAACTTTTCCCGTTTCTGAGGAGACGGTCGGGTTCTTGACGGAGTCGCATCGAGCGCTGGTGACGGTTCTGGACATGACGCGGCTTGAGGCTTTCGCGCCTGACTGGGGTGGTTTTCCCGGACGGCCGGCAGCCGAGCGGGCCGCATTGGCGAGGGCCTTCGTGGCCAAGGCGGTTCTCAACTTGCCGACCACGCGGATGTTGATCGAACGCGTCGAGGCCGACACGACGTTGCGGCGCTTGTGCGGTTGGTCGCGTCTGTCCGAGGTTCCCAGCGAGGCGACTTTCTCGCGCGCCTTCGCCGAGTTCGCCGACCGCGCCTTGCCGTCGCGGTTGCATGAAGCCTTGATCCGCAAGACCCACGGGGATCGGCTGGTTGGTCACATCGCGCGCGAATTCGACGGCGATCGAAGGCCATGAAAAGCCGCAACGCGCAGAGAAGCCCGAGCCGTCTGCGCTCAAGCAGAAGCCCCGCAAGCGCGGGCGTCCGCGCAAGGGCGAGCGGCCCGCGCCCAAGCCGCCCAGCCGGCTGGAACGCCAGGCCGGCATGACGCTGAGCCAGATGCTCGCCGATCTGCCCCAGCACTGTGACGTCGGCGTCAAACGCAACGCCAAGGGACATCAGGAGACATGGATCGGCTATAAGCTGCATATCGACACCGCGGACGGCGACATTCCCGTCAGTTGCGTTCTCACCTCGGCTTCCGTCCACGACAGTCAGGTCGCCATCCCCCTGGCGACGATGACGGCGGGGCGTCTGGTCAATCTCTACGATCTCATGGACAGCGCCTACGATGCGGCCGAGATCAGGGCGCATAGCCGCGCGCTCGGCCACGTGCCGATCATCGATGTCAACCCGCGCCGCGACGCCTGCCTCAAGAAGGAATTCGCCGAGGAAGACAAGCGTCGAGCGCTCGTCGGCCATCGCGCCGCCGAGGATATCCGCTACAACGAGCGCAGCGGCGCCGAACGGGTCAACGCCAACCTCAAAGACAACCACGGCGGCAGAACCGTCCAGGTGCGTGGCCCCGCGAAGGTGATGTGCCATCTGATGTTCGGCATTCTGGTCATCACCGTTTCTCAGATCATCCGTCTCATCGCATAGCGAGCCGCATCGCGGCGCGAAAACGGGTCCGGAGCCTCCCAAAAAATCGGGAGGTCGACGAAACATGGCCAAAATCCACGCCAAAATGTCCGCGAAGGCAAAAAAACGGCGGAAGCGGCGTTGCAACCGTCAAAAACGACTCAAGCCAACACGTCTCAGCTATGTTCATTCGTGCGCGAGCCGACGCGCTCAGACGTTCTGCAAGTGGCTCAACCAACAAACCATTCGATATCCTCAGTCATGACCCGCCTCCTTCGGCTTCGGGCCGCCACGACTCCGGTCGATCCCTGTACTGGCGCTCGAAGCGCGACCTCCTAACGGACCTTAAGTCGCAGCCAACCCGAGGGGGCGCATGTCCTTCCCAGGCGCTCAAAGCGCAGGGAGCCTTGGGCCGCTCCCCAAGGGCTGGCCCGAACCGATCAGCCTACCAAGGCCTCTCGGATATCGTTACTGGTACAGGGAAACTCGCCGACCGACGCTTCGGACTCCAAGCGCTTCTGTTCTCGTGTTAGTCAGTGGCGTCGGACGTTGTCTTCGGGCTGCCTGCATTGACGCATCGGCTGCGGCGTTACGATCGGAGGCGGACATGGCCATTGAACACACGGTCGGGCTCAGGCTTCACGACCGCTCCGAGACGCTCACCATCGACGCCGAAGATGCGCTCATCGCCGCCCTCAAGGCGAAGCATGCGCACCCCGAGGCGAGCATCACCTATGTCCGGAGATCCAACCGGCGCGGCGACCGGCGCCACCCGCACGGCGGCCTGTCGCAGGAGACGAAGAGCGGCTCCTGAGACCCCTTCTCCAGCATAAGGGCGTTCGAAAGAACGCCCGTCTCTCGACGGACTATGCGGGAGAGAGCCTGCCCCCGGGCCTCGACCCGGGGGTGGCGCGGCCCCCGCAGTTGATCCGGGGGGCCGGATGAGGGTCCGCGTCAAAGCGGAGCATGAAGCATGAACCCTCGTTGAGAACGCAGCGCGACGCAACGCAGAAAGCACCGAGGCGTCCACGACCTTAACCCGACTTCACCAACTGGCGGGGGTGGGCGAGACGAAGGCTTTGAAATTGCTTGGGGGCGAGTCCAAAGGTCGGCACTACAGGAGGTGAGCGATCAAGCCGCTTGGCGGGGGATCGGAGCCGTGATCTTCGGCAGCGGCTGGGCGGGGAGGTCGAGCTTCAGGCGCTGCAGCAATAGCCGCTGATCGTCTTCCGGCTCGGTATGGCGCGACAGGACGACCGTGCGGCCGTCTGTCGTGGGCAACTCGACGTCGATCATTTGGATGGCGGCAAGCTTTTCGAGCACAGCCCTCGGCGTCAGCCCCGGCGCCAGCGCCTTCAGCCGCTGCTTCAACGTGACCATCAGACCGTAGGCCAGGAAGGCCACGAAGATATGAGCTTCGATGCGGGCGTCTGACTGGTGATGGATGGGACGAATCGACAGATCGTTCTTCAGTTCCTTGAACGCTTGCTCGATCTCGACCAATTGCAGATACAGCCGCCACAGATGGCCGGGGTCGTCGCTCCTGATGTTGGAGCGAAGCAGATAGCCGCCCTCGCGCCGCCGCGCGAGGCGGAGCTTCTTGCGGTCCAGCGCGAAATGGAACGTTTGCGGCGTCACCGGCTGATCTTTCGTCGGCGTATGGATCACCAACAACCCGTAGGCCTTGCCGGCTTCCTTCTTGGCTGCGCCGAGCTTGAGCAGCAGCTCGTCGCGCGTCAGGTCCTGTCGCTGAAGTTCGCGCAGACCGCTTGATCAGCTTCCTCAACCGACGCCGCCGCATCCCCTGCTCCTTGTCGCGCCGGCTCTCGCTGCGGGCCAGGACGTAAGTTTCCCCATCCTGTTCGATCAGCTTGACTCGCACGCTCTCGCGCACCTCTTCCCACGGCTTGGCCGCCAGCGCCTGTTCCAGCTTCGTCAGCCGTCCGCGGGGCGTGCCCACCAGATAGCGGATCGGCGTCGGCGAGCCACGCATCTCCGCCAGGACTTCCTCGGTCGGAATGCCGCGATCCATCACCCAGGTGCGCTTGGCGCTGCCGTATTGCGTCTCGATCTTGGTCAGAAACGCCCGCAACGTCGTCTTGTCCGAGGTGTTGCCGTCCATGACTTCGTAGGCCAGCGGAAGGCCGTCCGGCGTGACGATCAGCGCAATCACGACCTGCACGCAATCGGAGCGCTTGTCCCGGCTGTAGCCGAACTTCCGCTTGCCGCTTTCCGGCGGATCGCATTCGAAATACGTGCTGGTCAGATCATACAGCAGCACTTCGAAGTCGGCCTGAAACAGGCTCTTCCAGCGCTCGCGCAGAAACGTGAACAACGCCGGCTTGTGCGCGACAAGCAGGTCCAGGCAGCGATAGAGATTGTTGGGCTGCGCGAGCCCGGCGTCCTCGCCGAGCAGGTCGCCCATCGCGCTGTGCTCGAACCAGTGCCGGTGAAGCCGCCACTCGCTGCCCGGAGAGATCAGCCGATAGGCGACCAAGGTCTTCAGGACGTTCAGCCAGTCCGTCCCCTCGCGCGAGGGCGGCAGCGCCGGACGCCAGAAATCGTCCAATCGCGGCTGATCCCACATCACCATCGCCAGCCAGCAGGCGCCCCATTGACGCGGGCGGCGCAACCGCATTGCGCTCAGCCGGATCGAAACCACGTCGCAATCGAGAACCGGAGCAGGACGATCTTCGGGAAACAACGCGATCTGCTTCGATCGCCCCCCTTCGTCGAAGACTTCGACAGCCCGACTCCACGCCGCCCGCTGGCTGTCGTTGATCTCTCCGAGATAAAGCACCTGTCGCTGAACCACGCGACCGCTCTGGACGCGCCGGTTCTCGACGACCGACCAGGTCCGATGCTCCTTGCCGTCCTTGCGGCGAATCTTGTGGCGCAAAAACATGGCGCAGACTCGCGCCGCGCCCCTCACCGCGCAAGCGACTTGGTCGGCACTACAGCCCTTTCCGGCCCGACCGACGCAACGACTTCAATGGCTTGCCCTGACAAAACCCGGCGAAAATCGCAAAAATCGCCGTGAGTTGGTGAAGTCGGGTTAACGCTGGTTACGGTCACCGCGGACGATGGCGGACCTCCGCCAGTACTTCGCCTGGACTCAGCATAGGCTCAGGGCGGACCGCTTCCTCGATAGTGGCGAGCAATTCGCCTTGCAGCGAAGCGATGATGCCGCTCCGCCCGCTGCCGCAGGCGCTGAACGACGTCGTCCGGGGCGTTCTTGATCGACAGTTCGACGGGCATGGGTTCCGAATTTGCTCCAATTCGGATCTCAGATAGCATCGTGTCGAAGCGGACGCACCCTCGCGGGCAGGATCTTCCCGTTGTGTTTCAGGAGCACGAAAACATGGACCCTCTCGTCGGCGTCTGGCGGCTCGTCACAGAGAACGCCTGGGGCGCCGCAGGCGAGCCCCGGCGGAACACGTTCGGGCCAATGGGGATGGGGCTCCTCACCTTCACGGCCGGCGGCCGCATGATGGCGGCGCTCTCCGACGGACGCCCCGGCCCGATCGACGGCGCGCGCGCCTTCGTGTCCTATTGCGGCGACTACACGCTTGACGGCGCCCGCCTCGTCACCCAGGTCGACTGCGCCTCCGATCCCGCGTTTCTGAGCGAACCACAGGTCCGCGACGCCCGCCTCGAGGGAAACCGCCTCACCCTCCGCCCGCCGGTGGGACTCCGCGGCGCGAGCGACCTCGAGCGGGAACTCGTCTGGGAGCGGATTTCTGCGTAATTTGGCTTGCGATCGCCACACTCGCCATCGCCGCGGGCCAATATAGAGAGTGTTGCCTAAATCAACCCCTGCGCGTCGGAGTTCGCGGCCCGAAACTCCCCTCTCCCTTGCGGGAGAGAAGGTCGGGGTGATTATCGCCTTCCTCAGCTCATCTGTTAACGGGAGAGCGCTCCCGCTTTCCGCGCGGCATACTCTGTCATCGCTCGAATACGATGCTCTTCATAGTTCTTCATCATTTCTCGGGCACCGGCTTTCTGCTCCTCACTGATTGGTGTCCTTAGTCTTAGTCTAGTCTAGGGATCGCACTCTATACTGAGGCAGGTGGCGTGCCTTGGGTGTTGGCTGACGTCGAGCCCGGCACAGCTTTTATCGGCATCGATTACGCCCTGCGGAGTGGGGGGGAGCCCCGATTCCCGCTTCGCGATCTTGCTGCAGTCAAGTATTCGATGCGGAAGGTCCTGGGTTGGAGTTCGTCGCCTATGAGGCTGACGGGGTAATCCGTTTCTGCGGCGCGATCAAATGTTGAAGGTTATGGCCCGGAGCCTCGCTATCTATCAGCGCAAGCATGCGGGTGATCCTCCCAGGCGGATCGTCGTCCACAAGAACACCGAGTTCCGTGGCGAAGAGGTCGACGGGGTGTTCGACGCATTCCCGACTGCCGACAACATCGAGCTCGTTCACGTCCAGCAACGCTGCGGTTGGCGCGGTGTTCTGATAGTCGGGCATAAGCAGCCCCACGGGTATCCTTACCAACGCGGTACTGCATTCCAGCTTGGGCCTTACGAAACCCTGCTCTGGACCCAGGGCAACCTTCCCGAGATTGCCGCCGGCAAGGATTATTACAAAGAAGGCAAGGGTATCCCGGAACCATTGATGCTCGCCCGCCACGCAGGCCTAGGCTCAATGGATGATCTCTGTCGCGAGACGCTCGCGCTCACCAAAATGGACTGGAACAACGACGGGCCTTATGATCGCCTCCCGGTCACGCTTAATTTCGAGGGAACTCGGAAAGAAACTAGGGCCTGTCCTCGGTGGAGCTGGATGACGACGGCGACGAGGCGGATTACGCCGAGGAAGTTTCTCGCGAGCTTTTAGTAGCGTGTCGCAATAGCACGAAATTGCTTGAGTTTTTCGAAGAGACGTTCAATCAAGTTGCGCTCTTTGTAGAGAGTGAAGTCGCATTCCCTTTTCTCTTGCGATTGCTCCTTGGCGGAATGACGGCTGCAATTCGCGCGTCCCGCAGCTGTTCGATCAGGCCGTCAGCATCGTACCCTTTGTCGCCAAGCAGCGCGCCGCAAGCGACGCCTTGGAGCAGTTGCCCCGCAGCGCGAACATCGTGGACGTGACCCGCCATCAGAACAAGTCTGACCGGATTGCCGAAGGCGTCCGCGAGCGCATGGATTTTGGTTGTCAGGCCGCCCCGGGAGCGTCCGATGGCTTGGTCCTCGCCGTTTTTTTTCGCGCCCCGGCGCTGTGCTGATGGGCGCGGACGATGGTGGCGTCGATCATCACGTATTCGGTGTCGGCGTCACTGGCCGAGTGATTCAGAACACGCTCGAAAACCCCGCTCTTGCACCACCGGCTGAAGCGTTGGTGCGTGCTCTTCCAGGAACCAAAATGCGCCGGCAAATCGCGCCATGGAACGCCTGTCCGATAGCGGTAGAGCACCGCCTCGACGAAGAGCCGATTGTCTGGCGCAGTACCGCCGACATGGCCCCTACGCCCAGGAAGAAAATCCTTGATCCGATCCCACTCATCATCCCGCAATCCATCCCGATCCATGGTCAGCCCCTCAAAAAGCCGACCACCCATAAGTCAGAGATTTGCTGATTCGGGAATCCCCACCGATTTCTAACTCGGCGCTAACTGAGGACAGCCCCTAGAGGGCATGCGATTGATTTTCGTGGTTTTTGTCTTGGCATTCTATGCGGCCGTCGCGCGAGGCTGAAGGGTGACTTCGTATCCGAGCTTGGCGATTTGGCAGGCGAGACGCTTGGCTTTAGACTCGGGCGATCGCTGGTCGAAGTAGGCGGCGCCGAGGTCTTGGTGGAAAGTCCCGTCCTTGAGCATGTGATAGACGGCGGTCAGGATCGACGCCGCCACGGCGCAGATCGCTTTTTGCGGGCCGCGTCTGGCCCTGAGGCGGAAGAATTGCGCTTTGTAGTAGCTGTCTTTTGCTCGCTTGGCCGCCCAAGCGCACTGGACGAGGGCTGTTTTCAACCATGGGGCGCCCTTGCGCAGCCGGGTGGACTTGCGCTTGCCGGCGCTCTCGTTCTGGCCGGGACACATGCCCGCCCATGCGATCAAATGACCGGCGGTCGCGAAGCGGCCCATGTCCATGCCGATCTCCGAAAGGACGGTCAAGGCCGACAATTTGCTGACGCCGGGGATCGAGGCGAGTTGATCGATCAGGTTGGAAAATCTGGCGTCGGCCGGGCCCTCCGTATCCGTGCGCCTAACCCGAAGGTCGACTTCGCCATCGATGACCTTGATCGAAGCGTCCAGCGCGTCCCATTGCCGGATATGGAGCTTGAGGAGAAAGCGGTGGTGCTCGGTCAATCGACCATGCAGCGCATCGTACAGTTCCTTCGGCGTGGCCTTCACGCTGCGATGAGCCAGGGCGGCCAGTTTGCGCGGATCGCGCACTCCGGCGATCATCGCCTCGATCATGCGCCGTCCGCTCGCGCCCATGATGTCGCTGATCACCGAATCCAACCGAATGTTGGCCTCGGTCAGCGTCTTCTGGATGCGTTGAACGTGCCGCGTTTGCTCTCGCACCAACTGTTTGCGGGTCCGCATCAAGGCGCGCAGTTCATGCATTTCCTCGTCAGGCACGAAGCTCGCCTTGATCAAGCCGTGCGCGACCAGATCGGCAATCCACATTGCGTCGTTCATGTCGGTTTTGCGGCCGGGGACCGACTTGATGTGAGCCGCGTTGGCGACGACAAGCTCGAAATCGCCGTCGCTCAAGATCTTCCACACCGGGAGCCAATAGACCCCGGTCGCCTCCATAGCCACCACGCTGCATCCGCTCGAGACCAGCCATTCCAGTAAGGCCAAGAGACCGTCGGTCGTCGTCTCGTACGTCCGGCATTCCCGCTCTGGCTTGTTCCCCGACATCCTACGAACGCACGCAACGATGGTGTCCTTGTGAACGTCCAAACCGCCGACGCGATCGTGAACCACGTCCATTGCAACCTCCTCGCCAATCGCCGCCGGCAAGGGCGCTTCACAAAAGGAAATCCTAGCCAAAGATATTTGAAATTTTAGGACGTATCCGAGGATGGTTGAGACGCGCCGGGTCTGGCGATCGGAATAGATGAAGGCGGGTCCCTCGATGCGATCGTTGCCCTTCCAATCGATGACGAAGCAGGTATCGTTTTCTTCGATGTGGACGGGTTCGGGGTCGCCGTCGCCGGCCAGCCTTGCGGCGCGTCGATCGGACGGGTCGAGCAGCCAGGCGTCGCCGGTTTCGGTAGAGAACAGGAACAAGCTGACCAACGGTGACGACGCGCCCATGGCGGTCGGCGGCCGGCACGTTCAATCAAGTTGCGCTCTTTGTAGAGAGTGAAGTCGCATTCCCTTTTCTGCTTGCGATTGCTCCTTGGCGGAATGACGGCTGCGATTCGCGCTGCCCCGCAGCTGTTCGATCAGGCCGTCAGCATCGTACCCTTTGTCGCCAAGCAGCGCGCCGCAAGCGACGCCTTGGAGCAGTTGCCCCGCAGCGCGAACATCGTGGACATCACCCGCCGTCAGAACAAGTCTGACCGGATTGCCAAGGCGTCCGCGAGCGCATGGATTTTGGTTGTCAGGCCGCCCCGGGAGCGTCCAATGGCTTGGTCCTCGCCGTTTTTCGCGCCCCGGCGCTGTGCTGATGGGCGCGGACGATGGTGGCGTCGATCATCACGTATTCGGTGTCGGCGTCACTGGCCAAGCGATTCAGAACACGCTCGAAAACCCCGCTCTTGCACCACCGGCTGAAGCGTTGGTGCGTGCTCTTCCAGGAACCAAAATGCGCCGGCAAATCGCGCCATGGAACGCCTGTCCGATAGCGGTAAAGCACCGCCTCGACGAAGAGCCGATTGTCTGGCGCAATACCGCCGACATGGCCCCTACGCCCAGGAAGAAAATCCTTGATCCGATCCCACTCATCATCCCGCAATCCATCCCGATCCATGGTCAGCCCCTCAAAAAGCCGACCACCCATGAGTCAGAGATTTGCTAATTCGGGAATCCCCTTTCCAAACTCGGCGCTAACTGAGGACAGCCCCTAACAAAAAAAAAAAAAAAAAAAATTTTTTTTTTTTTGCCCCCGCATAGCGGCGCAAAGGCAAGGTTTCGCGAAAGGCTCGGAAAAAGGCTCGAACGCCGGACCACGAAGAGGTCCCAGACATTCGCCGGCAGCGGACGAAACGAGGTCCGGGACGTTCGCAGAGAGCAGGGTCGAAACGAGACGGGCCAGGGCGAGACCCTTAGCCACAATCAAAGGAAAAAAAAAAAAAAAAAAAAAAAAAAAAAAAAAAAAAAACGGCCGGGCTAAGGCGCCCTTAGCCACAATCAAAGGAAATCCTGCTTACCCACGATCCTCAGCTAGCTTTAGCAGTGTGTAAGGCATTGGCACGGTGCGGACGCCGGCCCAGGTCAGGCGGGGGATCATGGCGGCGAGGTCGTACCTTCGATTGAAGCGATATTGGTATTCCGCCAGGTAGCGCGGCACGTGCTTGCTGCTGATCGAGCGGTAGGTGCCGGTAATGGCGGACTTGATGTTGCCGAGCGCGGTATTGACCCATTTGAACGCCGGCGTGCGCACGCCGTCGGCGCCGGAACCGGTCTTGATCACCGTGTGGGTGCAGCCGGCCTTCGTAACAGAGGCAAAACACGCCAACCCGTCACTGACCACGGCACAGTCCGGCGCCAGGCTGCGTTCGGCAAAATCCTCGATCGCTGCACCAGAAAATCCGGCGACACGGCGCAGCTTCAAGCGTACAGGCTTGCCGTCTTCGGTGGTTTCGACCGCGGCCACGAACGGCGTCTTGCCGGCCGCCCCGCGGCCCCGTTTGCCGCCGCGGCGCTCGCCACCGACATAGGCGTCATCGATTTCTATCCGCCCGCAGGGCTTTTGGCCGCGTCACGTTCGAGCATGACCTGCTTGAGCTTGTGCTTAACTTTCCAGGCGGTGTCTTGCTTGACGCCCAGACGGCGACCCAGCTCGATGCTGGAAATGCCCTTCTTGCTCTGCGTCATGTGATACATGGCGCGAAACCACTGGCGGAGGGTCAGCTTGGTCGAGGCGAAGATCGTGCCGGCGGTGGGCGAGGTCTGCCGACGGCAAGCGCTGCACTGAAACAGCCCGCGCGATTTGATCACCGAATGCTTCGGCCGCCGCACGCCGGACACTCAAAACCGTCCGGCCAGCGGGCCGCGATAACCACAGCCAGACACAATTCCTCGGTGCCATAGAGCAGATCAAATTCTTGTTCTGAAAGGCCTTTCTGGAACTGAACCTGGTTACGTGCCATCGCTCCGCCACTCCCGAACACCCGCCTCTGTTCATGCTTTGTACCAAACGCAGAGCGGCTGAACAATATGGGTAAGCAGGTTTGACTTTGCTTGGGCTGCGACGGATTCGGCGCCGCCGGCCGTGGCGAGGACCCGCTCCACCGTTCGGCAATGTCGAGGCCGAACAGAGCCGCGACATCGTCGTCGGCGAGCACGCGTTCGCTCGCCAGCGGGCATCGCGGTCAACGGCAAATCAGCGGCCGAATGAAAACACGTGGTGTATCCTGATGACCACCTATCCGTATTGCGAAATATGTGCTTAGCCATTAAGTCATTGGCGCTTTTCCTTCGCGGCATGAGCCGAAAATGGTCGGGGGTAATTTCTCCCGAAAATCTCATGGTGTCATGGCGCATTTTCTGGACTCCAGACACTGGTGACCACGCATTCGAGCGGCAAGGCGCTCGACAAGGTCCGGGCGTGAACGACGCGCAGGCGGCAGATCAAGAGTTGGTGGGCGCCACGAATATCACGGGAATCTAGAATTGTGGTCACAAAGCCTGTGCGCCTTTTCGACCAAACGAAAATGTGGTCACATGGCAAGCCGGACGTGACCACAATTTTCAGAGAGGCCGTCGGCGAACTCACCGTCGCGCGAAGAATGTGGACACGGGCAGTTTCCGACATTTATTAACGCACCGTGCGTGTTACAAGTCGTCTTTTGATTGGCGGAGCCGGCATGACGACTGTCGGCACTAGCGCACGCCGCCAAGGGGTGTCATTCGGCGTCCAATATTGACCCCCCAGCCTCGGCCCCGTAACCTCTTGAATGTAAAATGAGTATCTGGCCCACAGGCGGGGTCACGATTGGACGCCGATAGAAGTCGCCTAATATCGCCAATTCTCCTGTCATCGCAATTGGTTAGAGCTCCGCAAGGGTGGGGTCAAAGTTCAACGCCAAATTCACACGCGTGCGGGGAACGGGGTCAGCCTGACCATTTCGCCGATCGCCATTCCGGTTCAGCCCCGCGCGTGCGGGGAACGGTCACCACAGAGCCATTCACGAGCACCTGAGCGGCCGGTTCAGCCCCGCGCGTGGGCTACGCCCTGGTAACCCACTGAAATTGCGTCGGGTTCTCCAAACCCGGAAACCACTGCGGCTCTTGCGGACTGGATGG
>CAVYIZ010000079.1:0-74163 GCA_963768555.1 uncultured Alphaproteobacteria bacterium
CGCGGATGGAGCGCTGTTGGGGGTTCCGGGTCCGGCGGGATGGATTCTTGTCGGCGGGAACCAAGACGACGAGCGTTTTCGAGGGCGAGCATGCGAGCGGCGGGTGTAAGCGCTGCGCTTGGAGAAGGACTGCCGACCTTGCGGGGACATCGGCTTGCTGCTCCGGCGCGCGGCTGGAGGCGAGGAGAAGCGGCGTTGCGAGGGGGACAGCGCGGCGATGATCATGAGGTGTCGATCCTGATCCGGTCCGGCGGTGGCGGTCGCGCAGGGCGAACGCCGTCGAAGGTTTCGATGATGATCATCCGGCCGCCGCAACACGGACATCGATGGGCGAGCGCAGCGCTGTCGGCGTCGCTGCGGTCGTCGGCCGGCGAGCGTTCAGGCGCAGTCTCGGGCGTAGCCAGCAACTGGCGGACACGCTCGATGTTGCGGGCTCGAACCGTGCCGGCGAACAGGCCGTAATGTCGGATGCGATGGAAACCGCTCGGCAGGACGTGCAGGAGAAAGCGGCGGATGAACTCGGCGGCGTCGAGCGTCATGGTTTTGAGCCGGTCGCGGCCTTTGATCCGGTAGTCCTTCCATTTGAAGGTCACGCCCGCCTCGTCGAGCGCGATCAGCCGGGCGTTGGAGATCGCGACGCGGTGGGTGTAGCGGGAGAGATAGGCGAGCACGGCTTGCGGTCCGGCGAAGGGTCTTTTGGCGAAGACGACCCACTTGGATCGGCGCAGAGGCGCAAGCGCGGCGTCGAAGGCGCGTTGGTCGGCGAGCGGGGCGAGATCGCCGAAGAGGGTCAGGCGACCGGTCTGATGCAGGGCTGCGAGCCCTTCGAGGAAGAGGCGGCGGAACAGGCGCGACAGCACGCGCACGGGGAGGAAGAAGCCGGGCCTGCAGGCGATCCAGCGCGTGCCGTCCGGCGACAGGCCGCCGCCGGGAACGATGACGTGGACATGGGGATGATGGGTGAGCGCCGAGCCCCAGGTGTGGAGGACGGCGGTGAGGCCGATGCGCGCGCCCAGATGCTTCGGGTCGGCGGCGATGGTGGTGAGCGTGTCGGCCGCGGTCCTGAACAGGAGGTCGTAGACGCCGGCCTTGTTCTGGAACGCGATCGCGCCGATCGCCGCCGGCAGGGTGAAGACGACGTGATAATAGGGAACCGGCAGAAGCTCGGCCTCGCGCTCGGCGAGCCACTGCCGCGCCGCCGCAGCCTGACACTTCGGGCAGTGCCGGTTGCGGCAGGAGTTGTAGGCGACGCGTTCGTGCGCGCAGTCCTCGCAGCGCTCGACGTGGCCGCCGAGCGCGGCGGTGCGACAGGTCTCGATCGCCGACATGACCTTCAATTGGCCGAGGCTCGCATGACCGGCGTTGGCCTTGCGCCAGGCCGCCCCATGGGCGCGAAAGATGTCGGCGACCTCCAGACTGCGATCCGGGGGCCGCGCCATGCGGCGCCCCTCAGGCGGGCGGCGGTCGCTTCGTCAGGTTGAGGCCGAGCCGCTCCAGCGGGCTGGTCACGTCGCGGATCGTGTTGACGGCGACGCGGGTGTAGAGCGCCGTCGTCTCCAGCTTGGCGTGGCCGAGCAGCACCTGGATCACACGAATATCGACGTTCTGTTCGAGCAGATGGGTGGCGAAGCTGTGCCGCAACGTATGCGGCGACACGCGCTTGGCGATCCCCGCCGCCTGCGCCGCGGCGTGAACGGCGCGGTCAAGCTGACGGGCGGTCATCGGGTTGACCGGGTTCTGTCCCGGGAAGAGCCAGGCCTGCGGCCGTGCCGCCTGCCACCAATCGCGCAACAGTTCGAGCAGTTGCGGCGAGAGCATCACGGTGCGATCCCGCTGCCCCTTGCCCTGTTCGACCCGCAACGTCATGCGCTGGCTGTCGATGTCGGACACCTTCAGCGCCGCGACCTCGGACACGCGCAGGCCCGCTCCGTAGGCGACGCCGAACGCGGCCTTGTACTTGAGACCGGGAGCGGCTTCGAGAAGACGGACCACTTCCTCCTGGCTCAAAACGACCGGCGCCTTGCGCGGCTTGTGTATGCTCGTCAGAGGACGAACGAGGTCAGGCCGTTCGAGCGTCACGTTGAAGAAGAACCGCAGCGCGGCGATCGCGGCGTTGATGGTCGGAACACCGATCTGCTGCCGCGCCATGTGGACCTGAAAGCGGCGAAGGTCTTCGCTTGTCGCGGTATCCGGCGAGCGGCCGAGAAACGCCGCGAAGGTCCTCACGTGCCGGATGTAGTCCTTCTGCACCTTCTCCTTGAAACGGCGCGCCGTCATGTCGTCGATCATGCGCTGACGCAACGGGCTGATGGGCTTGTCGATCATCGCGAAGGCTCCTGTCTCGCATGGGTTGAAACCCCACGATCTTGAGACACGTTTGAGCCTTCGCTCTCGCCTTCAGCCCTTCAGAAACGACTGCGTCCCTCGCCGCCCCTACCGCGAGAGCGGTTTAGTCCTCGGGTCGACTGCGGTCGACGCTGGCACCCGTGATTGGGGGCCTCTGCCCGGCAACGGGTTATTTGACGCGGCGCAATCCGCCTTGTGGAAGGGCGCCGAGAGGATTTTATTCTAAGAGCGGGATGGCGGTGCTGGTGGTTCAGGCGGTATCTCAACAAAAAACGGAACCCAGACGTCGAAAAAGCTTGGCGCGTCGTTGATGTCGATCCGGCGCTCCGCCAGAAGTTCCTCCCCAAAGTATTTCTGCCACAGAACTGCAATGATTGCGTGGATCAGATGGCTCATATCATCTGAAATAGGCATAACCAAATTCATTAGCTTCGTCTGCGCCTTTATTAAATCCGTCTCTCCTATTATTTTTGCAATGCCGTGAAGCGCAACGAACTCACTACCGAAAAAAAACGAGTTGTAGCCACTTTCGGAGAAGAACCAATTCCACTCGTTATCCCATTCAAGATTGGCCGCCGCATCTTCAAATGCGTTTGTCACTGCCTCGGTCTCATACGGGTGGTGGAAAATCCAAGTATCACGTAATTCAGTGAATATACCCGTAGGCCCAAATGTCTTCTTCAGTTTATCGAAGGCTTGCGCGCCTCTGGCATCGAGCAACGGCGATTACCGTGACACATGCATGATTCCCCGTTGTAGTGGGCTCGAAGTGTCGGCCTGCGCGGCGAGCCGCGGCTTGCGATCGCGCTTTCCTGGCCGCGGATCGCGGCCGGGGAGCGCCGCGATCCAACATTCAGAGAAATATGCAAGATCGCGGTAGGGACGCCCATTACTGGACGCCCCCCGCACAGATCCGGACGGGCCCAATTAAGGCATCCGGTTCCTGCCTCGGGTGATTGACGGCGAAGCGGATGTTGCCGCTTTCCGTATGCGCACCAGCGCCTGTGACGCGTCGGCCCGGCACAGAGTCCAGGAACGCGCTTTGCTGGATCGCCTTCCCCTTGGCCCCCGCCCTTGGCTCCACCGGCTCCTCGGCCGGTCGCCCGGCTCCGTTCGTCGGCTTCTCAGCTACTATGGCGGAGTGTGACTTCTCCTGTCCGTTCATCGCCGGCTACGGCTCGTCGCCTTCCCGACGCGATCCGGCGGCGCGAACGCCCCGGATGGGCAAGAGATCTCCCGGTTTCCGATCGAGGAGCTTGCGCACATGCCAGGGTCTGCGACCTCGCGGGACCGGCGATGCGCTCGCATTGACGCGCACCCCCATGTTGCCTTCCGCCGTGACAAAAGCGTCGGCGTCCCGATTGATAATTTCGCGGCTCAATGGCTGGCCTATGCATTCCCCTGCCGACGCTTCGTCTCCGGCCTCGCGACCGAAAACGCACGGCTCGGGGCGGGTGTGGTTCGCTACTCCTTCACCGCAGTGGACTTGCACCACCTACTCCTCGCCGGCCTCCCGGCGCACTGTCACCGTGTGCACCCTGCGAGTGCGTAGTTCCAGTGGAGGAAGGTTCCACCCGGATAGATGTCGATGAGTCCGGTAGCTGACGAGCGGTTTGGCCGGGTGACTGGCTGGATCGGAGAGGTCGCCTTGGGCGGCTGAGCGATCCGATGGGCCGTAATATGGTGAAGCCCGAGCAGGCCTCGAAAGTGTCAATGCGGATGCCGACCCGCCACGGTGACGGGGAAGGCAGCATGGGGCGGGAAGACATCGACAGATGCACTGTCTCGATCCGCCGGGGTATTGGGAACGGCACGTCGGAAGGGAACGACGAAGGCTGACAGGGGAGACTCGCCCTGGCGAGGCGCGAGCCTCGACGCCATCCTCGGGGTGGCGGCCACGGGCGGGAGTTGGACAGGGGCGTAAGAGCGTCGAGGCCGGGTAACGCCGGCGGAGCAAAGGCCCCTGACTTCAGACAAGCTGGCCAAGGCTCGCCCGTCAGAACGACGGCGCGCCGGGCGTGGACTTAAGTGACGTTCGAGACGATCGAGGCGGGGGGTGTGGAAGGCTGGCTGGCGGCTTTGCGCGAGGAACTCGTGTCGAAGAGCTATCGGCCGATGCCGGTGCGGCGGGTGAAGATTCCCAAACCGGGCGGCGGGGAGAGGCCTCTGGGCATTCCCACTGTCCGGGACAGGGTCGTTCAAACCGCCGCCAACCCCCGGGCTTGACCCGGGGGCGATCTTCGAGGCGGACCTGGAAGATTGCGCCTATGGATACAGGCCCGAACGAAGCGCGCTCGACGCCGTCCAGGCGACGCACCGGCTGATCCGCCGGGGCTATGCGGACGTCGTCGACGCCGATCTGTCCAAATACTTCGACACCATCCCGCATCGCGAGCTCATGCAGAGCGTGGCTCGACGAATCTGCGACCCGCACGTGCTGCGCTTGATCAAGCTGTGGCTGAGTGTCCCGGTCGAAGAGCGGGACGGCAAGGGAAGACGGCGACCGGTCGGGGGCAAGCGGCACAGGCGGGGCACGCCGCAAGGCGGCGTGATCAGCCCGATGTGGCCAACCTCTACATGAACCGCTTTCTGAAGCATTGGCGGACGCGAGGATGCAGCGCGGCGTTCCGCGCCCATCTGGTGAACTACGCCGACGACTTCGTCATTCTCAGCTGCGGACACGCGGCGGAGGCGTTGACGTGGACGAGAGGGGTGATGGCCAAATTGGGGCTCAGCCTCAACGAGGCCAAGACCTCGGTGAAGAACGCCAGAGCGGAAAGCTTCGACTTCCTCGGCTACACGCTGGGGCCGACGTTCGCTCGCTGGGGCGGACAGAAATATCTGGGCGCGAGTCCTTCCCGGAAAAGCGTGCAACGCATCAAGGACAAGATCGGCGATCTCCTGAGGCCAGGCGAGAAGGGCGCGTGGCCGAGCGTGCGCGACAGACTGAACCGCCTGCTGGCGGGCTGGTCGGCGTACTTCAGCTACGGAACCCGCGCGTCGGCCTATCGAGCCGTCGATCACCATGTCAGCGAGAGCGTTCGCCGCTTCCTCGCCAAACGGCACAAGGAGCCCGGGCGAGGCGCACGCCGGTTTTCCTGGAGCGAAATCCACGGAAAATACGGCGTGACCCAACTCGTTCAACCCCTAAAGCCCGACGCCGTGGGCCTGCCATGAAGTCTGTCGGAAAGCCGGATGCCGGAAATCGGCACGTCCGGTTTGATGAGCCGGGAACGGGAAACGGGGCGATTGGCCAAGCCTCAAGCCACCGCGCCCTTCCTCGACTTTACAATCCCGCGTAATCCCGGATGGACGCTGGGGGAATCCTTTGTCGCGCCCGGCCCGCCACCTAGCGGGAGAGGGAAGCGCGGCTCCCCCGCATACTCTTGGCGTTGTGGAAGGGCCAGAGAAGAGCCTCCGGCGTCAGACTTGCCTATATATCTCCATATGAGACGTATTAGGAACGACTAACGCAGCTCCCTTCTTTAACAGAGCCTGCCATCCCGGATCTGCCTCTAGTTTTTTTACTTCCTCTTCATACTCAGATAAGCTTTCTATCTGAAATCTATACGTCGCTTCGCTGAACTTACCGCCAACAGGCGTAAGAACTATCGTGTCAGTGCCAGTGATATTCTTCCTGAGTTCACGCTCTTCGCGCAACACCGCAATTAGTTCAGGAAGTTTTCCAGGAAGCGCGTAAAAAGTTCCCACGATGATATACATAGTGGCCACCCTTCTCTTTCCTTCTCCTGCTTTCATATCGGCGGTGGGGATTTAAGATACTGACCAGAGATGGTGTAAACAGTCAAGGCTCGCAGACGATCCGTCCGGGGGTTCCTTCCACCGTCCTAGGCGCGCCTCCACCCGCTTTCGCGGGCCAGGCCCTCTCGATAGGGGTTTGCGAGGGTCTCGCGCCGATGGACGTCGAATGGCTTACGTAGAGGGAAGCGGCCAGGCGTCTCGGGTCAAACATTGAGGCCGTCCGCTGGCCCCGCACTCTCGGTCACGCTCGGCGAAGTCCGCCGTCTGTTTCTCAAGCTGCTCTTTCAGGGTGTCAGCGTGGGCTTCCAAGGCCTTGATGAGAGGGGTTTCGTGCGCCCTTTCGTCAGCCCCTCGAAAGGGCCTGTCGTTCCCCTCTCGCGACCCCCTGTCGTTCCCCTCTCGTACGAGGCTTGTCAGCCCCTCGGGGAATGGATTTCGAGTTTCGAGGTTTGTTGCTTGCGCTGACGCCTCATTGCAGATCAAGAATTTTCACATAAGTCGTGACAGGTCTGGCGTTCACATGAATGGGCTTTTCAGGGTTTCTCCTGGTTTTCTGTGGTCGCACGAGATGAACGTTGTTCCGGGCAGACCGAACTGCGCGGGACAGCCACGAAAGAAGCGACGACCGTCAGCGAACGCCACCAACTCCTCGCATCATTCCCTTGCGCCCTGACAGCGGCTATCGCTGTGCTCGGTCACCCGCCGGTATATTCGAGTACCACTTCCTTGATCTTCGCCTCGGCGAAATGTTCCATCATCTCCAGCTCAAGATGCGGGATGTTGGGCAGTTCGTCGGCCGCAACCACGCAATCGATAATGGCCGGGCCTTCGGCCTTGAGCGCCTGGTCGATGGCCTCGCGCAACTCGCCTGGCTTTTCGGCCTTGAAGCCGACGCCGCCGCAGGCGCGCGCCAGCCCCACATAGTCAGGATTGGGGAAGTCAATGGCCTTTTTCCAGGCAGGCAACCCCATTCCTTCCGCCTCCAGCATGATCAGTCCCAGAGCCGAATTGTTAAAGACCACGGCCTTCACCGGCAGCTTGTGATGCATGGCGGTGAGGAATTCGCACATCAGCATGTTGAAACCGCCGTCGCCGCACAGCGCGATGACTTGGCGCGAACGGTCGAGCGCCTGGACGCCGTTGGCCTGACCAAGCGCAGTGCCGACGGCGCAATTATTGAAAGAGCCGATGATCCGCTGCTCGCCGTTCTGGCGGATCCAGTTGCCCGACCAGAGCGTGTTGAGCCCGGTATCGAAGACGAAGACCGCATCGCGCGCGGCGAGGTCGCTGACGGCACGCGCTACCGCCTGTGGATGAATACGATCCTTGCTGCGCGCAAGATCGCACTGTTTGTCCAGCATCTCGTCCCACGCCTTGCGCCCCTTCGTGACGATTTCGAAAAATTCGCGGTCGTTCTTCGGCTTGACTAGATTTAACAGCGAAGTGAGCGTCGGCCGCACCGAGCCGACGACGCCGAGCGCAGTCGGCGCGCGGCGGCCGAGCACGCGCGCCCGATCATCGACCTGGATGACGGCGCTCTTGCGCGGCAAGAATTCGGCAAACGGATAGTCGGTGCCGAGCATTAGCAGCAGATCGCAATCCATCATGGCCTTGTAGTCAGGCTTCGTTCCGATCATGCCGATGCCGCCCATCCAGCGCGGGTCGTCGTAAGCCATGATGTCCTTGCCTTTGACGGAATAAATCAATGGCGCCTTCAGCCGATCGGAGAGCGCGCGCAATTCCTCGGCTGCGCCATGACATCCGGCGCCGCACATGATCACGATGCTGCCGGCCTCGTCGATGCGGCGGGCCATCTCGGTAATATCTGCTTCGCTGGCGACGGTTTCGGGTCGCGGCTTGAGCGTGGCGAGGCTCGAAACGCTGCCCTCGGCCCTTGCGATCATGACGTCTACCGGCAGCGTCAAATGCGCGACCCCGCGGCCGGCATAGGCCGCGGCGATGGCCTGATGGATGACGGCCGGCGCCTGTGCCGGCAAGGAAATGGTCTCGGTATAGAGCGAGACGTCACGGAACAGCATATTCGTATCGGTTGCTTGAAAATATTCCGTGCCCCGCATCTTGCGCGGCATCTCCCCGGAGATTGCAAGAACCGGCGCGTGGTCGCGGCTTGCCTCATAAAGGCCGGCGACGAGATGGGTGCTGCCGGGTCCGGTTGATCCGCAACAGACGCCGAGCCGACCGGTGAGCTTTGCTTGGCCCGCGGCCGCAAGCGCCCCGCCTTCGTGGCTGACGCCGATCCTTCAATTTTGCTGTGGCGGACGGCGTCGGCGAGCGGATTAAGCGAATCGGCAATAAGGCCGAATATGTGCCTGACGCCAATCTCTTCGAGCGTGTCGACCAAAGTCCCGGCCACTGTCTCTGACATCTGCGCCTCCTGGTTAAAGACTCGTAGTTAACGCGCAAGCAGCCGGTCGCGTTCCGCGGGCGTGCGCTTGGCGCGTTTTTCTGTTCAGATGCCGATGCACAAGGAAACGTTGCACAGTCCGGCATTGCGGGTGAAGAGCGGGTAGCTTGTCGGCGGTAACCGGCCCTGCGGGTCGTGTACGCGGAAGGGGCGACTTTGCTCTGGAGGGTCGACTGGCGCTCTGAACGGAGAATGTTTGACCCGGGGAGTGTGGTGAAGGGCAACGGTTGTTATGTAGTCTGTGGCGTACGCCGAGACCGGAGTGGCCAAAATAACGCTAAAGGTGATGTGGGGGGCGCGCTCGCCGCCAAGGGCGGCACCAAGGGCGATGCGCCGCAGATCGACGGCACGCTCCATGTCTCGACCCCCCGGTCGCTGCGGGAGGCCACGTCGTGACAGTCAAGATCGACCGCTCGGACGCTTTGATTTGAGGGGGGAACGGCAGTGTTATACATATATAATATGTTTTATATTGCCGCGAAACCCCGAGCCGGCGCCCATCGTCAGCGTGACGCTAAACGGGGTCGCAAGCCCCTGACTTCATTGGGCCCCGACGCTAAAGCTGCGCTAAATCGCGCCAAGACCGCCGCTCGTAGTCGACGAAGGCGAAGTCCGCTTCGTGGCGCGGGCCGCGCTCGCCGGGCTCCCTCCGGACCTCCCGCCATTCGGCCGGGTCGATCGGCGGAAAGCGGACGTCGCTTGCCGGGTCGAGCGCCACTTTGGTGATGGCGAGGCGGGAGGCGCGCGGAAGCCTCCGCCCGAAGAACCGGCGCGGCATGACCGCGCAAGTCACGGGACGGCGCGTCGCTCGTCGAGTTTGATCTACTGGAAGCAATAGACCATATTTCCCATCCATACCGACGAGGAGCCCGCCCATGAGCGACGCCATCGCCTATCTGTCCCGCGCGATCGAGCAGGGCCAGGGGCTCGCCAAAGCCGACGTCGTGCTCAAGGGCGGACGGATTTTCGACCTCGTCAGCGGCGAACTCGTCCGAAGCGACGTTGCGATCTCAAACGACCGCATTGTCGGGACAATGGGCGACTATTCCGGCGCGCGCGAGATCGACGTGCAGGGAAAGATCGTCGTTCCGGGCTTCATCGACACGCATTGCCATGTCGAAGTCGTCGCTGATCACGCCGCTCGAATTCGATCGCTGCGTCCTGCGTCACGGGGTGACGACGGCG
Source organism: uncultured Alphaproteobacteria bacterium (assembly GCA_963768555.1). Classification (GTDB taxonomy): domain Bacteria; phylum Pseudomonadota; class Alphaproteobacteria; order Rhizobiales; family Beijerinckiaceae; genus Roseiarcus. Next base: position 9,719 of record CAVYIZ010000079.1, read on the forward strand.
ATCTGCGATCCGCACGAGATCGGCAACGTGCTCGGCCAGGCGGGCCTGCGCTACTTCCTCGACGGCGCGATGGCGACCGCGATGGACCTGCGCATCCAGCTTTCGAGCTGCGTGCCGGCGACGAACCTCGAGACGGCGGGCGCGCGGCTCGAGGTCGGCGACCTTGTCGAGCTCGCCGATCACCCGAAGGTGCTGGGCCTCGCCGAGTTCATGAACTTTCCGGGCCTTCTGGCCCGCGACCCGGCCTGTCTCGCCAAGCTCGCCGCGTTCCAGACCCGGCCGATCGACGGACACAGCCCGTTGCTCGGCGGCTATGCGCTGAACGGGTATTTGAGCGCAGGCGTCCGCACCGACCACGAGGTGACGAACCTGCCCGAGGCGCGCGAAAAGCTGATGAAGGGCATGGCGGTGCTGATCCGCGAGGGTTCTGTGTGCAAGGACCTGCATGCGCTGGGCCCCATCATCACCGAGCGCAATTCGCCCTTCATCGCCTTCTGTACCGACGACCGCAATCCGCTCGACATCGCCGAGGAGGGCCATCTCGATTTCCTCATCCGCACGGCGATCGCGCTCGGCGCGGAGCCGCTCGCCGCCTATCGCGCCGCGACGATCTCGGCCGCGCGCATTTTCGGGCTGCGCGACCGCGGCCTTGTCGCGCCGGGTTGGCGGGCCGACCTCGTCGTCGTCGACGATCTCGAGAGCTGCGCCGTCTCGAACGTGCTCACGGGCGGCCGCTTGGCGGACGACGCGCTTTTCGCTTCGCGCGGCGCGCTGCCCCCGGTTGGGCGCCGCAGCGTCAAGGCGCGGCGGGTCCAGCCCAGCGACTTCGCGGCAAAAGGGCAGGGGCCGTCGACGCTGGCGATCGGCGTCGTTCCCGGCAAGATCATCACCGAGCGCGTGCCCGTGACGCTCCCGTTCTGGAGCGGCGAGCGTCAGGTCGATCTCGACCAGGACGTGGTCAAGGTGTCGGTCGTCGCGCGGCACGGTGTCAACGACAACGTGGCGACCGCCTTCGTGAAGGGCTTCGGCATGAAGCGCGGGGCGATCGCCTCGTCCGTCGGCCACGACAGCCACAACCTCTGCGTCGTGGGGACCAACGAGGCCGACATGGCGGCCGCCGTCAACCGGCTGCGGGAGATCGAGGGCGGGTTCGCGGTCGCCGAGGGCGGCAAGGTCGTCGCCGAGCTGCCTCTTCCGGTCGCCGGCCTCATGAGCCTGACGAGCTTCGAGGAGGTGCATGAGAAGCTGATCCCGCTGCGCGCCGCTGCCAAGAGCCTCGGCGTGACGCTCGCCGAGCCCTTCCTTCAGGTCGCCTTCCTGCCGCTGCCGGTGATCCCGCATCTCAAGATAACCGACCGGGGGCTCGTCGACGTCGACCGGTTCGAGTTGGTGCGGGACTGAGCGTCGCCCAAGCGCCCCGCGGTCCACGCCGCGCAGGATGAGAAACAGTGCCGCCCCCCGTATTCGTTTGCGCCATATGGGCCGTGGGCCGTCAAGCCGCGTTCAAAGACGCGCTTGTTGCGCGCCGCCAGTAAAAACAGCCTTTCACTGAACCGCCAGTAACAGCCTTCTGCTGCAGTGAGCTTGATATAAACCGAAAAGTTTGATAAGGTTATTTCGATAATTGGATAACTATGTCCGGTAGCAATAACACCGTGTTATTGGGGCAACCAAGCCCGTAGCGCGGGTAGCGGACAAGGCAACGGAGCCGACGTGCCGCCCGACATGCGGCTGGAGGCTGAGTTTGCGTCTGAGCGCGCTCGATTAACGGCCTTAATCGGAAGGAGCGCGCAGCCTTTCGGCGGGCGTCGGATGAGAGCCCGCCTGTTGATCTCGCCGTGCCTCGCGAGTGTTGAGAAGATAAAGTGCGCTCTTCAAACGACTCTCCCAGTAAGAGGTCTTACTGGCAGCGACCTAGAGCTCCGGCGAACTCAGCATAGCTAATCCTCAGTAGACCTGGTTACTGACACTCAAGCAGGCCGCGTCAAGCTATAAGCATGCTTCGTTTTTGGACTAGGGGGGAAGCTTAAAAAATCGGTATAAGCTTGGATGACGCAAGTATCCAACGAGGTGCACGTAGCAGAGAAACTTGACTTAAGCAAAAGAATTGTATAGTATTCATTATTGTCGTTGAGCCACTCTAGTCGCCGCTGGCGCTGAACCGAACGGCGACGTCTTGCTAGGGCCGGCTTGACCGGATCCGTCGCCGGTGGCCTCCGACGACCCGTTTGCGGAATCGTCGAGGCGATCCGGGTTATTCATCTGATAGGGGTCGTCATAGTGCGCGTCAGGATTGTTGTTCAGTTCATAAGAATTGGAGTCCGGGTCGCGCGAGGCGTCCTGACCCCAGGCCGGGCCGCCAATGGCGGCCGCAAGAGCGAGGGCGAGAAGGGCTTTCATTGTCTGGGCCGCTGAGTTGGAGCCAGTCAGGCGAGGCCCATCATAGAGAACGGGCTCTTGCGCCGCCATTTTCGATCTTGCCGCCGGATTCGTTTCTCCAGGCCGCGAACGCGAACGCCGCCGCCAGCGCGAGCCAGCTCAGAGTCATCGCCGAGCCGCCGATCGGGGCGGCGAAGGGAAAGAGGCGCTGGCCGGCAAAGGCGTGGTTCGCGAGGTCGGCGGCGAACAGGGTCGCGCCCGCCTCCATGACGAAGCCGACTATGAGGAGCGCGCGCGATGGGGCGACCCGCGCGTGCGCCGCAATCCCGAGCGCCGCCGTTGCGTGAAGGATGAGGAAGAGCGCCCCCCTGGCGGCGAGTTCCCCTCCACTCTCATGCACCGCCGCCGCCGCGAGCGCGACCCCGGCGCCGCCCATGAGCGCGGCAAGGGCGGCGAGAACGAGCGGCGGACGGATCATGGGACGGCTCCAGGAAGCGAGGGCCGCAGGCAAACAAGCCGCCGCCGCCGCTTGTCAAGACCGCTCCGTCTGCCCGCCAGGGCAACCGACTGAAATAGCGCGTGACAATCGGGCGGGAAGCTGAATTTGTCGTGATCCTCTGATTCGCTTGGAGGATGAGTTGGTGACGGATGGGGACGCGGCTGCCTGGGCGGCGAAGGAGACGAGTGTTTTCCTCGCGCATTTCGAGGACTTGCCTGATTACCGGCAGAAGGGGAAGGTCGCCTATCCGCTCGACGAGGTGCTGCTGGTGATGCTTGCGGCGGCGCTGGCTGGGGCGGAGACGGTGGCCGACATCGCGCGCTTCGGCCGGGCGAAGCTGGCGTTTCTGCGGCGGTTTCGCCCCTTCGCCAACGGCGAAAATATGAAAGAAAGAATAGGATCAGAGAAGATGAGATAGAAAAGGTAGAATTATAACATGTTTCGTGGCCTGGACGGCGGCGCTGACGAAGACGTCGAGCGAAGTGATCGCCATCGACGGCAAAACGGTGCGGCGCTCCTACGGAAAGAAGGGGGTCGAAGAGCCCATTCATGTCGTCTCGGCCTTCGCCGCGCACCAGCGCATGGTGCTCGGGCAGACCAAGGTCGGCCACAAATCCAACGAGATCGTCGCCATTCCCGCCCTGCTCGAACTGCTGGCGATCGAGGGCGCGGTCGTGACCATCGACGCCATGGGTTGCCAGCGCGAGATCGCGCAGAAAATCATCGACAAGAAGGCCGACTACATCCTCGCCTTGAAGGGCAATCAGGGAACTCTGCGCGACGACGTCGAGTTGTTCGCCCGCGAGCAGAAGGCCGTCGCCTTCAAGCAGACTTCGGTCAGCCGGGACACGACCGTCGACGGCGACCACGGCCGCATCGAGAGCCGGACCGTCACCGTCTTTCGCGACATCAGCTGGCTGCAGCACAGCCACCAGTGGCCCGGCCTGAAGTCGGTCGTCATGGTCGAGAGCGAGCGCGAGAGCGGCGGCAAAACCGAAACCGAGACGCGCTTCTACATCACCTCCCTCACCCTGCTCGCCAACGCCATCGCCCCGATGATCCGCAAGCATTGGATGATCGAAAACGGCCTCCACTGGGTGCTCGACATGATCTTCCGCGACGACGACTGCCGGGTGCGAACCGACAACGCCCCCGCCAACCTGACCATCATCAAGCACATCGCCCTGAACGTGCTACGAACCGGAAAAAGCAAGGACTCCCTGCGTATGCGCCGCAAAGTCGCCGCATGGGACGAAAACGCTCTCGCCTCCTTCCTTGCCCAATGACCCGTTCAATCGATTCCCCTGGTCTGCCCGATGGTTTCGCCGCGGCGGATTCGCCGCAAGTTGTTCGAGTCGGAGGCGGGAATTGCATTTCATTGTGCGCGCCATCGAGCGCGGCGATCGCCAGCAATGGGCGCCGCTTTGGCGCGCCTATCTCGACTTCTACCGGGCCGTGGAAACCCCTGAAATCACCGACGCCGTCTGGTCCCGCATCTTCGACCCGCTGGAGCCCGTCCATGCCGTGGTCGCGGCGCGCGACGGCGATCTCATCGGCTTCTCCCACTACCTCTTCCAGCGCTCGACCTGGCTCGTGAACCCGCGGTGCTACTTGCAGGACCGGTACGTCAGTCCCGGGGAGCGGGGCGGAGGGGTCGGCCGCGCCCTGATCAGCGCCGTCGCCGCCGCGGCGAAGACGGCGGGCGCCGCCCATGTCTATTGGAATACCCATGAAACGAACGCGGCCGCGCGGCGGCTCTATGATTCCGTTGCGGAGCGCACAGGTTTCATTCAGTATCGAATCGACAGACTCTGAAGATAGTGGAGGCGTCCGAAAGTCGGGTTGCCTCCCCGTTGAACTTCACCCATGCTACGACGCTTTAGATCGGTCTTCGTCGCCGCGGGGTCCCGCGTGAACGAAGGGAAGGGCGTCGTCATGGTTTCGAAACGTCTCGCCAAGCGATCCCTGGCCATGGCGAAAGCCAATGTCCAGAGCGGGGTCGACGCCGCGCTGACCATCGCCGCCCGCACGCAAAGCCTGATGTCGCCCGCCGGCATGCCGACGGAAAAGGCGCGCGAGGCGCGGCTGATGGTGCAGGAAAAGCTCGACGCGGCGGTGGAGGGGGCACTCGCCGCGCAGGCCGCCTGGGGCGCATTCCTCCTCAAGGCGGCGTTCGGCGGCGTGCGCACGCCCAACGACGTATCGATCGGCCTCGCGGGCGTCGCCGAGGCGGCGGCCAAGCCCGCGCGCCGCAAGGTTCGCGCCAACGCGCGGCGCCTGACTGGAGCGAAGGCGCTCGTCTGACATGGATTTCGTGCACCACCTGCACGGCTATTTGGCGACCTACGGCTATCTCGCCATCTTCGTCATCGTCAGCTTGGAGAGCGCGGGCATCCCGATGCCGGGCGAAACCGTGCTGGTCGCGGCGGCGGTCCTGGCCGGGCAGGGACAACTGCACCTTTGGGGCGTCATCGGCGCGGCGGCGGCGGGCGCGATTTTCGGCGACAATTGCGGCTACTGGGTCGGGCGGGAATTGGGCTTTCGCGTCGCATACCGCTACGGGCGCTACGTCCGCCTCGACGAGCGGCGGCTGAAGCTCGGGCAGTATCTCTTTCTCAGGCACGGCGGCAAGATCGTGTTCTTCGGCCGCTTCGTCGCCGTGCTGCGCGCCTTCGCGGCGTTCCTCGCAGGCGTCAATCATTTCAACTGGGAGCGGTTCTTCTTCTTCAACGCGGCGGGCGGCATCGTCTGGGCGACGATTTTCGGCGTCGGCGGGTATTGGCTCGGGAGCGCGTTCGAGGTCTATGCCCGCCCGGTCGGCATCGCCGCCCTCGTCGTCGCGGTCGTCGCCTTCTTCATCGGCGCGCGCTTCGTGCGTTACCACGAGCAGGCGCTCGAGGAGGAGGCGGAGCGGGCGCTTCCCGGGCCGCTCGTCCCGCCGAAGCCGCCCCGGGCGAAGTAGCGTTCTTGCCGCTTGCGCTGCTAGAGTGGCGCCGATGGACGCTTTCCGTTGCGCAACTGCGCAGTTTCGGCACCGGCCGAACGACAAGGCCTACAATCTCGCCGTGATCGAGAGGCTGGCGGCCGAGGCCGCCTTCGAGGGCGCGCGGATCGTCGCGTTTCCGGAAATGTGCGTCACCGGCTACTGGCACGTGCGCAATCTCGGGCGGGCGCGCTCGACCGTCTTGCCGAACCCGTGCCGGCCGGAGATTCCGTGCAGGCGGTGGCTGGTCTTGCGAAGCGCCATGGGATCGCGGTCGGCGCGGGGCTGATCGAGCGGGACGAGGCGGGAGCGCTGTACAACGCCTATTTCGTCGCGATGCCGGACGGGCAGGTCCATCGCCACCGCAAGCTGCACGCCTTCGAGAACGAAGCGATCTCGAGCAGCGGCCGTTATACCAACCGCCGAATATTCTGACTCGGCCGGGATTCCCAAGGCCCGAATTTTCTGAACTCGATAGCGCGACTGAGTTGGAGAGCGGGCGATGGCTGGTGTGGCGATCACGAGAATGGAGATGAGCGCGAGCGAACTTCGCGCTGCGGCGAAGGCGGCGCAGACGCCTGCGGTGGTGCGCCGGATTCTGGCGCTTGCTCTGGTGCTCGAGGGCGAGGATCGGGAAACGGCGGCCAAGACTTGCGGCATGGATCGCCAGACCTTGCGCGACTGGGTGCATCGCTACAACAGCGACGGCGTGGCGGGTCTTGCCAACCGCAAAGGGGCCGGGCGACCGCCAAAGCTGAACGCCGAGCAGAAAGAGGCCTTCAAACAACTCGTCGAGAAAGGGCCGGACCGGGCCGAGGACAAGGTGGTGCGCTGGCGCTGCGTCGACCTCAAGCGCCGGATCGAGAAGGAGTTCAATGTCGAAGTGCATGAGCGCACGGTCGGCAGGTTCCTCAACGCCTTGGGCTATCGTCGCTTGTCGGTGCGCCCGCAGCACCCGAAGAGCGACCTTGAAGCCCAGGAGACTTTTAAAAAAACTTCCCCCGACTTGTCGCCGAAAGCCTCCCCGAGGACGCCAAGTACAAACCCCTCGAAATCTGGTTTCAGGACGAAGCTCGCGTCGGCCAGCAGGGAACGCTGACGCGCGTCTGGGCCAAATGCGGGTCCCGCCCGCGCGCGGCGCGCGACCAGCGCTATGAATGGGCCTACATCTTCGGCGCGGTCTGCCCCGCCCGGCAGGCGACGGCGGCGCTGGTTCTGCCTAACGCCAATGCAGAGGCCATGTCCCTCCATCTGGCGGAGATCGCCAAGCAGGTCGCCGCCGGCGCGCACGCCATCCTCATTCTGGATGGCGCCGGCTATCATAAAGCCTCAGCCCTCAGCATTCCGACCAACATCTCGCCGCTGAAATTGCCGCCCTACGCGCCCGAACTCAATCCAGCCGAAAACATCTGGGAATATCTGCGCGCCAACGGCCTCGCCAACACCGTCTTCGACAGTTACCACGACATCGTCGACAAATCATGCGAAGCGTGGACGTTCTTCGCAAACGATCCCGCCCGAATTGCATCGGTGACGACCAGAGAATGGGCACAGGTCAATGATTAGGGCGGTTGGTTTTACACCGTGTTCGACACGCCCTGGGGCGTCCGCGCGGCGATCCTGATCTGCTGGGACAACAACCTCGTCGAAAACGTGCGTATCTGCGCTCTGCTCGGCGCAGATATTCTCATCGCGCCGCATCAGACCGGCGGTTGCGCCTCGAGAAGCCCGAACGCGATGGGCCTGATCGATCCCGTCCTGTGGCGGCGGCGGGACGAGGATCCGGCGGCGATCAGCGGAATTCCGCGGCCCCAAGGGGCGGGAATGGCTGATGCGCGGGCTGCCTGCCCGCGCCCACGACAACGGGCTATTCATCCTGTTCAGCAACGACGTCGGCGAGGACGACGGCGAGGTCAGGACCGGCAACGCGATGATCCTCGACCCCTACGGCCGGATCCTGGCGGAGACCTGGAAGGCCGAGGATCGGGCCGTCGTCGCGGATCTCGATCTCGGCCTCCTGCCGCTTTGCACCGGCCGGCGTTGGATCAGGGGCCGCCGGCCGGAGCTTTACGGCCTCTTGACAGAGCGCATGGGCCACGAGGTCGGCGCGCGCGAGGCGCAGTTTTCTTCCGCGCCGACGAGCCTGGACCCCCGCGCGCGTAAGGCGCCGCTCGCCTGATCACGCGGCGGCCGGGCGTTCGATCGGTCCGATCCACACGCGCAACCGGTCCGAGCGGCGCAGGAAGTCGACGCTGACGGTGCGGTTGATCTTATCGGCGTCGAGCGCCCGCAAAAGATCCCCGACGCTCGTCACCGCCTTGCCGTCGAGGCCGATGACGAGGTCGCCCGACAAGAGCCCCGCGTGGGCCGCGGGTCCCGCCTGGTCGACGCTGAGCAGCCTCGCGCCGGTCGCCTGTTCGACGCCGACCCTCATCGCGATGCGGCGCGGTATGGCTGCGGTGGCCGCGCCGACCCCGATATAGGCGCGCCGAACCCGCCCGTGGCGGGCGATCTCGCCGGCGACGAAATTGGCCGTGTTCGAGGCGACGGCGAAGCAGATGCCCTGCGCGCCCATGATGACGGCGGTGTTGATGCCGACGACTTCGCCCGCGGTCGAGACGAGCGGGCCGCCGGAATTGCCCGGATTCAGCGCCGCGTCGGTCTGCACTACGTCCTCGATCATGCGCCCCGTGCGCGCCTGCAGGGTGCGGCCGAGAGCGGAGATGACGCCGGCGGTGACAGTCGCGTCGAAGCCGAGCGGATTGCCGATGGCGATCGCGATCTGGCCGCGCTTCAACTTCGAGCTGTCGCCGAGCCTGGCGGCTGGCAGCGACACGTCCGCTTCGACGCGCAGGAGGGCGAGGTCGGTGTCGGGATCGTCGCCGAGCACCCGAGCCTGCAGTTCGCGTCCTTCGACCGTCATGAGCGCCACGACGCGCGCGCCCTGCACGACATGCGAGTTGGTGAGCGCCAGCCCGTCGGAGGAGACGACGACGCCGGAGCCGGAACCGGCGCTTCGACCGCCACGTTTGACGTCGATCCGAACGACGCTGGGTCCAACGCGTTCGGCCACGTCGCTGACGACGCGCGAATAGTCGTCGAGCAGCGTGGCGTCGCTCGGCGTTGTCGCGCCGGGTCCCTGGGAGGCGCTGTCGGGATCGAGCGCGAAGGCTGGATAGGGAGGCTGAAGGGGTTCGAACATGGCGGCGATATGGGAATGCCCGCACGACCCCGCAAGCCGCGATTCCGCAAGCGATTCCCGGCGCTCGCCTCGGCCCTACGTAGAATCCCTAATTGCGTGGACGCCTCTCGTTTGGAATGTTTTGACCACGGGGAAGCGAGCGGATCTTCCGACAAATTCTTCGTTTCACTGGGGCGTACACGCGTCTGATCGTGCTGGTGCTTTGATGATGGTTGCGCCGAACAAAGTCGTTCTCTGGCCGGCGAGCCGCTCCCACAGCACGCGGGACGCCGTCGCCCCGTTCGGTCGCCGAGCGCTCTCGACCAGCCCGAAGCTGCAGTGACGACTGCGACGATGGCCGCCGGGACGAGAGCTTCCCCTACAGCCTTTGGCTACCAAAGCGGATCGTGGCGCGACTGGCTTCCGCTGATCGCGGCTCTCATTGCGGGCGCTGTGCTTTCGTTTTGTCTAGCTCACGCCGACGGCGCAGATCGCGTTCCCGCTTCGCCGGCCGATCGCCAGGCCGCCCCGCCTGCGGCGTATCCGACGCCGCTCAATCAAACGCCTTACGTCCCTCCGATCCGCATCGGGTCGGGGTCGAGGACGGATGCGCCGAATTCCGGCGTTTCCGCGCCGTTCCGAGATTCCGCCGTCTTGTGGCGGAATGGAGAATTGTCGTGACCGCGACCTTCTCCCTTTGTCTAAATCGGTCAAAGAGTTAGATCACCATGAACAGGACTAAGGACTTTTGGGCGCCGCGCAAGCACGGGTTCGACGACGACGGACCGGTGACGTATGCGCCGCGTCAACGCTCGGTGCGTCCAATCGGGCCCGCCGACGGCCTCGGCGACGAAGCACCGGCTGGCGACCTCGCGGTCGCGGCGGCGAGTCAGCCGGCGATCGACGCGACCGTGAAGTGGTACAAGGACGACAAAGGGTTCGGCTTCGTCGAGCTGTCCAACGGACAGGGCGACGCTTTCCTGCACGCGACGGTTTTGCACTCGGCCGGACACGACACCGTGCTGCCGGGCGCAAAGATGCGCGTCGTCGTCGCCATGGGCGTCAAGGGCCCGCAAGTGTCCCGCGTCGTCTCGGTCGACGCCTCGACCGCGGTCGACCGCCCCCGCCGCCCGTTCGACGCTTCACGCGCCCCGCGCCGCACGCCCCCGGACCCATCGACCGCCACCCCTCTCGAGGGCAAGGTCAAGTGGTTCAATGAGAACAAGGGCTTCGGCTTCGTCGCAGTCGATGACGGCGGCAAGGACATCTTCGTCCACATCTCGGCGCTCAACGCCGCCGGCATCGCGCGTCTCGACGAGGGCCAGCCGGTGAACATGCGGGTCGTCGACACGCCGCGCGGCCGCGAGGCGATCTCGATCGCGCTGTAGCGAGCCCGTCTGAAGACATGACGCGGCGGACGCGCGCCATTCGTCGCGCGCGCCAGCGCCGTCGCCGGGAACGCGTTGCTGAAAGGACTTGGCGCGTGGGCCTGAACAGGATCTCGTTCACGTCCACCTCCTCCGGCTCCGGCTGGCTGGGCGCGACGCATCTGTTCGAAGAGCCGGGCGCGCTCGACCAGGTGGTCGAACGCGCCACGCGATGGTTCCTGAGATATCTTGCAGGAGCGGAAAAGAAGTCAGCCTGATGTTCAGGGACGGGCGCGATGCTTGCCCAGGCGCCTTGACCGCTTCCGTGGCGCGGACCCCCTCGTCCTGGCCTTGCCCCGTGGCGGCGTGCCGGTCGGATTTGAAGTCGCATCCGCTCTCGACGCAGAACTCGACCTTCTTCTGGTGCGCAAGATCGGCGCGCCGGGGCATAAGGAGCTTGCCCTCGGCGCGGTCGTCGACGGCGCGCATCCGCAACTCGTCCTGAACGACGAGGTCGTGCAATTGATGTAGCCGCCGCCCCGCTATATCGAGGCGGCGGCGAAGCGCGAGCTCGCCGAAACCGAGCGCCGCCGGCGTTTCTATCTCGGCGATGCGCCTCCGATCCCTATCGAAGGGCGCGTCGTCATCGTCGTCGACGACGGAATTGCGACTGGGGCGACGATGAAGGCGCCCCTGCGCGAGGTCAGGCGAAACGGACCGAGCCGCCTCATCCTCGCCTCGCCGGTCGCGCCGCGATCAAGCATCGATGGATGAACTTGCGGCCGAATGGGACGACATCGCCTGGAGGCGCCGGAGCCCTTCTTTGCCATCGGCCTGCGCTATGTCGATCTCGCCCAGACGACCGATGACGAGGACGTCGAGTTGCTCGCCAAGGCGCTGCAGCGCCGGGCCGAGCGCAATCGCCGATCGCCGTCTGGCCATGACCAGCGAATCGACCCGCTCGGGATAGAAGCAGATATGGCCCTTGATGCGCAGGCATTCCGGCAGAGGCTCGAGCTAGCTCCAGGCGACGTCCTCGACCGACCTTTCGCCGACCTGGGCGGACCAGTACGAAGCTTGGCCCTTATACGGACAGATGGACGTCGTCCTCGACCGGCTTAGAAACTCCGTGCGGACGTCGCCGGGCGGAATGTAGTAGCGCGTGGGCAGCCCGGTCTCGAACAGCAGCATCGCCCTTCGCGTCTACGCGATCGTTTCGCCGCCGAGGAGGACCCGCACCTCGCGCGAGCTCGGCCGCACGTCCACACGATGGTAGGGATCGCGGGCGTGACCGAACACCTCCTCGTTCTCTTCGAACCAATGATCCGCCCTGTCCCATTCGAAGGTGAGCCAACCGGCGATCGCGGCAAAATCCGACGGCGGATGCTCATAGCTCCAGACGGCGTTCTCCGACTGCCGGCCGCCGAGACGGAGCGTCCAGTAGGACGCCGCGCCGCGGTACGGGCACCGTGAGACATGGTTGGTCGGCTCCATGAGGTCCATCCGGACGTCGGGCCGTGGGAAATAATAGACGGGCATGCGCCCCGCCTCCCGCATCAGCCCGGCGCACAGCGTGTCTGCGACGGTCTTGCCGTTGAACATGACGCGGATTCGTTTCGGAGACGGCTCGAAGGCGATCCAATGCTGTCCGGCACGATATTCAATCTTCTGAGCCCGATCGACCCGTCTCGTCATGATCGACTGCATCGAGATCGGCTTCGCCCGCCACGACAGCGACGAAGCCGCTTCTTCGCTGGCTCACCGCGCTCCGATTGCTCGCGAATAATTAGTTCTACCGCCCCCTCTTTGGTTGTCCCCGGTCGCAGCGCTAGGCCGCTTCGTCGCGCAGGTGCCTTTCGCGCAGCACGGTCTTGTCGACCTTGCCGACCGAGGTCAGCGGCAGCTCCTTGACGATCTCGACCCGGTCGGGGATCGCGAACTTCGAGATGACGCCCTTGTCGACATAGGATGCCACGTGGGCGCGGATGGCCTCTTGCACGGCTTCCGCGGAGCCGCCCGCGAATCCGGGCTCCACAATGACGAGCGCCATCGGACGCTCGCCCCATTTGGCGTCCTTGACGGCGATGACCGCCGCTTTCACGACGCCGCTCTTCTCCGAGATGATGTCCTCCACCTGAATGGAGGAGACCCATTCGCGGCCGCTCTTGATGATGTCCTTGATCCGGTCGACGATGTGGATGGTCCCGTCGGCGTCGCAGGTCGCGACGTCCCCGGTGTGCAGGTAGCCGCCGGCCCAAAGCTGCTCCGACGCCGGCAGGATCGTTGAGATAGCCCATGGTGAGCCACGGAGCGCGGGTGACGATTTCGCCTCGAGTTATGCCGTCGTGCGGCACGTCCGTCATGTCCGCGTCAACGATGCGCAGGTCGACCAGCGGCGCCGGCAGACCGGCGGCAGGTGCGCCGTTCCACTTGCGCCTCGAGGTCTTCCGACATTTGCGTCGTGGTCAGATGCACCCCGGACAGCATCGGGCAGGAACTCGGATTGCCCATAGCCGGTGAAGACGTCGATGCCGCGGGCCATCGCGGCTCTGACCAGCGCCCGCGGCATGGCGGAGCCTCCGACTACGATCTTCAGCCCGGAGAGATCGACATCCTTGCTCCCGGGCGCGGTGAGCAGCATCTGCAGGATGGTCGGCACACAATGGGTGGACGTCACTCCCTCGCGCGCGATCAATCCCAACAGGACATCGGGCTGGTAGCGGCCCGGATAGATCTGTTTATTGCCGAGCATGGTGTGTACGTATGGGCTCCCCCATGCGTGGACGTGAAACATCGGCGTCAACGGCATGTAGACGTCGTCGCGGCAAATCCGTCCCTGGCCCGGAGCGCTCCCGTATTCCGCGATGACGCCGAGCGTGTGCAGCACCAGCTGACGGTGGCTGAAATACACGCCTTTCGGGCGGCCCGTCGTGCCGGTGGTGTGAAACATCGTCGCGCGGGTGTTCTCGTCGAAATCGGGAAACTGGAAGAACGGCGAACTCGCCTCCAGCATTTCCTCGTATTCGCACTCGATCGGCAGACGCGTGGTCGGCTGCTCCTTGCGGTCGTGCAGCATCACGAATTTCTGCACCGACGGCAGCTTGTCGGCGATCTTCTCGATGAGCGGCAGGAAGTCGACGTTGACCAGCACGGTCGAGGGCGCTGCTTCGTTCATGGCGAACAGCAGCGCCTCCGGCGGCAGGGAGAGATTAACCGTCTGCAACACCGCGCCCATCATCGGCACGGCGAAATAGCACTCGAGATAACGATGGCTGTCCCAGTCGAGAACGCCGACCACGTCCCCCGGCTTGACGCCGATCTCCGTGAGGCCGCTCGCGAGCCGCCCGATGCGCTCGCGGAACACCCGGTAACTGTGCCGCCTGAGGTCCCGATAGACGATCTCCTGATCCGGCGCATGCATCATCGGGTAGTGCAGCAGATGCTTCAAGAGAAGCGGGTACTGATAAGCCGATGGGCTGAATTGGATGAGATTATCCGGCATGGCGCCCTCCCAAGCGCATAATTTCCGCAAATATAGGCTCCGCCGGTTGTGGCGCATTGACAAGGGTCAAAGACGATCGCGCATCGCCGTGGAGGTCGGTCGGAGGCGCGCTTGCAGCGCTGCGGCGACAGCCGCCTGCTCACAATCGATGAACCGGGTACGACCCCGAAGCGAAAATTCAGGCTAGGTCCGAGGAAGGGCAGCGGGTTACGGTCAAACCCCGGCCAAGATCCTGGAGGCGTGGAAAATACTGTTTATCGGAATTGTAATTAGGTATGGCCCTTGTAATTTTGTTGTTTATTCCTAGATTATCACTGTAGCGTGGATGCAAAACATCCCCATAATATTTTGAAGAAAATTTCGGGGGAATTTCGATGCCGACGACCTCAACTCAGAAGCACGAAAATGTGACTATCCATCACAAGGGTTAAGGACTACGGCGCATGGCGTGCCGCCTACGATGCGCACGAGTGAGATTCGCTTCGCCGCGTAGGCCGCCAGCGAAACCGGACTATGAAGCGCCTCCTGTGGCTTGACCCGTTAAGGCGCTTCTATTTCGGCTCCGGGCTGCCCGGGCAATAACCGCGTCCCGCAAGCTCGCCGCGATCCCTGCCGCCCATGTCCAGCGATGATATTGGTGCTAGATGGTGACCGAGAGGAACCCAATCATGGCGCCAGGAACTCGATGTCAGGTCCGCGTCGCTGCGTCCTCGACGCGAGAAGCAGCCGGACCGGAGCGCGCCACGGTCAAATTCGATTACAGCGTCGAGGCGGAACTGTTCCCGTCGCGGAAACGCAATTCCAGGCGTCAACCAGTTGGGTACAGACGATTTGCCCGGGCAGCGGACGCCGTTCGCTTCGCAATCGAAGACCTCGCGCCCGAACTGCTCCTGGGCGCCATTCTTGAGGTCGACGGCGAGAGATACGGCGCCGAAGAAATTCGTCGCCTTTACGGCAGCGCCGATTTTCCCTCCCCCTGCACGCGGACACTGGGTTCCAATGATCACGCGCACCCGCAACACACTCGTTGTCTTCGATCATCCATTCGAGCTGAGGGGCGTCGATCGAACATTGCCACAAGGAGAGTACCGGGTCATGACCGACGAGGCGTTGATCGAGGAGTTGTCCTTTCCGGTCTATCGCCGCGTCTCGACCGTCATCTTTGTGCCGGGGCCATCCAAGCATGCCTCCTCGATCGAGATGGTGACCATCGACCCGCGCGACCTGGAGGCGGCGCAGGATCGCGACAAGGCGCTGCCGCCTCGCTTGCCAGCGACGCATCCGTGAGCCGGATAGGCAACACGCGGTTCAATGCAGGAAAGCAGAAGCATGACCGACAAGACGATCGATCTGGACCAGCATCGCGGGATGGCGGCGCAGAAGGCCACCGGTCTGCGCCGGCTGCTGGCAGACGTGGAGGCCAACGAGAAGGCCTTGCGCCTGCGGCAGGACGAATTGGAAGCTCACCTGCTTGCGGCGCCGGCTAGCAATTGGTGCGAAGCCGCCGAGAAAGCACGTTATCTTCTCAAGATCTTTGCCGCCTCCCTGGCTGGCCAAGACCCCCGCAGACAGAGGCTGATCGCCGCCGTCCTCGACGATTTCGACCGGCTCGGGCATGAATAGGCCATCTCGGTCGCCGCCGCGCCACCAACATTAGCCGCTCGCGAATTGCGCCGGATACGTCCGGGGCCAAAATCTCGCCTTCCCCGAGAAATTGCCGGATAACCGCGCGGCGTCGGTCAAATCCTTGTAGTCAGCAAAGTGATCAAACACTAGTCCTAACGTCGCGCCGCAACTCGCATGTCATAGCAGGCCAATCTGCTGTGGGTCCGGGCGCATTTGAAGCTCAAGCCGTCAGTATGAAGTAGGCAAGCAGCAGGAGAGCGAGAACGCCGACCCAACGAACAGTCGCGTTCGCTGAGTGGGGGCGGCCGGAAACGGCGCCGCGGCGGCGTGCGCATTGACGCCCGCCGCTCGCGGCAAAAGCGCAATCAGGTTCGCGGCAACGAGTCGGGCGACAAACTTGCCGTCGCGCCCGTCGGCAACGACGCGATGAGCGAAGTCAGTCGCTCCATCGCCTGTTCCCTGGGCATGCGCGCCAGATTGACCGCTTCTTTCCAGAGGATCGACGTCGACCGCGCCAATGCGGAAACGACGCTCAGCGAGGGGCCATTTCAGTCATTCAATGGATGCAAATAAGAAATCGTCGAACTCTCCGCCGAGAAGGGGGATGAGCGCAGCATGGGTCATGTCGTCAGCCAAATCTCTCGTCGCGCGCGTGTGCGTCAGCAAAGCGGGTAACGGTCAAGCCGAAAAGCAACTCGCTCCGTCGTGCGGCGCGCCGACACTCGATGATCGTTCCGAGCCCCGACGCCACGCAGGCGCGGAGCTCGAGGTCACAGGACCTCCACCGCCATGCCCTCAAGAGCGTCGCTGGCTCCCGCATAGGTTCCGGAGACTGGCGCTGCTTGCCGAATGTCGCGCGCAACAGCGACCGGAATGAGGTTGGCGCCGCCGACGCTTCGGTTTGTCGGATCGAAGCTGATCCAACCATACAGCACAAAGACTTCGGCCCAGGCGTGTGTTGATCCGGCGTCCGTCAATCCATGAAGCATCTGATCGGGGTTGAAGAGGTAGCCCGACACCAACCTCGCGCCGAAGCCTAGTGTGCGGGCCGCCTCGACGAACAGCACGGCGAAATCCCGGCAGGAGCCGAAGCCGCGATCCAAAGTCTCGATCGGCGTCTGCGTGCCTGCGTCCTCCCGGCTCTGGTAGCTGATCCACGCCGGCACGAGGCACTGAGATCTTGCGCGCGAGAGGGTGTCTGTCCAATCGCCGCAGACGAACGCGCGCGCCCAATTCGCCAGGCGTCGGCCCGGGTCCGGATATTGCCGCCCGGTCAGTGAGCCGAGGTCCGTCCAGTCGTCGTCAGAATAGCGAAAGGGGTAGACGATCGCGGAAGCTGAGACGTTGAAGATGGGCCACGCCGATCTCTCGACCCGAAGCTCCGCGGCGCTCTCTATGACGAGATTGTCGCTCGCGCCCTCGGAAATTAACACGGCGGTCGCAACGGCGTTGCCGAAGACGTCATGTGCCCACGTAACTTGCGCCGTCGGCGAAACCGTCACCACGCAAGAAATCACCTGCAGGTCGTGGCTTTCGCGCGGGCGGAGCATCAGCCGATGCGGCCAAAAATTCACCCGCCGCCGATATCGATAGGCGGTCCGATGATGGACCGTGAGTGGAATCATCCGCCGATCCTCGCGTAGAGCGCGCTGGCGTCGACAATGGGCGCCTCATAGTCGAAATCGAGTGAAAAGGCGCCAAACCGTTTAGTTATTCGCCAAGTCGACGACGACTGAGCATGTGATACATAGTGTTGTTCTCTGGAGTTATAAGATGCCGAGCAGATTTCGTCGTAACGAATGACGCGAGAGGACATATTTTGCGATCATAAGAATTGGCACCATTCCGCCCTTATATCCCAGTTATTCTTACCTATATCTTGATAAACAGGGACGTGCTCCCGACGGGGAGCGCTCAAGCGAGATCGGTTCCAGCTTAAGATCAAGCAGAGCGCGATGCCTCCGTCCGGGGCGACGACCCGCCAAAACGGAAGCGCTGAGGTCCCGCGATGGCGACACGAAGCAAGGAGATGACGCTGACGTTTTCCAAAGCATTCGCTTTGCCCTGGTGGATCGCCCGCTTCCGGCGGGAACCTATCGCGTCGTTGTTGACGAGGAAGACATACCCGGCCTTTCCTTTCTCGCCTTCAGGCAAATCGCGACAATGCTGCACGTACCGGCGCTATCCGCGCTCGGCGGACCAAAGGAGGTGTTTCTCGTGAACCCGGATGAACTCGCCGCGGCCCTCGAAGCCGATCGCGCTGCGTCATGAGACACGGCGTCATCCGATTGAGCTCGGTGATGCGATAGGAAGGCAAAAATGTCACAAGATAAACAACTGCAAGAGTGCGTAATGATCGAACTCGGATGGGAGCCGAGCATCAACGCCGCGCGTATCGACGTCACCGCGCGCGCGAGCGTTGTGACCCTGACTGGGCGTGTCCAAAGTTTCGCACAAAAGGTCGCGGCGGAGAGGGCGACGGCTCGCGTGAGAGGCGTGAAGGCTGTGGTCGAGCAAATCGAGGTCAAGCTATCTCATGACATCGAACGCCACGACGAGAGCATCGCGAGAGCGGCTATCGAGCGTGTCACCTGGGACTCGTCCGTTCCCCGCCCCGACGCAATCGAGATAAAGTCTAAGGGATGGGTTACGCTCAACGGCGAAGTTGATTGGCACTTCAAGGAGGAGCCGCCGAGCAGGCTGTCCGAACTCTGATCGGCGTCGTCGGCATTTCCAATCTGATCGAGATTAAGCCGACGGTGAACGCGGACGATGTCAGCCAAAACATCACGCGCGCCCTGCTTCGGTCTTCGTTGCTTGGGTCTTCGTTCTAAGATCCGAACACGATCAAAGTTAGCGCTCAGGACGGCGAGGATCAAAGTTGACTGGGCATGTCACAACATGGAATGCCCGCGAACTGGCGGGTGCTGCCAGTCATCGGCAAGGGGCGCGACATCCGTCGAGAATGATATCGCGGTAGCTTAAATTTGAATTCCCCGCGCGGCGGCGGCAAATCTGAGCGCAATCTGACGCGAACGCGATGGACGGCGCTCCGGATGCGCAGCTCTAGCAGTTTGTCGGACCAATCTTTTCTGCCGCGTAAGAAGTGACATCATTCGGTATTCTGTTTCTCCCAAATTTGAAAAACCTAATGAAATCAATAGTCCGAAGGTTAAGTCCGACAGGCTGCTAGAATGCTCTCGACGCCGCCCGTTGCATCTAACCTGCCGAGCTCGGTCTGGGGCGCGCTCGCATAGATGTCGGCCGCGACGACGCTCAAGCACAACCGGCGCCGTGCGCCGCTCCTGCACGGTTGTCAGATGGCGAACGAGCCCGGCCGTAATTGTTTGATATATCGGAGAATTGTTTGATATATTAGAGAAAGAAGTCGATGATTCAACCAAAGCGCCAAAGAAGTTCTCGGCCATTGTAGGGCGCTAACCGCCGATGAACGACGAGCCTTTTAGGAATGCTGCGAAAGCTGTCACTGGGCCCATGCCGTGAATGAGCGCACGAGACCCGCAAGGCGAGGTAAAATCAATAGACTGGGCATTGTGACAATGCTCGCGAAGACCAACTTAAAGCTTGATATGGTTGGGAGTGGGGAGCGAGTATGGTGAAGCTGGAGGATAACCGCAAGGGAGAGACCGACCAATTCTCGATCGTTCTTTCGAGAGGTGACGACACCATCCGTTGCATGGTGACTGTTGACACCGGCTACGATCGGGACGCGCATTCTGACCGCGAAAAGCTTCGGGCAGCTCTATCTATCGAAGGCCAAGGCGCTCGCCCGAGCCCTTGATGCGGCGATCGAGGACCGCTCGTCAGAGGCGCTGTAGACCGGGCCGGCGGCCCTGGCGGCTCGTACAGCTGATTTGCGCGGCCTGCCCGCTTACGATCATGCGTCGCTCTCGGCAATCGTGTCTCCGGTTACCTTGCATTCGCGGCAGAAGCAGATTATACTTGCCCATGGGTGGAAAAGCACAAACGATAACGGCCAAGTACAAGTTTACGCTGACACGTCTGGAAGTGATATCTACCTGCGGATCGACTTCCTTAACTACTTTCGTGTGAGAATCGTCAGCAAACAAGTTTTCAACTATCGATTACCTTGGAAATGAAGGATTTTGACGACACGGAAATTATTCGGGCAGCGCGGGATACCTTGCATCGGATATTCGCCGAGCTCTCGGCTGAGAGCAAGCAATGGAAATTGACGCCGCAAGAGCGCAAGATGCTCTCAATGGAGAATTTGCGCCCGAACAGCTAGCTTAGCTAGTGGATAAAATCAGGCGGAAGAGCGCCCGCACTCAATGTTTTCAACGGCTTGATGGGCGCGCGCAGGAACCAAGCGTTTGATTATTTCAATCCACTAAAGCGTATCCCTGCTTGGGGGGGGGGGGGGGGGGGGGGGGGGGGGGGGGGGGGGGGGGGGGGGGGCGAAATCATCGATGGACGTGACCCCGCCGCTCTAAAGAACTGGTAAGGTCGACCGGATTGCCCGCGAAGGCGTCCGCGAGGGCGCAAAAAAAAAAAAAAAAAAAAAAAAAAAAAAAAAAAAAAAAAAAAAAAAAAAAAAAAAAAAAAAAAAAAAAAAAAAAAAAAAAAAAAAAAAAAAAAAAAAAAAAAAAAAAAAAAAAAAAAAAAAAAAAAAAAAAAAAAAAAAAAAAAAAAAAAAAAAAAAAAAAAAAAAAAAAAAAAAAAAAAAAAAAAAAAAAAAAAAAAAAAAAAAAAAAAAAAAAAAAAAAAAAAAAAAAAAAAAAAAAAAAAAAAAAAAAAAAAAAAAAAAAAAAAAAAAAAAAAAAAAAAAAAAAAAAAAAAAAAAAAAAAAAAAAAAAAAAAAAAAAAAAAAAAAAAAAAAAAAAAAAAAAAAAAAAAAAAAAAAAAAAAAAAAAAAAAAAAAAAAAAAAAAAAAAAAAAAAAAAAAAAAAAAAAAAAAAAAAAAAAAAAAAAAAAAAAAAAAAAAAAAAAAAAAAAAAAAAAAAAAAAAAAAAAAAAAAAAAAAAAAAAAAAAAAAAAAAAAGCCCCATGGATTTTGGGTTTGGGTCGAGGCCGCCCCGGAGCGTCCGACTGCAGGCTTGCGGTCCTCGCAGCCCCCGCATCGACGTCACCACTCAAAAGCGAGAGACAATCCGCAAGCGGGCGTGGGTCAGTTCGAAAGGAGAGGGGCGGACAAGACCGAAAATTCGAAGCGACCGCGCCCAAATGGTCTGATGCCGAGATGTCGCTCGCAACGGCGATTTCAGACGAGGTTAGGCGCGCTCGTCAGCGGATCGAAGACCTCGTAGGTCCAGACCCGAAAAGACTTGAGGACATGGGGCCGAACGAATTGATGAGCGGGATATCCGCCGCGTCCCGGCCTCGAGCGACAACGATCCTCCCGATCCGTGGGATGTTGTTGCGAGGATCGAATGTCCACCACGACCCGTCGAGGATAAACCTCGATCCACGCGCTGAAATCCATCGGGTCGACGACGGGCACGCCAATGTCGCCAAGATGGCCATTGACGTAGCGAGCCGGAATGTTGAGGCATCGGCAAAGCGTGACCGCGAGATGGGCGAAATCTCGGCAGACGCCGACACGTTCGTCGAAGGCTTCAAACGCCGTTCTGGTCGATCGCGCCTGCATATAGTCAAACTTGATGTGCCGATGCACGAAATCGCAAACCGCCTGCACGCGCCCCCAGCCGGGGGGGATTTTACCGAATAGATCCCAGGCCGCTTGGCTCAGCTTGTCGGTCTCGCAATATCGGCTTCCCATCAGATAAAGCAGGCATGAATCGGGCAGCTCCGCGACAGGGACTTCCGCCGCGGCAAAGTCCGCCGGGTCAATCTTGCCATCGTCTTCGATCGTGGCGTCGCCCCAAATTGTCAGGTCGCCGGACGGCGCCACCAGCCTGCGGCAGCGATTGCCGAACGAGTCGACATAGGTGGTCGTCGCGATGATCGGCGTCGTAAAGACCTTCTCCGGGACGCGTATGTCGAACTTGCGATCTTCGCTCACCGAAAGCAGGCAAACCATCGCGGTGGGGTGCTCGCAATGGACCGTGATTTCATAACCGTAACGGATCAACATTGATCACCGGAACATGCGCCTCAGGCGACGAACGTCACGCCGCGAAAGCTTGAAAGGACTTAGCGATGGCGGAGCGATCGGCGCAAGCGTCGCGCCGACCGTCGATCACTGTTCGGCGTTGGCGCCCGAACCTATTTCAGATTGCTCAGCAGTTCGGCGCATGCCTGTGGCACGCCGAGTCAACCGCCTTACCTCCGGGCATCATCGCCCAGCCGCCCTTCTCGACAAACGCCGCCTGCTCCCAGGAGCTGGTTTTCTTCAGCGCCGTCAGGTTGGCTGCGGCGTCGGCGCTGTGTTGGAACTGGTCGACGCAGATGGGCGCGATCGCCGCGACCACGGCGCTGCTGGCCGTCGTGTTCGCCAATTCCCTCGCTGAGCTTCCGAGCATCCACCCGCCCCAGCCAAAGCCGGCGACGAGAGTCGCGACAACGCCGACGGCGGCGCCCTGCAGCAGCCGCGTCGGATCTCCTCGATACCACACGGAATTTTGCATGACATTTCCTCCCGATTTGGGGAGGAAGGATTCCTCCCCTTCCGGGCAGCGCGCGACCGATCAGGAAAGGCGGCGCGTTAGCGCGCCCGCTCCGGTCATTGTCGAGCGATCAATAGTCCATTCCGCCCATGCCGCCGCCGCCGGCATGGCCGCCGGAGCCTTCTTCTTCGGCGTCTCGGCGACCATGGCTTCGGTCGTGATCATGAGGCCGGCGACCGAAGCCGCGTCCTGCAGGGCGACCCGCACGACCTTCGCCGGATCGACGATGCCGGCGTTCAGCATGTCGACATATTGCTCGGTCTGGGCGTCGAAGCCGAAGGTCTGCGACTTGTTCTCGAGAACCTTGCCGACGACGATCGAACCCTCGACGCCCGAATTCTCGGCGATCTGCCGGATCGGCGCTTCGAGCGCCCTCAGCACGATGTTGATGCCGGACTGGACATCTTCATTTTCGTCGCTGAGCTTGCCGATCGCGGCCTTGGCGCGCAAGAGCGCGACGCCGCCGCCCGGAACGATGCCTTCCTCGACCGCCGCCTTGGTCGCGTGCATGGCGTCCTCGACGCGATCCTTCTTCTCCTTGACCTCGACCTCGGTCGAGCCGCCGACGCGGATGATCGCGACGCCGCCCGCGAGCTTCGCGAGCCGCTCCTGCAGTTTCTCCTTGTCGTAGTCGGAGGTCGTCTCCTCGATCTGCGCCTTGATCTGGGCGATGCGGCCCTCGATGTCGGATTTCTTGCCGGCGCCGTCGATGATCGTGGTGTTCTCCTTCTCGATCCGCACCCGCTTGGCCCGGCCGAGCATCTGGAGCGTCACGTTCTCGAGCTTGATGCCGAGGTCCTCGGCGATCATCGTGCCGCGCGGTGAGGATCGCGATGTCCTCGAGCATCGCCTTGCGGCGATCGCCGAAGCCCGGCGCCTTGACCGCCGCCACCTTGAGGCCGCCGCGCAGCTTGTTGACGACCAGCGTCGCCAAGCGCCTCGCCGTCGATGTCCTCGGCGATGATGAGCAGCGGCTTGCCGGCCTGAACCACCGCCTCGAGGATCGGCAGCATCGGCTGAAGCGAGGAGAGCTTCTTCTCGTGGATGAGAATGTAGGGATCCTCGAGCTCGGCCACCATCTTCTCGGCGTTGGTGATGAAATAGGGCGAGAGATAGCCGCGGTCGAACTGCATGCCCTCGACGACGTCGAGCTCGGTTACGGCGGTCTTCGCCTCCTCGACCGTGATCACGCCCTCGTTGCCGACCTTTTTCATCGCGTCGGCGATCATCTTGCCGATCGCCTTGTCGCCGTTCGCGGCGATGGTTCCGATCTGGGCGATCTCTTCGGAGGACTGCACCTTCTTGGCGCGGCGTTCGATGTCCTTGACGACCGCGGTCACCGCGATGTCGATGCCGCGCTTCAGGTCCATCGGGTTCATGCCGGCGGCGACCAGCTTGAGGCCCTCTCTCATGATCGAGGCGGCGAGCACCGTCGCGGTGGTGGTGCCGTCGCCCGCAAGGTCGTTGGTCTTCGAGGCGACCTCGCGCACCATCTGCGCGCCCATGTTCTCGAACTTGTCTTCGAGCTCGATCTCCTTGGCGACGGTGACGCCGTCCTTGGTGATGCGCGGCGCGCCGTAGGACTTGTCGAGAATGACGTTGCGGCCCTTGGGGCCGAGCGTCACCTTGACCGCGTTGTTGAGGATATCGACGCCGCGCAGCATGCGGTCGCGGGCGTCGGAGGAGAAGCGTACGTCTTTGGCGGACATGGATGTTCAATCCATCAATTGTTGAAGAGGGGAATTCGTTCAGGCCGCCTTCTTCTTCGTGGCGATCGCGCCTTCGATCACGCCGAGGATGTCGGATTTTTTCATGATCAGGAGATCCTCGCCGTCGATCTTGACTTCGGTGCCGGACCATTTGCCGAAGAGCACGCGGTCGCCCGCCGTGAGTTCGACGGGCACGAGCTTGCCGCTTTCGTCGCGGCGCCCGGCCCGACGGCGACGACCTCGCCCTCTTGCGGCTTCTCCTTGACGGTGTCTGGAATGATGATGCCGCCCTTGGTCTTGTCCTCGCCTTCAATGCGGCGGATGACGACGCGGTCGTGCAGCGGACGGAATTTCATGAGATTTCGCTTTCAGTCGACTTGCACGACCGGCTCACGAGCGATTTTGCCTCGGCTCTCGGCGGCAGTTCAACGCGTGACCTACATGGCTATCGTTAGCACTCGTTACAAGGGAGTGCTAACACGTATTTCGAGCTGCGATCTATGGCCGCCCACTGACAACATCAGGAAAACAAAAAATCAGTCAGTTCCGCGATTTGTAATGAACGGCGGAATGCTGAAATGGCCTTCTACATATGCGCCTGGTGCCGATTACCGCCGCTCAAGCAACCCGCCACGCCGCGGCCTCGACCCCGCACGCAACCGGCAAACCCTTCAGATCCTCACACACTGACGGCCTGTTTGGACCGGAGACAAGGAAAGGCGCACAGATCAAATTCTCAGAGGGCGCCAGCCTTAACCGACGGGCGGCCCAGAACGGCAAGCAGGCGGCCCACTCGTCTTCTTGTTCCCTAACTGACGCGCAACGGGATCTCTGTAATGAATGCTTCAGAAGCGAGTATCCTTGCGCTCGATTATATGTCCGCTGTCTCACGCATTTATTAGGGGGGTGGAAGGTTTGTGTGAAGACGTTGTTTCGGTTTAGGAATTCTTCGTATTTTTCGACGAGCGGTCTCAAGCGTGGCTCGGGCATGTTGGGGATGAGATCGTAGAGCAGGCAGCTCTGGCGGAACAGCGAATGGACGCGGCGTTTGACGGTGCTGGTTCTGAGCGATCGGTATATGCGGAGGCTTTCGCGGGCGGCGCGGAGCAGCGTCAGCAGGAGGATCGCTAAGGCGTTGAGCAGCAGCAGACGGTCGCGCGGTTGCGGATCGCTGATGCGCAGGACGCTCAGGCGCATGCGGAACGGCAAATCCTTGGTGTCGCGGAACTTCGGCTCGATCGTGCACGGTTTGGCGTAGAGGTTGACGATCTGGGAGGCGCTCGCGGTCGCATCGCTGGCGGTCAGATGCGAAGCCTCCTTCATCTCCTTGGCGTGGACGCAGATCGCGGCGCGGACTTTGTGGCGGGCGGCGGTGAGTTCGGCGCGGCGCAGAAGGCAGGCGCGCGCTTTCTTGCGGACGCAGTCGACGGCTAGGCGCGTCTCACGGTGCGCGGCGGTCAGATGAACGTTGCCGCGAAAGCGGATGACGTAGCTGAAGCTGAGGCTTTCGAGGAATTCGAACAGTTTGACGTCGCTGAAGCCGCGATCGGTTAGGATCGTCACTGTCACGCTCTCGGGCAGGATTTCCTTCAAATGCGTCAGGCAGAGGTCTTCGAAGTCGTTGCGCTGGTCCTTCAGTTCGTCCTTGTGGACTGTCAGCCACAAGAGCGGCGTCGCTCGGCTGTGGCGCGTGATCAGGCTCAAAGCGAGCGTGGTCTGATTGTCGGCGTCGAAATCGGTCCAATCTATCGCCACGACGATCGCTTTGCGCTGGCTCACGACCTCGCGCACGCATGGCGCGAACAGGTCTCATACGACGATCTCGGCGTTGCTCAGCAGGCGATCGATCTGTTTAATAGCGTGTCTGTCTATCAGACCGCGCGCTTGCGCCAGCGCATGCGCGATCACGGAAACCGCCAACGACGCCCCCGTCAGAACCCGCAGCGTCTCATTGGCCAGCGAAAGAATACGCTTGGCGTGCAGGCTCTCGGAAAACGCGCGCTTCACAAAACTATGAACTAATTCCACTCGCTCGATCGACTTGCGCATGAGCTCCTCGCTCGGCTAATTCGTGACCTCGCCACGCGGTAACTCGCCAATTCAGACAATTTCGAAGTAGATCAAAAATGAGGGGATTCATGAGATTTAGAGCTTTTTGGCTCAGTGGAAGCCCGCCTCTGAAAATTATATCTCGGTTATCGCGTCCCCGTAATAGGCGATATGGAAAGATAGTGATATTACTTTTGACTGCGTTGCGAAATATATTAACAAAAGATGAAAATTTCATCTCCTGTTAGAAGCATCCCAAACTAAGCATTATAGTTATAATATTATTTTTTAGAGAGTTAAAATGTAATTGTAAATTAATATTTTGATGAAGAGAATTATTATATGAAGAGTAATGAAGTGAGAGTTAAAGTATAACAATAATAATAAGAGGTAAAAAATGAGAAAATAAAAAAAAAGTAAGGAAAGAAAAAAGGAAAAAAAGAAAAGAGAACACCGAACCTGTCAATCGACCGGATTAAAGGTCGCGCTGTTAATGGTGGGGGCGGAATCGGTCTTACCGATGGCAATCGATAAGGAACTGTAAGTTCAGTAATCGCGGCGGTCTCGGCTGAATACTGAACCGCTCGTCTCGAAACTATGGGAGACGCGTCGCTCCGCTTCTCTGGTATGGTTCGCACATGAGCGAAACGGCGAGGCGCTCCGCGGGGCGGCCGCGCAGTGCGGAAAGCGAGGCGGCGCTTCTCGACGCCGCCTATTGGCGCATGCTCGATCTCGGCTATGACGCGCTGACGGTCGATGCGATCGCCAAGGCCGCCGGCGCCGGCAAGCAGACGATCTACCGGCGCTGGCCGCACAAGGCCGCGCTGGTCATCGAGGCGGTCGCGGCGAAGGCAGGCCAACGCGTCGACCGCCCGCGGGAGGCGGCGGTCCGCGCCGGCGATCTCAGTGCGTTCCTGAAAGCGGAGTTCGCGGCCCTGAAACCGATCGCGCCCTCGCTGCGCACGCTGTTCGTCGAGGCGCAGTCCGACCCGGACGGCGGAAGCGTTCCGGGCCGCGATGCTGAAGCCGCGCCAGGACGCGCTGCGAAAAATCCTCGCCGCTTATTCGACCGACGCCGAGTTGTGCGACGCGCTCATCGAGGCGATCGACGGCGCGATCTGGCGGCGGCTGTTCCTCGGCGAGCCGCTCGACGAGCGGTTCGCGCGGCGTCTCGCCGCGCTGGCGGGGCCGCGGCAGTAGGCCGCGCCGCGAGCCCTCTGCAATGGGCGTGATCTTGAGTGAATTTTAGATAAGTAATATTATGGATTGTGAAAATCGGAATATCCGCCCATAGGCAATGGATGCGGCTGAGCGTCCTCGATGTGCTCGCCAGGGTCTCGGACAAGCAGTGCGCGACGCGCTTTTCGGGCCGACGCTAAACGGGGTCGTAAGCCTTTGAAACCGAACGGGCTCGCCGCTAAAAGCGGCGCTAAACGGCGATAAACGGCTCGACCCGCCCGTCAGCCTTCCAGGCGCTCGAGCAGGCGGAGCGCGGTGCGCCAGTTCCGCATAGTCGAGACGGTCGCGAACGCCTTGTCGAGGCGCGCGTTCGTCAGGTTGGCCTTCGCCACGCCGTTCGGCAGCTTGAGGTAGACGTCCGCGCCGGCGAGGGCAAATTGGTCGGGCAGGAAGGCTTGCGGATCGAGACGCGCGGCGAGGGAAACGCTCGGCTCCGCGGCGAGGCAGGCGACGTGAAGCGCCTCCGTCGCCGCGCCGGCGGCGACGAACGGGTTGGCCTCGACCATCGCCCGCCAGGCTTTCGCGCTCCGCAGGACGACCGTCGGGCGGAAACCGAATTTCGCCTGGAGGGCGGTTGCGGCCGCCGCACAGGTCGCCTCCGGACGGGCGGATGCGAACACGACGTTGCCGCTCTGGATCACGGCCGCCGCGGCGGTCGCGCCGGCGGTCTTGAAGGCGTCCTCGAGCTCGCGCATCGGCAACGTCCGCGCGCCGCCGACGTTGATCCCTCTGAGAAGCGCCAAATGGCGCATGGGGATCACCCGGCCCGACGCTCGAGTCCCTTGGCCTCGAGCCACAGCGCCTCCATCTCGTCGAGATCGGCGCCTTCCGGCTTGCGCCCGCTCTCGGCGAGACGCTGCTCGATATGGGCGAAGCGGCGCTCGAACTTGGCGTTCGCGCCGCGCAGCGCGGCCTCCGGATCGACGTCGAGATGGCGGGCGAGGTTGACGGCGGCGAACAGGAGGTCGCCGATCTCGTCCGACAGCTTTTCCGCCGAGCGATCGCCGATTTCCGCTTCGACCTCCGCGACCTCCTCGCGCAGCTTGGCGACGACGGCGCGAACGTCGTCCCAGTCGAACCCGGCCTTGCCGGCCTTCTCCTGCAATTTCAGCGCGCGCGACAGCGCGGGCAGGGAGAGCGGAACGCCGCCGAGGGCGCTGGGCGGCGCTGCGGCCCGGACGTGTTCCGGTCCGCGCGCTTTCTCGCGCGCCCGCTTCTCGTCGGCCTTGATGCGTCCCCACAAGGCCTTCACCCCCGCAGCATCGAGTTCGCGGGCGTCTCCGAACACATGCGGATGCCGCCGGATCAGCTTCGCCGTGATCGCCTCGACCACCCCGCCGAAGTCGAACAGGCCGGCCTCTTCCGCCATTCGCGCGTGGAAGACGACCTGCAACAAGAGGTCGCCCAGCTCTTCCCTCAGGTCCTCGGCATCGCCGCGCTCGATCGCGTCGGCGACCTCGTAGGCCTCTTCGATCGTGTAGGGAGCGATCGAGGCGAAACTCTGCTCGACGTCCCAGGGGCAGCCGTGGTCCGGGTCGCGAAGCGCGGCCATGATCTCAATCAGGCGATGGATGTCGCGCGAAGGCTGCATCGGCAAAGTCTCTCGTCCGGGCGCGGAAGCGTCGCGCGGCTCCGCAATCCGCCGGCGCGTTCATGCAAAAGAGCGCGGCTCACCGCCGCGCTCCAATTGCGCCGTACGACGGAGTCCCCCGCGTCGTTTAGATCGACAGCGAAATCGCCTCACGCCCCTTGGGCGTGTCGACGACGCGCATGTTGACTTGCTGGCCTTCGGCGAGATGGGTGATCCCCGCCGGCCCGAGCACCGAGATGTGGACGAAGACGTCCTTGCCCCCGTCCTCGCTGGCCACGAAGCCGAACCCCTTGACGCCGTCGAACCACTTGACCTTGCCGGTGACAGGGACGGCGGTCGACGGATCGGGCGCGGCGCGGCGCGGCCGAGGCGCGTCGCCGCCGAACGAGCGTTGCGGCGGACGCTCCACAGCGCCGGAGAAGTCCACTTCGAGCACGCGCGTCACCTGCGCCCCCTTGGCCCCGGCGCCGACTTGAACGCGCAATTTGGCGCCGGCGGGGACCGTTTCGTGGCCGGCGTTGTGCAGCGCATTGGCGTGAAGGAACGCGTCGCCCTGGCCGCCGGCCAACTCGACGAAGCCGTAGCCCTTGTCGGCCTTGAACCATTTCACGACCGCGTCGACCGCGGGCGCGCTCGAACTCACGGGCGCCGAGGCGCCTCCGCCGGGAGGCGGGCCGCCATAGCCGCCTTCCGGACCGCCCCCATAGCCCCGCGACTGGCGGGGCTTCGAATCGTAGGACATCGGTCCGTCATCATCGAAACCCCGCTTGCGGGGGCGAAAATCCTTACCCTTGCTCATGCTAATTCAAATTCTCCGACCAATACCCTATTCAGCCGAGGCGCGACGCCGCCCCTTGCGATCGCCGCCTCCCGCAGCGAAACTTTTACGCGCGATCCCATCCGACCGTTCCCGGTCCGACGCGGAATTCGTGCTGTCGAAATCTTCAAGGGCAGGGCCTTTCGGCGGCAGGACGGCGCGGATCAGCCTGCGCGGTCCCGCGTCCCGCGGAAAACGACGAAGTTTCGGTCGCCGCCCGTGGCAAAACGCAATTAAAGATCTCAATCATCGAATGCTCGCCCGCCCGCCCGCACACGCGAACAGAGCCCACCTGTTCGACCAATAGCGCATTTCTTTGGCCTTTTCCAGATGGCTTAACGCAAGAACGGAAAGCAATCTCCTCACGGCGCAAGACTGCTTCGGAAGCGTCCGGTCGACCCGCGAAAGGAAAATTCAAACGTCGACCAGTTCGAGCGCCTTCGGCGCGCGCTCCTGGATGAAGGCGAACCGGGCCTCCGGCTTTGATCCCATCAGACGCTCGAGCGTTTCCGCGGTCGCGGCTCTGTCCTCGGCCACCACGGCAACGCGCAGGAGCGTGCGTTTCGCCGGGTCCATGGTGGTGTCCCGCAGGTCTCGCATCGGCATTTCGCCAAGTCCCTTGAACCGGCTGACCTCGATGGCGCCGCGGCCGCCGAAACCGGACTTCAACAACTGCTCCTTGTGCGCTTCGTCGCGGGCGTAAAGCGACTTGTCGCCCTGGGTCAGCCGATAGAGCGGAGGCACGGCGAGATAGAGATGGCCTTCCTCGATGAGCTTCGGCGTCTGCCGGTAGAAGAAGGTGATCAGGAGCGAGGCGATGTGGGCACCGTCGACGTCGGCGTCGGTCATGATGATGATCTTGTCGTAGCGCAGGTCCTGCGAGCGGTATTGCGAACCCGATCCGCAACCCAGCGCCTGCAAGAGGTCGCCGAGTTGCTGATTTTGCGCGAGCTTGTCGCGCGTGGCCGAGGCGACGTTGAGGATCTTGCCGCGCAGCGGCAGCACAGCTTGCGAGGCGCGGTCGCGCGCCTGCTTGGCGGAGCCGCCCGCCGAGTCGCCCTCAACGATAAAAAGCTCAGAGCCTTGTGCAGAGGAGTTCGTGCAGTCTGCGAGCTTGCCGGGAAGCCGCAGCTTGCGGACCGCGGTCTTGCGCGCGACGTCCTTCTCCATGCGTCGGCGGACGCGCTCCTCGGCGCGCTCGATCGACCAGTCGAGGAGTTTCGCCGCCTGGCTCGGCGCCGCCGCGAGCCAATGGTCGAAGGCGTCGCGGACGGCGTTGTCGACCAATCGGGCGGCTTCCGCCGTCTGCAGCCGGCCCTTGTTCTGTCCCTGGAATTCTGGCTCGCGGATGAAAATGGAGATCAGCGCGGCGCAACCGGCCATCACATCGTCGGTCGTTAGCGCGCTGGCGCGCTTGGCTTGGCCGATGCGCTCGGCGTGATCCTTTAGCCCACGTAACAAAGCGCTGCGCAGACCCGCCTCGTGGGTGCCGCCGTCCGGCGTCGGGATGGTGTTGCAGTAGGAATGGACGAAGCCGTCTGCGGCGGCGAGCCACGCGACCGCCCATTCGACCGCGCCGTGCCTTCCCGATCTCTCGATCCGGCCGGTGAAGACTTGATCGGCGACGAGGGCCTCGCCCTCGATGTCCGCAGCAAGGTAGTCCTTGAGGCCTCCGGGAAAATGAAACATCGCCTCCGCAGGCGTCTTGCTTCCCTCGCCGAGCAGCGCGGGAGCGCAGCGCCAGCGGATCTCGACCCCGCCAAACAGGTAAGCCTTGGAGCGCGCCATCCTGAACACGCGCGCGGGATCGAAGCGGGCATTCTCGCCGAAGATCTCCGGGTCCGGCAGGAAACGCACCTTCGTCCCGCGCCGGTTCGGCGCCTTGCCGATCGTCGCCAGCGGCGAAGTCGGCTTGCCGCGCTCGAAAGTCTGGCGGTGGAGCGTCTGTCCGCGCGCCACTTCGACCTCCAGCTTTTCCGACAGAGCGTTCACCACCGAGACGCCGACGCCATGGAGCCCGCCGGACGTCTCATAGGCGCCGCTGTCGAATTTGCCGCCCGCGTGCAGCATCGTCATGATGACTTCGAGCGCGGATTTCTTGGGAAATTTCGGATGCGGGTCGACCGGCATGCCGCGGCCGTTGTCGAGCACGCTGAGCCAGCCGCTCTCCTCAAGCGAAACTTCGATGAAGGTCGCATGACCGGCGACGGCCTCGTCCATTGAATTGTCGATGACCTCGGCGAAGAGATGGTGGAGGGCGTTGGCGTCCGTTCCGCCAATGTACATCCCAGGCCGGCGGCGCACCGGCTCCAGCCCCTCCAGCACTTCGATCGACGCGGCGTTGTAGTCGACCTCGCCCGGCGCAGCACTTCGCCGGGCGGCCTTTGCCTTCACTGGAACGGCTTTGCCGCGCTCAGCGGACGCGGCGCCGAAAAGATCATTCATGTCGGTTCACGACCTCGCAATTCGTCGGTCAGGATAACATGAGGCTGGTGAGAACGAAAAAAGAACAAGCAATGATGCTTATAGGACCAGTTGGGGCGGGCGCGTTGCAAATCCGGAATATCCGCCGGCGGCTTGCGCCTAAAGTCCGGTGAGCAACGACCGCGTCGCCGCGGCGACGTCCTTGTGGCGCATCAGCGCCTCGCCGACAAGGAAAGTCTCGATGCCCGCTCTGGCCAGACGCTTGCAATCGGCGTGACTGGCTATGCCGCTCTCGGCGACCACGATCTTGCCCGGCGGCACGTGTGGCTTGAGCCGCTCGCAGACATCGAGCGAGGTCGCGAAAGTGTGGAGGTTGCGATTGTTGACGCCAATGAGCCGGCCTTCGAGGGCAAGCGCCCGCTTCAGTTCGATCTCGTCATGAGTTCTCGATCAGCACGTCGAGGCCCAGGTCGTGCGCCGCTTTGTTCAGCGTCCGGGCGGTCTCGTCGTCGACAGCCGCCATGATGATCAGAATGCAGTCGGCGCCCCAGGCGCGCGCCTCGAGCACTTGGTAAGGATCGAACAGAAAGTCCTTGCGCAGAATGGGCAGGGCGGTGGCCGTGCGCGCCTTCATCAGGTGTTCGGGCGCGCCCTGGAACGAGGGACCGTCGGTAAGCACCGAGAGACAGGCTGCGCCTCCAGCCTGATAGGCCTTGGCGAGCGCAGCCGGCTCGAACTCCTCGCGGATCACTCCTTTGGAGGGGCTCGCCTTCTTGATCTCGGCGATGAGCCCGAAACGGCCTTCCTCCGTCGCCCGCTCGAGGGCCTTGATGAAGCCGCGCGGCGGCGACTGGCCCGCGATCTCGCGCTCGAGGGTCGCGCGCGGCACGCGGACTTTGGCGTCCGCGATCTCCCGCCGCTTGTAGCTCTCGATATTCTTAAGGATGTCGGCCATCGGCGTCCTCGATCTCAAGCGTTTGATACGGCGATCAACCTGTCGAGCGTGCGCCGGGCCGCGCCGGAGCGAATCGCGGCGTCCCCCAGACCAACGCCTTCCTTCAGCGACGCCGCCTTTCCCGCGATGACCAACGCGGCGCCCGCGTTGAGGAGGGCGATGTCGCGATAAGCGCCGTCGCCGCCGTCGAGGACTTTGAGGAGGGCTTCGGCATTTTGCCCCGGGTCACCGCCTTTCAAGCCGGGTGGCTCGACGCGCGCGAGGCCCGCCTCTTCCGGGGTGACCTCGAACGCGCGGATCGACCCGTTCTTCAACTCCACCACCTTGGTCGGCCCTGTCGTGGTGATCTCGTCGAGACCGTCCGTCCCATGCGTGATCCAAACGCGCTCGGAGCCGAGATTGCGCAACACTTCGGCCAACGGCTCGAGCCACACGTCCGAGAAAACGCCGATCAACTGCCGCCTGACGCCGGCTGGATTGGCGAGCGGCCCGAGAAGATTGAAGATCGTGCGCGTGCCGAGTTCGACCCGCGTCGGTCCGACGTGGCGCATCGCCGCGTGGTGCGAGGGCGCCATCATGAAGCCGACGCCGGCTTCTCTCAGGCAAAGCTCGACGCCTGCGGCCGAAAGCCCGACCTTCACTCCGAGCGCGATCAGCGTGTCGGCGGCGCCGGAGCGCGAGGACGCTGCGCGATTGCCGTGCTTGGCGACTGGAACGCCGCAGGCCGCCGTGATGATCGAGGCCAGCGTCGAGACGTTGTAGGAGCCGGAATTGTCGCCGCCGGTTCCGACGATGTCGATTGCGTCTGCGGGCGCCTTGACCGCGACCATTTTCGCCCGCATCGCCGAGACCGCCCCGGTGATCTCCTCGACGCTCTCGCCGCGCACTCTGAGGGCCATCAGGAAGCCGCCCATCTGCGAGGGCGTCACTTCGCCCGAAAGCATCGCGTCGAACGCCGCGACCGCTTCGCTCCGGGTCAGCGTCGCCCCGGCGGCGACCTTGGCGATCAAAGGTTTGAAGAATTCCATGAGCCCGGATCGCCTAGCGCGCAGGGCCGCGCGCATGAAAAGCGGCGGCCAAGTCGAGGAAATTGCGCAAGATCCGACGTCCGTGCTCGCTCGCGATGCTTTCGGGATGGAACTGCACGCCGTATACAGGGCGGTCGCGGTGCGCGACCGCCATGATCAGCCCGTCGTCGGTTTCGGCGGTCACCTCGAGCTCGTCCGGCGCGGCCGAGCGCTCGATGACGAGCGAATGATAGCGCGTCGCCTGGAACGGCCCGTTGAGCCCACGGAAGATTCCTTTCGCGTTGTGCTCGATGCGCGAGACCTTGCCATGCATGGGGACTGG
The DNA here is from genome assembly GCA_963768555.1 of uncultured Alphaproteobacteria bacterium. Classification (GTDB taxonomy): domain Bacteria; phylum Pseudomonadota; class Alphaproteobacteria; order Rhizobiales; family Beijerinckiaceae; genus Roseiarcus. Next base: position 43,998 of record CAVYIZ010000079.1, read on the forward strand.
CGCCCGCACCACCTCGCCGCCGAAGGCTTGTCCGATCGTCTGATGGCCGAGGCAGACGCCGAGGAGCGGCGTCGTCTCGCTCGCCGCCCGCACGAGGTCGAGACAGATGCCCGCCTCGTTCGGCGTGCAGGGACCCGGCGAGAGCACGATCGCGTCCGGCTTCGCGGCCAGGGTCTCGTCCACGCTGATCTCATCGTTTCGCCACACCGCAACGTCTGCGCCGAGCTCGCCAAGATAGTGGACGAGGTTGAACGTGAAGCTGTCATAATTGTCGATCAGGGCGACGCGCTGCATTCTTTCTCCGATCGGGTCGAGCGCGTCTTTTCCGACGCCGCGTTGCAGCCGTCAAGCAGAAGGGACGTCTACTCGTTTTTGTCGGGAGTCCACATGCGCGACGGCATGCGGCCGGCCGACGGCGCCGCGTTTGTGAGGGGAGCGAGAGCGGAGTCGGCCGCGCCGCCAACGCGGCGTCAGAGCGCGAGTCGCGGCTCGAAGCGATTGCGGCGGACTGCAGAACTTGGCGGCTCAAGCTTCAAGCAAGGTCGCCGTCATCTCGCTGCCGGAGCGGATGAAGTCACGCCCGCTCAAAGGTGGGACGCGACGAGGCGCCAGCCGTCGGTCGTCAGTTCCTCATAACCGAGGATCGCAGCCCGCTTCGCCGCGGTCATGCCGATGTCGTCGAGATAGCGGGCCGGCAGCGCGGCGAACTGGCTGCGGTCGGCCGCGACGCTTGCGCGCTCGGCGATTGCGTTAAGAATTCGTTTACCGACCCGCACGACCCCGGACGCTCCGAACTCGAAGCCGTGATGGGTCGAACCCGCCGCATACGCGCCCATATACTTTCGCCCAATCTTCAAAACGCGCAGAGATTGCGCCCGTTTCGGCTCCGATATATGACGGTAACGGTGGGTTTCAAGTTAATGTTTATGCCGCTAAAGGATAGCTGGCTATACGATGAAGCCGGTCGACCGGTTGCCGCCGCTCAATGCGCTGCGGGCCTTCGAGGCGGTCGCCCGCCGGCTGTCGTTCGCCCGCGCCGCGGAGGAGCTGCACGTCACCAAGGCGGCGGTCGCCCAGCAGGTGCGCGGGCTCGAGCAGGAGATCGGCGCGCCGCTCGTCCAGCGGTCGGGGAGGGGGCTCGCGCTGACCGAAGTCGGGAGCGGCCGGCGCGCCGGGCCTCGCCGAAGGGCTTCGCGACCCTCGCCCGCGCCGCGCGGGCGATGCGCGAGGCCAAGGGCCGCCGCTTTCTCGTCATCAATGCGAGCGCGTCCTTCGCCGCGACCTGGCTCGTCGGCCGGATCGGCAAGTTCAAGGCGCTGCATCCCGAAATCGACGTGCTGCTCGACGCCAATCCGAGCGAGGAGGCGCTGGAATCGAGCGCGACCGACGCGCGCATCCTGTGGGGCGCGGGGGACTTTCCCGGCCTCGCGACGACGCTCCTGTTCAAGGAGGACGTGTTTCCGGTCTGCTCGCCCGACATCGTCTCCGCCGACAATCCGCTGCGCGCGCCCGAGGATCTGAAAGGCCGCACGCTGTTGCATCTCGAGCAGAGCCCCGCCTATCCGTCGTGGCCGGCGTGGACCGACTGGCTCAAGGCCGCCGGCGCGCGGGACGTCGACGCAAGGCACGGGGTCTGGTTCAACAACATGGCGATGGCGATCCGCGCCGCGGCGCAGGGGCAGGGCGTCGCGCTCGGATCGCCCGCCATCGTCGCCGACGAGCTCGCCGCCGGCCGCCTCATCGCGCCGTTCTCGACCAGCGTCAAAACGCCGTTCGGCTATTACTTCCTCTGCCGCCCGGAAGAAGCCGGAACGCCGCGCATAAAAGCCTTCCGAGAGTTTTTGGTCGAGGAGGCCGCGCTCTCGACGGCGGAGCCGGGATAAACGCTGGACGCTCGGCGCTTCGGCGCGCCTAGGTCCGGCCCGCTCCGAGGCCGCGCAGTTCATTTTGCGATCGAGATTTTTCAAAGACGCAACCTTCAAAGAATTTTCAAAAGCCAGCATCGGGTTTCGGGTCGGTTTTAGGCGCGGCTGTCGCCAGCATGCGCGCGGTTTGAAGACGCGCGTTTCTTTTCAGAGGCTTGGGTGCCGGAATCTGCAACTTTACGACGCCCGAGCTGGGTTTTTCGGCTCATGGCACGGGGCCGAACTTTTCGCTGATCCAAAGGCGGACGCCGCCGCTCCAATGTGGGTTTTGCCGGCATGCCATTTCCCGGCGCGGATTCAAGCTTTTCAAGTGTTTGCGGCGCCATTTGCCGGCGACTTGCGGCTCGCCTACCGGGCGTCGCGAAGGTCGTCGCGCGACGCGCCCGGGCAGGCGCAATCTCCCGGCGCGCAAAAGCATCTCGTGAAAACAGTCTATCCGCATCGCCAGAGTTCGCCGTTCGCCGCCATTATGTGTTCTTGTTGTGTTCATGTCAAGCTTTTAGTCAGCTTGGTGTCAGCTTGCGTCGGTAGCAGACGATGCCTTGGGCGAGTCGATGAACTGCAAGCCGTGGCAGCGGCAGCGGGTGGGCTATCGCCCATTATGGGGTGCATTGGAGACATGACCATGGCCAAGAACCGGAGAAATTGTCCTGAACTCCCTCGCGAGTTCCGGGGTCCGGTCGCCCGATGACGCGCGGCGAGAAGGAAGTCAGTTTGACGATCGACGCCGAAAGTTTCACCTATTCGCAGCCGGGCTGGTGGTGCTTGCTGACCGACCCCGTCGACATGGAGGGGCAGTTGGTCGATGAGGACAACCAGATGCCGAGATGGCGCGACGCTTCGTGCCCGTGATGAACCACGCCATCCGGCAACGCTGGGATTTGACGCAACCTGAGGCCGGACGTTTGTTCGGCGCCGGGGAAAGCCGTTCGCGAAATACGAGAGCGGCGAGATCCAACCGTAGGAGCCGACGAAACATTTGCTCAAGCTCGCCACGCAAAGGCCGGAACTATTCACGTCACCGGAACGCGGGCGACTCGCCAGACCGTCTGCTGACGACGTCGCGCTCATCCGAACCACGTTGCGCGCCGTCGCCATCGACCGAATTTACAAACGCCTTTTCGAGCATCGGAAACGCGGCGAACATGCCTTGCGACTAACAACGGTCAGTCACGGTGGCAACCAGAACCGGTCGGCGAGCGCCAGAACCTTCACGACCGAGCCAGGATCTTTGGCGGCCGCCGGCGCGCGCGACGTTGAGGCCCGGCACGGCGTCTGGTTCAACAACATGGCGATGGCGATTCGCGCCGCGGCGCAAGGGCAGGGGGGTGGCGCTGGCCTCCTTCGCGATCGCGGCGGACGAACTCGCGGCGGGGCGCCTCGTGGTTGCATTCTCGACCAGCGTCCGGACGCCGTTCGGCTATTATTTCCTCTGCTGCCCGGAGGTGGCGGCGACGCCGCGCATCAAGGCGTTGCGCGAATTTTTGGTCGAAGAAGCGGCGCTGGCGGCCACCGATCCTGAGCACCCGCAGGCGCAAGCTGCAGAGCGATCGCCATCTGCCGGGCCGATGAAGTAGAACAGGATAGAAAAAGAGAAAGTCGTCGGGCTGGGTCGGCCGCCTTTGCTGCGCGCCTCGGGTCATGTCACATTCGCCGCACAATCATAGTCCGAGCCGGTCCGAAGGTTGCAAGTGGAGGGGGCGATGGCCGACCAGGGCGTTAGGCTATTCCTGTCCTGCGTCTCCGGCGAGTTCGGGGTCTATCGCGACGCGCTGCGCAAGGCGCTGACGCTGCCGAACGTCGAGGTCAAAATCCAAGAGGATTTCAAAGGGGAGGGCGGCGATACGCTGAAAATGCTCGAAGAGTACGTCGAGCAATGCGAGGCGGTCGTGCATTTCGTCGGCGCCATGACCGGCTCGATCCCGGCGGCGACGAGCGTCAACGATCTGCTCGCGCGTCGTCCCGGCCTCGAGGCCAGGCTTGCGGCGAAGGGCCTCGGGCATGAGGCGCTGAAAAGCCTCACCTACACGCAGTGGGAGGCCTGGCTTGCGATCGGCCTCGGCAAGGATCTCGTGATCGTCGAACCGGCGGAGGGCGCCATTCGCGGCGCGAATGCGGCGCCGACCGACGCGTCGCGCGCCTCGCAGGCCGAACACCTGAAGCGCCTGAAGGCGATCGACTATTTCCCCGGCGCGCCTTTCACAAACGCCGACAATCTTGTCACGCAGATTTTTCTGTCGGCTGTCAGAAAGGCGCTGGTCAAGGCCGGGGCGATGCCGGCGCGCCAGCCGCGCAACCTGCCCTTCGCTTCGCTCGGGTCCCTGTTCATGGGACGCGAGAAAGAGCTCGAAGACCTGCGAGCGGCGTTGACGAGCGCGAAGGCCGTGGCAGTGGCGGCTGTAGCGCTTTGCGGGCTTGGAGGGGTCGGAAAGTCACGGCTCGCGATAGAATATGCATGGGCGCACGAGGCGGATTATTCGGCGCTTCTCTTCGTCCGCGCCGGCGACGCGGCAGCCTTGAGTGTGAACCTTGCTGCGCTCGCCGGCGCGGATGTTCTCGACCTTCCCGAGAGGCAGGCGGGCGAGGATCGCGAGGATAGTGCGAAGATCGACGCGGTGCTGCGCTGGATCGAGGGCCATCGGACTTGGCTGATGATCCTCGATAACGTCGACGATGAAGACGCCGTCAGGGCTGTGGCCAAGCTCACGCCCCGCCTCAAGGGCGGGCATCTAATCATCACGGGGCGCGCGACGAACTTTCCGGCCTCCGTGAAGACCCTGGAGCTGGGCGTGATCGCCCTACAGGCGGCGACGCAGTTCCTCATCGAGCGAACGGAGGGCAAGCGCGTGTCCGAAACCGACGATGCTGTCCAAGCCGGCGCACTCGCCGAGGACCTCGGCGGCCTCGCGCTCGGGCTCGAACAGTCCGGCGCGTATATCGCGCGCCAGCGCATCGGTTTCGCGCGCTATCTCACCTTGTGGCGCGAGAAGCGCGAGAGCGTGCTAAAATGGTTCGACAAGAGCTTGATAAGCTACGAACACGACGTCGGCCTCGCCATGACCTGGGCGACCTCGGTCGAAATGCTGACCCCCGAAAGTTTCTCGCCCCCGATCCGATCCCCAACTCGCTGTTGGACGTCGCGGTTCCAGGTGAGGCGTTGGACTATGACGCGGGCGAGGCGCGCGCCGGCCTCTACGACTACTCGTTGATTTCGAGCGCGACCGGCGAGGACAGCGCGGCGAGGGGATTTGTCATGCACCGTCTGGTGCAGGATTTTGCGCGGCGGGCGATGACCGAGGAGCGACGGGGCGAGGCGCTGCGGGAGGCGCTGAGGTGGGTGAATGCAGCCTTTGAGGGCGATCCAGATGAAGAGCGAACCCAGCGGGTTCTGGACTTGCTCGCTCCGCATGCGATTGTGGTCGCGCGCTGGGCGAGCAGAGCGGCGATCCCGTCGATTGGGCTGTTCGTTAAGCTCTCGCGCTTTGTCCTTGCAAAGGGGCGCCACGCCGGTGGCCGTCCTCTGGATGCGGCATGGATCAACAATAGTCCCGTGGGCTTGCTCTGGCGTCGCTGGTTCGGAAAGCTCTGAGGTCCAAGGGCTGTGGAGGCGGCTTCTGATAGGGGTAGGGAAGGCTTTCGCCTCCCCTCCCTCCGAACCGTACGGGCGGTTTTCCCGCATACGGCTCTCCAGTCGGTGGTTTCCTCATCGGGACTGTCTCGCCTGCCGCCAAGCTGTCTCGAGGGTGAACAGCCCTGCGGAGGCGAAGAAAGCGTTGGGCCAGCGTATTCGGTCATTGCGGCAAGCGCCACAACCGGGTTGTTTTCTTGCTTGCGCAGCATCGCTCGCAGCCGTCGACGCACGAAGGCGTCGACGTCCTTGAGGCCGGAGGTCGCGTGCTTGAAGTAGCCAAACCAGCCCTTGAGCGTGGGATTACGGTGACAGTGCGCCGGGAGGCCGGCGAGGAGCAGGTGGTGCAAGTCCACTGCGGTGAAGGAGTAGCGAACCACACCGGCCCCGAGCCGTGCGTTTTCGGTCGCGAGGCCGGAGACGAAGCGTCGGCAGGGGAATGCATAGGCCAGCCATTGAGCCGCGAAATTATCAATCGGGACGCCGACGCTTTTGTCACGGCGGAAGGCAACATGGGGGTGCGCGTCAATGCGAGCGCATCGCCCTCTCGCAGCGCCTGCGGCGCAGTTTACGGACAATCTGCTCGGTCAGCCAGCTCCACTGTTTCTCAGAGACCGGACTGCGGCTCTTTGACCCAGCGCAACGCGCCTTGCCGCTGCATCCTATGGACTTATTTAAAGGCAGGAGCCGCGAAGGATCAATGGAGACCGAATTGCGCGGAGCCGGGGAGCTGAGCATTGTCCGGGGCGCGGGTTTGCCGGTCCCGGCGCCGCAGCCAAAGCCAATCGAAAAGCGCAGGTGGGGACGGCGCATCGTCAGCGCGATCGCGACGATCGCTGTCCTCGGGCTCGCGTTCGCGGGATGGCGCACATGGTTTGAGCCGCCGAGGGTGGCGGTCGTCCTTCCCTCGCGCGGTCCTGCGATCGAGGCTGTCTATGCGACCGGCGTCGTCGAGGCGATCGACTACGCCCGGTTCGGGGCGACGGTCGCCGGCGCGGGTGGCGGAGCTTCGGGTCGACGAAGGCGACGCCGTGCGCAAGGGCGACGTCGTCGCGCGCCTCGACGATCGCCAGCCGCGCGCCCGGCTGCAGGACGCGAAGGCTCGCCTGACCATGGCCGAGGCGGAAATCGCGCGCGACCAGACCCTGATGAACCGCGGCGTTCTCGCGGTTCAGACCCTCGAGCGCGCCCAACAGGAGCGCGACCAGGCCGCCGCCGCGGTCGACCTCTTCGCGCGGCAACTCGAAGATTACACCGTCGTTTCGCCGCTCGCCGGCACGGTGATGAAGCGCGACGTCCAGCTTGGCGAGACGGTCGCGGCGAACGCGGTGATGTTCGAAATCTCGTCGACCGCGCGCAAACGCATCGCCGCCGACGTCGACGAACGCGACATCGCGGGCGTCAAGCTCGGCGCATCGCTGGCGGCCCGGGCCGACGGCTTTCCCGACGAGGCCTTCGAAGCGAAAGTGACCAATATCCGGCGGCAGGGCGACGCGAGCTCGCGCACCTTCCGGGTCGAAGCGGACCTGCCGGCGGACACGAAGCTGATGATCGGCATGACGGTCGACGTCGATGTCGTCGTCAATGAAAAGCTGGACGCGCTGCTCCTGCCCCCCGGCGCGATCGCCCACGGACCGGCGCAGGGCGGCCGGCCGGGCTTGCCTTTCGTCTTCGTGGTCGATAACGGCCGCGCGAGACGCGTCGACGTCAAGACCGGAGCGGTCGGCGCGGCGAAAGTCGAGATCGTCGCGGGATTGAAGGACGGCGACAGCGTCGTCGTCGATCCGACCGACCGCCTCAGGGACGGGCAGGCCGTCCGCGTTTCGCCATGACCCCGTTGCCGCTCTCGATCGCCTTCGCCCATCTCTGGGCGCGCAAGCGCCAGACCGGCGTGTCGATCGGCGGCGTCATGCTCGGGGTCGCCATCTTCATCGGCATCGGCGGCATGATGAACGGCTTTCACAACTATTTTCTGTCTCAGCTCGTCGACACCAATCCGCACATCGTCATGACCGACGAGATCCGTCAGGCGGCGCCGCAGCCGTTGACGACGCTTCATCCCGAGGGCGCGGTCGAGATTCGCCGCGTGCTGCCTCGCGACCCGGTCCGCGGCATTGCCGGCGCCGCCGCGATCGTCGGCGCGCTCAACGCGATGGACGGGGTGGCGGCGGCGCCCTCGCTCACCGGCCAGCTCATCTTGCGTCACGCCGGCCGCGACTATTCCGTGACCGGCATCGGCGTCGACGCCCCGCGCGAAGCGCGCGTGACCGACATCGTCCACGACATGGTCGAGGGCAGCTTCGAGGCGCTCGCCTCGAATCCCGACGGCCTCCTCATCGGCCGGCAGCTGGCGGACAAGATGGGCGTCGGCTCTGGGCGACAGCCTCACCGCCGTGACGACCGCGGGCACGCAGACCACACTCAAGATCGTCGGAATCTTCCACACCGGCATCGACGCCGAGGACCAATATTGGGGGATCGTGCCGCTCGCCCGGCAGCAGGCGATGCAGAACCGGCCCCGGGTCGTCAACGAGATCCACATCCGGCTCGCCGACATCTCGCGCTCGATTCCGCTCGCCCAGGCGATCGAGCGGCGCTGGGGGTTCAAGAGCGCGCCCTGGGAGGAAACCTACGCCCGCGTGCTGGACGTTTTCTCGCTGCAGGACAAGATCATGTTTTTGACGACCGCGTCGATCCTGGTGGTCGCCGGCTTCGGCATTTTCAACGTCATCTCGACCATCGTGCTGGAGAAGGCGCGCGACATCGCGATCATGCGCTCGATCGGCATGCCGAGCGCCAGCGTCGTGGCGATCTTTCTCATCGAGGGGATCGTCGTCGGGGTCGCCGGGATGATGCTCGGCTGGCTGGCCGGCTGGGGGCTCGGCGCGCTCCTGCACATGGTCCCGGCGCCGACCGGCAACGCCGCCGACAGGATGCCGGTCAGGCTGACGCTGCTCCTGTTCGCCAACGCCAGCGTCATCGCGCTTCTGTCGGCGGTCGGGGCGGCATGGCTGCCGGCGCGAAAGGCCGCCCGGGCCGATCCGCTGTCGATCATCCGCGGGGCCGCGTGAGTCCCGCGCTCGAAGCTCGCGCGCTCACGCGGAATCCTGCCGGGGCCGCAGCCGACGACCCTGGTCGCCGACGTCGACGCGAGCTTCGAGGCGCACAGCTTCACCGTCGTCACCGGCCCGTCCGGGTCGGGCAAGTCGTCGCTCCTTTATCTGCTTGGCCTGCTCGACCCGCCGACTTCCGGCGACGTTTTGGTCAACGAGGGCTCGACGAGGAACATGGGAAACGAGGCTCGCGCCAGGATGCGGCTCGAGCGCTTCGGCTTCGTCTTCCAGTTCCATTTCCTGCTGCCGGAACTCCGCGCGATCGACAACGTGATGCTGCCGATGCGCCAGCTCGGGCGCCTCGGCGCGGCCGCGATGCGCTCGCGCGCCGACGATCTGCTCGCCTCGCTGGGCATCGGGTCCGAGGCGCAAAAGATTCCGGGCGAATTGTCGGGCGGCCAACGCCAGCGCGCCGCGATCGCGCGCGCGCTCGCCAACGATCCGCAATTCGTGCTCGCCGACGAACCGACCGGCGCGCTCGATTCGAAGAACGGCGCAGCGGTCTTCTCGATCTTCCGCCGCCTCGCAAACGAGGGCCGCACGGTCATCGTCGTCACCCACGACGAGACGCTGGCGAGAATGGCGGGGCGGGCGATTCACATCGTCGACGGGCGGGTGGCGGATTAGCCTCGCCGGCGGCGCCATCACGCGCCAACGCGGGCCGCTTTCGCGGGGGTGACATTCTGGCCCTGTAGTGCCTGCGTTTCGCGGGGTGACATGCCGCTGCTGCAGGTGCTTTTCGTCGCGGACGTGCTATCTTTTCGAGCAAAGCCGGACCGCGCGATCAGGCTGCAGCGGGTTCTGTCCGACAAGGCTCGAACCCGGCGCGATCCGGGGGAGGAAAGATGATGACGCTGACGGAAAAGCTGACCTGGACGGCGGTGGCCGTTGTCGGAGCGGTCGCCTTCGCCGTGGTGGCGCTGACCCGCGGCGAGCCGGTCAACGCCGCCTGGCTCGTGGTCGCTTCGGTCTGCATCTACTTCATCGCCTACCGGTTCTACGCGCTCTTCATCGTCACCCGCGCGTTCGGCGTCGACCCGAAGCGCGTCACGCCGGCCTACCGGCACAACGACGGCCTCGATTACGTGCCGACCAACCGCTACGTCCTGTTCGGCCATCATTTTGCGGCGATCGCCGGGGCGGGGCCGCTGGTCGGGCCCGTGCTCGCCGCGCAGATGGGCTACCTGCCGGGCACGCTCTGGATCCTCGCCGGCGTCGTCTTCGCCGGCGCGGTGCAGGACATGACGGTGCTGTTCCTGTCGACGCGCCGGGACGGACGGTCGCTCGGCGAGATGATCCGGACGGAGATCGGCCCGGTCGCCGGAAGCATCGTCGGCGTCGGCATCCTTCTCATCTGCGTCATCCTGCTCGCCGTTCTGGCGCTCGTCGTCGTCAACGCGCTGAAAGGCAGCCCGTGGGGCGCCTTCACGGTGTTCTGCACCATCCCGATCGCGCTGATCATGGGCCTCTACAGCCGTTTCGTCCGCCCGGGGCGGATCGCCGAGATGTCGCTGATCGGCGCCGTCCTGCTGCTCGCTTCGCTGGTCTACGGCCAGACCGTGTCGCAGACGCCGGCGCTCGCGGCGTGGTTCACGCTGAGCGGGCCTGAGCTCGCGCTCGCGGTCATCTTCTATGGCTTCTTCGCCTCGGTGCTGCCGGTGTGGCTCCTGCTCGCGCCGCGCGACTATCTGTCGACCTTCCTGAAGGTCGGCACGATTCTCCTGCTCGCGATCGGCATCGTCGTCGTGCGGCCCGACTTGCAGATGCCGGCGGTGACCAAATTCATCGACGGCACGGGGCCAGTCTGGGCGGGGAGCCTGTTCCCGTTCCTGTTCATCACCATCGCCTGCGGGGCGGTGTCCGGCTGGCATTCGCTGATCTCCTCCGGCACGACGCCGAAGATGATCGAGAATGAGAGCCAGATCCGCTTCATCGGCTACGGGGCGATGCTGATGGAATCCTTCGTCGCGATCATGGCGATGATCGCCGCGACCGTGATCCATCCCGGCGTCTATTTCGCGATGAACAGCTCGGCCGGCCTGATCGGAGCCGATCCCGCGCATGCCGCCGAGGTCATCTCGGGCTGGGGATTCGCGGTGACGCCGGACATGCTGGCGCAGGTCGCGCACGAGGTCGGCGAGTCCTCAATCCTGTCGCGCACCGGCGGAGCGCCGACGCTGGCGGTCGGCATGGCCAGCATCCTGTCCGGCTTCCTCGGCGGCAAGGCCCTGGCCGGCATCTGGTATCACTTCGCCATCCTGTTCGAGGCGCTGTTCATTCTCACCACGGTCGACGCCGGCACGCGCGTCTGCCGGTTCATGATCCAGGACCTCGTCGGCGACGCGGTTCCCGCATTCAGGGCGACCGAGTTCCTGGACGAACAACCTGATCGGCTCGGCGGCGGCATGCGCGGCCTGGGGCTACTTTCTCTATCAGGGCGTCATCGACCCGTTCGGCGGCATCTGGACGCTCTGGCCGCTGTTCGGCGCCTCCAACCAGATGCTGGCGGCGATCGCCCTCATCCTGTGCACCGTGGTGCTGTTCAAGATGAAGCGCGAGAAATTCGCCTGGGTGACCATCGCGCCGGCCGCGTGGCTGTTCATCTGCACGGTGACCGCGGGCCTCGAGAAGGTCGCGAGCCCCGACCCCAAAGTGGGCTTTGTCGCCCATGCGTGGCGGTTCGGCGAGGCGGCCGCGGCCGGCAAGATTCTCGCGCCCGCGAAGACGCTGGAAGAGATGGGGCGCGTCGCGTTCAACGACTATGTCGACGCGGCGCTCGCGGCGCTGTTCGTCGCCATCGTGATCGTGATGGCGGTCTATGGCTTCATCCAGGCGCGTCGGGCGCTTCACAGCTCGAAGTCCACGACCGTCGAAATCGGCGGCGCGGCGGTGGCGGCCGAATGAGCGAGACTCTGTCTTCCCGCGCCAGATTCGTCTGCGACATGGCAGCGCAGACCGCGCGTCTGATGGTCGGCGTGCCGGATTATCAGACCTATGTCGCGCATCGCCGGACGAACCATCCCGGCGAGCCCGTGATGACCTACGAGGAGTTCTTCCGCGAGCGTCAGGAGGCCCGCTACGCCGTCGGCAAAGGGCGCTTCCGCGGCTGCTGCTGAGCCGGCGAGGCGATCATTTCTCGCCAATCGGAACGATTGTTTACCTCATAGCCGACTCGGACAACGGGGGTGTGGCAATTGCGGCAATTGTGCGCACCGTCCATGCGGCGCCAAAGTCATTCTCCTGGCCAATATCGATTTGACGTCGATCTTTTCGCCCGGCGCCGACTCGAAATCCCTCGGGCGATGAGGCCGCGCGGCCGATCCCTTGCGCCGCTCAGCCAAAAGAACGCCCGCCTTGTTAGGCGGGCCAGTTAATCGGGGTGCGCGTAACGATCGGGGAGGAGGGATGTTCGCGCCTCTTTCCGAATGCAATCTTAAGGCGACTTCCGGTCGGCCGCAGCACCCAATTGCTTTCGCCTGCCCATCCTTTGGTGCTGATTTGCGTTCGCCGCGTGTCGCACCCACTGCTTTCCACGGGTCAATAGCGCATCGGCGCGCGTAATTTATCCGCCCCTCGCGTTTGAAGCGGGACAATCGAGTCGTCGTCCCCCTCGCCGCGCATCTCTGGCGAAGGCCGCGAGCGCACGGGCGCGTCCGGCGGCGTGATCGAGCGTCGGGCGGGGGTAGTTTTTGCCGAGGACGACGCCGGCGCGCGCGAGCGCCTCCTCCGGCGCCCGCCACGGCGCGTGGATGTGCGGCGATTCGAGCCGCGCGAGTTCGGGGACCCAGCGGCGCACGTAGGCCCCGTCGCGGTCGAACTTCTCCGCCTGCAGCACCGGATTGAAGATGCGGAAATAGGGCGCGGCGTCGACGCCGCAGCCTGCGACCCATTGCCAGTTCTGCGGATTGCTGGCGGGGTCGGCGTCGCAGAGCGTGTCCCAGAACCATTGCTCGCCGCGCCGCCAGTCGATCAGCAAAGTGCTTGACCAGAAAGGAGGCCGCGATCATGCGCGCGCGGTTCGGCATAAAGCCGGAGCGCCAGAGCTGGCGCATGCCGGCGTCGACGATCGGATAGCCGGTCTCGCCGCGCGTCCAGGCGCGAAAGCCGGCGCGGTCGTCGCGGTAGGGAAAGCGCTCGAACTCCCGCCGCAAGGGACGCTCCGCCATGTCGGGATGGGCGGTGAGGAGCGCCGCGGCGAAGTCGCGCCATCCGAGTTCGGCGAGATATTTCTCCGCGGGCTGGGCGAGGCGGGGATCCGCGGCCGCCGCCCTTTCAGCCACGGCGGCGGCGCGGCGGGCCGAGATCTCGCCGAAGCGCAGATGGGCGGAGAGGCGTGAGGTCGCGTCGAGCGCGAGCAGGTCGCGGTCGCGCGCGTAAGAACGCAGTCGCGCCTCGGCAAAATGCGCCAACGCCGAGAGGCCGCCTTGTTCGCCGGGCGTTTCGCCGAGCGCGAGTTCGGCCGACCAGTCGGGCGCGGTCGGGGTCAGCCGCAGCGCCTCGACGGGCACGCGTTCGGGCGCGTGCGCGGGCCACGGCGCCGCGCTCAGGCGGCGGGGGCGGGCAGCGGCGGGGAAAGCGCGCCGAAGCCGCGATGCCGGCGCCAGAAGGCTGAGAAGGTCGCGGCCGGCGCGCCGTCCGCCCTGGCGAGCTCCCAGGGCTCGCGCATGAGGCGGCCGTTGAAGCTTGAGCCCTCGACGCCGCGCTCGCGCAACGCCGCCTTCACTCCGGCGTCGAGGGCCGTCGCGGCGCCCTCGATGCGCCGGGTCCAGAGCACGCGGGCGCGCGTCGGCCGCTGCGGCGAGGGCGAGGATGGTCCGGTCGGCGGGGCCCCGAAGCACGTCGAGCCGCGCGCCGCGCTCCGCCAGGCGCTTCTCCATCGCCGTCAGGGATTGGGCGAGACGCCACTTCGCAGCGCCGCCGGGCGGCCGGTCGTTGCGGGCCGACTCGTCGTGGATATAGGCATAGAGCGTCGGCCGGTCCGCCGTGGCGGCGATCGCCGGCTGGTCGTCGAGGCGAAAATCATCGCGAAGCCAGACGATGTCGACGCCCATGGGCGGCCTCCGTAGCGAGCGGGACGCGGTCGACGTGCGGGCAGGAGATCCTGCGCGACGTCGCCACTTGGGAAACGCAAGTAAAAGAGTTTTGGATGAGGGTTTTTGGACGAGGGCCAAGGAAACCCGGTGCGAGGCGCCGGCGCAGGGGAAGGGCCGTCTCGACCGCCATCGGCGGGCGCCGCGGCCGCCGCGTCAGCAGCCGAATGAGGAGGAATCGAATCCTGTGGTAGAAAAAGCGTCGGCGATGCCGGCGCTCGCAGCGCAAGCGCAGAATGCGGGAACGGCCGAGCCGGGACCGTCAAACCTCGGCGCGATGTCGCCGAAAGGGAGGAAATGATGGGCGAATTCTCGCGACGCGATCTTCTTTCGACTGCCGTTGTCGCCGGCGCCGCGCTGACTGCCTCGACGGCTGAGCCCGCGCCACAGCCGCTCGAGCCAAGCAGGGCGCCGGGCGTCGGCGGCACGGATCCCGTTCCAGGCGACTTGGTCCGCGAGGGTCAGAACCCGGACATGCTCAATCCGCCTGCAACAGATTCCGGAACCTTGCCAAATCTGCGTTTTTCCTTCGCCGATGCGCATGTGAGGCAGTCGAGCGGCGGTTGGACCCGCCAGGTCACCGCGCGGGAGCTCGGCGTTTCGAGATCGATCGCCGGCGTGAACATGCGGCTGAACGCGGGGGGCATCCGCGAACTTCACTGGCACAAGCAGGCTGAATGGGCCTTCATGCTTTATGGAACGGCCCGTATCACGGCGATCGACGCCCAGGGACGTAACTTCGTCGACGATGTCGGCATTGGCGATCTCTGGTATTTTCCGGGCGGCATTCCCCATTCGATCCAGGGTCTTGGCCCCGACGGATGCGAATTCCTGCTCGTCTTCGACGATGGCGACTTCGACGAGGATGACACTTTTTTGTTGAGCGACTGGTTCAAGCACGTGCCGCCCGAGGTTCTCGGCAAGAATTTCGGCGTACCGGCGGCGCTGTTCGGACACACGCCGGCTCCGAGCGAGCTCTACATCTTCAAAGCGCCGATCCCCGGTTCGCTCGGTCCCGACAAGCTGTTAGGCGCCGAGCCCGTTCCGCAAAGCTTCAGCCATCGCATGATGGCGCAGGAGCCGATCCGGACCAAGAGCGGAACGGTGCGGATCACCGATTCCAGTGTATTTCCTGTCTCCAAGACTATCGCGGCGGCCCTGGTTGAAATTGAGCCCGGAGGACTGCGCGAGCTGCACTGGCATCCCAACACCGACGAATGGCAATATTACCTCAGCGGCCAAGCCCGCATGGGTGTGTTCGCAGCGTCCGGCCAGGCGCGAACGTTCGATTTCCAGGCCGGAGACGTCGGCTATGTGCCGTTTGCCATGGGCCACTACGTCGAAAACACCGGCCCCACGACGTTGCGTTTTTTGGAGATGTTCAAGAGCAGCTATTATGCTGACCTGTCGTTGGATCAGTGGCTAGCGCTGACGCCGCCCGAGCTTCTGAAAGCGCACCTCAATCTGGACCAGCAGTTTATGGATGCCCTGAGAAAGACCAAGGCCCCGATTGTTCCGGCCTGAAGCTGTCTTGAATTGACGCTGCAATAAGAGGGAAATCAGGCGCTCGATCGCCGAGAAAGGCCACTGGCCGCCGGGCGCTGGCCGGCCGATCCGCCATTGCGCCAGATGCCCCGAATTCAACGCCTATGGCTGGGCCTCTGATCCCGGCTTTACATCGTGTGCCTGCGTTTGCCTCGGCCCGAGCGCAACGCCGACGCCCTTGTCCACGAACTGGAGCGTGTAGACCTTCCGGTAGTCGGTGTCCGGCTTGACGATCCCGGCCATCACCATCTGGTCGAAAAAGTCCTTGATCCGCGCGTCGGTTATCGCGCCGATGCCGAGCTTCGACGCTGCGCCCGAATCGACGATGCCGTATTCCTTGAGCTTGGCGATCGAGTAGGCGATCTGGCCGTCGGTGATGCCGGGATTGTCCCGCTTGATCGCCGCATTGGCTTTGGCGTTGTCGCCGTAGAGGTAGTGATACCAGCCGATCGCCGAAGCGTCGACGAACCGCTGCACGAGACTCGGATTTTTCGCGACCGTGTCGCGACGCGCTACGATCAGGCACGAGTAGGTGGAAATACCCGTAGTCGGCCAGCAGGAAGACATTGGGTTTGAAGTGGTCCTGCCGCTCGATCGCGTAAGGCTCCGACGTCAGATAGCCCTCCTGGATCGAGTGTTTGCCAATGATGAACGGCGCCGAATTGAAGTCGTATGGCTTGACGACCGAATCCTTAAATCCCCACCGCTTCACCATCCAGGCGTAGAAGGAATACAGGCCGCCGGCGCTGACGAAGGCCGGCGAGGCACTCGGAAGTTCGGCCCATTTGTCCAGACCGACGTCCGGATGCGACATGAAGATCTGCGGATCTTTCTGGAATTCCGCCGCCACCACGACAAGCGGGAGGTGGCGCTCCTCGGAGAGGAAGTTCCCGAGCAGGTCTCCCCCCTCAAAGAAGTCGATCTTGCCGGTGAGCAGAAGCAGGCCGCCGTTCGATTCCGGATTGCCCGGCTGGATCGTGACGTCGAGCCCATATTTGGCGTAGGCGCCGTCGACGACGGCTTGATAAAAGCCGCCCGAACTCGGGAGTGGCGAGCCAGTTCAGGCCGAATGTGACTTTGTCGAGCGCAAGGGCGGGGTTGGCGGAAGCGATCAGGGCCGCAAGGCCGGCGATAAAGGCGACGAAAATCAACGGCTCCTCCTCCCGCGCCGCGCGATTAAACTCGACGCCGCCACCTGGAACGTTCGTGGCGGCGAAGCTGTTCCCGCTCGGTTTGGACTGGCGGGTCAGTGAAACGGGCGCCCTACCTCGGATTGAGCCTGGCGCGGCGTTGCAGCGCCTTGAACGCGAGCGTTATCCGGCCTTAGTCTTGAACGGAGCCGCGCGAAGCGCGGCAGCATTCGGGGCTGAGAAATGAACGGCAAGTTGCTTCATCTGACGAGCGGGTTCGCTTGCCTTGCCGCAGCTCTCGGGTTCGCGCGGGGCGAGGAGGCAAAGCCCGACGCCGCGCCGGTCTTCACGCCCCAGGTCAGCGATTTCATGAACGAGACGCAGCTCAGGCATTTCAAGCTCTGGTACAGCGGCAGCCTTCGGAATTGGGCGCTGGCCCGGTACGAAATCGAGAAGATGAAGACGAGCTTCGATCTGGCCGAGGCGTTCGCCGCCAAGGCCTATCCGAATTTTCACGACCTCCTGAAAGCCGACGCCGAGCCGGCGTTCAAGGCGCTCGACGCTGCGATCGCGGGCAAGAACGAAGCGGCCTTCGTCGAGGGCTTCGGGCAGCTGACCAAGTCTTGTAACGCCTGCCACGCGAGCGTCGGTCTTGGCTTCATCAAGCTGCAGACGCCGTCCGCCTCGCCCTTCAGCGACCAGAACCTCGGGCAGTAACGCGGATTACGGCGCGCCTGCCGGAGCACCGGCGCCGGCCGACGGTTCGGCGCGCTTCGCGCCGGCGCATGTGGCCGGCCTGTCGCACCCGGAGCCGCTGACGCGCCGCCCATCGCGGTCCGGCTGCATTGCGGGCGCCGGCGCCTGTGATAAAGGAAACGTTACTGCAGAGCGCCGGTCCAAGGCGCGGCGGGAGGAATCGCGATTGGTCCTTGGCGAGAAGGCGGAGTCCGGGGTCGTCGCCGCGGCGGCATGGAGCGAGAACGCGACCATCGCGGCTTCGGAGATCGCGCGTCAGCTTGCGCCTTACGACCTGTCCGGGCTGATCGTCTTCATCTCGCCCGACTACGACGTCCCGACCTTCGCCTCCGAGATCGCGCGGCGGTTCGGCGCGACGCCGGTCGTCGGCTGCACCACGGCGGGCGAGATCACCCCGGAGGGCTGGAGCGAGGGCGCCGTCGTCGCGATCGGCTTCCTGAGGCGCCATTTCGCCTTCCTCGCCCGTCCGATCCTGGATCTGTCCAATTTCCACGTGGAGGCGGGGCGCGCGCTGACCAAGCAGCTGCGCGCCGATCTCGGCGCGCTTCGGCCCGGGATTCGCCGGCAAGGGCGTGTTCGGCGATGCTGCTCGTCGACGGCATGTGCCGGCGGGAGGAGGCGGTCGTCTCGGCGGTGCAGATGGCGCTCGACGAAATTCCGATCGTCGGCGGCTCGGCCGGCGACGGCCTGAGGTTCGAGCGGACCTTCGTCGTCCACGACGGCCGGGCGTTGACCGACGCGGCGGTCCTGACGCTGGTGGCGACCGATCTGCCGTTCGTGACCTTCCGCAACGACAATTACGAACCGACCTCGATCAAGATGGTGGTGACGGAGGCCGACACCGAGAACCGCATCGTCAAGGAGCTCAACGCCGAACCGGCCGCCAAGGAATACGCCCGCGTCTGCGGCATCCTCGACTCGACCCTCGACGCCTTCTCCTTCGCCTCGCACCCGGTGTTGGTCAGCGTGGGAGGCAAGCATTTCGTCCGCTCGATCCAGAGGGTCAATCCAGACGGGTCGCTGAGCTTTTTCTGCGCGATCGACGAAGGGCTGGTGTTCACCGCCGCCAGACGTCTCGACCCGATGGAGAGCCTCGGCAGGCTGTTCGACCGTATCGAGAGCGAGCTGGGCGAAGTCGATCTCTATCTCGGCTTCGACTGCGTGCTGCGGCGTCTTGCCGCGGAGCGCGAGCAGGTGGCGCAGCCGATGTCCAATCTTTACCGCGCCAAGCGGGTCGTCGGCTTCAACACCTACGGCGAGCAATTCACCTCGATGCACGTCAACCAGACCTTCACCGGCGTCGCGATCGGGCGAAGGCGGCCCGAAGCGTCATGACGCAGGCGGCAGGCGAGGCGGAGGAGCTGCGGCGCGAGATCGCCAAGCTTCAGAAGATCAACGCCAAGCTCATCTCGCGCGTCGAACGCTCCTACGATCAGAGCCCGAGCGCCTATGCGCTGTTCGAGACCGCGATCGCCCTCGACAACCAGGTTCGCCGCCGCACCCAGGAATTGCAGCAGGCCCTGCGCTCGGTCGAACAGGCGAACAAGGACCTTTGCGGGCGAAGGAGCAGGCCGAGGCGGCCAATCTGCTGAAATCTTCCGTCCTCACCTCGATCAGCCACGACCTCCTGCAGCCGCTGAACGCGGCGCGGCTGGCGCTGTCGGCGCTCCTGAGCTTCGACATGGGCCGGGAGCCCGCGGGCCTCGTCGATCAGGCGGACCGGAGTCTGGCGACGCTCGAGGAACTCCTGCGCACGCTGCTCGACCTGTCAAAGCTCGACGCCGGCGTGATGACGCCCGACATGCGGGCCTTTCCGATCGACGATCTCGTCGGCTCGCTGGTCAAGGAGCAGGCGCAGGCCGCGCGCGAAGCGCGGGCTGAAGCTCAGGCATTTCGCCGCGGGCCGCATGGTGTGGTCCGATCCGCTGCTCCTGCGGCGCGTCGTGCAGAACCTGATCGCCAACGGCCTGCGCTACACGCGGCACGGCGGCGTGCTGGTCGGCGGCCGGGCGCGCGGCGGCCGCTGGATCGTCGAGGTGTGGGACACGGGGCCCGGCATTTCGGAGGAGCGGCGCGATGCGATGTTTCAGGAGTTCCAGAGAGGCGAAGCGGGCGAGCACGGCGGGCCAGGGTTTTGGCCTCGGCCTCGCCATCGTGCGGCGCCTGGCGCTCGCGCTCGAGCACCCGATCGGCCTCACGTCCAAGGTCGGCAAGGGGTCGATGTTCTCGGTGTCGCTGCCGCTCGCCGAGCCCCGGCAGGCGGAGGCCGCCGCGGCTCAGGCCGAGCCGTCGACTGCGGCGCGCGAGCGCGCTCCGCAACGCGCGCGTGCTCGTCATCGAGAACGACGCGGCGGTCCTGACCGCGATGTCGTCGCTGCTCGCCCGCTGGGGCTGCGACGTCGCCGTCGCGCCGTCGGGCGACGAGGCGGCGGAGCTCGCGCGCGCCCGGCCGCCGCAGGCGATCATCGCCGATCTGCATCTCGACCACTTCGAGCGCGGCTCGCACGCGGTGGCGAAGGTCCGCCGCGCGGTCGGCGCCGCGACCCCCGCCATGCTGGTGACCGCCGACCAATCCGACACCGCCGCGCGCGAAGCGGAGGAGGCGGAAATGACGCTGCTCAGAAAGCCCGTCCGCCCCGCCGAACTGCGCTCGCTGCTGTCCTTTCTGCTGTCGGAGCCGGCATGATTGTAGCCGCGCGCGCTGGGCGCGGCTGACGCGGCCAGCGGCCGCGTCTAGAAATCCGGACGGTTGCGCGCGGCGGCAGTTCTGTGCGAGCCCTGCGCGCGAACAGCATCGATGCGCATGGGAGCAGGAATGGCGGTTTCGGAAAGTGAAGAGGCGGCGGCGGACGGCCGACCGGGGTCAAAACCATCCATTCCTGGACGAAGCGCATCCTCGGCTCGATCGGCGGCCTCGTGCTGGCGACCGGAGTGCTGGGGACGGCGATCAGCGCCTATTTCCAGGAGCGGAGCTGGACCTACCAGAAACGGGCGGACAAGATCGACAAGGACGCGGCAGGCGCGATGGCCGCGCTCGACAGCCTGAACAAGATCGTCGACGAAAAATTCCTTTCGACCTATTCGGCTGGACGACGCGATCAAGAACAGGGTCGAGGGCGACAAGCTCAACGACGCGGTCAAGCGGTTCGACGCCGCCGACAAGCTCTGGGAGCAGCAGCATCAGGCCTTGGCCTCGACGCTGGAGATCGTCATCGATTCGCAGTTCGGGGTCGACGATCTCGGGGCGGCCGCCTAGGCGAAGGCGGTCGATTGCAAGCATTATACGCTGGACGGTCTGCAGCCGACCGGCGGCGAAGCGCTGCCGGTTCGTGCTTTGCTCGAAATTGCTTACGCTTGCCACACGAAGTTGAAGCAGAGCATTGAAAGCCAATTGCGCGCCCGCGACGACAACGGCGGCGTCTGGCCGGCGACGACCGTCGCGCCCGACCCCGGCCGCCTGATGCTCGGGCACGTCTGGCGGGTCAACAACGTGCTGCAATGCATGATGGTGCAGCGCGCCGTCGAAATCCGCAACCAGCCGCTGCAGACGTCCATCCTGCCGTTCGACCAGTCTTCGATTGCGGTCCCGTACGGCGTCTCGGACAGCGACCGCGCCAGGGAAGAGCGATGCGTCGAGCCCTACCGCAGCGATCCGGCGTTCGGCGCCGCTTCGGTCAAAGATCGATAACCCATCGACCCAAAGGGCAACGCCGCCCGGATACCCGATTGGATACCCGATAAGGTGGCTTGCCCGGCAGCGCGATCGGGGGCAAAGCTTGGCAAGCTGCGGCTCCTCCAGGAATGCGTTGGCCGCAGCGGAAGCAAGGTCGGCCGAGGATGCGGCGATGCCCGACGCTAAGACTCCCAAGGTCGCGGAACAGCCCGCGGAAAAGCCAGCGCAATTCTGGTTCAGCAAGATCGGCGGCCTCATCCTGGCCACCGGCGTCGTCGGCACGGCGATGAGCGCCTATTTTCAGTGGCGCAGCTGGGAGTACCAGTCGCAAACCGACAAGATCGACAAGGACGCCGGCTCGGCGGTGACCGCCCTCCAGGACATCGACAAGGTCATCGACGAGAAATTTCTCTCCAGCTACGACATGGACGACGCCATCAAGACGAGGCTGGAGGGGAAGGAACTGGATGACACGGTCACGCGATTCTATCTCGACAACAAGACATGGGAGCAGCAGCACGCCATTCTCTCGGCCACGCTGCAGATCGCGGTCGACTCTCAGTTCGGACTCGCCCGTACGCCGATCGTTCCCGAAGGTAAGGCGCTCGACTGCACTCATTATCTGCTGAAATACCAGCAGCCGCACGGCGACGATCCCTTATCGGTGCGCAACCTGCTGGAAATCGTCTATTCCTGCCAAGAGACTCTCAAGACCGAATCGACGACCAGATCCGCGCGCGTAAGGCCGCCGATGGACACTGGCCGGAGACGGCCACCGAACCCGACCCGGGCCGACGGATTCTCGGCCACATCTGGCGGCTCGACAACGTGCTCCAATGCACGATGGTCGAGCGGGTTCTCGAATTCGTCACCAGGCTCCGCGCGTGCCGCTCATTCCGGTCGAAACGCAGGTGCGGCCCTATCGGGTCAAGCGGAGCGAGCTGTCAGGCGAAGAGCAATGCCTCGCCCCGTACAAGACCGACGCGGATTTCGGCGAGAGTTCGCAGAAGCCGAACTGACGAAATTTGTCTGCGCCGTCGGCGCGGTCCTTTGCGCCGAGGCGCGGAGCTCGAGGGGCGCCTCAGGCGTCGGCGAAAGCGCCGCAGGCGCCGCCGCCGCACCACATGCCCGTCGAGCAGGCACCGAAATCCGCGTCCGATCCCGCGCCCGCGTTGCCGCCCTTGTTGGGCGAAGCGATCAGCGAAAGCTGCTGCTCGAGGTTTGCGCTCTCGCAGGATCGGCATGTCGGCGTCTCGCCCGAGATCACCAGCGTCTGGAATTCCTCGCCGCAGGAGCGGCAGCGATAGGCGAATATCGGCATCGTCGAGTCTCCAGTTTATATTCTATTTCCTGAATATGTTTTCCGCAATGCGGCTCGTCAAAAAGCGTGGCCCGGGTTCAAAATCGGCCCTCATTCAGTTGCTCCACAACTTCAGCGGAAATCGTTGTGCGATGCGCCTGAAATCCTCGTCTGTCGTCAGCATCGTCAGATCGTTACGGATACAGAGTTGGGCTAGGACCGCATCTATGGTTCCGATTTGCACGCCTGCGCGTCGACAACCGTTACGCAGCTCGGCCGCTTCGATATGGTCGCGTCGGTCGGGAGCAAGCAGCGGCAACGCCGAGAAATAATTCAGGATCGTCTTTCGTGCTTTCGGCCCGGAGAATCCCTGCAACAGTTCCTGCAGAACAAGTCCCGTTCCGATAACGGTCTCGCCGCCTTCGACCGCGCGCATCAAGGCTCTTACCTCGGAACACGGCGCGGGCGCATCGCGGCGAAAGGCGAGCGACCAGACGCTCGTGTCGACAAACAAACTCAATGCCGGCTTCGTTCGCTCTTGTAATCGAACAACTCGTCCCATTCGAGCGTGCCCATCAGTTCAACGAGCCGCTTTTGCTTTCGCCGGGCAATGAATTCCTCGAGCGCCTTTGTGACGGCGGCCCTCTTCGTGCGCTCGCCGCTCACCTGCAAAGCAAGCTCGATGAGTTCGGGATCGATCGCGAGGTTGGTAGCCATTGTGTGAATCTCCACACAGAGATTAACACCGCCGCGGGCGAGCCCGCAAGGCGTGTAGTCGGAGCTAGAAGCCTCGCCGATCATTATATTCGAAGATCCTAACATAATTGCTCATCCGACGCCCGGCAAGGGCGCTCCGCAGCCCGCGCGGGCACGTGGGAGGTTTGCGCTGTCATCCCCGCAAAAGTGGGGATCCAGCAACGCTGCGGCTGACGGCGAAGTTTTCACTGCAACAGCGCAACGGTAGACGATCGCGGCGGCTCCATGGACCCCGCTTTCGCCGGGGTGACACCCTTGCTCGCCCGGATTTGTCTTGCGTTTCGATGCCGTCGGCGAAAGGCTCCCGCCGGCCATGACGATTCCGACCGCGACTTCCGGCCTTGCGGCTTCGGCCTCCGAGCGGCTAACCCTGCGCGGCGAGGCGCGGTTCTGGCGCGTCAGCTTCGCCCTGTTCCTCGGCGCCTTCGCCACCTTCGCGCTGCTCTATTCCGTCCAGCCGATCATGCCGGCCCTCGCGCAGACGTTCTCGCTGTCTCCCGCCGCGGCGAGCCTGTCGCTCTCGGCGACGACGGGCGTGCTGGCGGTCGCCATGTTCGGGGCGGGGGCGCTGTCGGACGCCGTGGGGCGCAAGACGGTCATGGCCGCTTCGCTCGTCCGCCGCGGCCGCGGCGACCCTGGCCATCGCCTTTGCGCCCAACTGGCCGACGCTGATCGCGTTGCGCGCGCTGACCGGGCTCGCGCTCTCCGGCGTTCCGGCCGTCGCCATGGCCTATCTCGCCGAGGAGATGGATCGGTCCGCGATCGGGCTCGCCATGGGCCTCTATATCGCGGGCTGCACGCTCGGCGGCATGGGCGGACGGCTGTCGGTCGCGGCGATCGCCGATGCCGCCGGCTGGCGCGTCGGAGTGGGCGCGATCGGCGCCATCTCGCTCGCCTGCGCGTCCTGTTCGCCCTGTCCCTGCCGCCGCAGCGCGCGGCCGTCCCGAGGGCGCATGCGCTCGCCGTCCTGCCCGCGATCCGGCTCCATCTGAGGGACCCGGGCCTACGCAACCTTTATGCGCTCGGCTTTCTGGTGATGGGCGCCTTCGTCACCACCTACAATTACATCGGCTTTCGCCTCGCGGCGCCGCCGTTCTCGCTGAACCAGGCGATCGATCGGCCTCGTCTTCGTCATCTATCTCGTCGGCGCGGTGGCGGCGCCTACGTTCGGCGAGCTCGCCGGGCGCTTCGGCCGGCGGCGCGTCATCGGCCCGGCGATCCTCTTGATGCCGCTCGGCGCGCTCGTGACTCTGTCGGACAATCTGTGGTTGACCATCTTCGGCGTGGGCCTGGTGACGGCGGGGTTCTTCGGCGGCCACTCGATCGCCTCGAGCTGGATCGGGCTCAGGGCGGAGAAGGCGCGGGCGCAGGCGAGCGCGCTCTATCTCTTCTTCTACTATCTCGGCTCGAGCGTGGCCGGCACAGCTCGGCGGCTGGTCCTCGCCCGGGCGGGATGGCCCGGCGTCGCCGGCTTCGTCGGCGGGCTCGCGGTGTTCGCGCTTCTCGTCGCGCTGCGGGTTTCCCGCGTGCCGCCGCCGGCGCATATGCGGTAATATGTGGCTGCGCATGGAATGGCGCGACGAAGGCCTCGTCATCGGCGTTCGCAGGCACGGCGAGCATTCGGCGATCGTCGAGGCGATGACCCGGTCGCACGGCCGCCATTTCGGACTCGTCCGGGGCGGACGCTCGAAGCGCCTCGCCGCGGCGCTTCAGCCGGGCAATTCGCTCGGCCTCGTGTGGCGCGCCCGGCTCGACGAGCATCTCGGCGCCTTTGCGGTCGAGCTTCTGACCTCGAGGGCAGGGCGCCTGATGGAGAGCGCCATGGCGCTCGCCGGAATCAACTATCTCGGCGCCCTGGCGCGGCTCCTGCCCGAGCGCGACCCGCATGAGGCCGTCTACGAGGCGCTGACACTGATCGCCGATCGGCTCGACGACGCCGCGATTGCGCCGGCGCTCGTCGCGCTTTTCGAGGCGCAGGTTCTGGCCGAGTGCGGCTTCCGGCTGGATCTTACCCGCTGCGCCGCGACCGGAGCGACCGAGGGCCTCGCCTACGTGTCGCCGCGCTCGGGCCGGGCGGTGAGCCTGAGCGCCGGCGCGCCGTGGCGCGACCGCCTCCTGCCGCTTCCCGCTTTCCTGCGCGAGGGCGCTGGGCTCGAGACGCCGCCGAGCGCCGAGGAGGTCGCCGACGGATTCCGCATGACCGGCTTCTTCCTGCAGCGCGACGTTTTCGCGATCCGCGGCGAGCCGCTGCCCGACTCCCGCCGCGCTTTTCTGGCGGCGGCGGCGAAGGCGGGCGAGAGCGGCAGACGCTAGCAGCGCCCTCGGCTAGCGCATCATCGCGGCGACGTTTCCGCCGTCGACGGTCAGAACCGCGCCGGTGCTCGTCCTCGCCTTGGCGAGATGGACGAAAGCGGCCGCGACATCCTCGGCCAGAACCTCGCGGTGAACGAGGTTGCCACGCATGTATTCTTGCGGCGAGACGCCGCGCGCCTTGCTGCGCTGGGCGACCATCTCGTCGGTCATCAGTCCGGTGCGAATGCGGTCGGCGTTGACGGCGTTCGAGGTGATGCCGGAGGCGCCGTGCTCGATCGCATACTGCCGCATCAGCGCCATCAGCGCAGCCTTCGACGCTCCGTAGGGTCCGAACTCGGGACCCGGATTTACCGCCTGCTTGGTGACGTTGTAGAGAAGCGCGCCGCCGGCGCCCTGCGCCTCCATGATCTTGACGGCCTCCCGCGAGACGTAGTGATGCGCCCAGAAATTGAGTGCGAACGCCTTTCGCATCACTTCGTCGTCGACCTTGACCATGGCGCCCTGGAACGCCGCGCCCGCATTCGACACCAGAATGTCGACGCCCCCATATGTCGCCGCCACCTTGGCGATTGCGGCCTCGACGGCCTTGGGGTCGGTGAGATCGCAGGGGATCGCCAGCCCGCCGAGCCTTTTCGCCGCTGCGCGGAGCGGCTCCTCGGCGATGTCGATCAGCGCCACCTCGGCGCCTTCGGCTCGCATCGCCTCGGCGATCGCCAAGCCCAGGCCGCTCGCCGCGCCGGTGACGACCGCGACCTGCCTGGTCAGCGGCTTCTCTACATTCTTGGCCAGTTTGGCCTGTTCGAGCGACCAGTATTCGACGTCGAAGAGGTCGGCCTCCGACAGCGGCTCGAAAGCCTCTGTCCCTTCCGCTTTCGTGATGACGTCGATCGTCGCCTCGGCGATGTCGGTCGCGATCCTGGCTTGTTTGGCGGTGGCGCCGGCCCCGAACAGGCCGACGCCAGGCACATAAAAGACGCGCGGCATCGGATCGAGCATCATTTTGCCGCCGCCGGCGCGGGCGTTGTTGCGCTCGAAATAGGACGTGTAATCCGCGACATAATCGGCGACCGCAGCTTTGACCGAGGCAGCGAAAGCGGAAAGCTCTCCGGCGCGCGGCGCCGGCAATGCGACGCCCTTCCGCTTGATGTACATGACATGATCGGGCGTCGCGTTGCCGCGCGAGACGAGGCTCACGAGTTCGGCTGCATTACAGAATTCGAGGATCGCGGCGTTCGAGCGATGCTCCAGCACGAAGCGCTTGGGCGCCCCTCGATCTCGGTCGGAATTGCGATTGCGCCGCGCAGGATCGGCGCGATCTGGGCGGCCGTCGCAATAAGCCCCGGCAGGCTCGTCGACGAAAACGGATGCGCGCGGCCGCGAAAAAGCCGCCGCTCCGCCTTGTCGATCATCGCGATCATCCCTTCGTAGGTTTCGCGCGGATCGTCGGAAAAGGTGAAGATCCCGTGCTTGAAGAGGATCATGCCGTCGCCGTCGGGCCGCGCCTGAAACGCCGCGTCGACCGCCTTGGCGAGAAGGAAACCCGGCATCACGTAGGGCACGAAGATCGCGTCGGGGAACACTTCGCGGATCAGCGCCTCGCCGTGCGGCTGGTTGGTCAGCGAAACGATGGCGTTGGCGTGGGTGTGATCGACGTGCTTGAAAGGCAGGTTGGCGTGCAGGATCGCCTCGACCGACGGGTTGGGCGCGGAAGGGTCCATGAGAATTCGCCGCTCCAGCTTGACCATGTCGTCGTCCGAGAGCTTTTCGAATTTCACCAGCGCCTGCAGCGGCTGCAACCGCACGGCCGGCAAGCCGCCCGGCTCGATGGTCCCCATGTCCCAGCCGCTGCCCTTGACGCAAAGAACGTCGACAACGCTGCCGTCCGCGTCCGCGACGCGGGTCTTGACGGAAGTGTTGCCGCCGCCGTGCAGTACCAGGGTGGGATCCTGCCCGAGAAGACGCGTCGAGTAGACGCGGATGGCGACGTCCTTGTTGATCCCGGCGGAAATGTATTTTTCGACCGCCGCCGCGGCCTCCGCTTCTGACCAGCGCGACTGCATGAGAGAACCTTTCTGCGTGGGAGGGCGAGACCGAACGCGACGCAGGGCCCCGATGTCGGTCTGGTCAACGCGCGCAGCGCGCGAAAGGGTTATCTGATCGACCCCATCGGCGCAACCAGGCGTGATGGCGCGACCGCCTCCTGCCGCTGCCCGCTTTCCTGCGCGAGGGCGCGGGGCTCGAGGCGCCGCCGAGCGCCGAGGAGGTCGCCGACGGCTTCCGCGCTGACCGGCCACTTCCTGCTGCGCGACATCTTTGTGACCCGCGGCGAGCCGCTGCCCGATTTCCGCTCGCGCCTTTCTGGCGGCGGCGAAGGCGAAGCAGGCGCGATGCAGGTAGCCCCGAGATCTGAGCGCCTCAACTGGGGGTTGACCGCGATTTACAAACCGGCGCTCGCCACGCCGATGCCGCCGACGAGGATGAGGCTCAGCGCCCACACGGCGTCGAGATTGAACCAGCTCTTCGAGATGAAGCTCAATCCCAGCCATTCGTGCACGGCGAAGGCGACGACTCCCCCGGTAACGACCATCGCCGCGGCATGGACAATCGAGACGGCGATCGCGGTCCAGAGGTTCCCGCGCATGAGCGCGGCCGCCGCCTCATGGCCGCTGTCCTGTCTCGCGCACCGCAGATGCCAGATAGATGGGTAAAACATCAAGCCCGCCCCATGGGCCGTCGCGACGGCGAACGACCACAGCGCCAGTTGGGTCGGCCTGATCCGGGCCAGAAAACGCGGATGCGCGGCGGTTGATCAACAGGTAGACACCCCCCGCAATAACCAGCAGCCCCGCCGCCGATGCGGTTCGTCCTGCCAGGCGACAAGGGCCGCCATAGCGGCAAAAGGCGCGAGGATGCCGGCCATCGCGATGAAGTGCCCGGCGCCGAGCGGACCGAGCGAGGCGATAAGGTCGCGTCGCCCCCTCCCCATCAATCCGGCGAAAACCGCCAGCGGCCAGCCCATCCCGGGATTGAGCCCGTGATAGACGCCGCTGACGACTACCGCCAGCCAAAGGCCGGTTTCAATCCAGTCAACAGCCGGCACACTTACACAGACGGATAGCAGAAAGAATCCCTTGAGCAGTCGCCGCCGTCGAGACGAATCTGGTGGGACCGGTACCCTTTCGCGAACTCAACATAGAAAGTCTTGTCCAGCGCAATGCCGCCGTTGTCGCCGACGTCGGCTTTCACCATCGCGGCAGGAACGCCGTCTGGATAGGACTGGTCGTCCCATGTCGAGTACAGCGAGTTGGTCCAGTAGACACGTTTGCCGTCACGACTGATCTCTACTATTGGCGGACTGCCGCGATAGTCGCCGCCGCCCGGGTGCGGCGTCTTGCGCGATCCTCCGATATGGACGGAGCCGGCAGTCCTCGGCGCCATCGGGTCTGACGTATCGTACTGGCGCATTTCGCCCGCGCCCCAGCAGGACGCATAGAGGAAGCGGTCGTCGAGCGACAGGTCGATGTCCGACAGGAGAGGCGGCACGGCCTCAAAGCCCTGCAATAGCGGCGGCAGCTTGTCCTCCGCGGCCGTTTCGGGCGGAATGGTCGCGGTTTTCCGGCAATGGAACGCGCCGCCCTCGCGCCACCAGGTCCAGATCGAGGCTTCGAGATTTGTCGTGTCGACGACCACCCCGACGAAGCCGTATTCCTTGATCGGATCATGGGCGGGACGGACCTCGAGCGCCATCTGATGATTGGCGTCGAGG
Organism: uncultured Alphaproteobacteria bacterium; assembly: GCA_963768555.1. GTDB lineage: Bacteria > Pseudomonadota > Alphaproteobacteria > Rhizobiales > Beijerinckiaceae > Roseiarcus. The sequence continues at coordinate 72,993 of CAVYIZ010000079.1, forward strand.
TCGATGGTCTGCACGTTCCTGTCCTCGCGCAAGTTCCAGAAATGCAGCCTGTGTCCATACTTGTTGGACAGCAGGTCTTCCGGCACGCAGGCTGTTCTGGAACCGCGGCGGCAGGCCCCATTTGCTCGAGACCATGTAGTCGCGCGGCAGGTTCCACCAGAAGTCGTAGTGCTTGTCCTGCCAGCCCCGGTCCAATTCGTAACGGCCGATCACCTCGAACGTTTCGCAGTCCATGATGAAGATGCCGGGAGGGCCGTTCGTGCCGTCGGCGCCTCCGCCCCCGAGCGTCGAAACATAAATGCCCTCCGGACCGCAATGGATGGTGTGAGGCCGCGAATAGCCAGCGGCGAAGACTTCCTCCGGCTCGATAGTCTCGCCAATTGTCGCCGCCTTCGGATCGGGCTTGGTGTCGATCACGTAGATTTGCGAGGATCGGATGCCCGGAATGATCAAGTAGCGCCGCTCCAGGAAAGCATGGCCGGCCAGCGGAGACAGCGCCGACGAGCAGGCGTTCCAGCCGAAATGGTGAAACTCGTCGCCTCTGTTGGGCATGACCACCGTGTGAACGATTTCGCCGAAGGAAGTCGAGCCGGGATCGACGTCGACGACCGCAAGCGCGTCGGCTCGAGAGAAGTCCGGACTCTTAGCATCGCCGTATAGGCGAGCTTTTCCTGCGGGGCCTGCATCGCCAGCTTCGCAGATGCGTGAAACGTAGGGTCCGGACGCGCCGTCAGGTCGTCTCTCGATTTTCATTCGACATCCCCGATGATCGGGGAATTGTGTTTCAGTTCGGCAACATCTTCTCCCCATCAACAAATTCAACGCGCCTTTAATTGCTCGACGCCGGTTCAGCCAATTCCAATTCAGAGCAACGTCACGAAGCTCATATAAAACGCGCCGTCATCACAGTCTATGACACCAGGTGATCGGCGGTTGCGCGGGGAGCGGATGACTTTCGGCGGTTATATTCCCGCAAACTCACTGGTAGCCGCGATCCTCCCAGTAGCCGCCGCGCCCGCCGCCGAGCCCGGCAAAACTGTCGATCGCCTCGATCCCGCATGACGTATTTGGCCATCTTGTAGCCGAGCTGGCGCTCGACCCTGAGGCGCAGCGGCGCGCCGTGCGCGACGGTCAGCGGCGCAGATAGTTCATCTCGTAGGCAAGGATGGTC